>NZ_JBIGHY010000010.1:0-200081 GCF_043555865.1 Pelomonas dachongensis
GTGGCCGTCGTTTGCCAGAGGCTGGTCGGCTGGTCGGAACGGCTGCTTCCGGGTACCAGGGCAGGTCGAGCCTCCCGGTCAGCTCGCCGATTTAGACGCAGCGCCGCGAATGGCAGCGTTGTGCCCAAAGCCGAAATTGGTCGGGTGGCAGCAGGAGGCTGGTTGCGGTCTCTCGTCGCCAGCTCGTCGTGCGGCAGCTATGGACCGTGAAGCGGTCGTCTGGCCAAGCTACGGGCAGCAGCTCAACGCCGAAGTTCAGCGGGCAGCGAAGCGTCCGCTGCAATGACCGGTTGGGCCTCAACGATGGGAAGCCATGCGTCATGCTCTTCTAACCAGTCATGGACTATTAGGAGTTGTTCGAGATCGAAAGCCGGTTGGCTAAGCTGCTTGAATTCGAACCGGTCCGACATGGACGGGGCCATTGACCTAAAGATGACGTTGTTCGCCAGCATCTCGTGCGCGATGTAGTTCCGTTGCTTCACGAACCTCTTGAGTAGTTCGATGTAGTCCGCTCGGAATCCGCGTGAGGCGAGTTCTGACGCTACTTTTCCCAGAGTCCACTTCTCCATTTCCGCGTCGTCAATTCCACACCGCCTGTTCAACAGGTTCTTCAGGCCGAATTCCAAGATCTGCGCTTTGCCCATAAGTAACGCGAAGCATTCGAACGAATTTCGCTCCCCGTAGCTTCCCAAGTTGATCAAGACCTGGCGCTGAAGCTCGGATGGGTCGAGTTGCGGCGGTGCGAGAGGCGCCGTCATCTTTGATGCCCAACGTGGAAGGTGACGGCCGAGCGGGCGCTCAGCAACCGAACCGCAAACGCCCTGGCCGTCAGGCTGCGCCCGTGGACCCGAGCAAGCCGGCCAGCTTTCCGACCTCCGGCTCGATCTCATCACGAGTGGCATAAAGCGGTGCGGCCGACGCCATCCCGGAGATTTTCATAAGGTAGACCATGCCGCCGAAGACGAGCCCAAAGAGTAGCCCGCCTATCGCGCCACCTATGCCGCCTTGCACCAAGCCATACAGGGCTCCTCCGGCTGCAAGAAGGCCCCAGATCCAGCGCCCGATGCTCGTCGCCACCTTCATCTTGTCGCCGGCTTTGACGAGTTCTTCCACATCGTTGAACTGTCGACCACTCGCCTGGTTGGCGACGGCATACACGTAGCTCAACCCCTTCGCGTTCGGAAAGGCGTTGCTCACGGCATTCTCGGTGTAGGCATAGAGCATGGCGATGCGCTGACCCACTACGACGCCGCGCGCGCACTCGTTGTGGACGATGGCGTTGTTGATCCGGTCAATCTGACCGCCATCAGTTCGGATCTCCAAGAAGGAGTACACGCGGCACTCGTTCTCGTTGATGGACTTGCCGGCTTCAATCAGCTCGCCGACGGTGGTAAGGATCTGTCGCATGGTTTGGCTAGAGGGCGTGTCTTGGGTTGTGTGCGCGTTCTGAGGGATGCGCGCTGCTGTCTGGAAAGCCCAGTGAAGGCTACCCGAGGTAGTCGCATCAGTAGCTTTCCGCAAAGCCTCGCATGTGCGCTGAGTCACAGTTTCAGTGCCTCCAAGAAGGGTTGGGCTATCGGTTGGGGACCTAATCGGCCTTGATGAGTCGCTTAGATTTCCCAAGGGAAACAGCCTTCTCGCAAGAAAGGCCGCGACCGGCAACGCAGCGTCACTTCATGCTGGGAGCTGACGTATGGCGAGCCAGCGTCCAGCTGAACGCTTTCCGGGCACCCCCGCGTTGACCCATCAAGGCCAAAAGCCCCGCGCTCAGCAGCGCGAGTGGAGCGGGCTCGGGCAGCTCGTTGGCGACGCCCATCGGAGTCAGGACGAAGACCGCCCAGCCGCCCACGTTGTCCAAACCCGAAGCGAGGATTTGTCCGGCGTCATTGATGTCCAGCGACGAACTAAGCACCCATCCGAACTGGTCATCCTCAACCAGCGAGGTGAGATCGTGCTCCACCCCGTCGAACCACACTGAGGCGCGGCTGCGCCCGTTCGACGAGCGGGTCGAGCCAACAATCACGCCGTGATTGTTGATATCGACCAGGTTTGCGACTCCCATGTCAGTCATCGAAGTTCCGTCCCACAGGAACGAACCGCTCGGACGACCTTCTCCATAGTGGATCGCACCAACGACCTGCCCTAGATCGTTCACCCCGGTGGCATGGCTGGCCAGGCCGTCGAGGACACCGAGATCCGTAGCAACACCGGAGGCGCTCCAGACCATAGCGTGACCCACCACGCATCTAGCTGCCCCAGGCCATTCCATGCACTGATAGGTCGGATCCCCCTGTATCCCGCTCACGCCCACCGCGATGCCGGTGTCGCTCAGTGCTGCCACGCTGCTTTGCGAGCCGCCCGCGGTTCCGAGCTCAATGACCTGCGATCCTGACCAGATCGTGGCCCGCCAAGTCGAGCTGTGCCCAGCAACAACCCCTTGGTTGTTGATTGCAGATGCAACGCCGTCAAACACAGTCGCGGCGCCGTTCCGAAGCACCACTACTTCATAACCGCTCGTTGACAGCACGTTGACCACGATGTCGCCAGCATCATTGATCGCCACTGCTTGTGCTTGTGAGTACGGGTCGCCGGTGATATTGGAGAACCGGCCGAGGTTCGTCGCATCGCCGTTTTGCCACAGTGTTGCGGCAGTACTTGGCCCCCTCAAGTCCCTGGTGTATCCGACCACCTGCCCAGCGCCATTCATCGCGCCGGCGTGAAAGCTGATCGGAGACCACGCGCTTGGCGGCGCGGGCACTGCCGTCGGGTCAGCGACTGCCTTAAGCTGGGTTACCGAGTACGTTGGGACAGGAACTGCCCATGCCCCTGCTGCAGACGCGATGAGTGAGAAGCCGGCGGCAAAGCGTGCAAATGGTTTCATTGTTCGTCTCCCTATCTGCACAGTGTCTCCCAGCTTGGTGAGCCCGCCGGCCCCCATCCCCCCGTCCACGGGAGAAGCAGCGTATGACACGGGCTCGGGTAAATTTGCGCCCATCTTGCGAGAACCGTCATGACGCTGAACCAGTCCATTTCTGCTGTTTTTTCCATCGCGCTTCTCTTCAGCGGCCACGCTAGGGCGGTTGATCAAGCTCAAATCGACGAGGTGACAGCGGCATACCCGGTCCAGAAGTTGATGACGCTGGAGGACACCAAAAGGCGGTACGCGCTTACTGGGCTGTACAAGAGCAAGGAAGACGAGACCCCCGTTATTGCTTTCGCCGAAGTGCACCTCGAGAAGAACGGCGTGTCGGTGGCGTTCCGGCTGAACCTCACATGTGCCCCGACGGACCTTTCGGACCGCACGCGGCCGCTGCCCCAGCAGGTCATCTCTGTAGGCAACCAGAAGGTGGAGGCCTACTGGGTCTGCAGCAGGGAGCCAAGCGGCGAAATGTCGAACCTGTTCCTCATTAAGTCGGACGCTGGAAAGACGTTCGTGAATGGCGAGTTCTCGAAGGAAGGCTTGGTGTTCGTCAGGCTCAATGGAACCCTCGTGCCTTTCAACGCGAAGGGTTTCAGCCAAGCGCTATCCGCAGGCGGGGGCAAGGCGCTGTAGCTTCCCTACGGAATAAGCTCCGCAGGGCGAGGCTTCTAGGGGGCAGCGGTTTGGCTGCCTGCCTGCACTGCAAACCGCAGGCGCCTAAAAACAAAGTTTCGAACTCGGCGCAGGACAAAGCCTGCCAGGTCCATCCAGGCGATGCGGGCGGGCCGATGTCGAACTGGGCCTGCTGTAGGGTCACGTCGCGATGAAGCCACGGTCACGCCAGCGGTCGGCGACGAAGTCCTCGAAGTTGTAGCCCTCGCCGAGCTCCAGTCTGTCGGCATGGTCGCAGACGATGATTTGCGGCTTGTTGCCGACCTCCTGTGCCGTGTCATCACAGAACTTGGCCAGGATGGTGAACATCTTGGCGACGGTATTCAAGTCGTCATCGGCCGTCGAGATGCGTGTGTGCGTGTCCACAGGCGAGTTCGCGGCGCGTGTCGCGGGCTCGTCCGCAGTCTCTTCGGACTGCGGGCTGCCGGGCGCACTGGCGGATGTGTTGTCCTGGTTCGCGCGCAATTGGGCAGCATTGAATTCCTTGCCGTAATCGGCGGAGGGGAAGTAGACCTGCGTCGGCTGGTCGAGAAACAGCACCGGCGGCAGCTTGCAGTCGGCGTAGGCTGCAAACTGGTAGTGCAGGGACAGGAACAGCGTCAGGTGCGAATACAGCCAGTTCGCGCCACTACCCATCGACCGCAGGAAGACTTTCTTCTCCGGCGCGCCGTTTACCCCCGGTGTCTCATGCCATAGGTCGAAGGAATCGATGTCGAACTTCAGGGATCCATTCTTGTAGGAGTCCTCGAAGTCGAAATGTGTGCCGACGATCTCCAGGCGCCGGTTGATATCGCGCTGCAAGGCCAGCAGCCGTGGCGCGACATCGAGCAAAGCCATCTTCGATTTCAGGTCCGCCACCCGGTCCTGGAGCAACTTCACCAACTCCGTGGTCTCCGTGGGCGGACTCTCGATGCGGCGCTCAATGGCGATTTCCAACTTGAGCTTGGCTTTCTGCGCTGCCGCATCGACAGATTTCGAGCGCTGCAGGCGGTCGGCCTCCTGGTCCAGTGGCCGCAGTGTGCGTTCGACCTGCCACAAGGCCTGGCGCGCCTTCTTGAGTTGCTCGTCAATGTCCCGACGCTCCTGGCCAAAGCCCTCGCGGGCATAGGCTGAGACCTTCAACTCACCGTTGAGCCAGTGGATGGCCGCCGAGAGTCTGTTGGCCTCATCTTCGGCGGCTTCCGAGGGTGACGCACAGACCGGGCAAACGGCATGGTCCAGATGGGTCGCTTTCGGGATGGGCAAATCAGTCATGGCTCCGGCGAATCCCTCGACTTGCTGTGTCGAGACGTCAAGCAGGTAGCGAGTGTTCAGGGCCTTCTGGATCTCGGCCATGAGTTCGGCCTTGCGTGTCCGCAGTTCCTTGCGGGTGGCGTCGAAGGTATCGGACTGCCCATCGACCGTGACGGCGATGCCCGTTAAGCGTTCCAGGGCCTGCGCCGGGCGCATCCAGATTTCTTCGGCGGTCAACTCTGTCAGCGGCGTGCCCGCCAGGGCGTGGAACTCACGCAGATAGCCCGCCACCTCTCCGATGCCGGCCGATCTGATCTGCTCCTGCTTGGGGATGACGGCCAGGGCACGCTTGAGCTCGGTTTCAGCTTCGGCGAGTTCCTTGGCCAAGTCGAAATAGTCTTCACCCACGATCCCCATGAAGATCTTGAAGTGATCGATGGCCTGTTCGCGTTTTCGCTTTTCGTCGAAGCGGTAAAAGATCGCATGCCGGTTGGCCACCAGGTTTT
Source organism: Pelomonas dachongensis (assembly GCF_043555865.1). Taxonomy (NCBI): domain Bacteria; kingdom Pseudomonadati; phylum Pseudomonadota; class Betaproteobacteria; order Burkholderiales; family Sphaerotilaceae; genus Roseateles; species Pelomonas dachongensis. The sequence continues at coordinate 5,332 of NZ_JBIGHY010000010.1, forward strand.
GATGCTGGAGCATGAACGAGGCAAAACTGCGGATGGAAGGCGTCGGGCTTTTCTGACCCATGAGCTGCTTCTGCAGCGGGTCGGTGTCGATGTCGTCCATGGTGACGCCGAAGTATCGCCCCAGGCTCTTGGAGAATTCGATCCGGCTAAGCTGGTATTGCGCGGTGAAGAAGTTGTCCACGTCCTTGATGTAGGCCAACACATGCCTGGCCTGCTCGCCACTGACTTCTCTCAGGAAGCATTGGTTGGCGTTGCCTGCCTTGCGGCCGGCGACGACTGCCATTTCGGAAAAGCGCCATACAGTAAAGAATATCTGCGCCCGCTGGGTAATAATTCCCTGCGGAATCGTGTCTTCGGAACTGCCCATGCAGTAGTCGAAGATGTCGAGAATGGCACTTTTGCCCTTTGAAGACTTGCCGGTGATAATATTCAAGCCCTGCTTGAATTTCACACTGTGCGACTCATTTTCATGATCGATCACGCCGATGTATCGAACATAACATTTCATAGCGACTTCAGTCCCAGCAGTCTATAAATGGTCACGACACTCTCATTCCGGAACACCATGGCAAGCTGACGCGCACAACGCAGCATCTTGGGGTCTGCATTCTCTGAATGTTGGTTTTCACTGACGATAACAGACAGGTCGTCGCGGAGTTGGAGGCTCTCATCCGAGCGCAATATCAACAGCGCCTTGTTGGTGATGGGCTTGTATTCCGAGATGCGAAGCGGCAAGCCGACCAATCGGGAGGCCTCGGATGTCATGGTCCGGATCGAACTGGTTCGATTGGCAGTATGCAAATAGTCCTGCATCGCGGGAAATGACACTAGGGGCAGAACTAAATAGCTCAGCAGGATGTCTTTCTCCAGCGGCTCCCTGTTCAGGTAGAAGCTTTGGATCACTGGCGCGAGCGCAAACGCGTTGCGATGCAAGGTATAGAGGTGATCGGCGGCGGCATTCATCATTCCCAGAGTTTCCAGTGAAATTCTTCGTCCTTATTTTCTGGATTCTCGTCGGCCAGCATGTGATATATGCCATTGCGGAATTCAGGCATGGTATTTGCCATGGCGCAAAAAGGTTCCGTCGAAGCTCTCAGACGTGTCAGGTAGAACCTGAGTGACGCCTTCTTGAGAGCCGCGTCGTCCTGCAGGCCGTCGCAATCCAGAATGGCCGCTTCTCGCTCCACAAAATGGTTGCTGCGGTGGTTGTGGAGATAAAGGTCAAGAGAGGGCTTGATGGGAATCTGATCCTTGAGGAGCCCGGAAATCGTGTCCTGCGCAAACAGGCGGTGCAGGGCCGCGTGCTTGAGATATTTTTCGCCCCCAATCTCGAGGATTTTCCTGGCGAAGAGCATGGGCCTGATTACGTCGATATCGACTTTTTCTTCCAGCGGCCGAAGATCTCTCAAAGGGAACTCTTGCGGATGCTTCATGCACGAGGAGTTCAGAGCAGTCAGCTTGGCGGTGAACGCCTCGTGGGTGATCTTCCAGCCGTTCAGGACGAGTTCGGTGCTGAACATGAAGCCCAGCAAGTCATCCAGGTACTGTTGCTGCAGCGACGGTCGTATGGCTTTGAGGTAGCGGGTCTTGTAGCTGTCGATGCGCTCAGGCAGGGCGTCTTCGCCCGGGATGATGAGCATGCGTTCCAACACCTCCATCAGCGCCGCGCGGCTCTCGGGCGCTAGTACCTCCTGCTGTAGTGCCCGCGCCTTCGACGGCTTGCGGGCCGTAGTTTCAGCAGTTTGGACGGCCTCGTACTGCGGCTCGGGTGGCTCCTCCATTTGCGACCGCGGCGCGCCAGCCCCGTCGGTGCCGATCTCCTGCATGCGCTCAAGCCGCTGAACAGCGGTCAGGATGTTCCAGTCCTTGAGGCGGCTCTGGGCGCCGAACTCCTGAGTCGTCAGAAGCACCAGGGACTTGTAGCTCCTGCGGTCAAACCGCTCATGCAGCCAGTTCCGGGTCGTGTTCCAGAAGTTCTGGTGGCTGTCGGTCAGCTTGTCGCTGTAGTGCTTGACCTCGATCTGCGTCTTGCCCGGCACGGTGACATCGCCCATGGCTTCAATCCATAGGCACTCTCCGGGCATGAGGTAGTGGCACTGTTCTACGGCCACGAGCAACTGGTACTGCAGCGCTACGAAAAGTACAGTTGCATCGACGGGCAGAGCTTGCGTATCGGTCTGCAGCTGTCTGGACGGAGGTGGCACGGGCGGTGTCGGATGCAACTCGGAGTCTCCTGTTTCCTCTGTCTCTGGCGGCTGGGCTTATGGAGCATGCCCGCAGTCACCATCCGGCGCGGCCTGCATAGGTCAGGAAACGGCCAGTGCTGGCATTGATTCTTGACATGTAAACAGACTGTAATTGGAACGCTTGGGCTGTTGACCACGCTGGCTGCATCAGGTTTTCAGATATGAGCGGCGAGCCCGGTTGCTCTCAAGTGTCTGCTCTTGCTGGCAGCCGTCATTCAGGGGAAGGCGGCCGAACAGCAGCTCACAGCCTGGACCCGTAGTTCGACCGAGGTCTGCTTCGGGCACTAAGCAGCCGCAGTGGTCGCTTGCGCATTCAGCAGCAACTCGCAGCGGCTTCCCACCCGCTTCAAAGTGAAGCGGTCATCGGCCGATGACCGCCTGCAGTGCCCGGTGCGCAGCGAACGCCGCGAGTGTGGTCTGGTCGGGGGCACCGTAGTCGATGACCTTCAGTGGCGTCTTGGCCAACCAGAGCGATTGCGCTAGCAGTGTTCGATCCGGGAAGTCGAGCAGCCCGACTTGAAGCTGAAATGCCAAGTCGTTGAGCGACCCCAGGACGCGACGGTTCGCCGTCTTTCCAACGGTCCAATGTTGCATGGCACCGCGCTCGGCAGTCGCATCGCCCGCTGGAACGCCGATGGCGGTGAGCATCGGCTCCAGGGCCTCGCAGAGCCGCTGAACGAGGGCTCGACCATCCCGTGCCGGCACCACTACAGGCAGCAAACTCCGCTCACTGACAGCGAGCACCACCTGGATTCGGCCTACGCGGATCAGATTGGCGTACCAGTCGCCCAGCACGGTATCCGCCGGAGCTGGATCTGAATCAGGCGTGGCGTTGAGACGATCGAGGAGTTTCTGAGTGCAGCGAAGGACAAACACGATGCGGAGCCTGGGAGGCAAGCGCCAAGTATCGAGCCTGGCCAATGTTCGCTATCAGCAGTAGTGCGGTCGTACCTCGCCCGGGACATCGAATGCCCGGTGACGGGCGTCGCCGCCACTCGGGACTTCAACATCGACTGACTCAGATCAGCCTGAAAGCGACGCTCGCTCATAGGCGCGCTGCTGAGCCCGTCAGATTCAGCACGTATTGATGAACCTCCCGGCCCGCCGCCGCCTCATCGCGCGTTCGTCCGCAATCCGCACCATGCGAGCCAGCTCGCTGCAGATGGTGAAGAAGCGCAGGCCAACGTCCTGACGCGCCAGCGGCGCCACTCTGGCGCGGCGGCGGGTCGGCTGCAAGGCCCCGTCACCACGACCGAGCTCCGTGAGAGAAGCCGGCCGATACGGGCGGCTGCTGATGCCGCTCCCGCTTCAAGGAGTTATGGCCACCTTCAGCACGCCGTCGCGCTGGTGGCCGAACAACTCGTAGGCGGCTTCGATGTCGTCGAGCTTGAAGCGGTGCGTCACCATGGCCTCCAGGTTGACGCGGCGCGCAGCGATGACGGTCATCAGGCGGCGCATGCGCTCCTTGCCGCCGGGGCACAGCGTGGTGACTATCTTGTGGTCGCCCAGGCCGGCCGCGAAGGCACCGAGCGGTATGGTCAGGTCGCTGGAGTACACGCCCAGGCTGGACAGCGTGCCGCCCGGCCGCAGCACGCGCAGGCAGGCCTCGAAGGTCTTCTGAGTGCCTAGGGCCTCGATGGCCACGTCCACGCCACGGCCGTCGGTCAGCCGCATGATTTCCTCGATGGGCTCAACCTTGCTGGCGTCGATGACATGGTCGGCACCCATCTGTGTGGAGATGTGCAGGCGATTGGCGAGGCGGTCGACACCGATGACCGTCGACGCGCCGCTGAGCTTGGCGCCGGCCGTGGCGCACAGGCCGATGGGGCCTTGCGCGAACACGGCTACCGTGTCGCCGATGCGCACGCCCGCATTCTCGGCGCCGCTGAAGCCGGTGGACATGATATCGGGGCACATCAGCACCTGCTCGTCGCTCAGCGTGTCGGGCACGGGCGCAAGGTTGACCATGGCGTCGGGAACCAGCACGTACTCCGCCTGACAGCCGTCGATGGTATTGCCGAAGCGCCAGCCGCCCATGGCCTTAAAGCCGTGCGCGGTGCCTGCGCCGTCCTGCGAGCCACAGCCGCACAGGCAGGCGGTGCTCCAGCCGCTGGGCGTGATGGCACCGGCAATCACGCGCTGGCCCTCGCGGTAGCCACGCACGCCGGAGCCCAGCTTCTCGATGACGCCCACGGGCTCGTGGCCGATGGTGAGGCCACGCTCGACGGGGTACTCGCCCTTGAGGATGTGGATGTCGGTGCCGCAGATGGTGGTGGTGGTGACGCGGATCAGCGCGTCCTGCGGACCGACATCGGGGATGCGCTTGTCTTCGAGCACGATGCGACCGGGCTCGACAAAGACGGCTGCTTTCATCATGGCCATGGCAATTCCTCCAGAGGGCGCTGCGCGCCTGGAAGGGTTCCACGGCGTCGGGCCACGTCGAGTCGCCGGTTGACCGGGCACCGAGCGTGGAAGCGCGTTGGCAGGTTAGGCCGCGAAGACGCGCGCCGGTTTGAGCCAGATCAGGTTTGCAGCAGGCCGTCAGGGGCAGCGCAGGAAAACGCCTTGCACGGTGCACGAGCCCCTGGGGCCGACCAGGCCGGGCCCCACGCGCGTCAGCGTGGCACCGTCGCTGGTCGTGCAGGTGGCAGCGTTGCAGTGCGTGACGGTGACAGGCGGCGGCTCGGCGCGCGGCAGGTCCAGCGGCGGCAGCGGGCGCGGTTGCGCGCGCGGCGGCAGCGGCTGCGCGCGGGCTGGGGCGGCGGGCAGCAGCCAAGTGCGCTGAGACGGCGGCGGCGATGTGGTCAACCCGCCCAGGCAGGCATCGGCAACGCGCTGGCGCAGCGGCTTGAGCTTCGCGGCCACCTCGTCACGCTGGCGGGCAGGTGCGGACGCGGCACTCTCCACGAGCGCATCCTCGGCCAGCTCCAGCGCGGCAATCGACGTGCGGCAGGCGGACGACCCGGGCAGGTCTTCCGCCTGCGCTGCTGCGTGCAGTGCCACGCACCACAGCCCGCACAGACCCGACACCAGGCACGACGATGCTTTCATCATGGGTGGATCTTGCGCCGTTTGCCGCGCCAGCGCTTGTAGGCCAGGGCCGGCCGTTCAGGTCCGACCGTGCCGGGCCTGCATCTGCAACGCCCCCAGGCCCACCATCGCGGCCAAGGCATAGCCCGCCACGCTGGCGGGCTGCGCGTCGCCGCTGAGCCCCAGCATGTCCAGCGCCGCGACGCCCGTACGCTGCAGGTTCACGTACAGGCCGAACAGGAACAGTGCCAGGAAAGTGCGCGAGCCGTGCGTCAGCCGCCCCAGCAACACGGCTGCCACGCTGAGGCACAACAGGCCGGACACGCAGGCGGCAGCGCTCAGCGGCGCATGCCAGGCCCAGCGCCACAGCGCCGGCGCGCTCACCAGCAGGCCCAGTCCGAAGGCCGCGAGCCCCTGGCGCCAGCCGCGCTCCACCGCGCCGCCGGGCACGGCGCTGGCCAGGGCCAGCGTGCCGCTTTGCAGGTCACGCGCACTGACATCCGCCACTGCGACGCCCCAGGCGGCGAGCACCACCGCCAGCACGCCGTTGATCGTCTCATCTGGCACCAGGGCCGACGCGAGGGCGCCGCCCGCCATCACCAGCGCCAGCAGCGGCTGGCTGACCAGCACCAGGCTTACGTCGGCCAGCAAGCGGCCGGGCCTGCCGGGCAGGTGGGCGCCCAGGCGCATCGGCATAGCCAGCAACCGGGTGAACGGCTGCATCAGCGGGCGCAGCAGCCACTGCAGCGCCCGGGTTGCACGCCAGCGGCCCGCGGTGGGGCGCCGCTTCACGCGGTCTGGCGCATAGCGGTGGAAGCAGAGCGCGGCGGGCAACAGCGGCAGCAACGCCAGCAGCATGGAACCCACACGCAGCGCCACAAGCTCGCGCGTCCACAGGCCCTCGGGCATGTGCAGCAGCGGCAGCGTGGCGTCGAACGGGCCGCCGCCCACCTGCACGCTGGTCACGTCCATCAGCCCGCTCAGGCCCACCAGCAGCGGCGACACGCCGTTGATGTCGAACACCTGCCAGCCACTCAGCTGGATGGCGCCCTGCCCCAGCGCCGCGGGGATGAACGCGAACTGTGCCATCCACAACACCCAGTACAGCAGGTCGCCGCGCTTGCCCATCAGCGGCGCCCAGGCGTCGGACAGCACGGCCAGGCTGGCGCACAACATCAGGCCCGGCGCAAGACCGAGCGCCAGCATCTGCAGGTAAGGCAACGGCTGCAGCGGCCCCTCGCCGCGCACCAGCTGCAGCACCCAGACGGTCAGCATCACCACCATGCCCAGCGAAAGCAGAAAGCCGAACGCGCCCAGCCAGCGCACGCCCAGCAGCTGCGCATTGGTGACGGGTGTGGCGGCCAGCACGCCGGCCGTGCCGCAGCGCACGTCTTCCTGGCTGCGCCCGCGCGCGAGATAGAAGCCCGCCAGGCCGAACATCAGCGACGCGATCAGCGTGGTGGCGAAAGCCAACGCCTCGCTGTCGTAGGCCACGCGCTGCTGGTGCACCACCATCATGGCGGCGCCGCTCCTGGGGTCCAGCACCATCAACCAGGTGGCGGCCACCGCCGCCAGAACGATGAGAAGCGTGCTCACGCGCCGGCTGCGCAGCCGCCATTCGTTGAGCACGAGCGCCTTGGCAAGCGCGGTGTTCATGCGGCCACCCGCGCATCGGCATAGCGCTGCGCCATCAAGGCCTCCTCCAGGCTGGCCTGCACCGGCTGCGCCTCGGCGAACGGCTGCCTGGGATGCACCATGCGCACCTGCATGCGCCCGCCCTGCGGCTGGGCCTGCAACACGTGCACGTGCTGGCGCAGCGCCTCGTAGTCCGCCGGCGCGAGCGACGCCGCCCAGACCTGGCCCGCCGCGCGCGCCAGCACCGCTTCGGGTGTCTCGAACGCCACCAGCCGGCCCTGCCGCAGTATGGCCAGGTGCGACGCCAAGTTCTCGACGTCCGACACGATGTGCGTCGACACGATCACCAGCCGGCGCCGCCCCAGGTCGCCGAGCAGGTGTCGCAAGCGCAACCGCTCCTCGGGGTCCAGGCCCGCGGTGGGCTCGTCGACGATGAGCACGTCGGGATCGTTGAGCAGGGCCTGCGCGATGCCCAGCCGCTGGCGCATGCCGCCGGAGAAGGTCATCGCCGGCCGGTGCGCCTGTTCGTGCAGGTTCACCAGCGACAGCAGTTCATGCAACCGGCGCGCGTCGCGCACGCCCTTCAGCGCGGCGAAATACTGCAGGAACTCCAGCGCCGTGAGGTGCGCGTAGACGCCGAAGTCCTGCGGCAGGTAGCCCAGGCGGCCGCGCATCAGCGCGGGCCTGGCGACGATGTCCTGGCCGTCCAGCAGGATGGCGCCGCTGGTCGGCTTGCACAGCGTCGCCAGCATCTGCATCAACGTGCTCTTGCCCGCGCCGTTGTGGCCGATGAGGCCCACGACACCCGGCTGCAGGTCCAGCGTCACGCCGTCGACGGCGTTCAACTTGCCGAAGCGCTTCACGACATCTTGCATCTGCAGCATGGCCAGCTCCTGTTGTGCGTTGCACACAGGGTAGGCAGGCGGCCAGGCGCCGCGAACGCGCTTCCGACAGACCGCAGCGCATGCGGCTCAGGCGGGCAAAAACCCGGGGCGGACGCGCGCTGCGTCAGCGCCGCAGGGGCTGCAGCAGGCCGCGCAGGTCGTTGTGATCCAGCTCGTACATCAGGGCCAGCAGGCGGCCGATCTGGCCTTCCGGGAAGCCCTCGCGGGCGAACCAGCCCAGGTAGTTGCCGGGCAAGTCCGCGAGCAGCGTGCCCTGGTGCTTGCCAAACGGCATCTCGGTGGTGACGAGCTTCAGAAGGTCATCCGGGTTCATCGCCGCAGTGTCGCCGCGGGGGCGACCTCAGTGCGACATGCGGAACATGCCCACCGCCCGCACCAGCTCCAGTGCCTGGCTCTTGAGGCTGGAGGCCGCGGCGGCCATCTCCTCGACGAGCGCGGCGTTCTGCTGGGTCGTGCGGTCCATGCTGGACACCGCGCCGCCCACCTGCCCCACGCCCTCGCTCTGCTCTGCGCTGGCGGTGCTGATCTCCCCCATGATGGCCGTCACGCGGCCGATGCTGGCCACCACTTCCTTCATCGTGGTGCCGGCCTGGCCGACCTGCTCGGCACCGGCCTCTATGCGCGCGACGCTGTCGGAGATGAGGTCCTTGATCTCGCGGGCCGCCTCGGCGCTGCGGTGCGCCAGCGCGCGCACCTCGCCGGCCACCACGGCAAAGCCGCGGCCCTGCTCGCCGGCACGTGCGGCTTCCACGGCGGCGTTCAGCGCCAGGATGTTGGTCTGGAACGCGATGCCGTCGATGACGGACGTGATGTCGGCGATACGCTTGCTGGCCTCACTGATGCCGCGCATCGTGTCCACGGCCTGCTCGACGACCTCGCCGCCGTGGCGCGCCACGCTGCTGGCGGTGGTGGCAAGCGCGTTGGCCTGGCTGGCGTTGTCGGCGTTCTGGCGCACGGTGGCGCTCAGCTGCTCCATGGACGACGCCGTCTGCTGCAGCGCGCTGGCCTGGGTCTCGGTGCGCGACGACAGGCTGTGGTTGCCCTGCGCGATCTCGGCGCTGGCCAGCGACAGGCTGTCCGCGCCCTGACGCACGGAAGACACCAGCGATCGCAGGCCGCCCTGCATGGAGGCAATGGCCTGCAACAGTTGGCCAAACTCGTCGCGGCCGTTCGCGTCGATGGCGGTGTCCAGGTTGCCCTGGGCGACGTCGTTGATCAGCGTGACGGCGTGGTTCAGCGGCACGACGATCGTGCGCGTGATGGCGAACGCCGCGATGCACGACAGCACCACGATGAGCGCGCAGCTCCCGGCCAGCATGAGCATTCGGCTGGCGTGCACCTCTTGCTGCTCGGCAATGAGGCGGGCGGAGGTTTGGGCGGTGTAGTCGATGTAGTCGTCGGTGGACTTCACCAACGCGGCCAGCAGCGGGCGGCAGCGCTCGTTCATGCGGCCGATGGCGGCCTCGCGGTCGCCCGAGAACACCAGGCGCAGGATGTTCTCTGCGACGAGGGAGTACTGCATCTCGATCTGGACGATCTCGTCCACCCGCCGGCGGGCCTCGGCCGGCACGCCGGCGCGGCCGGACATCTCCTGCAGCGCGTCCAGCGACTTGCGCACGTCCGCCACGGCGGCCGTGACAGCGTCCTTCTCCAGCGCGGCGTCTTCGGGCTTGGTCACCAGCACGAGGTTGCGCGCGGCGATGGCGCGGCGGTCCACCGCCAGCCGCACCTGGTTGGCGGCGGCAGCACGGGCTTCCACGCCATGCACGTAGCCGCTGAACTGATCGGCATCGGCCTTGCTGGCGTGCAGCGATGCGGCGGACAGCACCACAATCAGCAGGATCAGCAGCCCGAAGGCGCCGAGCAGCTTGGACTTGACAGACAGGTTGTTCCAGAACGACACGGCAGCTCTCCCAAGTGGTTGGCGACGATCCCGGATGACACGGTGATCGAACGGTTGTCATCTTCAGCCGCCCGCACCGCCCGCACGAGCCGGTGATGCCTGACTGGCGCACCCACGGTTTGCCCTTCCTCCCGTAGGCAATTTGCCTACACGGCGTACCTGCGGCGGTCTTGATGCGGCCGTGGCACGCGCCCCTCGAATCTTGATGAGGCCTTGAGGCGGCGACGCCTAGATTGGCAAACCTCGCAACACCGCCGGCATCCCGCCGGCCGCTCTGATGAGATCCATCGCCGTGCTGCAGCATGAAGCGCTGCAAGGCCCCGACTTCCTCGCCCACTGCCTCCAACAGCAGGGCTGGTCCACCCGGATCTTCCGACCCGACAAAGGCGAACCCGTACCGCGCCAGGCCCGCGACTTCGCCGGCCTCGTCGTGCTGGGGAGCGACCACAGCGTGCACGACCACCTCGACTGGATCGCGACCGAGCGCGCGCTGCTGGCTGACGCGCTGGCGCACGACGTGCCCGTACTGGGCCACTGTTTCGGCGCGCAACAGTTGGCCGTCGCCGCCGGCGGCAGCGTGTGCCGCAACGCCTGGCCCAACATCGGCTGGAGCCGCGTGTGGCTCACGCCCGACGCCCGCGAGATGTTTCTGGGAGCCGCCGAGCTGCAGGTCTTCAACTGGCACTACGACACCTTCGCGCTGCCGCCCGGCGCCCGACGCACGATGTACGGCGCGCACTGCCTGAACAAGGGTTACCGCCTCGGGCCGCACCTGGGCTTCCAGTGCCATCTGGAGGTCACCGAGGACGGCGTGCGCCGCTGGTGTGAATCCGGCCGCGCTGAAATCGCCGCGCACCCCGGCCCGGCCGTGCAGACCCGCTCGGAGCTGCTGCGCGACCTGCCGCTGCGCGCCCGGCAACTGCAGCGCTTCGCGCGCGAAGCCTACCGCCGCTGGGCCGAGTCGCTGCCGCGCCCGCCGGTGTCGTTTGCAGGCGGCGTGGCCAGGTTCTGAAGCGGGCTCATTCGCAGACCGAGACGTCGATGCCGCGGTGCCCCGTGCGCGCCTCGATGTTGCTGACCGCGCGTTGGAGGCGGCCCATCCAGCGGCGCACCGAACCATCCGGCAGCCGCTCCTCGCGCACGCACAGTTGGTTGTCGATCGCCATCGCCATGCGCTCCTGGGCGGTCGGCCGGGGCGAGTTGGAGCGCGGGTCCTGCGTGGCCGGATTGGCCAGCGCGCCGCGCAGCACCTCCCGGGACGGCACCAGCACCAGCGGCGCCACCGCGGGCGGACCGGCCGGGGCCGCGCCCACCCCGGGCGCCGCTGGGGCGTCACCGGCGCCCGCAGTGAGCTCGCCCGACGACACCGGTACGGGCGCTGGCGCCGCCGCCGCAGGCCTGGCATCCACCCGCCGCGCTGCCGGCGGCGCCGGTTTCTCGGCCGCGGGCTGCAAGGGCACGGGCAAGGGCAGCAAGCGCACCACCGTCCGCCACGACGGCGCCGCCGGCTCGCGGTCCGCCAGCGCGCGCCACACCAGCCAGATCGCCAGGCCATGCACCGCCAGCACCAGCGCCATGCCGGCGGCACGCGAGCGCCGCAACCGCATCAGGTCCGCAGCCGGTAGCCCACGCCCGCCTCCGTTACCAGCCATTGCGGCCGGTTCGGGTCGGCTTCGAGCTTCTTGCGCAGGTTGGCCATATGCACGCGCACGTAATGCACGTCTTCAGCATGGCCCGGCCCCCACACCGCCTTCAGCAGGTGCTGGTGCGTCAGCACGCGACCCGGCGCGCTGGCCAGCTCCTGCAGCAGCCGGTACTCGATAGGCGTGAGGTGCAGTTCCTCGCCGTCTCGCGTCACCGTGCGCAGCGCGCGGTCGACGGCGACGGGCCCGAAGCGCAGCACCGGGTCGGCCGCCTGGCCGCCGCCGCTGCGGCGCAACTGCACGCGCACGCGCGCCAGCAGCTCGGCCACGCCGAAGGGCTTCACGAGGTAGTCGTCGGCGCCGGCATCGAGCGCCTGCACCTTGCGCTCTTCGCCGTCGCGAGCGGACAGCACCAGCACCGGCGACTGCGACCAGCCCCGGAACTCGCGGATGAAATCCAGCCCGTCGCCATCGGGCAAGCCCAGGTCCAGCACGACGAGTTCGGGCCGGCGCGTGGCGGCATCGATGAGGCCGCGCTTCAGCGTGGCCGCATCGAACACCTCCATGCCCTCGCTCTCCAGCGCCATGCGCACGAAACGCCGGATCTCCGGCTCGTCTTCGATCATCAACACGCGCGCTGCGTTCATGGGTGCACCCTTCGGCCTGCGGCCTGTCTTGCCACGCGGGATCGAGCTTGCTTGGGACTGCCCTGCGCTGCGCTCACTCAGGTCTTTCCTGCGGAGGCTGGCCGAGTGGCAACTCGATGCGCACACACGCCCCCCCCGCCGCCGGATTGTGGGCGCTGATGCGCCCGCCATGCGCCTCAACGATGGCCTTCGCAATCGCCAGCCCCAGGCCCACACCTGGCGTGGCGCTCTCGCGGTCGCCTCGCTCGAACTTGTCAAACAACTGCGCCTCGCGGCCGGCGGGGAAGCCGGGCCCGTTGTCGGCCACGTCGATCTCGATGTGGCGCCCGGCCGTGCTCGCGCTGATGCGGATGGCGCCGCTGGCGTACTTGGCCGCGTTCTCCAGCAGATTGACGAGCACGCGCTCGATGAGCACGGCGTCCAGCGCCACCAGCGGCAGTTCGGGCGACAACGTCACCACCACCTCACGCCCGGCCAGCACTTCGTCAAGCCCGGCCAGCGCGCTGCCCACCACCTCCTGCAACGGCAGCCACTGCCGGTTCAATTGCACGGTGCCGGACTGCAGCCGCGCCATGTCCAGCAGGTTGCCCACGAGCGCGCTCATGCGCAGCGCCGAGCGGCGCATGGCGTCGGCAACATCGGCTTGGCTGCCGTTCAACGGCGTCAGCCGGAGCGCATCGGCCAGGCCCACCAGCGCTGCCAGCGGCGTGCGCAGGTCGTGCGAGATGGCCGTCAGCAGCGAGTTGCGCAGGCGCTCCGACTCGATCTGCAGCGTGCTGGCCTGCGCTACATCGATGTAGTGAATGCGCTCCAGCGAGATCGCCAGCAGCGCGGCGCAGGTGTCCAGCAGCTCACGCTGCTCAGGTGACCAGCGCCCACCCCTGCCCTCCACCGCCAGCACGCCGCGCAGCCGCATCGGCGCGGTCAGCGGCAGCATCAGGCAGGCGCTGGCCGGCAAGGTGTCGGTGCCCTGCCCGGCCGGCTGACCGTGGTCGAAGGCCCACTGGGCGACGCCCAGGTCCGGCTGGGTGTTGGCCCCGGGCAGGACGGCCAGCACCTCGCGGCCCGGCGTGGCACCGGCGGCGGGCGTCAGAACGGCGGAGGCGGTGCCGAACTCCGCGCGCAGAAAGCGCGTGGCGATCTCGGCCACCTGCTCGGGCACCAGCGCCGCGCCCAGGTCGCGCGACATGGCATACAGGCCCCTCACTCGGCGTTCGCGCTCCTGCGCCGCCCGCGCCTGCGCCTGCAGGCCGGCAGCGAGCTGGCCGATGACCAGGCCCACCAGCAGCAGCACCGCGAAGGTGATCAGGTACTGCGCGTCGCCCACCGCGAACGACCAGCGCGGCTCGACGAAGACAAAGTCGAACGCCGCCACGCCCAGCAGCGCCGCCAGTGCGGCCGGCGCGCGGCCGAAACGCAGCGCCACGCCGACGACCGTGAGCAGATAGAGCATGGCGATGTTGGTGGGTTCCATGAAGCCCAGCAGGAGCGCGTGGCCGGCCACCGTCACCCCCAGCGTGCCGGCCAGGCCCGCCGCATACCCGCGCAGCGCGTGGGGCGCCAGCAGACCCAGCTCGCGCTGCGGTGGCGGCTGCGGCGACCTGGCATGTGTCGGCAGGGCCACCTGCAGCACGTCCATCTCCTCGGCGAGGTGGCTCAGTGCCTCGGCCAGCGTCGGCCGGCCCGGCCAGCGCCAGGCGCGCTCGCGCCGCCCGACCACAAGGCGGGCCAGGTTGTGCTCGCGGGCATAACCAACCAGCGCCGCACCAATCTCCGGCGCCGACAGCACCGCCGTGCGCGCACCCAAGCTCTGTGCCAGCTCCAGCGTTCGCTGCACGCGCTGGCGATCGGCGTCGCTCGAGCCTCGCGCCGTCTCCACATGCACGGCGTGCCAGTCCAGCTCCAGCTGCTGCGCCAGGCGCGCCGCGCTGCGCACCACCTTGTCACTGGCCGCGCCCGGGCCCACGCAGGCCAGCAGCGACTCCCGGTTGGGCCACACGGCCCCCCGGCGCACGTCCGTGTGCTCGCGCCGCCAGGCCTGCATCTGGTCGTCGACACGGTCCGCCGTGCGACGCAGCGCCAGCTCGCGCAGCGCCAGCAGGTTGCCTTTGCGGAAAAAGTTGGCCGCAGCACGCTCGGCCTGAGCGGGCAGGTAGACCTTGCCCTCCTTCAGCCGCTGCAGCAGCTCGTCGGGCGGCAGGTCCACCACGACCACCTCGTCGGCCTCGTCGAAGACCTTGTCGGGCAGCGTCTCCCACACGCGGATGCCGGTGATGCCACCGACCACGTCGTTCAGGCTTTCCAGGTGCTGCACGTTCAACGTGGTCCACACCTCCACCCCGGCCTCGCACAGCTCCTGCGCGTCCTGCCAGCGTTTGGAATGCCGTGAGCCGGGCGCGTTGCTGTGCGCCAGTTCGTCCAGCAGCAACACGCCGCCGGGTTCGGCCGCACCCCAGCCGAGTGCGGCGTCGAGGTCGAACTCACGCAACACCTGGCCCTTGTGCGCGACGTCGCGCAGCGGCAGCCGCTGCACGTCGCGGGCGATGGCCTCGGTGTCGGCCCGCCCATGCGTTTCGACCACGCCGATGCGCACCACTCGGCCCTGTTGCTGCGCCGCGTGCGCGGCGGCCAGCATCGCGAAGGTCTTGCCGACGCCAGCATTGGCGCCGAAGAAGATCTTCAGCCGGCCGCGCCGGGCCGCTGCCTCGTCGCGCTGGACCTGGGCCAACAGCGCGTCGGGGTCGGGCCGCGTGTCCGTCACAACCAGCGCAGGCGCTTGAAGCGCCAGTAGAGCGCCCCGCTGACCAGCGCGATGGTGGCCAGCGCCATCGGGTAGCCGTAGGCCCATTTCAGCTCGGGCATCTTCTCGAAGTTCATGCCCCAGATGCCCGCCAGCGCAGTGGACGCCGCAAAGATGGCGGCCCAGGCGGCCAGCCGCTTGGTGACCAGGGACTCGTCGACGGTGACCAGGGTCAGATTGACCTGCGTGGCGGCGATGATGGTTTCGCGCGCAGCGTCCAGGCTGCCCTGGATGCGCACCAGATGGTCGTAGACGTCACGGAAGTAGTCCTGCATGGACTTGCAGACCATGGGCACGCGGCCGCCATGCAGCTTGGCGGCCACCTCCAGCAGCGGCGTGACGGCGTGCCGCAGCGTGGCCAGTTGCTGCTTCAGTGCAAACAGCTTCTGCACGACCGCCTGGCGGTCCTGCTGCGGCTGGAACATGGTGGCCTCCAGCGATTCCAGATCGCCCTCGATGCGCTCCATCAGCGGGATGTAGCGGTCCACGACCGCGTCCATCAACGCATACAGCACGAAGCCTGGTCCCTGGCGCAGCAGCTCGGGCTCACGCTCGGCGCGACCGCGTACGCCCAGGAAGCCCTGGTTGCTGCGGTGCCGCACCGACACGACGAAGCGCGGCGCGACGAACACGTGCACCTCGCCCACCTCCAGCCCGTCGGGGCCGGACTCCAGCAGGTGCATGGCGGCGAACGTGATGTCGCCGTACTCCTCGATTTTGGGGCGCTGGTGCCCCTTGCGGGCATCTTCCACGGCCAATGGCGGCAGGTCCAGCTCATGCTGCAGTCGCGCCAGCTCGTCGTCGGTCGGGTCTCGCAGGGCGATCCACACGAAGCCGGTGGGCTGGGCGTGCAGCGCCTCGGACACATCGTCCAGCGCAGGCTCGGCCACCATGCGGCCATCGTCGTAAACGGCGCTGTTGATCAGCATAGGGACGTCAGGGGATACGGGAACATCGCTTCATCCTCGCACGAGCACGGCGCCACTGCTGCCACTGCATCAGGCCCCAGACCGCCGCGAGCGGCAGGACGACGGCGGCCAGGGCAAGCAGCGCGTGCAGCCAGTCCACGCCCGCGCCTCAGCGTGAGGCCGCGGGTGCCGACGCGTCCAGCGCCAGGTTGAGCTGCAGCACCTGCACGCGCGGCTCGCCGAGGAAACCCAGCCAGCGGCCCTCGGTGTGGCGCTCCACCAGCGTCTGCACCGCCGCCACCGTCAGGCCGCGGGCGCGGGCCACCCGGGCCACCTGGTAATCCGCGGCGGCGCGGCTGATGTGCGGGTCAAGGCCGCTGGCCGACGTGGTGACGAGGTCCACCGGCACGGGGGCGGTGTTGCCGGGGTCGGCGGCGCGCAGCGCTGCGATGCGGGCGGTCACCGCGTCGGTCAGCGCCGGTGCCGTGGGCGCCACGTTGGAGCCGGCGGAGTTGGCCGCGTTGTACGGCATGGGCGCAGTGGCCGACGGGCGGCTCCAGAAGTGGCCGGGTTCGCTGAAGCCCTGGCCGATCAAGGCCGAGCCGACGGCCTTGCCGTCCCGCATGACCAGGCTGCCGTTGGCCTGCTGCGGAAACACCGACTGCGCGATGCCGGTGACGAGCAGCGGGTAGGCCAGGCCCGTCAGGAGACTCAGCAGCAAGAACAACGTCAGCGCCGGCCGCCACAGCGGTGCGGGGGTGGGGGCTGTGCCGGCGGCGGGAGAGGAAGGGGTGGTGGACATGAAGCAACTCCAGGTCAGAAGGTCTTCTTCAGGCCGACCACCAGGCCAGTCCTGCCGAGAAACTTGCCATTCGCCGGGCTGGCGTAGGCGGTCTTGCCGGCATCGGTGCCGACGAGGCTGCCGCTGAGCACCAGGCCGGCGAAGTCCTTGGCCAGCGTCATCGAGTAGTCTGTGTACGAGGCTGCCGCATGGCGCCTGACGGTCTGGTGGCCCACGTGCGGCGTCAGCGTCATGCCATCCCCCAGGTCGAAGCTGACCGTCACGTCGAAGTAGCCGGAGCCCCTGCTGTCCGCGAAGCCGAATAGGTCGGTCGTGCTGTGCGAGTACTTGGCGGTGAGCGGTCCATAGGTCAGCGCGCCGTACACCTCCCGCGTGTTGGCGCTGGGGTTGAGCTGGTTGCCGGGGTAGGCGTAATGCAGCAGGCCCACGTCCAGCGTCAGCCCGGTGGCCACCTCTGCCTTGTAGCCGCCGTAGACATCGACCTCGGCCTGGGCATCGCCGCCCGCGTCCCGGATCCACTTGATCGTCGACGCCCAGGCGCCGCCATAGAAGCCGTTCGTGGCCGCGTAGTCCAGGCCACCTTGCAGCGCCGGCTTCAGCCGCGTTTGCGAGATGCCGCGGTAGCGGTAGTCGCTGACAGCGCCGACGTTGAAAGAGAGGTCTCCCGCCCAGGCCGGCAGCGCCAGCGTCAGTGCGAGTGCGGAAACAAGAGTTTTCATGGGAAGGACGAAGAGTTTCAGGCCAGGCCCAAGGCGACCAGGATCAGGTCGATGGCCTTGATGCCGATGAAGGGAACGATGACGCCGCCGAGGCCGTAGACCAGCAGGTTGCGGCGCAGCAGCGCGGCAGCGCCGATGGCGCGGTAGCGCACGCCCTTGAGCGCCAGCGGGATCAGCACGACGATGATCAGCGCGTTGAAGATGACCGCGCTGAGGATGGCCGAGCCGGGGCTGTGCAGCTGCATCACGTTCAGCGCAGCCAGTTGCGGGTAGGTGGACACGAACGCTGCCGGCAGCACAGCGAAGTACTTGGCCAGGTCGTTGGCAATCGAGAACGTGGTCAGCGAGCCGCGCGTCATCAGCATCTGCTTACCGGTCTCGACCACCTCAATGAGCTTGGTGGGGTTGCTGTCGAGGTCGACCATGTTGCCGGCCTCCTTGGCGGCCTGCGTGCCGGTGTTCATGGCCACGGCCACGTCGGCCTGGGCCAGCGCGGGTGCGTCGTTGGTGCCGTCACCGGTCATGGCCACCAGCCGGCCCTGCGACTGCTGCTCGCGGATCAGCGCCAGCTTGGCCTCGGGCGTCGCCTCCGCCAGGAAGTCATCCACGCCCGCCTCGGCGGCGATGGCAGCCGCCGTCAGGCGGTTGTCGCCTGTCACCATCACCGTCCTGATGCCCATGCGGCGCAGCTGCGCGAAGCGCTCGCGGATGCCGGGCTTGACGATGTCCTTCAGCTCCACGACGCCCAGCACCTGGGTGTCATCGGACACCACCAGCGGCGTGCTGCCGCGGCGCGCGGCTTCGTCCACGCTGGCCTGCACGCTGGCGGGCCAGCGACCGCCCAGCGCCTCGACGTGCGCGCGCACAGCGCTGCCGGCGCCCTTGCGGATCTGGCGGGCCCCGAGATCCACGCCGCTCATGCGCGTCTGCGCCGTGAAGGGCACGAACTCGCCGCGATCGCTGGACGTGGTGGACGTCAGGGCCGCGCCGCACTTGCGCTCGGCCAGCGCGACGATGCTGCGGCCCTCGGGCGTCTCGTCGGCCAACGAGGCCAGGCGCGCCACTGTGGCCAGTTGCGCCTCGCTGGCGCCCTGCACGGGCCAGAAGGCGTCGGCCTGGCGGTTGCCCAGCGTGATGGTGCCGGTTTTGTCCAGCAGCAGCACATCCACGTCGCCCGCCGCCTCCACCGCGCGGCCGGAGGTGGCGATGACGTTGGCCTGCAGCATGCGGCTCATACCGGCCACGCCCACCGCCGACAACAGTCCGGCGATGGTGGTGGGGATGAGGCACACCAGCAGCGCCACCAGCACCACCAGGCTGACCGGCTCGCCCGCCCCCGCGACCGCGACGCTGAACTGCGAGAACGGCAGCAGCGTGGCCACGACGCCCAGGAACACCAGCGTCAGCGCCACGAGCAGGATGCTCAGCGCGACCTCGTTGGGCGTGCGCTTGCGCTTGGCGTTCTCGACCATGGCGATCATGCGGTCCACGAACGTCTCACCCGGGTTCACTGCCACGCGGGCGATGACCCAGTCGGACAGCACGCGGGTGCCGCCGGTCAGCGCGGAGAAATCGCCGCCGCTCTCACGGATGACGGGCGCCGATTCGCCGGTGATGGCGCTCTCGTCCACCGAGGCGACGCCGTCGATGACCTCGGCGTCGGCCGGCACCACGTCGCCCGCCTCGATCAGCACGACCTCGCCCTTGCGCAGCGTGCCCGCCTCACGGGGATGCCACTGCAGCGCATCGCGCGAGGTGCCGGGCGCCCAGCCCTCGGCAACCTTGGCCCATGTTTCCTTCTTGAGCCCGCGCAACGACGCCGCCTGCGCCTTGCTGCGGCCCTCGGCCAGCGCCTCGGCGAAGTTGGCGAACAGCACCGTGAACCACAACCACAGCGTGACGGCGACGGTGAAGCCGCTGGGCTGGGCGATGGACAGCGCCGTCGTGAAGGCGCTGCCCAGGTAGACGACGAACATGACCGGGTTGCGCGCCTGCGTGCGCGGGTCCAGCTTGCGGACTGCGTCCACCAGCGCCGCGCGGGTCAGCGCGGCGTCGAACAATGACAAAGACATCGCGCTCATGCAGCGCTCCAGAGGATGAGGTGCTCGACGACCGGCCCGAGGGCCAGTGCCGGCACATAGTTCAGAAGACCGACCAGCAGCACCACGCCGATCAGCAGCGCGACGAACAACGGGCCGTGGGTGGGCAGCGTGCCCTCGCCCGCAGTCAGCCGCTTCTTGGCCGCAAGCGACCCGGCCAGCGCCAGTACCGGCACGATGACGCCGAAGCGGCCGATCCACATCACCAGTCCCAACGCCAGGTTGTAGAACGGCGTGTTGGCAGACAGGCCCGCGAAAGCGCTGCCGTTGTTGTTGCCGGCGGACGAGAAGGCGTACAGCACTTCACTGAAGCCGTGCGCGCCAGGCGCGGCGATACCGACCCGACCCGGTGCCGCCGACACCGCAACCGCCGTGCCGATCAGCACCGCCAGCGGCGCCAGCAGGATGGCCAGCGACACCATCTTCACTTCGAACGCCTCGATCTTCTTGCCGAGGTACTCGGGCGTGCGGCCGATCATCAGCCCGGCCACGAACACAGCCAAGATCGCGAACACAAGCATGCCGTAAAGGCCCGAGCCGACGCCGCCGAACACCACCTCGCCCAATTGCATCAGCACCAGCGGCACCGCACCGCCCAGCGGCGTGAAGCTGTCGTGCATCGCGTTGACCGCGCCGCAGCTGGCAGCCGTGGTGATGATGGCGAACAGGGACGAGGCCTGGATGCCGAAGCGCGCCTCCTTGCCCTCCATGTTGCCGCCCGGCTGCGTGGCGCTGGCGGTGGAGTCCACGCCCAGCGCAGCCAGACGCGGGTTGCCGGCCTGCTCTGCCGCGGTGGCCGCCACGACCGCGACGACGAAGATCACCGCCATCGCGCCCAGGACGGCCCAGCCCTGCCGCATGTCGCCCACCTGACGACCCAGCACGAAGCACAGCGCCGCGGGGATCAGGAAGATGGCCAGCATCTGCAACGCGTTGGTCGCAACCGTCGGGTTCTCGAACGGGTGTGCCGAGTTGGCATTGAAGAAGCCGCCGCCGTTGGTGCCCAGCATCTTGATGGCGAGCTGGGACGCGACCGGGCCGACGGCGAGCGTCTGCTGCTGGCCGCTCCTGTCTACCAGGACCGGCTGGCCTTGTGCGTCCTTCAACGGCTGGCCGTCGCCGCCTGCCTGGGGCTCCTGCCAGGTCTGCTGCTCCAGCGTGGTGACCTGCTGGTAGGGCTTGAAGGTCTGCACCACGCCCAGGCCGGCCAGCGCCAGCGCGAATGCGAAGGACAGCGGCAGCAACACCCACAACGTGGCACGCGTCAGGTCGGCCCACACATTGCCGACGGCCTGAGCGCCGTGGCGGGCAAAACCGCGCAGCAGCGCGCACACCACGGCAATGCCGGTGGCGGCCGACAGGAAGTTCTGCACCGTCAGCGCCAGCATCTGCGTCAGGTAGCTCATCGTCGACTCGCCGCCATAGCCCTGCCAGTTTGTGTTGGTGACGAAGCTGATGGCAGTGTTGAACGCCGAGTCCGGCGCAACGGCACCCATCCCCTGCGGGTTCAGCGGCAGCACGGCCTGAAACCGCTGCAGGGCATAGACCGCCAGCACGCCCAGCGCGTTCAAGACCACCAGGCCCAGCGCGTAGCGCAGCCAGCCCTGCTCGTGGTCGGCATTGACGCCGGCCAGTTTCAGCAGACCGCGCTCGGCGCGCTGCAGCCAGGCCACGCGGCCCTCCATCGCGGCGTGTATCCACCGCGCCAGCGGCCAGGACAGCGCCAACAGCGCCCCCATGAAGGCGATCAACTGCATCCATGCAGAGCTGGTCATGATTGCCCCTCCCCCGATGAGTCCATCGGTCGGTCCCCCGAGGGGACGGCCGCGTGCTTGGGACGGCCCAGCGCAGCGCGGCTCATGACAAGTCCTCCGGGAACAGCAGCGCCCAGAACAGATACCCGACCAGCCCGACGACGAGCGCGGCAGCGGCAAGCTCGAAGCCACTCATGACTTCACCCCTGCCAGCTTGGCGCAGCCCCAGGCCGCGAGCGCGGTCAGCAGCGCGAGTGCCGCGCACAGACCGATAAAAACGATGTCCATCACACCTCCATGACGATGGAGGTCATTCTGGAAATCGCGCCGTCAAAGCCTCGACAAGATCGAGGCGGGCGGTATCAAGAACGCATCAAGATTTCGTCAGCGCCAACTGGGTGATGTCGATGCCGCGCTCCCGAGCGATGGCTTCCAGCACCGGCAGCAGCGGCCCCAGCTTCTCGTCCAGCGCGTCGCGCACCGTGTCGACGACCACCTGCGTGCTGCGCTCGATCTCGATGTGGATGGCGTCGCCGACGACCTTGTCGCCGAACGTCGTCATGCGCAGCGTCTCGGGGATCAACCAGACCTCGAACCAGCCCGAGCCATCGCGCTCGCGCTGCGCCTCGGCCACGGTCAGGCTGCAGCCGTTGACGCCGATGTAGCCCTTGGCGAACACGTAGCGCATCCACGGCGCCGGCAGCGCGAAGCGGATGACGTGGTTGTTGTCCGGCCGGCGGATCTCGGCGATGCGGGCCGACACGTCCACATGTCCCGACAGCGGATGGCCGCCGATCTCGACGCCCTCCTTCGCCGCGCGCTCGACGTTCAGGCCCGAGCCGACTTTCAGGGCGCCCAGCGTGGTGAGGTTCAATGTCTGCGCCATCACGTCGAACGTCGCCACGCGGGGCGCCGGGCGCTCTGTGACGGTCAGGCACACGCCGTCGCAGGACACGCTGGCGCCGATGGCCAGTTCGTCGTCGAAACCATCGGGGAAATTCAGGTGCAGCGTGTGCAGGCCTTCGCGGGCCTCGATGGATGCGACGCGGGCGACGCCCTGAACAATGCCTGTGAACATGTAAAACAGGCTCCCGTGGGAGCCCCGAAAAGTGGTTCGGTCCAGCTTACCAGCTGACCTCGCGGTCCGGCGTCGCGCCGATCTTGTGGATGGACAGGTCGGCGCCCTCGAACTCCTGCTCGGCGTCCAGACGCAGACCCACGAACTGGCGGAGCAGGCCGTAGACGACGAAGCCGCCGGCCAGCGCCCACGTCACACCGGCGACGGTGCCAATCAACTGCGCGCCGAAGGACACGCCACCCAGCCCGCCCAGCGCACGCTGGCCGAAGATGCCGCAGGCGATACCGCCCCAGGCACCACACAGGCCATGCAGCGGCCATACGCCCAGCACGTCGTCGATCTTCCAGCGGTTCTGCGTCAGCGTGAAGAACTGAACGAACAACCAGCCGGCCACACCGCCGGTCACCAGCGCGCCCAGCGGATGCATGACGTCGGAGCCCGCGCACACCGCCACCAGCCCGGCCAACGGGCCGTTGTGGGCGAAGCCGGGGTCGTTGCGACCCAGCAGCACGGCCACCAGCGTGCCACCGGCCATCGCCATCAGCGAGTTCACGGCGACCAGGCCGGAGATCTTTTCCAGCGTCTGCGCGCTCATCACGTTGAAGCCGAACCATCCCACCGTCAGCACCCAGGCACCCAGGGCCAGGAAAGGGATGCTGGACGGCGGATGGGCGCTCATCGCACCGTCCTTGCGGTAGCGGTTCAAACGCGGGCCCAGCAGCAGCACGGCGGCCAGGGCAATCCAGCCACCCACGGCATGCACGACGACGCTGCCGGCGAAGTCATGGAACTCGGCACCCGTGGTCGCCTTCAACCAGGCCTGAATGCCAAACGCCTGGTTCCAGGCGATCCCCTCGAAGAACGGGTAGACGAAACCGACAATGACCGCCGTGGCCATCAGTTGCGGGCCGAAGCGCGCCCGCTCTGCGATCCCGCCCGACACGATGGCCGGAATGGCCGCCGCGAAGGTCAGCAGGAAGAAGAACTTGACGAGGTCATAGCCGTTCTTCTGAGCGAGCTGCTCAGCGCCGATGAAGAAGTGCGTGCCGTAGGCGACGAGATAGCCGACGAGGAAGTAGGCCAGCGTGGACACGGCGAAGTCCACGAGGATCTTGACCAGGGCATTGACCTGGTTCTTCTTGCGCACCGTGCCCAGTTCCAGGAACGCGAACCCCGCGTGCATGGCCAGCACCATGATGGCGCCCAGCAGGATGAAGAGCGCGTCCGCGCCCTGCTTGATCGATGACTCCAACGCTGTCTCCGGTCGCCGGCTCCAGGCTTGGGCACCACGCACCAAGTCGAGCCGGATCGCACCGAAATTGCAAATTCAATGCCCGGTTTGGAGGCGCGGCACACAGGGCAACGCGCATCAAAAGCAGATTGCACATCCGCTTTTGGTGCGTTTCACGCACTCTTTTCGAACTCTTCCGCACTGAATCCGAGCGTCAGCCGTCCATCCGCCCAGCGCACGACGGGGCGCTTGATGACGCTGGGCTCGCGCAGCATCAGCGCCGTCGCGCTGGCGTCATCGACGACGGCCGCCCGGGTGGCTTCGTCCAGCTTGCGCCAGGTCGTGCCGGCGCGGTTGACCAGCTTGTCGCGGCCGAAGGCCTGCAGCCAGGCCGGCAATTCGGCGGCCGGCACGCCCTGCTTCTTGAAGTCGTGGAACGCGACTTCCATGCCCTGATGGGCCAGCCAGGCGCGGGCCTTCTTGACGGTGTCGCAGTTGGGGATGCCATAGACGGTGATCATGAGCGGGACCGTACCATGCCGACCATGATCGACTGGCTGGACGAAGTCTCTCTCGACTTTCCCCCGAGCTCACGCGCCCTCGGCCCGGAAACTGACGCGCCGGGGCTGCTCGCTGCCGGCGGCACGCTGACGCCGCAGCGCCTCGCCGCCGCCTATGCGCGCGGCATCTTTCCCTGGTACGGCCCGGGCCAGCCGCCACTGTGGTGGGCACCGGACCCGCGCATGGTGCTGCAGACCGCGAACTTCAAGCTGTCGCGCTCGCTGCGCAAGACCGTGCAGCGCTTTGCCACCACGCCCGGCTGCGAGATCCGCGTGGACTTCGACCGCGCCGCCGTGCTCGCCGCCTGCGCGAACGCGCCGCGCGAGGGACAGAGCGGCACCTGGATCGTGCCGGAGCTGCAGGCCGCCTACCTGGCCTGGCCAGCCATGCACAGTGTCGAGACCTGGATGGACGGCGAGCTGGCGGGCGGGCTGTACGGCGTCAATCTGGGCCGCATGTTCTACGGCGAGTCGATGTTCATGCGCCGCACCGACGCGTCCAAGATCGCGCTCGCCGCGCTCGTCTGCCTGTGCCGCGGGTTCGGCATCCCGTGGATCGACTGCCAGCAGAACACGCGTCACCTGGCCTCGCTGGGGGCTTCCGAAATGCCCCGAAGCGTGTTCGAAGCCCACCTGGCGGCCCACACCGGCGAGCCGTCACCCGGGCCCTGGACCTATCATCCCGACTACTGGCAGCGCCTCCTCGACCCGACGTGACCTACC
The DNA here is from genome assembly GCF_043555865.1 of Pelomonas dachongensis. Lineage (NCBI taxonomy): Bacteria > Pseudomonadati > Pseudomonadota > Betaproteobacteria > Burkholderiales > Sphaerotilaceae > Roseateles > Pelomonas dachongensis. The sequence goes on from NZ_JBIGHY010000010.1 coordinate 30,015, forward strand.
CCAAAGAACTGCCGCTCGCGCAGATCCAGTTCTATGCCACGGCCGCCTACCCGTGCAGCTATGTCACGGGCCGACAGGCGCGGTCCCAGGTGGCCACGCCCAGCCACCTGATCCACGCCGACGCCTACTCCAACCTCGTCGCCGCGGGTTTCCGCCGCAGCGGGCTGTTCACCTATCGCCCCTACTGCGACCAGTGCCGCGCCTGCATCGCCCTGCGCATACCGGTGGCGCGGTTCGAAGCCACGCGCTCTCAGCGTCGCGCCTGGAAAGCGCACAAGAGCCTGCAGGCCAAGGTCATGCGGCTGGGCTACTCGCCCGAGCACTACGCGCTGTACCTGCGCTACCAGGCCGGCCGCCATTCGGGCGGCGGCATGGACCACGACAGCGTTGACCAGTACACCCAGTTCCTGCTGCAAAGCCGCATCAACAGCCGCCTGGTGGAGTTCCGCGAACCGCTGCCCGACGGCCAAGAAGGACTCGGGGCCCTGCGCATGGTGTCGATCCTCGACATCCTCAACGACGGGCTGTCGGCGGTGTACACCTTCTACGACCCGGACGTCGAAGCCAGTTTCGGCACCTACGGCGTGCTGTGGCAGATCCAGCAGGCGCGCGACCTGAAGCTGCAGCACGTCTACCTGGGCTACTGGATCGCCGAGAGCCCCAAGATGGCCTACAAGGCGGGGTTCAGGCCGCATCAGATCCTGCGGGACGGTGAATGGAAAGACGCCGCCCAGCAGCCGTTGCCATCGCAGCGGGACATGCAGCCTGTCCGATAAGATCCGCCCCCGCACACGCGGGCTCCACCCCAGCAGGCGAAGTCGAACACGCGGATGCTGCGAGGCAACGCCCTGCGGTTGGCCCTCTCTCTCTAGATCCAGTCCGAGCTGGTCCGGACCCACTTCACGATGAGCACTCGACTGGCGCTGCTGTTCTCGTTCCTCGATCGCTACAGCGGCCTCGTACTGGCAGTCGCCTCATCGATGATCATCGCCCGGCTGCTCACGCCGGCTGACATCGGTGTCTTCTCGGTGGCCTCGGCGCTTCTGCTTATGGCCAATGCCGTGCGCGACATGGGAGCGGGCCAATATCTGGTGCAGACCAAACAGCTGGGGGACGAGCAGATCAAGGCTGTGTGGACGCTGCAGACGGGCATGGGTCTGGCCCTGGGCCTGCTGGTGGCTGCGCTGGCGGTGCCGGCAGCGCATTTTTATTCGGAACCACGGATGACGCCGGTGATGCTGGTGATGGCGGTCAGCTTCGTGGTCAACCCGGTGGGCGCGATCACCTACGCCATGCTGATGCGCCACATGCGCTTCCAGCACGTCGCCATCATGCGCTTCAGCGCCAGCCTGGTGGGCGCTGTGGTCGCGGTAGCCACCGCCTACCAGGGCCACGGCCCGCTGAGCCTCGCGCTGGGCGCGTTGGCCAGCACGGTGACCAACGCCGTGGCGTCGCAGTTCTTCCGCGCACGCGAAACGCCATGGGGGTTTTCCGTTGCCAGACTGCCGGAGGTCCTCAGCTTCGGCGGTCGCATCGCGGGCACGCAGGTGGTCAACAGCGTGCTCATGGCCACGCCTGACTTCGTGCTGGGCAAGCTCCAGTCTGTCCACGCGGCAGGCATGTACTCGCGCAGCAACGGTCTGGTGAGCATGTTCAACCGACTGGTCACCGACGCGGTTTTCAACGTGGCCGTTGCGCTGTTCTCGGAACAGAACCGCAGCGGCAAACCGGTGAAGGCGGGCATGCTCCGCGCCCTCAGCTACGTGACAGTGCTCAACTGGGTGTTCGCGGTCAATCTGATCTGCCTGGCGCATCCAGTCACCGTGGCTCTGTACGGCCATCAATGGGACGAGTCGGTTGCGCTTACCCGGCTGCTTGCCGTGGCTGGCGCCTTGGTCGCCCCTGTGCCCATTTGCATCGCTATCACTACGGCACTCGGGCGGGCGGACCAGATCTTTAGGATCTCGCTATTGCTGGGTGTTCTCACCGCGATGGCCACGCTGGCCGGCGCCAGCCTGGGGCTGCTGCCCATGGGACTGGCGATCTGCGCGGCCTCCGGCGTTGCGTGCGTGGTCTGGTTGTGGTTGACCAGCAGCCTGGTCGGCTGCGGCTTGAAGCCAATGCTGCACACGCTGGCTCGCAGCGCGCTGGTCGCTGGTTTGTGCGCCACGCTGCCCGCCGTTCTGGTGCTCACCCTCGGCGCCCAACCTGCCTCACCGTGGATCGTTTTGCTGATTGCGACGTTCGGCGGGCTGGCCTTGCTGCTGGTCGCCTTGGTGTTGACACGGCATCCGCTGGCGCACGAAATCCTTCCCCTGCTTCATCGCGCCCAACGGCGTGCCTTGCCCTGGCGATGACCGCTTCCGACCTTCTTCCGCTCTGTTACATCGGTCTCGTCTGTGACCACAGCGATTGGCATCTGGAACAAACTACTCCGTCGGGGCGGGATCAGCCTCAAGCTCGGTTCGTTCTGAGCAATGTCAGTGCTGTCTTGTGGCAGCCCCGTCGCATAACCCACGAAGAAGTCAAGGTCGTCAGTACTAGTGCTCAAACTGCACGTCTCGCACGCAACTGACGCAGGCAAATGTCACAACCAACCTATCTACTTGTGGTGCCCTGGGCACTACACCACGTTGGCGGTGTAAATCAGGTGGTGTTGAACTTGGCGCGTTCCGCCCTACGCGACGGACGTTTTCGCCCGTTGATTCTCATTGCTGACTGGAACGCCCGCGAGCCGATTTTTGAAGAATTCCAGGGCATTTCGACCGTACGCTGGCGCATACCCGGTTGGACGCCCCGCGGCGTTGCGCGCGCCATGTTCGACCGTTGGATCTCAAGGCCGCGGTTCAACCGGCGGTTCGCCGCGTTCTGCGTTGCGCGCCAGGTGGAGTTGGTCAACTGCCACTACCTCAGCGATTCAACGCACGGAATCGCGGGCGCGCTTGCTGCACAAGCGCGACATATCCCCCTTGTCATCTCCGTGCATGGCACTGACATCACAACTGCAAAGAATGACGCGTCACGCCTTCGCGAACATCGCGCGCTGCTGGAGCAATGCACGGCAGCGGTCGCACCGTCTCATAACCTCGCCGAGCGCTGCCACCAGGTACTTGGTCTCTCGCGCCGACCAGAGGTGATTCACAACGGCGTAGACACCGAACAGCTGTTGCGCCCACCGCCGAAACCCATCCCGCCCGCACCGGTGGTGCTCAGCATTGGGAAGTTTGAGCGCCAGAAAGGGCAAGATGTGCTGCTGCAAGCATTTGCAGCGTTGGCAACAGAGTTCCCGGAAATGCAGCTGTGGCTCGTGGGAGCGAATGCTGCGGCGTTACAAGGCCTGAGGTCTGTCGCCGCCGGGTCTACTTTCGCCAATCGCGTTCACTTCCACATCGACGTGCCTCACGCCGAGATTCCCGCGCTTTTTAGGGCTGCCCGACTGTTCGTGCTGCCAAGTCGTCAAGAGGCCTTCGGCATTGTGCTGCTGGAAGCAGGTTGTCTGGGCGTACCCGTCATTGCCACGCATGTCGGCGGCGTTCCGGAGATCATCACGGATGGAGAGACCGGTCTACTTGTGCCGCCGGACGATCTGGAAGCGCTGGCAGAAGCGATACGGCAGGTCCTGCGGCATCCCGCCGAAGCCCAAGCGCGCGCCGCACGTCTGGCGGCGAGGGTTCAACAGCAGTTCTCGTGGAGGCAGGCCTTCGCCCGCTACATTGCCTTCATTCAAGCACATTGAGGCATCAGACGATCACTTCCGCCGCACTGGGATGCCCCAGAAAACCCTCAGGGCTGGCACTGCGCCCATAGGCGCCGCTCTGGTAGACCACCGTCAGATCGCCAACGTCTCCTCGGGCCATCTCCATGCGGTCGGCCAGCAGGTCCAGCGGCGTGCACAGCGGCCCGACGATGCTGGCGGGCTCTGTCGCCGTCTCATTGCGACCTTGCGGCTCGACGGACGCCGGATAGTTCTTGCGCACCACCTGGCCAAAATTGCCCGACGCCGACAGATGGTGGTGCAGGCCGCCGTCCGCCACCAGGAAGACCTGGCCGCGCGAGATCTTGCGGTCCACGACGCGGCTGACGTAGACACCCGCCTCGCCGACAAAGTAACGGCCCAGTTCGATGACCAGCTTGGCCTGCGCCAAGTCGGCCCGGGCCCGCTGCTGCAGCGCGGCCAAGTTGTCGCTGATCGACGCCAGGTTCAGCCGTGTTTCTCCCGGGAAGTACGGGATGCCAAAACCCCCGCCCAGGTTCAGGAACTTGACGGGCGCTGGCGCCGAGTCGGCCAGACGCAGCGCCAGCTCGTAGCTCTTCTGCTGCGCCTCGCAGATGGCCTCGGCTTTCAGGTTCTGCGAGCCGGCGAACAGGTGGAAGCCCTCGAAGGCCAGCCCATCACCCGCCAGCGCGCCGACTTGGGTCAGCACCTCGGGCACCGCCTCGGCATCGATGCCGAACTGCTTGGGCCCGCCGCTCATGCGCATGCCCGAGCCCTTCAGCTCGAAGTCGGGGTTCACGCGCAGCGCCACGCGGGCAGGCAGGCCCAGGCGCTGCGACGCCGCCGCCAGCACCTTCAGCTCACGCGCCGTCTCGACGTTGACGAGCACACCGGCCGCCACAGCCTGGCCCAATTCGATGTCGCGCTTGCCAGGGCCGGCGAAGCTGATCTCGTGCGGATCGGCGCCGGCGTTCAGCGCCACCTGCAGCTCACCGGCCGACGCCACGTCGATGCCGTCCACCAGCCCTGCCATCCACTGCACCAGCGCCGGCATCGGGTTGGCCTTCATCGCGTAGTGCAGCTCGATGCCCTGAGGCAGCGCCGCGCGCAGTTCGGCCACGCGCGCCGTCAGCAGGCCACGGTCATAGGCATAGAACGGCGTCTGGCCCACGCGCTCCGCCAGCACGGACAGGCGCTGGCCGCCGACCAGCAGCTCGCCGTTGGCGTCGCGAGGAAACAGCACGGGCGCGTGTTCGAGGGTACGCTTGGGGACAATGGGTTCGCTCATGCGGCGTTGCGTTCCAGCCAGTCGGTGGACAAGGTCTTGCGGTCGATCTTGCCGTTCGGGTTGCGCGGCAGCGGGCCGGTCCGTGGATCGATGCCATGCGGCACCATGTACGCCGGCATGCGCGCTTTGCAGGCAGCGGTCAGCGCGGCCAGGTCCAGCTCGGCAGCGCCCTCCGGCGGCGTGGCGATGACCTGGATGGCCTGCCCCAAAGTGTCGTGATGGACGCCGAAGGCCACGCACTCGCCGACGAGACCGGTCGCGTACAGCACCTCCTCGACCTCGGTGGGACTGACGCGGTACCCAGACGTCTTCATCATCTCGTCGCGCCGGCCGACGAAGTACAGGAAGCCTTCGGCGTCGCGTCGCACCGTGTCGCCGGAGAACACGGCGTACTCGGGCAGCTGCAGCCCGCTCTCGCGGCCGCCCACGACCGAGCCCACAACAGGCAGCGGCTTGTAGCGCTCCGCCGTCTTCTCGGCGTCGTTCCAGTAGCCCAGGCCGACCAGCGCACCACGGTGCACCAGCTCGCCTGGCTCGTCAGGCGCGCACTCGCTGCCGTCCTCGCGCAACACCAGGATCTCGGCGTTCGGAATCGCCTTGCCGATGGAGTCCGGCCGGCGGTCCACCTCTTCAGGCGGCAGGTAAGTCGAGCGGAAGGCCTCGGTCAAGCCGTACATCAGGAACGGCTTCGCTGACGGCGCCTTGGCACGCAGCAGGTCCAGCGTCGCCCGCGGCATGCGCCCGCCGGTGTTGGCGAAGTAGCGCAGGTGGGTGTCGATGGCCGTCGGCCACTCCAGCTGCGTCAGCTGGATGTAAAGCGGCGGCACGGCGGTCAGGCCGGTGACCTTCTCGCGTTCCATGGCCTTCAGCACGTCCTTGGGCATCAGGTAATTCAGCAGCACGACGCGCGCGCCGCTGTGGAAGCCCGTCGTCAGCTGGCTGAAACCGGCATCGAACGACAGCGGCAGCGCGGCCAGCAGCGTGTCGCTGGCGCGGTTCCGCAGGTAGCTGGCCACGCTCTTGCCGCCAGCCACCATGTTGCGGTGCGACAGCACGACGCCCTTGGGCCGGCCGGTGGAGCCGGACGTGTAGAGGATGGCCGTCATGTCGGAGTCGATGACGCGGTGGCCGGCGCGGACGGGTGATGCCAGCAACTGCGCCCAGTCGTGCAAAGGAACCGGCGCCGAGCCGGCACCCCTGGTCAGCACCACGTGGCGCAGCGAGGGGCATTGCGTCAGCACGTCGCCCAACTGGGCCAGCCGCTCGGTCGAAGTGACCAGCACGCGCACATCGCAGTCACGCAGGATGAAGCCCACCTGGTCGGGCTTCAGAAGCGGGTTCAGCGGCACGAACACGCCGCCCGCCGCCGGTGCGCCAAAGCTGGCGACGACGGTCTCGAAGCGCTTCTCTAGGTAGATGCCCACGCGCTCACCGCGGGCCAGGCCAAGCGCCATCAAGCCGCTGGCGAAGGCGCGCACGGCGGCGTCCAGTTCGCCGTAACTCAGCGTCGTCCCGCCATAGGTCAGGGCCGGGGCCTCGGGCGTGCGCTCGGCGGCAACGGCCACCAACTCGTTCAGCAACAGTGATTCAGGCATGGCAGGGAATGAGGAAGCCGAACGTTGGCAACGGACGCTTGAGACCAGGATGTTGCTGCGGCGTCTGCCTCTGCGCAGGCCATGCAAGCGAAGTCAAACTGCAAAAAATTATCGCACGCACTCTTTGTCCAGCCGGCTAGAGAAGCGCCGCGGCAAGAACCGCAAGCAAAGTTGGACAGCCGTTACCGGGAGTAAGGATTACAACGGACGTGACTCCACGCACGACACAGCCAAGAGGCTACGTAGACAGCCAGCCTTAAAGGCGACAATGCCCGCAGCTTAGATGGGCGTCAGTGCATGGCGTCTTAGGGCAGAGAGTAGCCAATGAACGAACACGATCGTCGAGAGTTTTTGCGTCGCTGGATGGCCACCGTGGGCGTAGCCGCGCTGCCGGCCTGCGGCGGCGGCAACGCTGAAAATGCGGGCGCAGGCGCCTCTGCCGGCGCCGCCGCGGTAAGCCCACCCGCATCTGGCAATTCATCTGGCGCGTCAGATGCCGCGACGAGCCCGAACGTCTCGCCCGCACCTGCAATACCCGCAGCGCCCTCTCCATCATCCACCTCGACAGCGAGTCATTTCACGGTGAGCGCTGGCGCGGGGGTCACGCAAGCGCCATTCACACTCGGCTATGCGTTCCGGAACGGAGAGATTCCAGCCGGCCAGTCCGCCATCGCTTCGATCGCTGGCGTACAAGTCCAGGTCAAGAACCGCTGGCCAGACGGCTCATTGAAATTTGCGCTGCTGTCTGGCGTCGCCACACTGACGAGTGGCCAGGCCATCACGGTGCAGATGTCCGCCGGCAAGGCGGCCACCTCGACTACCGCGGTCACGCTGGCACAACTGAAGTCCGCAGGCATGACGGCCGAGGTCGGCGCTGGCGCGTTTGGCAAAGCGACGTGGTCAGACTCGGACTGGGAATCACCACAGTCGACCTGGGTCAACGGACCGCAGATGTCGAGCTGGATCTATCGCAAGCCCGTCGGCGCAGACAAGCATTTGGTCGCCTGGCTCGAAGTGCGATGCTATGTGAACGGCGCGGTAGAAATCCTGCCGTGGATTGAGAACGGTTTCATCCAGGTCGCTTCACCGAGGAACTGCAATTCCACCTACACGTTCTTGTTGAACGGGGTGCAGCGGTTCGCGCGAACCATCGATCTCCCGCATCACAGCCGCACACCCTTGCTTGAAGGAACGATGCTGTCGCACTGGCTGGGCAGCGACCCCGGCACCGTCGCACGCCAAAGCAGGCACGCCTTGCAAGCCTCGGAACTGGTGCCCAGCTATCACGGCGAACTCAAACCGGGCGCTCCCGCAGTGGCGAGACTGCCCTCGACGTTTGTTCCGCTGCAGCAAGGCAGCTACTCCCCCGGCATGGGCAACACCGGCTACCAGGCCGCCATCGGACTGCTGCCGGAATGGGATGTATCCTTTCTGGCCAGTGACGAGCTGGACGTGACCTATAGGGCCGTGCAGCGAAATGCCTACAGTGCCGGGCGTTATCCGCTGCACTACCGGGACGAAGCCACTCAGCGTCCACTACGATTCAGCGACCACCCGAATCTCAGCACCAATTCCTCGACGAAGCTAATATTTCCTGCTCGGGAATCCGGCACGGCGGCTCAGCACTGGGACATACCCCACCACCCTTCGGTTGGCTATGTAGCGTATCTTGCGACGGGCCGCTTCTACTTTCTGGAGCAGTTGCAGTTTGCGGCAACGCGCAACTTCCTCGGACAGGTCGACAACCAACGTCAATACAGCCGGGGCATATTCCTGTCGGCCTCTGGCGCTGCAACGACACGCGGCGCCGCTTGGGCCATACGCACGCTTGCTCAGGCCGCCGTCGCCACTCCCGATGATGACTCGCTCAGCGTCGAATTCTTGGCGTCGCTGACAGCGAATGTTGAGTTCAATTACGCGACCTACGTCGCGCAGCCAAACAATCCGTTCGGCATCGTGGCACCCTACGGCGATGCCTATGGCAATTCGACGGATGGCAAAGTGACCGAGGCGCCCTGGCAACAGGACTTCTACACGGCAGCATTTGGCTATGCGCTGGCCATGCAGCCCCGGCTGTCCGCGGAAGCCTCAAAGCAGCTGGAAGCGTTTTTTGCATGGAAGGCCAGAAGTGTCATCGGCCGCCTAGGTGGCACTGGCAGCACCGAATGGCTCTATCGCGACGCCGCCTCGTACACAATGGTCGTGGCAACGGTCGATCAGCCCGATTGGATGGGCGGCACGGGCCCTTGGCCAGCAAACTGGGGCGTCCTCTATCAGTCCACACTCGGCGTCGCGAATCCTGGCACTGCCGGGGATCTGAGAGGTGCGTATTTCCCCGAAAGCACCAGCTATTGGGGCAACCTCCTGCCCGCCATCTCCTACGCCGTGCGTCATCGCGTGCCTGGTGCCGCAGAAGCCTATGCACGCATGACAGGCGCCTCCAATTGGCCGGCCTTCATTGCGAACATGAGCGTCTCACCGGTCTGGGGCGTGCATGCGATCCCTGGCGGGGCGGCTGGACCGATCGCACCGCCGGTTCCGCCTGCGCCAGCTCCGCGGCCGCCAGTACCACCACCACCAGCATCCAGCCCCCCCCCCGCCCCTACTCCCCCCGCGCCTGCTCCGGCTCCCGGTGGCTCATCGCCAGCAGAGGCGAGGCCTCCTCAGGTGGCAACACCAGCGTGGGCGAAGGGGCTGGCGCCGTGGCAGTGGAAGGCGATCCCAGGAACAGCGCTATCAAACATCGAGCCAGCCGTTCGCCCCTTGGGCAGCACAGGCCCCAGCTCAAAGATCAGTGCCTGGTGTGGCGCCACGCTGAAGCGCAAGGGCAGCATCTACATGCTGGGTGCCGCGGGAGGGCATGCGGACTACGCGGGTAACGAAGTCAACGCACTCGACCTGCTAGCCGACAGCCCGCGATGGGTCGAACTATGCAGACCCTCTGCTCGCACCGACGTCCTGAACAACGCACAGTTCTATCTTGACAACCGCCCGGCTGCTGTGCATACGTACTATGCAACCCAGTACATTGAGCGGCTGGATCGCATGGTAGTGGTTGCCAGCAAAGGACTGCTCGGCCCGTTCGCTGAGCCACCCGCGGGTTATCCGCTAGTCGGCATGTCGCGCTCATTCAGTTTCGACAGGTCCAAAGGTGACTGGGACGGCCCCGACTACATTAGCCAGTTCCCGGGATCCGGCGATCCCACCGCATGCCTCTGCGTCGGCCATCCATTGACCGGGGACATTTACTACTCCCGCAACAGTGGTGATGGTTGGTATAGGTGGACCAGCATCACCAATCGTTGGGACAGGCTTTCCAGCGTCAGCCGTGCTCCCTGGTATTCAGGCGCGGCCATCGACACGTTGCGCAACCGCATGTTGGTCGTCGGCAGCTACACGCCCACCGCGCCCATGGTGCTAAACCTAGACGGCAGCAGGCAGCCCGTCAGTTTCAATGGCCTAGGTGCCGAGGCGCTCACGCTGGGCGGCTACAACGGCGTCGTTTACGACGAAGTCAATGACCTGTTCATAGTCGTGTTCAATGACAACAGCAAGATCAGAGTCCTGACTGTCCGAGCGGCCGACCTCCATGTTGCAGACCCGTCGCCCGGGGGTGTAGTGCCAAAAGCCAGGCAGAACGGAATTCACAACTCCGTTCAGTACGTGCCGCAGCTGCAGGGAATTGTGATCGCGAATGACTATTACGGCGACGTGCTGTTCATGCGAACAAGCTAAACACTGCGGGATTCCCCTCGGATGAAGGGTTGAGCTTAATCAGCAGGACGGTTTTCAAGGCGAAGCCTCGTAAACTGCCGCGCTTGCATTGCGGACCCTATTCATGGAAAACGATCAGGTACTCGGCCACGTACTGAGGCTTCTCGATGATGTACTCAGCCTTCAGGGCCGGGCCCAGACGTTTGAGCGCAGCACGCAACTTCTCGGCGCCCTGCCCGAACTCGATTCCATGGCCGTTGTCAGCCTGATCACTGCCCTGGAAGAGCAGCTGGGTCTGGTCGTGGATGACGATGACATAGATGGTGATACGTTCGCGACCGTCGGGGCCTTGACTGACTTCGTGGCAGCCCGCGTGGGCTGACGCGGTTTGGCAGCCGAAATGGGCCGGTTGAACGATGCACCGGTCCGTCACGCAGGTTCTGTGGCCACCGCGCGCTCGCGACGACGATGAACAGAGAAATCTTTTTTCTTCCAGCTGGCGAGGGCGAGCAAAGGCTGTGCATCTTCCATTCGCCCGCCACGCAGACGGTAGGTCGGGTGCTCTATCTTCACCCGTTTGCCGAAGAGATGAACAAGACCCGGCGCATGGCAAGTCTTGCGGCCCGTGCCATGGCGCAGGCCGGCTATGCTGTGCTGCAGATGGATCTGAGGGGGTGCGGAGATTCGTCCGGCGACTTCCACCAGGCCAGCTGGGCCAGCTGGCAGGATGACGTGCGGCTCGGCCTCACCTGGTTGGACTGCCATGCGGGTGATTCGCCGCTGTGGCTGTGGAGCTTGCGCGCGAGCAGTCTGCTGGCCAGTGAGGCATGGGGGCGTGCTGTCAATCACCTGTTCTGGCAACCCGTGACGTCCGGCCAACTGGCGCTGCAGCAGTTTCTGCGGATGAAGATGGCGGCGGAGCTGGGCGGCGGTCAGAAAAAAGGCGTTGTGCAGACGCTGAAGCAGCAACTCGCGGGGGGCGAGGCGGTGGAAGTCGCTGGATATCGGCTGTCGCCCGACCTGGCGAACGGCTTGGAGACCGCTCGGCTTGTGCCGGCGGGCCCGGCTGCACGGGTCGAATGGATAGACATCACGTCGCGTGCCATGGGCGGGCCATCCGCGGTGGTTTTCGCACCCGTCGTGCAACAAGCGATGAACACGTGGCACGACGCCGGGTGGCGCGTCGCCGCGCGGCAAGTGGTCGGCCCCAGCTTCTGGGCGAGCACCGAGATTGAAACCTCTCCTGCGTTGATTGACGCCTCCTTGGAGGCGTTGCTGTGAAGGAGTCGGTTCTCCATTTCGACTGCAACGGGGATGCCTTGATCGGCATTCTGGCCGAACCTCATGGCGACGCCGCGAAGGTTGGCGTCGTGATCGTGGTCGGCGGCCCCCAGTATCGGGCCGGCAGCCACAGGCAATTCACGCGACTGGCTCGCCATTTGGCTGCTGCGGGTCACGCTGTGCTGCGGTTCGACGTCAGAGGGATGGGAGACAGCGAAGGACAGGCCCGCGAGTTCGACGCGATCGAGGACGATATTGCAGCTGCAGTGAATGCTCTCTCCCACCGTTGCGCCAGCCTGAAGCACATCGTGTTGTATGGCTTGTGCGACGGCGCATCGGCAGCGTTGATCTACTGCGGGTCCCGGAACGATTTCCGTGTTAGCGGCCTTGTCCTGCAGAACCCGTGGTTTCGCAGCGCTCAGGGCGAAGCCACTGCACTGGTCAGGAGTTACTACGCCAAGCGGCTCGCGTCGCCCGAGTTCTGGAAAAAGCTGCTGCGCGGCGGTGTCGGACTGCATGCGCTGCGCGGCTGGATAGACAACAGGCGACTCGCCTCACAAGCTCCGCAGGTGGCAGACACTTTCCACACTCGCATGGTGCGCGCATGGCGCAGCGACGACCGCCCACTGTTGCTGCAGATCTCCTCCGAAGATTTGACTGCGCAGGAATTCACGATGGGCTTCGATCTTCAGCTGCCGGCGTGGAAGCGGCGTACGGCCTTGACCTGCAGCACCCAGCCTGGCGCAGACCATACATTCTCCAACGCAGCGCATGAACGTCGGATGCAAGACGAAATACATGGCTGGCTTCAGCGGGAGTTTCTGACATGAACCGAATGGCTTTCACTCGATGGGTTGCAGGCGGGGTGCTGGCCCTGCAGTTGGCTCCAGCACTTGGCCAGCCTGAGCATCCCTGTGGCAGCCTGGAAAACGCATACGGTCCATTTGACTACCGACGGGAGCGGGGGCGCTTACTGGAGATCGTGGATCGCGCCCACTTCAATAGCGATGTGCGCAATTTGCGCCGAGGCCAGAGTGGATCGCTGGGGGGCGATATCGACTACACACTGCGCGCGTCACCCAACCACCACCTGGCACTCGCCTCTATCGCCGAATTAGGGATCCGATCAAAGCAACGGCACCCACAAGCATTGAAACGCAGCATTGACTGCTATTTTGACAGAGCGATGCGATTCCAGCCGGATGACCACTTGGTCCGGATGCTGTATGCCTCATTCCTCCAGCGGATGAACTTCAATGCCGACGCTCTGGTCATCGTCGAGTCAATCGAGAGAATGCCCAACCTGGTCGGCATGTCGCACTTCAATCTCGGCATGCTGCTAATGGATCTGGGTGAAACCGAGCGAGCATTGGGCCATGCATGGCAGGCACTTGAGATGGGATGGCCGAGGACAGACTTGAAGGAGCGGCTACAAAAGGGAGGCAAATGGCGCGATCCGCCTGACGCTGGCGCACAGGCGCCGCAAGCCGCACAAAGTGCCTCCCAGGCAGCACCGCGCTGATCTTCGCGCCATCTCAGGATACCCATGCCGAGTCCACGCCGAGTTCTATTGATCGCCTACCACTTCCCGCCTTTGGCGGGATCAAGCGGCATCCAGCGCACCCTGCGCTTTGCGCAGCAGTTGCCCGATTACGGCTGGCAGCCCATCGTGCTAACCATTCAGCCGCACGCCTACGAGCGATGTGCTCCTGATCTGCTGCGCGAACTGCCACCTTCATTGCCCGTGGAACGAGCATTCGGCTTGGACAGCGCACGCCATCTCGCCATCGGCGGCCGCTATCCAGGCTGGCTGGCACGACCGGACCGCTGGACGACATGGCGCTTCGATGCCGTGAGAAGGGGCTTGAGGCTGATCCGTGAGCATGGTATTCAGGCGTTGTGGAGCACTTATCCCATCGCCACGGCCCATGTGATCGGCGCCGCTTTGCAGCGCAGATCCGGATTGCCGTGGATTGCGGACTTTCGCGATCCGATGGCGCAGGAGAACTACCCTGCCGATCCTGCCACGCGAGCGCGGTTCCTGGACATCGAGAAGGCCTCGGCGCATCGTGCTGCGGCGATGGTGTTCACGACCCCTGGCGCCGCGCGGATTTACCAGCAACGCTACCCAAACGCAGCACGGAAAATGAGCGTGCTGGAGAACGGCTACGACGAAGCCAGCTTCGCCGATGTGGAGCGCAAAGGGACGCCTCAGCCGCTCAACCCTGGTCATCTCACGGTGCTGCATAGCGGCATCGTCTATCCCTGGGAGCGTGACCCCACCCACCTGCTGATGGCAATCGCAACCCTCAAGCGTGACGCACCGCACGTTGCGCACCGGTTGCGCCTTCGATTTCGTGCTCCCGTGCACGAGGATCTGCTTAAGCGCCTGGCGACTCAGCAGGGTGTCACCGAGTTGATCGAGATACTGCCGGCAACTGGCTACAAGGAAGCCCTTGCCGAGATGCTCGCCGCCGACGCGCTGCTCGTGTTGCAAGCGGCCAACTGCAACGAGCAGATCCCGGCAAAGCTGTATGAGGCATTGCGCTGCCGCCGGCCGGTGCTGTGTCTTTCGGACCCAAATGGAGATACCGTAGGCGTGCTGCGGGCGCTAGGGCTGCACACGCATGCAGCGCTTGACGACGCCACCGCCATCGCGCGGTTGCTGACGGACTTTGTCCGAGCCGAAGACGCCGCCGAGAGCTACCCGCGTCCAGACCCCGCCCAGGTCGCGCTGGCTTCACGCGACGCCCGCACAGCCGAGCTGGCACGGCTCTTGGGCACCGTCACTGCGGGCCAGATGGGAGCCCGACCAAATGATGCGTAAAGCCACGCGGACCGCCAATGGCTCGTCCAAGTCCTTGTGAAGTCGAGCATGGCGCAAGAGTCCGAACCCGTCCGCTGGCAAGTCACACCGCTCAAATCGAAGCTGGGCCTGGGCCAGCACCGCACGCACTGGGACAGGCTCAACGAACGCCTCATGAACGGCCACGCCATGCTGAGCGCGGACTTCGTAGACGCCTCGCTGCGGCATCTCGGCATCGGTGACGTGCTGCTTGCAACGGCACTTGACAGCAACGGTGAGCCCGTCGGCATGATGCTGTTGAACGCGAAGTCGCAAGGCATGGGCGTGCGAAGCACCTTTCTACCCTCGCAGATGCAGATCGGCCCGATCCTGGTGTCGCCCAAGCTCCATCTCGACGGCCTGATGGACGCCCTGCCCGGCCCTGCCTGCGAACTGGACCTGCTCTGCAACGACCCGCGATTCGGTGACCTGCGGGAACTCCCCGGCCAGCCGGTGAGAAGCCTGCCTCATACGCTGACGATGAGCATCAGCCTGCGCGGCAGCTTCGATGACTACTGGGCTCAACGCCCGCGCAACCTGATTAAGAACATGCGTCGCTACTTGCGGCGCCTTGAATCCGAGGCAGGTAGCGAGCGACTGCACGTCGTCAGCGCACCCGACCAGATGGCGGCCGCCTTGGCTCGCTATGGCGCGCTGGAAAGCAGCGGCTGGAAAGGCCGCGAAGGCACAGCCGTGGGAGAGGACAACCTTCAGGGCCGCTTCTACACAGAGGTCATGCAGGAGTACGCAACCCGTAACGAGGCGTTGGTCTACGAACTGTGGCTTGGCGACCAGCTGATCGCCGCCCGGCTAGTGTTGCTACGCCACAGGACGGCCATCATCCTCAAGACCGCTTACAACGAAGCCTTCGAGCGGTTGGCGCCGGGCCGCGTGCTGCTGCTGCGGGTCCTGGAGGACTTGTTTGACCGCGCGAGCGGCGGCGAAGTCGAGTTCTACACCGACGCCAGTCCTGACCAGCTGGCCTGGTCGACGTCCCAACGCTGGATCAACCATGTGAGCGTGTACCGGTACCAAGGCTTGCCCCTTCTCTACGGCCTACTGCGACGCAGCAGACAGGCCTGGAAGCACTATCGTCCGAAGCTACAGCTCGATGCCGACGTCATGGCACAGCGCAGCGGCTCCACCGTGGAACGCTTCGCGCACCCGCGCGAGATGCCCGATGACGCACTGGCACTGCTGCGTAGGGCCGAAGACACCTATGTGGAACTCGGTGCTGACTGGTTCGGGCTGTTGGCGGACACCGTCTTCACTGGCGGAGCGACTCGCGCGGAATTTCTTGTGCTTAAGCGTCAGGGTCGCTCGATCGCCGTGCTGCCCGTCAGCCTGCAGTCTGACGGAGGTAGCTCCGAAGTCGGGGCGCTGTCCAACTTCTACACGACGCTCTATGCGCCGATTCTCGAGAACGATCTGACCTCCGACGACCTGCTGCCACTCACGACGGCACTGCGTCGCAGCCACCGGGGCACGGCGGCATTTCGCTTCTCGCCCATGGATCCGCAGACGCGAGAGTTCCGCCTTCTGCGCCAGGCGCTGCGGCTGGCAGGCCTGCGGCCTCAGCAGTACTTCGCCTTCGGCAACTGGCACCTGCGAGTCGAAGACGACTGGGCCACCTACCTGAAGAATCGCAGCGGCCAGCTTCGCAGCACCATCAAACGCATGTCCAAGCGGCTGGCCGCCGAGCCCGGCGGCCGGCTGGAGATCATCCGTGACGAAACCGACGTGGAGCGCGGCATCGCTGCCTATGAGGCCGTTTACGGGGCGAGCTGGAAGGTGCCCGAACCGTTCGTGGACTTCGTCCCCGGGCTCATCCGCCTGTGCGCCCGCCGCGGCTGGCTGCGCCTGGGCCTGGCCTGGATCGGCGACCAGCCGATCGCGGCGCAGCTGTGGATCGTCAACGCCGGTCGCGCGCACATCTACAAGGTCGCCTACGACGAGGCCTATAAGGCCATCGCGCCCGGCACGCTTCTCACCGCGCTGCTGCTGGAGCAGGCCATCGACCACGACAAGGTCACCGAGGTCGACTACCTGATCGGCGACGACGCGTACAAGAAGACCTGGATGAGTCACCGCCGTGAACGCCACGGTCTCATCGCCTACGACCCGGCGACGCTGCGTGGCCTGAAGGGCCTGGCTCGCCAAGCGCTGGGCAACACCTGGCGGCGTCTGCGTGCTCTGCGCGCGCCGGCCCAACCCGTCGACAATCCCACGTCCTGATTCCGCCCCGAGTCCATGCAAGCCAACGCCCTGCCGCCCGACACGCCCTTCGCTTCCGGCCTCCCCCGCTTTGCTGCGTCGACCGCGGATCCGCTGGCAGACTGGCAGCAGGCCTACGCCAAGCGCGGCCCGGCCTGCGCCGCCGATGTGGGTGGCGAGTTCGCCATCGCGCTGGAGCTGCCCGGCGGGGGCAGCTTCCTCGCGGTGGACCGCTTTGCGGTGCACAGTCTCTGCTACGCAGTGCAGGACGGGAAGCTGCATTACGCGACACGGGCGGATGACCTCGCGCGTCAGTTGGGCACGCAGGAGCTGGACCCGCAGGCCTTGTTCGCCTACCTGTTCCACCACTGCATCCCATCGCCACGCACCATCTACGCCGGCATCCTGCGGCTGCCGCCCGCGCACTACGCGTTGTATGAAAACGGCCAGCTGACCGTTGCGCCCTACTGGGTGCCGAGGTTCGAGGAACAGGTCAACCCGGACTTCGGCGCGTTGCGCGACGAGTTCCGCGGCATCCTGCGCAGCGCCGTCAAGGAGCGCCTCGCCGCCCCCGGACAGACCGCCTGCTTCCTCAGCGGTGGCACCGACAGCTCCACCGTCTGCGGCCTGCTCGGCGAGGCCACCGGCAAGGCGCCGGCCAGCTATTCCATCGGCTTCGATTCCGAGGGCTACGACGAGATGGAATACGCGCGCATCGCCGCCAAGGCGTATGGCGCGGAGCATCACGAGTACTACGTGACGCCGGCCGACCTCGTGAAGGCCATCCCCGATGTCGCGGCGCACTACGACCAGCCCTTCGGCAACTCCTCAGCCGTGCCGGCCTTCTACTGCGCCAGCAAGGCGCGCGCCGATGGCCACACGCGCATGCTGGCCGGCGACGGCGGCGACGAGCTGTTCGGCGGCAACACGCGCTATGCCAAGGAGCGTGTGTTCCACGTCTACAGCCAGATCCCGTCGCCGCTGCGCGCCGGCATGCTGAACCCACTGTTCATGAACCCTGTGACCGGCAACATCCCGCTGCTGAAAAAGGGCACCAGCTACATCCGCCAGGCGCGCGTGCCCATGCCGGACCGCATGCAGAGCTACAACCTGCTGGACCGGTTGGGCATGGCCGAGGTGCTGACACCTGCCTTCCTGGCCGCCGTGGACACCGACGGCCCGCGCCAGCACCAGCGCGCCACCTGGGCCGCCGGGCCGCACGACGCCAGTCTGGTCAACCAGATGCTGGCCTTCGATTGGCGCTACACGCTGGCCGAGAACGACTTGCCCAAGGTCGTCGGCACCACTGGCCTGGCGGGCGTGGACGTCAGCTTCCCGCTGCTGGACACGCGGCTGCTGGACTTCTCGCTGAAGCTGCCGACGAGCTACAAGCTCAAGGGCCTGAAGCTGCGCTGGTTCTTCAAGGAAGCGCTGCGCGGCTTCCTGCCGGACGAAATCCTGACGAAGAAGAAACACGGCTTCGGCCTGCCCTTCGGACCGTGGGCGGTCAAGGATGCGGCGCTCAACGCGCTGGCAGCCGAGTCGCTGCGCGGCATCGCGGCCCGCGGCATCGTGCGCGCAGAGTTCGTGGAGAGCCTGCTGACCCAGCGCCTGAAGGAACACGCCGGCTACTACGGCGAGATGGTCTGGATCCTGATGATGCTGGAGCAGTGGCTGCGATCGCACGCTCCCGACTACCGTTTTGCCTAAACCCCTGCTGACGAGCACCATGCCCACCACTCGCCCTCTCATTCATCTGATCGCTGGCGCTCGCCCCAACTTCATGAAGATCGCGCCGTTGATGCGGGCGATTGCTGCGGATGGCCGCCTGCAGGCGCGCCTGATCCACACCGGCCAGCACTTCGACCGCGACATGAACGACGTGTTCTTCCAGGAACTTGGAATTCCGACACCCGACGTGCGACTGAACTGTGGTGGCGGCACGCATGCAGAGCAGACCGGCAAGATCATGGTGGCTTACGAAGCATGCGTCTCTGCGGAGAGACCGGCGTGCTGTCTCGTGGTCGGTGACGTCAATTCAACGCTCGCCTGCGCGATCGTTGCCAAGAAGGCCGGAGTGCCCGTTGCGCACGTCGAAGCAGGGCTTCGCAGCGGTGATCGAGGCATGCCGGAAGAAATCAACCGCTTGGTCACCGATGCCATCACTGACTGGTTCTTCGTGACTGAGCCATCGGGCCGTACTCATCTTCTGCGTGAGGGCCAACTGAGCGATGCCATCCACGACGTCGGCCATGTGATGGTGGACAACCTGCTGTACCAAGCCGCCAAGCTGGAACGTGATTTCGAAACCGCGACGCTGGAGACCGATGGCGTGAAGCGGCAACTGGGCCGCTATGCGGTGGTGACGCTCCACCGCCCCAGCAATGTCGATGGTGAGGAGAACCTGCGCCGCGCGGCCGGTGTGGTGAACGCGCTGGCGACCGAGGTGCCTGTCGTGTTCCCGATGCACCCACGCACTCGCAAGAACCTGGAAATGCTCGGCATCCAACTGGCAGCGAACGTGCATGTCCTTGGCCCTCAGTCCTACATGTCGTTCCTGCACCTCTGGAAAGATGCCGCCGTCGTGTTGACCGATAGCGGTGGCCTGCAGGAGGAAACCACGGCGCTGGGCGTGCCGTGCGTCACGATGCGCGAAAGCACCGAGCGCCCGGTGACCGTGGACGAAGGCAGCAATGTGCTTGCCGGAACCGACCCGGCGCGGGTGCTCGAGGCCTGCCGGCAAGTTCTGGCAGGTCATGGCAAAGTGGGCCGCCGCCCTGCACTGTGGGATGGTATGGCTGCAGAACGAATCGTGCGGGAGCTTGTGCGCCGGCTACAGGCCTGACTCGCGTCAGGCAAGCGCCTCGGCCAAAGCCGCCACGACCGAGCCCTGCTGCGCGTCCGTGAGGTCCGCGCTCATCGGCAGGCTCATCACGCGCTGGGCCGCGGCGATGCTGTGCGGGCAGGCTTCAGGGCTGCTGTACTTCGCGTACGCCGGCTGGTGGTGCAGCGGCCGCGGGTAGTGCACGGCCGTCGGCACGCCGGCTTCTTTCAGCCGCGCTTGCACAGCCTCGCGGTCGTTGACGAAAACGGTGTACTGCGCCCACACGCAGTCGCGATCCTCGCGAACGGCCAGCAACTGCACGCCCGGAATCGCGGCCTGCAGCTTGCGCTTGTAGGCATCGCCCAGTTCCAGCCGGCGACGCACTTCCCACTCGAAGCGGTCCAGCTTGCCCAGCACGACGGCGCATTGCAGCGTGTCCATGCGGCCGCCGACGCCCATCCGGGTGTGCAAGTAGCGCTGGCTCTGGCCGTGCGTGCGGATCTCGCGGCACGCCTGGGCCAGCACGTCGTCGCTCGTGAAGATGGCGCCGCCATCGCCGTAGCAGCCCAGCGGCTTGCTAGGGAAGAAGCTCGTGCAGCCGAAGGTGGACAAGTTGCAGCTCTTCTTGCCCTGATAGCTGGCACCGAAGCTCTGCGCAGCGTCCTCGATGACGGCGAGGCCATGCTTCGCAGCGATGGCATTGATCGCGCCCATGTCCGCCACCTGCCCGTACAGGCTCACCGGCATGATGGCTTTGGTCTTGGCCGTGATGGCGGCCTCGATCAGCGTGGGATCGATGTTGGCCGTGTCGGGCTGGATGTCGACGAAGACCGGCACGCCGCCAGCCAGCACGATCATCTCGGCCGTTGCCGCGAAGGTGAACGGGCTGGTGATGACTTCGTCGCCAGGCTGCAGGTCCAGCGCCATCAGGCAGATCAGCAGCGCCTCGGTGCCACTGGCGACGCTGATGCAGTGCTTCGCCCCCGTGTAGGCGATCAGCGCGGCTTCCATTTCCTTGACCTCCGGGCCGAGGATGTACTGGCCGTGGTCCAGCACCGTCTGGATGCGGGCGTTGATGTTGTCGCGCAGGGCTGCGTACTGGCTCTTGAGGTCGATGAAGTCCATTCAGGCCTCGATCAGTTGGAGTTGTTGGCCGCTCAGGCGGTAGCGGTCACCGGTGTGGGGACACGTGGCCTCGACGGGCTGGACACTGCTGGCGGGCAACTCCAGGCGCTCGCCGAAGCGGCTCATCCAGCCGATCTGCTTCGCCGGCACGCCCACCATCAGCGCGAAGTCAGGCACGTCGCGGTTGATGACGGCACCGGCGCCGACGAAGGCATAGCGGCCCACGGTGGTGCCGCAGACGATGGTCGAATTGGCGCCTAGCGTGGCGCCGCGCTTCACCAGCGTGCGGCGGTACTCGTCCTTGCGCGTGACGGCCGAGCGCGGGTTGTAGACGTTGGTGAACACCATGCTGGGGCCGCAAAACACGTCGTCCTCGAGCGTCACCGCGTCGTAGACCGACACATTGTTCTGAATCTTGACGTTGTTGCCGATGGCGACGTCGTTGCCGACGTAGACGTTCTGGCCGAATGAACACTTCGCGCCGACGCGCGCGCCGGCGCTGATGTGCACGAAGTGCCAGACGCGACAGTCGGGGCCGAGCTGGGCACCTTCATCGACGATGGCGCTGGGGTGGATGGTGGTGGCCATGGCGTCGTCCTCAGTAGGCCAGCGGCAGGTTCACCCGCTTGCCGTCGCGTGCGCTCATGTACATCGCGATCAGCAGCTCCAGCGACTTCAGGCCCTCGCGGCCGTCGGTCTCGGCATGCGCCTGGCCGCACAGCGTATTGATGACGTTGTCATAGTAAAGCGGATGGCCGAAACCGTAGACGGACGTGGTCTGGTAGCTGGCGTCGGCGATCTGGCCGTCCATCTCGTGCGGTGCGTCGAACTGCCAGTGCTGGACCTCGTTGACGGCCACGCCGCCGATGCGCACGGAGCCTTTCTCGCCTAACAGCGTGATGGAGCCTTCCAGGTTCTTCGGGTAGGTCAGCATGCTGACGTTGACGGTGCCCATGGCACCGTTGCGCCACTTCAGCGCGGCCACGCCGCTGTCCTCGACCTCGATGTTGCGCGCCAGCGTGCCCGTGTAGGCCATGACGCTTTCCACAGGCCCGCAGATCCAGTCCAGCAGATCGATGTAGTGGCTGGCCTGGTTCATGAAGGCGCCGCCATCAAACTCCCAGGTGCCGCGCCATTCGGCGCTGTCGTAGTAGGCCTGCGGGCGGGTCCAGAACACGTTGACCGCAACGTTGTACAGGCGACCGAAACGACCTTCCGCCACGGCCCGCTTGAGCAGTTGCAGCGTCGAGTTGCGGCGGTTCTGCTTGACGACGAACAGTTGCACACCGGCGTCATCGCAGGCCTTGACCATGGCGAGGCCGTCCTGCCAGCGCGTGGCCATGGGCTTCTCGGTCATCACGTGCACGCCGGCACGCGCCACCTCGATGGCCTGGCGCGGGTGCAGGCCGCTGGGCGTCGTCAGCACGACACAGTCGATTTGCAGTTCGGCCTTCGCCGCCAGCAGTTCAGTCAGCGAGGCGAAGCCCCGAGCGCCCGTCTTGGCGACGGCATCGGCAAGCGTTGCCGGGTTCACATCGGCCACGGCCACCAGTTCGGCGCGCTCGCCATGCTTGCGGATAGCCTCAAAATGGTTCTGGGCGATGCGGCCGCAACCGATCAGTGCGAAGCGGACCTTGCGGCCCAGGGCGGGGTGAATGGACGGGCGCAAGGCAGTCATCCTGAGCATGGATAGGCCGTCATTGTCGTGCGGGCGCCGGCGCGCCCGCCGGATCAGCTCAACAGGTTGCGCGCCAGCCGCAGGCCGAACTTGAAGCGGCCCCGGTCCCAGGGCGTGAAACGCGGGATCTGGAAGACGTCCTCGCCACGCCGGGCCGCGGCCCAGCGCGTGGACACGGCGGCGTCGAAGCCCAGTTCACGCACGATCGCCGGGTGCACCTCGGGCAGGTAATCGGTGCCCGGCTTGCCATTGGGATAGGCGAACAGGCCCACGCGCTCGCCCAAGGTCTGCTGCAGCACGTCGCGGCTGCGACCGATTTCGTCGGCGGCGGCGTTTGCATCCAGCGTCGCCAGGATGGGATGGCTGACGGTGTGCGCGCCGATCTGCATGCCGGCCCCGCGCAGCGCCCGCACCTGGTCGCTGGTCATCATCAGGTCGTCGGGCGGACGGATCTCGGCACGCGCGGCGATGGCATCGACACAGCTCACCCGGGGTTCGGGGGCCAGGTATTTGACGCGCCCGATCAGCTGCTCCAGCAACTCACGGCGTGTATCGGTTTCGCCCAGCGCGTGCTGGCCGAGGTCGGCGCCCTTCGCATCCTGCAGGCCGCGCAGGTCGAGCGTAGGCAATGTGCTGCGGCGCACCGCCTCGATCAGCGTGTCGTTCCACATGCGGCCGCCGTTCAGGAAGCCGGTCGCAACAAAGAAGCTGCAAGGCAGGCCGTGGCGCTGCAGCAGTGGCAACGCGACGTCGTGGTTGTCGGCATAGCCATCGTCGAAGCTCAGCGCCGCAGCGCGGGCCGGCAGGCTGCCGTCCTGCAGCCGGCGTGCCGCCTCGTCCAGTGGCAGCACGTTGAACCACGAATTGACCCAACCCAACAACTCGTCGAACCGGGCGGCGTCGACCTCGTCCGGAAACAGCGGATCGGGCTCGCGCAGCACACGGTGAAAGATCAGCACGTTCAGCCGCGCTGAGCTGCCTGCGGGGGACATCAGGGAGAACAGCGGCTTCAAAGCGACGGCACCTTTTTCTTCTTTTCGAAACGCTTCTTCAGGAACTCGGGCCAGTAGATCAGCGGCTCTTCCTTCTCCTTCTGCCACTCCTTGCGCACCAGCCAGCGCCGGCCGACGACCGCCAGGATCAGCAGGTTGTACGGCAGGTCCCAGTAGCTCAGCGACAGGAAGGCGCCGCCCACCGCATAGCCGGCGAGGCTGACCTGCAGCATGCCGCCCAGGTCGGACAACCACTGCGTCTGCGGCTGGAGGCGCCCTTTCACGCGCAGGTGACCGGCCGAGAACCACACCATGGTGAACAGCGTCACGAACAGAAATAGACCGATGAAACCGTGCTCGCCCAGCACCATGAAGTAGATGCTGTGCGCTGCGTGTACACGCAGCGGCTCCGGTGCGTAAATGGCAAAGATCCCGGCACTAGAGACCATGAAGCCGCCGCCGAAAATGCGGTCTTTCGCCAAGTTCCAGGCCATACCCCAAGCGTTGATGCGGCCCAATGCGGAATCATCCTGCTCATAGGTCTTGATGGTGTTCATGCGATCCCACCACTCTTGTGGCATCAAAGACAACATGACGACCGCCATGACGACCATAACGATGGCACCCAGCAATTTGTTCTTGCCACGCCACCACAGAACCAGGCCCATGGCCGCAATGGCAAGCAGCGCGCCGCGCGAATGGCTACCCAGCGCCGCCATCGCCATCAGCACCATGCAAACCGTCATCGCGATCTTGGCCCATTTGGCCTGCATCTGCAGTTGCAGGAAACGCATCAGCGGGATGACGATGACAAAGGCCAGCGCAACCTCGTTGTTGCCTTCAATATAGGTGTTCTCTGGCCCCCAGACCCGGTAGCTGCCGCCGGTGGCCAGCGTGAACGCGCCACCCTTGACGCCGAAGAAGCCGATGGACACGACCAGCACCCAGGTCAGCAGCAGCATGTGGCGCTTGCTGTGCAGCAGCACCAAAGCCACGAGGATCATCAGGTCGATCTTCATGACCCGTGTCCACAACTCGAAGCTCTCGTCAAACAGCATCGAGAACGGCAGCGTGATACACATCCACAGCATGAACAGCATCAGCGTGATGTTCTCGCGGTTCAGCGAGTAGTCGCGCCGGTCCTTGGTGATGAACAGGCCGATCAGCGTCGCACCGCCGATGGCCGCGGCGATCGGCATGGTGCGCAGCGTCCAGGTCAACTGGTGCGGGTTCATGATGCTGATCCACGTCCAGCCCAGGATGCCGATCCACGGCCGGCGGAACGCCTGGATAACGATCCAGGCGATGACGGCTGCCAACACCAGGTCACGCATGACCGGCCTCCCTTCGCCCGCGGACGACCTGCTGCATCAACGCATGCAGCTCCGCGATGCTGCTGTCCCACGAATAGGCCATGGCGGTGAGCCGCACCGCGTCGCGGTCCGCCTCGCGCGGCAACCAGCGGCGCAGCGCGTCGGCGATGGCCTGTGCCGAACGCTCGGCCAGCAACTCACCGGCACCCGGCGCGTCGCCCAGCACCTCGGGAATGCCGCCGACGGCGCTGGCCAGTGCCGGCGTGCCACAGGCCAGTGCCTCCAGCAACGCGTTCGGCAACCCCTCGCGGCTGGACGGCAGCAGGAACAGGTCGGCCGCGTTGTACCAGTCGGGCAGCGCGGCGTTGGGCACGGCGCCCAGCAGCGTGACGCGACGGCCCAAGTCCAGCCGGGCGATCTGCGCCTGCAGCCGCTCACGCTCCGCGCCTTCGCCGGCGATGTACAACTGCAGCATCGGCCAGTCCTCGCGCAGCAGATGCACGGCCTCGACCAGCAACGCATGCCCCTTCAGCTCCAGCAGGTTGCCCACGCTCAGCAGCATGGGGCCTGGCACGTCCAGGCCCAGCCCCTGACGCGCGGCGACACGATCACGCGGCGCGAAGCGGTCCAGGTCCACACCGTTACGGATGACATGCAGCTTGCGTTCAGGCACGCCCCACCCGCGCAGGACTTCCACCAGCGCGGTGCTGACGCCGATGCAGGCGCTCGCCTGATCGCAAGCGTCCAGCATGCGGGCCCGGGCGCGTTCGTCCTGGCCGATGAGGTTCAGATCCGACCCGCGGGCCGTGATCAGCAGCGGCTTGCCCAGCTGGCGTGACAGCGCGGCAGCTGCCACGCCATCCGGATAGAAGTAGTGCGCGTCGATCAGGTCGAACTGCAGACCGTGCCGCGCGATCCAGCGCGCCGCCGCGCGCGCCATCGCGTCGGGCTGGCGGTGCATGCCCAGCTTGGGCAGCATCAGGTAGCGCGGATGGTCGGCGCGTTGGCCCTGCCATTCCTCGCGCAGCGGCGTGCGTGCCCAGGCCGCGTAGTCGCCAAAGGCGGCGGCCTTGAACGGGAACCAGGGCACGGGCGCGACGACATGCGCCTCGACGTCGGGCTGGCGTCTGCGCAGCTCGCGCAACCGCGCCGCGACGAACAGTCCGTGCTGAGGCCGCGCGGCGCTCGGGTAGAGCGAGGAGAAGGTCAGCACGCGCATGCTCAGGCCTGCAAGGCTTCCAGCGCGATCTGCTCGAAGCGCTCGCCGGCCACACGATGACCGAATCGGGCCTCGACCAGTTCCCGCGCCGCCTCGGACAGGCGCTGGCGCGCGGCGGCGTCTGTCATCAACTGCAGCACGCCGCTGGCCAGCGCTGCGGCTGAGTCGGCTAGCAGATAGTGCCGGTCGGCATCGACCGGCAAGCCTTCGATGCCGATGGCGGTCGACACGACCGGGCAGCCCATCGCCATCGCCTCGAAGGCCTTGATGCGGGTGCCGCCGCCCACGCGCAGCGGGATCACGAACGCCTGGGCATCGCGCACATGCTCGCGCACGTCGTCGACGAAGCCGGTGAAGCTGACGCGCGGCGCGGCCTTCTGGACCAGCGAGGCCGGCGGGTTGCGCCCCACCACCCGCAGGCGGGCATCGGGCCGCTGCGCCAGCACGCGCGGCCAAACCTCGTCGATGAAGAAGCGGATGCCGTCGACATTGGCTTCCCAGTCCATCGAGCCCGTGAAGACGACGACGGGGCCATCGGCGGACGGCGCCTGCGGCGCCTGCCAGCTGAAGAAATCGAGATCCACGCCGGTCGGGATGGTGCGCACGTTGTCGAGGCCGTAATGGGTCTCGAACTGCTTGGCGTCACGCTCGGACACGGCCACGACGCGCGTGAAGCGCTTCAGCGCCTGCGCCTCGAACGCCTGCATCTTGCGATGCTGGCTGCGCCACAGCCAGCGCAAGGGCGCCTGTGCGGCCGTCTCGGCATGGCGTTTGAAGATCTCGGCCTCGACGTTGTGCGTGAAGCAGACAGACGGCGGCAGCACGCCGGCCGGCAGCAGCACGGCGGCATGCACGAAGTCGAAGACAACGACGTCGAAGCGTTGGGCCGCCAGCGTCTGCGCCACCACCCGCAGCGCCTGTGGCGTGCGGTCGGACGCGACGTTGACGGGCAGCGCGCCCAGCAGGTCACCGGCCCGGCGCCAGCGCGGCTGCGCGGCCTGCGGCTCCCAGCGCACGAAGTGGTCGCACATGGCGGCCAGCTCCGGTGCCCAGCGCTGCGCCTGCTCGGCCGTGGCCGGCGAGATCAGCGTGATCTCGAACGCGCCGCCATGCATGGACCGCAGGATGTTGCCCGTGCGGATCTTGCCGCCCGCATCGGCGGGCAGCAGAAAAACAGGCGAGACGAACGCAAGCCTGGGTTTGGTCACCAGCAGATGCCCTCGTACTTTGCAAAGCCCGCGTCTCGCAGGTCGGCATAGCCGTTCAAGTCCACGATGCGCGCCGTCTTGGCGACCGCGATGATGCGTTGACGAGTCTCCGCATCGGCGTGACCCACGACCACGATCTCGGCGCGCGCCAGCGCCGCGTCGGGCGTCTCGTGCAGCAGCTTGTCGAGGTGGGGAATCTCGCGGTCGATGTATTCTTTGTTCTTGCCCAGCAGCCGCGCAATCTTGACGAACTTGTCGTAGATGGCGAGATCGAAGCCCTTGCCCAGCAGCTTCTCGGCCAGCACCACCAGCGGCGAGTCGCGCAGGTCGTCGGTGCCGGGCTTGAAGGCCAGGCCAAACAGCGCCACCGGCTTGCGTCCGGCCGAGGCGATCAGCTCGTAGGCGCGGCCGATGTGGGCGTCGTTGCTGTCCAGCAGCGAGCCCAACACGGGGATGTCGACACCGCGCTCGCGGGCAATGGTCAGGAAGCCCTTGACCTCCTTGGGCAGGCAGGAGCCGCCAAAGGCAAAGCCGGGTCGCAGATAGGCCTTGGAGATGTTGAGCTGCGTGTCTCGGCAGAACAGCTCCAGCACGTCGCGCGAGTCCAGGCCGGTTTCCTTCAGCACGGCGCCGGCTTCGTTGGCGAAGACGATCTTCAACGCGTGGAACACGTTGCACAGGTACTTGACCGACTCGGCCACACCCACGTCGGCGGCGACGAAATTGCCCGGCACGCCGGTGTACAGGCGCTTCATGACCTCTACGCCGGCCTCGTCCAGGCTGCCAACGATGGTCTGCGGCGGGTTGTGGAAGTCCGACACCGACGAGCCCTCGCGCAAGAACTCGGGGTTGAAGACCAGCGACAACCGGTCGCCTATCTTGCGGCTCGCCGCCTGCTCCAGCAGCGGCGCGATGCGCGCACGCGTGGTGCCCGGCGCCACGGTGCTGCGGATGACCAACGTGTGGTGGCCGTCCTTCTTGGCGATCTCGGCCCCGATCTGGCCGACGACGGCGTCCAGCGCGGTCAGATCGGGCATGTAGTTGGGCAACGACGGCGTGGCGACCGAAATTAGCGAGATCTCGGTGTCACGCACGGCGGCGGCGACATCACGCGTGGCCGTCAGCTTGCCGGCCTTCACGGCGGCGCCGATCAGCTCCTCAATGCCCTCTTCCACCACCGGCGACTGGCCCGACGCGATCAGCTCGACCTTCAACGGATTGATGTCGACGCCCACCACCTCGTGGCCGAGTTCGGGCAGGCAGGCGCAGGACACTGCGCCGACGTAGCCGAGACCGAAAACCGAAACCTTCATCTTGTCGTCCTGGTTGTTTGTTGCTTCAGGCCGCCGCGCGCGCCGGCGCAGCACCCAGGCCTGCATTGCGCAGGAAGGCGTCGAACATCAGCAGCGCCCACAGCGGCTGGGCATGATCGAGCGCACCGCGCTCGTGCTGGTCCAGCAGGCGTGCGATGGTGCTGGCGTTGAACCAGCCCGTCTGCGCCAGCGCGCCGTTCTGCAAGGCGTTGCGCGTGTGTTCACGCAGCGGGCCGCGCAGCCAGCGCGCCAGCGGTACCGCGAAGCCCATCTTGGGCCGGTACAGCACGTCGTGCGGCAGCAGGGGCTCCAGCGACTTCTTGAACAGGTACTTGCCCTCCTGGCCACGCAGCTTCAGGCTGGACGGCAACGTCGCCACCCACTCCACCAACTCGTGGTCCATCAGCGGCTCGCGCACCTCCAGGCTGTGCGCCATGCTGGCGCGGTCGACCTTGGTGTTGATGTCGCCGGGGAGGTAGGTGTGGATGTCCAGGTACTGGATCAGCGCCAGCGGATCGTCGGTGCCAGCTCGCTGCGCATGGTGATGGAACACCTCGCTGGCATGCCAGCCCTGCAGGTCGCGCTTGAAGCTGTCGCTGAACAGCTGCTGGCGCAGCGGATCGCGCACCAGGCCCATGGTGTTGAAGTAGGCGTCGACCGAGCTGCGCGCGATGGCCTGGAAGGTCGTCTTGGCGCGGAACACGCGCGGCGCCCAGTCGGCCTTCGGGTACAGCTTTGCCAGCGGGCCGAACACGCCCTTGCGCAGCGCCAGCGGGAAGGCGCTGCGCATGCGCTCTTCCATCATGTGCATCTTGTAGCGGCGGTAGCCGCCGAACGTCTCGTCGCCCCCGTCGCCCGACAACGCCACGGTCACATGCTTGCGCGCCAGCTCGCAGACGCGGTAGGTGGGAATGGCGGACGAGTCCGCATAGGGCTCGTCATACAGATGCGCCAGCATATCGACGAGCCCGAAGTCGTCGCTGGACACCGTCTCGACGCGGTGGTTGGTGCGGTAGCGGTCCGCCACCATCTGCGCGAACTCGGTCTCGTTAAATTTGGGGTCGTCGAAGCCGATGGAGCAGGTGTTGACGGGCTGGGCGTCCAGTTCAGCCATGGCCGCGACGACCGCGCTGGAGTCCACGCCGCCAGACAGGAACGCGCCCAGCGGCACCTCGGCCTTCAGGCGCAGCTTGACGGCCTCCGTCAGGCGCCGGCGCAGTTCCTCGGCCGCTTCTTCCTGGCCGATCTTGGCGTCGAGCGTGAACTTGACGTCCCAGTAGCGCTGCGGCTCACCCAGGGGTTGGCCGCGCTTGACGAGCAGGCGGTGGCCGGGCGCCAGCTTCTGCGCGTGGCGATAGATGGTCCACGGGTCGGGCACATAGCCCAGTGCGAAATAAGCCTCGACCGCACGCGGGTCCATCTCCTGGCGCAGGCCGCCGTGAGCCATCAGGCTCTTCAGCTCCGAGCCGAACAGCAGCCAGCCGTCCTCGGTCATCGCGTAGTGCAGCGGCTTCACGCCCAGGCGGTCGCGGGCCATGAACAGGCAGTCGCGGCGGCGGTCGTGGATCATGAACGCGAACATGCCGCGCAGGTGATGCACGCAGTCCTCGCCCCAGTGCTCCCAGGCGCGCACGATGACTTCGGAGTCGCTCTTGGTGCGGAACACGTAGCCGTGGCCACGCAGCGCGTCCATCAGCTCCAGGTAGTTGTAGACCTCGCCGTTGAAGACCAGCGCGACCGACTTGTCGTCGTTGAAGATGGGTTGTTGGCCCGTCGCGATGTCGATGACCGACAGGCGCCGATGGCCGAAGCCCACGCCGGGCTCGATGTGCAGGTCACCCTCGTCCGGGCCCCGGTGGTGCTGGGATTCGTTCATCCGCTGCAGGCGATCCCGCTCGGGAAGGCGCTGGCCGCGGGTGTCGAACAGACCGGTGATGCCGCACATGGAAATGACCTGATTCAGCCGAACAAGGGACACCGCGCCGGAGCCGGCGCGGAAGAAAGGCGGATTCTTACCGAGCTTGGCGACGCCACCCGGTCATCTGCCCCCTCGGTGTGACGTGCCGCACAGGTTCACCCCCTTGTCCGAGGGATGAGGCCGCCCCGAACGGCGGGGGCGGCGCCGATACCGCTGGGTCGATACTTCGGCGCCCCTACCGCCGCAGCGTCTCCGCCTTGATCGCCCAGCTGTTCTCCTTCCTGTCCATCGGCGCGCTTGCGACGCTGCTGCAGTACGCGCTGACGGCAGGATTCACCTTGGCGGGCTGGCTGCCGTTGGTGGCCGCATCGACCGTTGCCTTCATGATCAGCGCCGCGTTCAACTACTGGGCCAATGCCAGGCTGACCTTCGCGTCGCAGGGCAGCCACGCCGGCAATCGCCCGCAGCAGCTGCGCTTCTTGCTGATGGTGGCGCTGGGCTGCGCGCTCAACGCCGGCTTGCTTCAAGTCGCGCTGGCGCTGGGTCTGCACCCGGTACTCAGCCAGTTGCTGGCCACGGCCGGCGTGCTGGCCAGCAATTTCCTGCTCAGCCGAGCCTGGGTGTTCCGCAGACACTGACCGACACCTCCCATGCAACTGATCGACCCCAACCGATTCGCCCGCACCAGCTGGACCGGCAGCCAGCCTCCCGTCGTCAACTTCGTGCTGCCCTGCTACAACGAGCAGGAGGTACTGCGTGAAACCGCCAGCCGACTGGGTGAATTGCTGGGCGAGCTGAAGGCCGACGGGCTGATTGCCAATGCCAGCGCGGCCTACTACATCGACGACGGCAGCCGCGACGGCACCTGGACGCTGATCGAGACGCTGGCACGCGAGCGCGGCGACACCTGCGGCATCAAGCTCAGCCGCAACCGCGGTCACCAGAACGCGCTGCTGTGCGGCCTGATGTCGGTCGGCGGCGACGCGCTGGTCAGCCTGGACGCCGACTTGCAGGACGACCTGTCCATCATTCCGGACATGGTCCGCGCCTTCCGCAACGGCGACGAGCTGGTCTACGCCGTGCGCCGCCGTCGCGACACCGACACCTTCTTCAAGCGCTTCACCGCCGAGGGCTACTACAAGGTGCTCGCCTGGATGGGCGTGGAAGTCGTCTTCAACCACGCCGACTACCGCCTCATGGGTCGCCGTCCGCTGGAGGCGCTGCGCCGATATGAAGAGACCCACCTGTTCCTGCGCGGCATGATTCCCCAGCTGGGCTACCGCAGCAGCATCGTGGCGTTCGACCGCGCGGAGCGCTTCGCCGGCGAGTCCAAGTACCCACTCTCCAAGATGCTGAGCCTGGCCTGGCGTGGCGTCACCTCATTCTCGGCCGCACCGCTGCGCGCCATCACCAGCCTGGGCGCCATGGTGTCGGTCGTCAGCGTGGCGTTCGGCCTGTGGGCGCTCTTCGTCCGCCTGTTCACCGACGTGGCGCTTCCCGGTTGGGCATCCACGGTGATCCCGATGTACCTGCTGGGCGGCATCCAGCTGCTGAGCCTGGGCGTCATCGGCGAATACCTGGCCAAGATCTACGAGGCCAGCAAGCAGCGCCCGCGCTTCCATGTGGAGGCCATCACCGGCCATTGGGGGCAACCGTGAGCGACGCTTCCCCGCGCGCCGGGTGGACACAGCCGGCAGTTGTCGCCCTGGCCGTCGCCATAGCCTATGCGCTGCTGTGCTCGGCGCTCAAAGTCGACGACGTCGACCGCTACTGGCACGAACTCAGCGCCAACAGCTTCTTCTGGGACCTGGGGCACCTGTGGATGCAGCCGCTTGCCATGCTGCTGTACCGCGGGACGGGCGGCGTGCTGGGTGTCAACCACACGCTGGAGGCCATCAACGTCCTCTCGGTCGCGTGGGGATGCGCGGTCTTCTTCGCGACGCTACGGGAAGCCAGCCACACGGTGCTGAAGAGTGCCGCCGCCGTCGCCTTCGTGGCCGTCAGCTTCAACCTGCTCGCGCTGGGCCCCACGGCGCACATCAAGCTGATGGTGTTCCCGGCGCTGGCGCTGGCGCTGCACCATGCGATGCGCTGGGAGCGTGCCGAAGCGGCCGGCGAGCCGGGCGAGCGCGACATGATCGCCAGCGCTGCCTGGTCGGCCATCGGCGTCAACCTGCTCGTCAGCGTGCTGCCGCAGGCGATGCTGCTGGCCTTGTTCATGCTCATCCTCAGCGCGAGCAGGCGCGGCATCGTGCAGGCCGTGCGCGGACTGCTGCCGTATGCGGTCACGCTGGCCGCCGTGGGTTTTGGACTGCTGCTGGCGGCCTACGCGGCCGCGCGGCTGACCGACACCACGCCAGCGCGCGACCTGCTGGCCTTCACACTGGGTGGCTTGCAGGAGAAGCAGGAGCTGAAGACCTGGCTGTCGTCCTGGAAAGAGATGCCGCTGCGCTTCGCGTTCAGCCTCATCAACAACTTCGCCTTCCTGCCGTCGCTGGGCACGCTGAGCCGCGCCTGGATGTGGGGCTGGCTGCCGGACGTGCGAGCCGTGCTGCCCTCGCTGCTGGGCCAGGCCGCGCTGGCTGCGCTGGTGGGCGGCCTGCTGCTGGCCACGTTCGTCGTCGGCGCGCGCGATGCGCTGCGCAAGACCCAGCCAGGGCTGCTATCACCCTGGGCCTTCGTGCTGGGTGCCGCAGCGTTCTCTTACTACTACAACCTCAACGACCCCGAGCACTGGTTCCAGTTCACGCTGCCCGTCGTGCTGCTGGTGCTGCAGTTGCACCGCCGCTGGCTGGACGCGTGGCTGCTCGGCGTTGCGCTGCCGGTGCTGCTGGTCGTCAATCTGGCTGGCTACGGCATTCCGAAAGCGCGCTTCGCACTGGCCGAGCGCGAGCAGGCGCTGCAAGCAGCTCTCGGCTCGCAAGGGCTGTATGTCGGCTTCGCCGCCTACCCGGGCGAGCCAGACAGCAGCCTGCTCAACACGCCGGGTATCGAGCGCTTCAACATCGACCTGGTGCAGATGAACGAGACGCAGGCCGACGCTGGTGCGCTGCTCGCGCGCCTGGACGACCGCATCGACGCGGCGCTGGCCCGTGGGGGCCGCGTGCTGGTGTTCCGCGCGCTGGACGACGCGGACTGGCGCGGCCCGGTCATGCAGGTGGCGCTGGCGGGGCTGCCGCGCGCCCAGCTGCGTGCGCACCTCGCGGCACGCTACAGGATCAGCGGGCCGGTCGATGCCGGCGGATTTCCGGCCTACGAGTTACGCGCGCGCTGACGCGTACAGCGCGCCGTACGCCGCCACCATGCCGTCCAGGCTGAACTGGCTGCGCGCCCGGGCCAGCGACGCTTCGGCAAGGCGCTGACGCAACGCCGGCTCGTTGACCAAGAGGCCCAGTGCGCTGGCCAATGCGGCGCTGTCGCGCGCAGGCACCAGCAGACCGTTGACGCCCGGCTCCACCAGCTCGGGATTGCCACCCACATCGGTCGCCACCGGCGCGCAGCCGCAGGCCATGGCCTCCAGCAGCGTGTTGCTGATGCCCTCGGCCTGCGACGGAAGCGCGAAGATGTCGAAATGCGGCAGCAGCTCCGCGACGTCGCTGCGGTCGCCCGGCAACCAAGCCTGCTCGGCCGCGCCGGCCTGCGCCAGGCGCTCGCGCGCCGTGTCCAGCATCGGCCCGCCACCGAGCATCGCCAAGCGCAGCCGCGGCCAACCGTGCGGGCACAGCGTGCGCAGCTGCAGGAACGCGTCGACAAGATTCAGCGGATCCTTCACCGCCTGCATGCGCCCCACTGCGCCAATCACCACATGGTCGCCGCGCCGGTAGGGCCACTGACTTGGCACGGTCGTGGCCGGTGCGAAACGCTGCGTGTCCACGCCGTTGCAGATGCGCTGCACGCGATTCGCGGCGAAGCCGACCGGTCCGGTGAGGTAGGTCTCGATGGCGCGGGACAGCGCCACGAACCGGTGAGTGCCGGCACCATAAACGCGGCGCAGACGCTGGTTGGCTCGGCTCACGCCGCCGAGGTCGTTGGTGTCCCAGCCATGCTCGCTGTGCACCCGCAGCGGCACCCTTGCCGCCCACGCCGGCCACTGGAACTCCATGGCACCGAGGTTGCGCGTGTGCACGACAGCGGGCCGCAACTCACGCAACAGGCGGTACACGCGTGGGTAGAGCCAAAAGCCCTGCCCCGGCGGCTTGTTCAACGCGATGAACTGCGTGCCGGGCGCCGTCACACGATGCTTGAACTCGGTGATCTCCGTCACCGCGACCACCACGTGCCGGAACGCCGGCAGGTGGTTGATGAGGTTGACGACGCCGTTCTCCAGGCCGCCGGTATCGAAGCGGTGCAGAAGATGGACGACCAGAGGCCGCTCGGGCATTGACTCGCTCACGCTTCGAGCCGCACGGTGGCCGTGGCAGGACGCCCGGTACCAGACGCAAGCGACATGGGCCGCTCAATGCAC
Source organism: Pelomonas dachongensis (assembly GCF_043555865.1). Classification (NCBI taxonomy): domain Bacteria; kingdom Pseudomonadati; phylum Pseudomonadota; class Betaproteobacteria; order Burkholderiales; family Sphaerotilaceae; genus Roseateles; species Pelomonas dachongensis. The sequence continues at coordinate 64,722 of NZ_JBIGHY010000010.1, forward strand.
AAAAACAAGGCCAGGCAAGGAGGCAGCGTCGCCAACCAGGCTGGCAGGAGCAGCGCGGGCGCAGCCCACTCGCCACCGGTCGGCAGCAATCGCGCTAACAGCGTGAAGAACACCTGCAGCGCCAATCCGTGCAGCAGGTAGTAGGAATAACTGATATTGCCCATCCAGCGTAGCGGCGTCCACGCAAGCCAGCGGGCCAGAGCACCATCCGGGTGGCCGAAGGACGCTAGACAAAGGCCCAAGAAGCCTAAATAGACCAGCCCCACGCGCACGGCCTGCAAAGTCGGGCCGGGCATCGCAACGAGCGGCACAGCCAGCCCTAACAGCCCCGCTAGCAGGCCTGCGCTGGAGCTCATGCTAGTACCTCGGCCGCCACGCAGCAGCTCATGCAACAGCATGCCTGCCAGGAACATGGTCATGCGCACGGGGCCGCCCCAAGTACCGAAGCCCACCAGCACCACCGCCGTCGCAAGCAGCAGGAAGCCGATTCGCCACTCTCGGGTACGTGCTCGCAAGCGGCCTAGACCGACGACGAGAGGCACAAGCAGATAGAAGAAAAACTCGTAGCTCAAGGACCAGGCCACCGCAATCAGCGCATCGATGGGGAAGACGCCCGGCAAAAGCAGCAGGTTCTGCAGCACATAGAGCGCCGCCGCCGCAGGTTCTGCAGGGAAACGTTCGGGGCGCTGCAGAAAGAGAGTAAGCCCGAGATAGAGCGCGAACACGGCCAGGAAGGTGGGGTAGATGCGCTGCACCCGCCGCCGCAAGTACACGGCGAACGGCTTGGGGGACTCCAGAAGGCTGCTGTAAATCAGGTAGCCGCTGAGCACAAAGAACAGATCGACGCCAACATTGCCGACCGCATGGACGACATCCAGCACTTGGCTGCTGAGACCACCTCGAGGAACCCAAGGCGTGACCAGCGTCGCGTAGTGAACCAGGAAAACCAGCAGCACGGCTACACCGCGCAAGCCCTCCATGGGCCGCAAGGTGGTCGAGCCTGTGACACGCCCGAGCTCCAGCTGCGATCGCAGCCATTTGGCGGCGGGCATGCCAGACGTCCTCAAAGCCTCCAGAGCCGGAAACCGGCGTCGACAATGGCCTTGGTGTCGAACGCCGCCTTCACGTCAATGAACGCACCGCCCTTGACCAGCTTCTTGCCGATCTCTTCCATGCTCAGCGCCGCGTACTCGCGGTGCGACACCGCCGCCACGATGGCGTCTGCGCGCGGCAGGTCGTCGAAGGGCATCAGGCGCACCCCATACTCGTGCATGGCCTCTTCGGCCTCGGCTTGCGCGTCGGTCACGAACACCTCCACGCCGTAGGTCTTCAGCTCGTTGATGATGTCGATGACCTTGGAGTTGCGCAGGTCGCCGCAGTTCTCCTTGAAGGTCAGGCCCAGCACGTTGACACGCGCGCCCTTGATGTAACTGCCGCTGGCGATCATGTGCTTGATCGTCTGCTCGGCGATGAACTTGCCCATGCCGTCGTTGATGCGACGGCCCGCCAGAATGACCTGCGGGTGGTAGCCCAGCATGTCCGCCTTATGGGTCAGGTAGTACGGGTCCACGCCGATGCAGTGGCCGCCCACCAGGCCCGGCTTGAACTTCAGGAAGTTCCACTTCGTACCGGCCGCCTCCAGCACCTCGGAGGTGTCGATGCCCAGCTTGTCGAAGATGATGGCCAGCTCGTTCATCAGCGCGATGTTGAGGTCGCGCTGCGTGTTCTCGATGACCTTGGCGGCCTCGGCGGCCTTGATGCTGGACGCGCGATGCACGCCGGGGATGATGATCTTCTCGTAGACCTTGGCGACCGTGTCCAGCGTCTCGGGCGTGTCGCCGGAGACGATCTTCAGGATCTTGGTCAGCGTGTGTTCCTTGTCGCCCGGGTTGATGCGCTCAGGGCTGTAGCCGACGAAGAAGTCCTGCTTCCACTTCAGGCCGGACTCGCGCTCCAGCACGGGGATGCAGACCTCCTCGGTCGCGCCCGGGTAGACGGTGCTCTCGTAGACGACGATGGCGCCTTTCTTCATGTGGCGGCCGACGCTGGTGGACGAGCCAATCAGCGGGCGGAAGTCGGGGATGTGGGCGTCGTCCACCGGCGTGGGCACGGCGACGATGATGACGTCGGCCTCGGCCAGCATCTGGGGGTCGTGGGTGTAGACCGCATGGGTGGCGGCCTGCACCTCTTCGTCGGTCAGCTCGCGGCTGGGGTCGGTGCCACGCTGGCAGGCTTCGACCTTGTGCTTCGCGATGTCGAAACCGATGGTGCGGATCTGCTTGCCGAACTCCACCACCAGGGGCAGGCCCACGTAGCCGAGGCCGATGACTGCGAGCGTGTTCATGGTCGATTCCCGTCTGCTTTGAATGCTTGTGATCTTCGAAGGCGCGTGATTGTCAGGGCTTGCGCGCGGCGTCGTGGTCGCGGATACCCCGCAAAGTGGTGTCTAGCGTGGGCCAATGGGTGCGCACGAAGTCACGCAGCTTCGCGTCATCAGGGCCAGCGGCCTGCTTGTCCATGTAGATCAGCAGGACAGCCGCGTCGTCGCCCTGCCCGACCAGCTTGAGCACGGCACCGTACAGCTTGGCCTGCCAGTCGCTGACGAAGGGCCGGCCGTTGATCCAGTAAACCTGCCAGACGCGCAGCCGCGGGGCCGCGCTGCCGTCGCCATGCACCGCGCTGAGGGCCTGACCGCGCAGTTCGCCGGTCCGCCACCGTTGCGGCGCATCGCCTTCTGGCACCTGCGCCACACCGGAGGCGGTAAGCGTCCAGTCCTTGTCCGACTCGCCGTTGACCCATTGATTCACGGAGGTGACCAGTTGGCGGCCGTAGCGCTGGTCGCGGTAGTAGCCGATGTAGACACCGACCTTTGCACCGCTGTCGGATTCGTAGCGACCATGCAGCGTGCCAGCGGGGTTCTCGAAGTGCGGGCGCCAGCTGGCCAGCGGCTCGGCCTGCCAGCTGTAGCCCGGCAGCGTGGGCGCAGCCAGCGCGGGCGGCACATGGCTCGATTGGCTGTCGGCCAGGCCGCGAAGCAGCAACGGCGCGGCCAGCAGCACACCCGTCGCCAGCAGCGCACCGACCCAGCGACCGGTCGCCGCGACTGGCTGCGCACTTGCGGGTGCTGGCAGCGGCTCGGGATCGGCCTCGGACCAGCGCGCGCCGAACATGAACATCGCCAGCATGATGATGCCGAAGAACACCCAGCCGTAGATCAGGTGGTCGACACCCACCGCCAGCTTGTTGCCGGACAGGTGGCCCAGGATGACGATCATGTAAGCGCGCAGCCAGTTGGCCACCAGCGGCGTCATGATGGCCACGCCGAGGAAGGCCCAGCGCTTGGCGTGGCTGCGGTAGTTCAGGTACGCGAACAACGCACCCACCATCACCGAGGCCATCAGGTAGCGGATGCCGCTGCAGGCCTGCACGACCGACCAGGTGCCGGTCGGGATGACGAACTGCAGCGCCTCGCGGAACACCGGAATGCCGCTGGCGCGTAGCGCGACGACGGTGAAGTCCGCCGTGCGCTCCATCAGCCAGGGCGTCATGAAGTCGCCGAACGGCACCGCGAAGAACAGGAAGCCCAGCGGGAACATGATGCGCCGCGCGGCCTCGGTGCCGATCAGCGTGGGCACCATCAGCACGAACATGCCCACCATCGCGAACTGGGTCGCGGCGTTGGCCGAGGCCAGGTCGCCTAGCAGCCACAGCAGGCCCAGCGGCGGCATGCCCCACAGCCAGCGCAGCGCCGGCCGCGGCACGACGACGGCCAGGTCCGCGCGGCGGCGCCAGACCAGCCACGCTGAGATCGGCGGCACCACCCACGCGTGTGCGAACGTCTCGGATCGGTTCCAGATGACGATCATGGCCGCGGCCGTGTCGTAGTACAGCACCGCCAGCAACGCCCACGCCAGCGCGAGGCCGAGCAAGGGCAGCCGCCAGGGCTTGGGCAGATCGATCATGGGGGCACCTTTGCGCTGCGCGCTGTCCCGCCGGGCTGGCATTGAGGCCCTTCGGGCGGCCGTTCGTGGGTCATGCGGCCTCCAGGTGACGGTCCAGCACTGCCAGGTGGGCGTCCCAGCTGTATGCGCCCACGACGAATTCACGTGCCTGCTGGCCGGCAGCGTCTGCGGCGGCCCGGTTGCGCAGCAACGCCGACAGCTGCTCCACGTAGACCGAGGCCTCGTCAGCGGGCTGAAGCCCCGGCTGTGTACCGGCAGTGATGGCACGCACGCAGTTGCCGGCGGCGACGACCGGCCGGGCCATGGCCATGGCCTCCAGCACTTTGTTCTGCAGTCCCCGCGCCAGCCGCAACGGCGCGACGACAGCCGCCGCGTGCTGCAACCAGGGGCGAACGTCCGGCACCGTGCCGGTCACGTTGACGCTGTCGCTGGCCAGCGCCTGAACCGCCGGCGTGGGACTGCGGCCCACGATGTGAAAGCGCAGCGCCGGGAAGCGCTCGCGCAGTGCCGGCAGCATGTCGCGCACCAGCCAGGTCACCGCGTCGACATTGGGCCAGTAGTCCATCGCGCCGGTGAAGACCAGAGGCAGCTCGCCAGCAGCGAAGGGGCTGGCTCGGGCTGGATCCGGCGCGAAGAAGTCCGCGTCGACGCCGTTGCCCAGCGCGGCGAGCCGCAGGTCGCGCCCCGGGCTCAGCTCGCGAAACAGCGCCACCTCGTTGTCGGTGACGAAGAAGCTGTGGTCGGCCTGAGCCGCCACGCGCTGCTCGAAGGCCAGCAGCTTCGTGGATTCGCGCCGGTACAGCCAGGACATCGGCCAGGCGTGCTCGGGTGCATAGTCGCGCCACTTGGCCGAGTCGACGTCGACGAAATCCACCAACTGGCGCAAGCCCGCCGGCACGTACTGCGCCATCACGCCGCTGAACACGACGACGGCATCGAAGCCGACACGGGCGGCGGACCACTCCACCCAGGCCTGCAGACCGCTGTCGCGGTAGTACGGCAGGCTCAGCGCCTCGCCGGTCAGCAGGCCACGCAGGCTGGCCAGCTTGGCGGCGCGCGGATTCAGCCGCGCCACATGCAGGCCGGCGCACAGCGCGCGCACGGTGGCCACGTGCTGCTCGTCGTCGGGGTCGTCGATGAACGTGCCCAGATGCACCTCGTGCCGCGCCGCCAGGTGCTTCAGCAGATGGTAGGACCGCACCTTGTCGCCCTTGTTGGGCGGATAAGGCAGGCGGTGGACGAGGTAGAGGATCTTCATGACCCGAGACCTCAGCCGAGGTTCTTCACGATGAAGGGGCCCAGCCAGTTGGCGACGCCGACCGGCAGCTTGCGCCACGCCTTGATCATCAGCTGGTACTTCGGGTTGTTCGGGTTGTTCTGCGGGATCGTGTCGCGCGTGAGCAGCCGGTACTCGTAGCTGAGCGGCTGCGGCTCGAAGCCCCAGTTCTTCTTGAACGCATACGGGCCGGTGCCCTGCTTGCTGCGGCCATAGTCGAAGACCTTGAGCCCGCGCGCACAGGCGCGGCGCATCAGCTCCCAGTACTTGAAGTCGTTGGCTGCCAGGTCGCGCGCGGCCTCGTCGTCGCCGGCGTAGTAGGGCAGCACCTCGTCGCGGAAGTAGAACGTCAGCACCGACGACAGCGGCTTGCCGTCCGGCGCGGTGACGGTGAGCACCTCGGCGTCGGCACCGAACTCATCCAGCAGCGCCTGGAAATACTTCTTGGGCATCGCCGGCGTGCCGTGACGCAGCACGTTGTCGGCATACAAGTCGAAGAAGCGGTCGGCGCTCGGGTCGATCTCGGCACGCAGCTCGTTCTTGATGCCCTTGCGTACCATCGCACGCTGCTTGCGAGGGATGGCCAGCATGTTGGCCTCCTCGTCGGGCAGGATGGCCTTGCGGAAGGTCACATAGAGGTCCTGGCGCGGCCAATCGGCGTGGCGTGTGTCGCCGAGGTAGCGGTACTCCAGGTGGGCGGCGCCCTGCCCTCGCGCGATCTTCTCAGCCTCGGCCTCCAGCGACGCTGCAGCCTCGTCATTCAGCGCGGCCACGCCGCCGTAGACGGCGAACGGCAGGCTGGCAACGGAGTGGCCGAAGAGGCGGCTCTTGATCTCGGCCAGCGGCAGCACGCCCTCGATGACGCCGTCACGCTCCGCGTACAGGAAGAAGCAGCGGTGCCCGAAGACGCTCTCGATGACGCGCAGCCAACCGCTGCGATGGAAGAACGTCGCCCGCGGGCTGGCCTGCACGAACACGTCCCAGCGCGCGGACAAGGCAAGGTCCTGCGCGGCCAACCGCGCGATGCGTAGCGGGGCGTTCATTCAGGCTGAAGTCAGCGCGGGCGCCGATGCGGGATGGGCTTCGCGGCCGAGGAAGATCTCGTCCATGCGGCCCCAGCGGAAGTCACCCAGCAGGCGCGCGATGCGGGCCTCGGTGCGCGCGATGTTGACGTAGTGGCGGAAGCGCGACTTCGCGTCCGCTGCGGTCACGCGCGGCTGCCCAGGGTCGATCTCCCACGGATGGAAGTAGAAGACGGCCGACTCGCCGTCGACCTCGTTGACCCGGCGGATCATCCAGCGCGACAGCGCATACGGCAGCAACCTGAAATAGCCGCCCCCGCTGCTGGGCAGGTTGCGTGATCCCATGCGCAGCGTCGTCACCGGGATCTCCAGCAGTCCTTCACGCACCGGGTAGGCAAAGCGCGGCGAATCGGGCATGCCGTAGTGGTCGTGCGCAATCGGGTAGACGCTGCTGGAGTAGCGGTAGCCCGCGTCGCGCAGCACGTCGAACGCCCACAGGTTGCCCTTGCCGATGGAAAAGCTGGGCGCGCGGTAGCCGACGACCGGCACACCGCCCAGGTCCTCCAGCAGCTTCTTGGCGCTGGCGATGTCTTCCAAAAACGCGGCGGGGCTCAGGTCGCTGGCACGCTCGTGGCCATAGCCATGGCTGGCCAGTTCGTGGCCGCCCGCCACGATGGCCTTGACGACCTGCGGGTAGCGCTCGGCGATCCAGCCCAGCGTGAAGAAGGTGGCCTTGACCTGCTTGTCGGCCAGCAGCGCCAGGATGCGCTCGATGTTGCGCTCGACGCGGCATTCCAGCCCGTTCCAGTCCTCGCGCTTGATGTAGGGCGCGAAGGCCGAGACCTGAAAGTAGTCCTCCACGTCGATGCTCATCGCATTGCGGGGGGCCGGGTTCTTGTTGGGCATCAACATGGGAAACCTTCTGTCAATGCTGTTTGACGGCATCCACCAGCTTCTGCAACAGCGCCAGCGTCTGCAGGTTGATGCGCTCCAGCCGCATCATGCTGCGCTCCAGCCGCTGCAGCCGGTCGGTGTGGTGGTCGGCGCTGAGGGCCGCAATTTCGCTGGAGAGTCCGTCGACATCGGCGACGCTCATCTTCAGCTTGGCGATATCCAGCGCGCCGGGCGCACTGTCCAGCGCCGCAGGCCGGCTGTCGGGCAGCCGGGCGGGGGTGCTGTCCAGCGGGCTGACGTCGCTGTGGCGCGGCACCTCGCTCTCCTGAGCGATGTCGCGCAGCACTTCCTTCACGTCGGCCAGCGTCAGGTGCGTGCGCCCCTGCATGAAGCCCAGCAGCAGCAGGCGGTCGCACAACCTGTTGATGCGGCGCGGGATGCCGTTGCTGGCCTTGTGGATGGCGGGAAAAGCGTCGTGCTCGAAGGTCGGCTTGCCATTGGAGCCGGCGCACTTCAGGCGGTGTTCCATGTAGCGCTGCGTCTCGTCCTCGTCCAGCGGGCCGATGTGGCAGGTCGCGGCGACACGCTGGCGGAACTGCTCCATCTCCGGCTTTTGCAGGATGCGACGGAACTCCGGCTGGCCGACCAGGAAGGTCTGCAGCAAGGACTGGTTGGCGAACTGGAAGTTGCTCAGCATGCGCAACTCCTCCACCGCACGCGCGGTCAGGTTCTGCGCCTCGTCGACGATCAGCAGGCAGCGCTTGCCCTGGGTGACCTGGTTGACGAAGAAGGCCTCCAGCGTCATCAGCAACTCGGACTTGGGCGCGTCCTTCACGCGCACGCCGAACGCCGCGCCGACCATGCGCAGCGTGTCCTCGGCGTCGAGCTGCGTGGTCACGACGTTGCCGATGACGACGTTGCTGCGGTTCAGGCCGTCCAGCAGCCCGCGCAGCAACGTGGTCTTGCCGGCGCCAATCTCGCCGGTGATGACGATGAAGCCGTCATTGCGCAGCACGCCATAGTCCAGATAGGCCTTGGCGCGGCGGTGCTGCTTGCTGCCGTAATAGAAATTCGGGTCGGGGCTGAGCTGGAAGGGCTTGCTGCTCAAGCCGTAAAAGGCTTCGTACATGTCAGTGGCACCCAGTCGCCGGACGGCATTGACGCGCGCTTTCGTGGCGCAGCGGAGAACGCGGGCATGACGACGGCTTCATGGTCAGAACTGTTGCGTCAGGTTGGCGTACACCGCATTCTCGGTGTACGGGACGACGCCTTCGGAACGGCTGTGCCGCGCGCCGAGTTGCAGGCTGCTGCCGCCCGCGAAGCGGATGTTCCAGTTGCCCAGCACGCTGTCCAGGTTGACGGCCTGGCTGGCCAGGTCGCCCTGGCTTTCCTGGCGCGACGCCACCAGCGACAGGCCGGACCCGGGCGTCAGCTGGTGGCTGAGCGTCAGCGAATAGGAACGCTGCTCGATGCGCGACGAATTGGCCAAGTCGCCCTGGTTCAGGTTGTCACCCAGGCGGCGCGTGAGGGTGCGGGTGGCCTGCACGGACACGCTGGAGCGCACGCCTTGCATCGTCACCATCAACTGCTGGTTGCGCATGCGGCTCGGCCCTGTCGACAGGAAGCCGCCGCCAATCGGCGCATCGGGCGACAGCCCCTGCGACTGCAGGTACGCCCGCACCAGCACGTCCCGCTTGACCGGATCGGGCTCCAGCGAGGCGAAGAGCAGGAAGAACTGGTCGTAGTTGGTGCGCAGTCCGCCTTGCAGACCGACGTTGCCCAGCGTCGTCGTCTGCGTGTCGGACAGCCGCCAGACGGAGCGCGCCAGGCGGTGGTCGAACGTGAGCGCATGGCTGGACCCGTAGCCGTGGCGCTGCCAATCGGCGCCGACGCGGGTGCGCGGCGTCGGCGTCCACTGCGCCGTGACGCCGCCGGTCGAGCCGTCCCGCTGCGTGGCGCCCACGTAGTCGTTGCGCTCCTGGCCCACGTTGCCGGTGAACAGCCAGTCCACGTCGGGCCGGTACGTCAGCCCGACCTTCAGCATGCGGGTGCCGTTGGACGGCGCCGTGACTGATTTGACCCGCTGGGCGCTGGCCTGCAGCCACCAGGACAGCACACCGGCATTCCACTGGTTCACGCGCAGCGATGTGGTGTGGCCGCGGCTGTCGCCCACGCTGCTGTCACGCACCTCCGTGCGATTCAGTTCGCTGCGCAGCTCGTAGCTGGCCAGGGTGCCCAGCATGCCGCGCAGCGTCGGCGCCACGCTCAACATGCCGGTCTCGCGCTGGTTGACGTTGGCCAGGTTGTTCTGCCCGCTCTGCGAACCCAGGGTCGGCGCCGTCAGCTGGCCGAACGCCGACGCGTTCTGCTGCCCGATCAGCGCGCGCAGGTCCACGAACAAGACGCCGCCGATCAGCTCGGCCTGGCCGTTGGCCGTCAGCGAGTTCTGCACCCGGCTGCCTTGCTCGGACTTCAGGTAGGTGATGCCGTTGAGCGCGTAGTCCAGGCTGCCGCGCAGGACACCCCGATTGCTGACGACACTGATGCCGGGCGATACGGTCGTGATGAGCGCCGCGTCCTTGTTCAGGTCGTCCAGCAGCAGGTTGTCGGTCCAGGTCTGCGCGACGCTCAGGCGCGGCGTGACCATCAGGCCTGCAGACGTCGTCGCCTGCTGGGCCTGGGACGCGGCCGCCCCCATCGCCAGCAGCAGCGTCAGGCCAGTGCGCTCAGCTCTGCTTCGCGTCATCGCCGCCATAGCCGTAGCCATAACCGTAGCCATAGCCGTAGCCATAACCGTAGCCATAGCCGCCGGAAGCGTTGGGACTGGCCTGGTTCAGCAGCATCATCTTGACCGGGCAGGTCTCGATGGTCGACAGCGCCTGCTGGACCGCGCTCTGCGGCGTCTTCTCGGCGTGCACGACGATGATGATCTGCCCCATGTGCGACGCCAGCACGCGGGACTCGGTGGTCAGCAGCAGCGGCGGGGAGTCGAAGATGATGATGCGGTCGGGATAGCGCTTGGCCATGTCCTCCAGCATCGCCGTCATCGCATCGCTGGCCAGCAGTTCGGTCGCGCGTGCATGCGGCGTGCCGCTGGGCAGGATGGTCAGCTTCTCGACGTTGGTGCGCAGCAGCACGTCGGACATCTCGACCCGCTCTTCCAGCACGTCCAGCAGTCCCGGTCCCTGCGGCAGTCCCAGCATGCGCAGCACGGAGGGGCGTGCCACGTCCGCATCGACCAGCATGACGGTGTTGTCCAGCTCTGCAGCGATGCTCAGCGCCAGGTTGATGGACGTGAAGCTCTTCCCCTCGCCCGCCAGCGCGCTGGTCACCATCAGCAGGTTGGCGTGGTTGATGGTCGCGGCGCCCTTGCCCATCGCGTTCTTGATCAACGGGCGCTTGATGACGCGGTACTGATCGCCCGTCTGGGAGCGCGGCATGTGGGGCATCAGGAACCCCTGGGCCGCCAGCGCCACCACGTCGAGTTCGACGCGCTTGGAGGAAGGCCCGCCGTCCGCGACGACCGAGATGCCCACCGGACGGAAGGCAGGCTCCGTCGCCACGGGGGCGCTGGCCGGCGCGGCGAGCGGCGCTGCAGGGGCCGCGGCCGGCACTCCCACGTCGTCGCCCGGCAGCACGACGCCCGCTTGGCGCAATTGTTCGAGCCGCTGCGCGGCCTGTTCGATCAAGCTCGTCATGTCAAACCACCTGTCGGCTCAGTTGCACGGCCAACACGGTCAGGGCGATGGCAAACATCACCAGCAATCCCCCGGCACCGAACGAGAAACGGATCAGGTCGACCCGCAGGCGCGCCCGGTCGGCATCGGTGACCAACCGCGTGACGACGCCCAGGATGGGCAGCTCGCACCGCGCGCGCAGGTCATCGGCGTCGTAGAACACGGGCCGCAGCTGGCTGGCCGCAAACGTGGTGAACACACCCACACCCAGCGCCGCCGCCATGGCACCGGCCAGCAGCAACAGGCGGTTGGGTGCCACCGGCTTGGGATTGGCCCGCGGCGGCTCGATGACGCGGAAGTCGGCGATGCCGGATGCCACGTCCAGTTCACCGGAAATCGCCGCCTGCTCGCGGCGCTGCACCAGGTCTTCGTAGTTGCGCTTCTGGATCGCGTAGTCGCGGTTCAGCTGGGCGGCTTCGGCCTCGACCTGCGGCGCGGTCTTCAGCGCCGCCATCGCCTGGGCATAGCGCCCGGAATATTCGTCGACACGGGCACGCAGCGAGGCCACCTGGACCTCGGTGGTGGCCAGGATGCGCACCAGTTCCTGCATCGCCAGGCTGCCACCGCCCCCCTGCGTCAGGCCGACAGACGGCGTTGCTGCGGCGGCACGGCGCAGTTCCGCCAGCTCGCGCTTGCGCTGCTCTTCCAGGTCCTTGATGAGCTTGCGGGTGGTGACGATGTCGGGATGCTGGTCGGTGTAGCGCTGCAACAGTGCGTCCAGGTTGCGGCGGTACTCGGCCAGGCGGGCGTCCAGCTCGGGCGTGGACACGTTGGCGTTGGCTTCCTGCAGCAGGCTTTGCTGGGTCGTCTGCGTGCCGCCCCGTGCCTTCTCGGCCTCCAGCTGGGCCTTGGCTGCATCGCGCGCATTGGCCGCCTCGCGGTACTCCAGCCGTGCTCGCTCCAGTTGGGCGCTCAGCTCCGAAATCTTTGCCGCCGAGTCCTTGCCATCGCCGGAGATGCCGATGTTCTTCAGCCGGAATTCCTTCAGCCGCGTTTCAGCCTCTTCCAGCTTGGCCTCGTAGGATTTGATCTGCTCGTTGATGAAGGTCGTGGCGGTGGACGAGTCCTTGCGCGTCGACCCAAGGCTGGATTCGACAAAGATGGACACCAGCGACTGCACGACGCGCTTGGCGGTCTCCGGGTCGCTGTCGCGGTAGCCCAGCGTGTAGAGGTTGTCGCGGCCGACGCTCTGGATGGAGAGGTTGCTGGTGACGGTCTCGATGGTCGCATCCTGCTGCGCCTTGGTCTGGCTGCGCAGGTCCAGGTCGGCCATGCGCACCAGCTTCTCGACGTTGGGCCGCGTGATCAGCGTGCGGCTCAGCATCTTGACCTGCTCATCGACATTGGGCAGCACCGCCAGACCGGTCATCAGCGGCTTCAGGGTGGACTGCGTGTCGACGTAGATGCGCGCGCTCGCCTCGTAACGGTCGGGCAGCACGAACACCACCACGGCACCCACGACACCTGCGACCCAGGCCACGACCAGGCCGACCCAGCGGTACTTCCACATCCGCCTGGCAATGATCAGCAATTGGCCTATGAGGGCTTCCATCGGGGGCAGTCTCGTTGAACGCTAGATAGCAAGGATCGGCGCACACGGCGCCCAGGCAGTTTGAGGGGCGCCGAGCGCCGTCAGACTCAGAACCAGCTTTGCGGAATGATCAGGATGTCGCCGGGGCGCATTTCGACATTGGCCGACACATCGCCGCGCTTGAGCAGGTCCTTCAGCCGCACCGAATACTGCTTATTGTCTTCGGCGGTGCGCAGGATGGTGGCACTGTTGCCGGCCGCGAAATCGGTCAGCCCGCCGACTGCGATCATCACGTCCAGCACCGTCATCTTCTGCTTGAACGGCAGGAACTGCGGCTTGGCCGCTTCGCCCACGACACGGATCTGTTCGCTGTAAGGACCGACAAAGCCGGTGACGATGACCGTGACGACCGGATCGCGCACGTACTTGCTGAGCTGCTTCTCGACGTCGCGCGCCACCTGCACGGAGGTCTTGCCCTGCACGACGATCTCGTCCACCAAAGGCGCGGCGATCTTGCCGTCCGGGCGCACGGGAACGGCCATTGACAACTCGGGATTGCGCCAGACCAGGATGTTCAGGTTGTCGCCTGCCCCGATGATGTAGCTGTAGTCGTCCGTGGCCACCTTGGCCGGCGCCGTCGGTAGCTCTTCGCCACGCAGGCTCGCGCAACCCGAAAGCCACATGGCCAACAGCAGGCTCACGCCCAGCCCCAGCAGGCCCGGACGGTTTGCACGCTGCCAGCCTGCCGCCGGGATCGATGTTGTGAGAGCTTTGTTCAAGGCAAATCCCCGTTCGTGGTCACGGTGGCACGGGCACGCGCCCGCCGCCAGTCAAAGGCGCGGAATGATGCCATACCGGACTGCCCGTCCACGGTGCCCACCCCCGAGGCGAAGGATGGGGAAGGCAGTATTCACGCCAAGCCTGCCCTCAGCAGATGTTGTACCGCCCGGGCGCAATGATTTGGTCGGGATCCAGCGAGCGCTTCAGCGCGCCGACCGCCTGCCAGTACGGCGAATCCGCATCGACGATGTCGGCCATCATGTCGGCGCGCGCCCGGTAGACCTCCAGGCCACGCGACCGGATGTACGCGTGCAGACGCCGCGCGCAGTCTGCGGCCTGGGCAGCCTCGGCCGCATTCGCTCGATTGAACAGCAGGTTCACCACGGCCACCAGCGAGTTCTCAGTCTCGATGTTGATCGTGACATACAGCACCTGCCCCGCCTCGCCGGCCAGGGCGGTCATGCCGGCCACCACATCGGTGACGAAGGCGCCGTCCATCGGCAGCGCCGGGCTGATGAACAGCACGCCGCAATCCGAAGTCAACAGCTGCTCGGCCGGCAGGTCAGCCCGGCCAAAGCGCCACAGCAGGTTCTGGATGGCTGCGTCGGTCGGCACACCGGCTGCCAATCCGTTGAGTGGCCGGATGGCAGCGATGGCCGCGGCATTGGCACGCGCCCACGGCACCCGCCGCAAGCGGTGCAGCAATGCAAAGCCCTTGGCCAGCTTCGCGTCATCGAAACTGGTGACACGTGCCAACCCTTGCATGCGCCGGCGGACTTCCTTCAGCGCTGCCGCCACCTGGTCTGCCGTGCCACTGATACCGCCCAGACTGGTCCATTCATGCGGCGCCACGACGCGCAGCGCCTGCTGCGCGGCCGCATCACGTGCCGCGCCGCCCAGACCGCACGCGCGCTCCAGGTAATCGCTGATGCCGTGCAGCAGGCTGGCCCGCGTGCGTGCCTGGTTGCCCACGTGCGTCACCGAGGTCATGACCCGTTCGCGCTTCAGCGCCGCCAGCACATCGATGAAGCGCGGCAGGTCGGCGGCCCGGTACAAGGCCAGCGAAACCGCGAGTTGCTGCGGCGGCCTCGGCAGCAAGCGAAAACATGCGCTGGTGACGATGCCGAAGTTGGCCTGGAAGAACAGCCCATCCAGCATCGGGCCGAGCCCGAATGGATGGCTGTGCGCCAGCGGCGAATCCTCGCCCAGACGCCGGAAACCGGTCTGTATCACCTCGCCGGTGCCGGTCACCACTTCCAGGCCGAACAAGTCGTCGCGACGCGGCCCGAGATAGCCTACCCCGCGATCCAGCGCGTTGCCGATCAGGCTCGTTTCACGCGCCGAGCCGGTCACGTTGAAAGTCAGGCCGGGATGAGCGGTGGCGAGAAACGTCTGCAACTGCCCTTGCGTGACCCCGGGTTCGACCACTGCGACCGGCTGCGCGAGCGAGATGGCATCGGCATTGCGGATGCTGCGCATGTGCGAGAGGTCCAGCCTGCGGTGTCCGGGCGGCAGTGCCAACCCGGCGCCATAACCCCAGTTGCAATCAGTTGAAACAGGGTGGAGCTTCCAGCCCTGTTGCCGGGCCGCTTGCACCGCTGCTCGCACATCGTCCACGCTGGCGGGGCGCAAGTCGGACGCCCCCCGACGCAGCTCATCTGCAAAGTCAGCCACCGAACGCCTCTCGGGTCGAAGCTTCAAAGCTGCTTCAGCAGCGCACTGACGTCAGCTTGGCGCTCGAACTTTCCGCCCAAAGCCTGCAGTGCTTTGAGTTGCGTTTCAGCCTCGGTCTTCTTGCCTGCATCAATCAGCATTCTGGCCAGCTTGATCTTGGGCAGTGACGCGTCTGGTGCCAGCGCCACCGCCTTGCGTTGTGCGTCCAGTGCAGGCTGCCACTGCTTGTCAACCGCGAGGGCCATCGCCAACGTATCGAAGGCGTCGGCACTGGTGGGCGCGAGCTTGACTGCGCGTTGCGCCATTTCCACCGCCTCAGGTCGCTTCTGCCGGACCAACACCGCGGCCACGTTATTGACTGCCAACGCGTGATCAGGATTGATCTCCAGCACGGAACGGTAGTGCCGCTCGGCAGTCGCCCAGTCCTGCGTCAGCAATGCGCTGTCCCCCAAATACAGTCGGAACGCCACATCACGCGGGTTGACGCGCAGCCAGTCCTGCACAAACTGCACGGCATCACTCTGCTTCTTGGCAGCGAGCAAGGCCTGGTGCTGAGCGACGCCCAATGCAGCAGCCTCTCGCTTCTCTGCACGCAACTTGTCAACGCCACGCTTGTAGGTGGCGAGGGCCAATTCCCAGCGGCGCTGGGCCTCGTGGACGGAGCCCTCCCACAGATACCCCTGCACGGCCAGCGGGCGCTGGCGCTGCACGTCGCGAGCCACTGTCAGCGCGGCTGGGAATTGTTCAGAACGCAACTCCATCGCGAACAACTGCTCCTGCGCCGCCAGCAGCTGAGGATTGATGCTCAGCGCCTGCCGCAGGCTCTTGATCGTGTTCGCGCGGTCGCCGGCACGCCGGTAGGCATCGGCCGCGCTGAGATACGGTGCAGTCGCCGTGGGCTGCAATTGCGCCTGCTTCGCAAAGCTGGCTTGCGCCTGAGCAGAATCCCCGGCGGCAGATTGAGCCCGGCCCAGCGCATTCAGCAGTTCGGGGCTGGAATCCACAACCGCCACCGCTTTCTGGCCAGCGACCACCGCAGCAGAGTAGTTCTTCTGCATGAGCAAATAGTCCACCAGCATCAGGTGCGCAGGGACCTGGCTCGGCTCGGCGGCAATGGCACGCTCCAGCAAGGCGGTCACCTCGCTCTGCGGCGCCTTGACGATCACGAGAAGATCGGCCAGGGCGATCATCGCCGACACGTTGTTCGGCGCCGCTTTCAGCGCCGCCTCGAAACGCGCACGGGCAGCGTCGACCTTGCCATCACGAAGGTCCAGCAGAGCGAGGTTGCTCATCGCCGAAACGTAAGCCGGATCCCGCTTCAACGCCTCCTCAAATGCCGACCTCGCACCCACGTTGTCGCCCTTCAAAAGCAGGATTCGACCGCGGGTGAACGCCGGCCCCGGCTTTCCTGGCTCCTTGCGCTCAAGGTTTTCCATCTGCTTGAGGGCGGCGTCGACCTGGTTCCTCGCCAGATACGAGCTGATCAGTGCGAGATCGGCCATGGGACTCGCATCCTGCTGCGCCAACGCCGCGAGTTGGCTCAGGCCCTCGGCGTCATCGCCCCTGGCGATGGTGGCCATCGCCAGGGCGGTACGCGTCCGCGAATCGTCCGGCTTCACGGCCAATGCCTTTTTGTACAACGCCTCCGACGCCCGCGCATCTCCGAGCTGCAGATGAGCCTCGGCAGCCGCACTGAGCAGCGCCACATCATCAGGCGCGCGCTCCAGCGGTCGAGCCAGCGCCTTCAACGCCAATTGGGGCTGGCCAGACTTCAGGTAAGCCTGCGCCAGCAACTTGCTGGCCTCTTGCAGGTCAGGCTGCAGCGACAGCGCCTTGAGCAACAGCGTCACTGCGTGAAAGCTATTACCCAACTGCAATTCCGCGGATGCCGCGATGTACATCGCACGGACGTTCTGTGGCACCGCCTGCAGCACCTGCATGGCCAACGCGCGAGCCGTTTTTGCATCGCCATCGAGCAAAGCCAGCTGCGCCTCATAGAGACGAGCAACGGGGGTGTTGGGAAGCGCCTTCTTCAGCGCGTCCACCTGCTTGCGAACCGCCTCTTTGTCGCCCTTGTACAGATAGACGGCGATCAACGACGCATGCGCATGGACATCCTTTGGCTGGAGAGCAAGCGCCCGCTTGAAAGACTCGATAGCACCGTCTACATCGCGCCGGCCATTGAGCTTCAGCGAACCCTCAAGCCCGGCCGCTTCAAAGTTTGTCTTCAGCAGGTCGGGGTGAGATTGCAACTCCACGAGCGCCGCTTCCGGCCCCGACTTCGCCAGTATGACGCGAGCGCGATAAATCAACGCTGGCGCATAGTCGGGGCGGGCCGCCAACGAGCGATCGAGCAGTTGATTCACCTGCTCCATATTTCCGCTCGCGTCATATGCTTGAGCAAGGCTGAGGCTGAGATCAGCGTCGGCGCGCTTGTCATCGAAGCGCATGGCGCCAAACTCTTCGATCAGCTTCTTGTCCTGCCCAAGCAATATCATGGCGCGCGCCATGGGCGGGACCACCGCCGCGTCGGGTGAGCCAGACGATCGAGCTCGCTTGAACTCGTCATAAGCGGCCGCAATCTCGCCATTCGCCAGCAGCGCCTCGCCCATCAGTAGACGCCCCTCGGGCGAATTGGCGTTGTGCTGAAGCGCATTGCGCAGGTGGATGACAGCGGCGCGGGTCTGACCGTCCGCCAGGCTCTTTCGGGCAGCCGCGATTGACTCGGCCTCGGTAGCCTCGCGACTACAGGCCGTCAGCAATGCCGCCGCCGCAAGCGCCCCGATCATCCCGATCCGGCGAAATCCATTGCTCGTCAAAACCGTCCCCCTGGCGTTGGCCGCTTCATGTCGCATGCACATGCAATGTGCGAGTGCAGACATCCTAACGCCAGCCCCACCACGCCCTCCCCCACCATCTGAGGGCTCAACCGCCCATAAAAAAAGCGCGGACGAGCCGCGCTTTTTACCATCTGACGCGAGGCTGACCTCGCGCTGAATGTTTATTACTTCTTGCTGCGACGACGGCTTGCGACGCCAGCGCCGAACAGCGCCGCGCCCAGCAGGCCCAGGGACGCCGGCTCAGGCAGCTTCAAGAAGGCATCGGACACAGCGGTCTGGCTCAGGACCACCGTGTAGGTGCCACCGACCAGTGCGTTGGTTTCCGCCTGGAAAGCTTGCTTGGCGTTGGTACGCACCTTGCTCGACGCGGGCGACAGGGCAGTCGCGTTTTGGTTCAGCGAGAAGGGGTCGTAGTACTCGACACCACCGAAGATCGCGCTGCCCGCACCACCGTTGCCACCGAGACCATCCGGCACCCAGGCGAAAACGTCATCGTTGGTCGCCACGCTGGTGATCGTGATGCTCCAGGTCGTCGATGCCCGGGCGGTCGGCGAACCGATGCCCGAAGCGCTCAGGTAGGCACGCAGATAGGACTCGGCGTCGAAGGCAATCTCGATGCTCGTGCCGTCTTGCACGGTGATCGTGAACTCGGCATTGAAATTGACGTTGCTCTGCGTCGAACCGTTACCGGCCGGCTTGAGAGAAACAACACCGTCCGTCAGAGCATCACTGACGCCGAACAGCGAGTTGCCGAACTGGTCTGCCGTGGAGGCGCCATAAGTCGCCACCGGAGCACCAGCAAGAGGAGCGCCAGGAACATAGCTGCCTGCATTGCCGAGCGACGTGGTCGCCGAGGCACCTGCAATTGCCAGCGGGTCGTTCTGCGAATCGGAACCTGCGGCGTTGGCGCCATTCAGGCTGACCGTGGCGTCAGCCGTGGTCGTGCCCTTCAGCGTCGCCAGATTGAGGCGGGGCGCCAGCGAGCCATCGGCGGCACGGACATTGCTGCCGTTGCCCAAGGCGAAATGGAAGTTGGTGACGTCGAGGATGGCCTGGGCGACAGCATCGGCACGGGCAGCAGTGCTACCCAGACCGCAAGCCAGTGCCACGCCAGCGGCGATGAGCGAGAAGCGAGAGGTGGTGATCATTTGGACTCCTTGAGGGCCGGATGAACTTGAGACGCAAGTCTTAAAGCAGCATGCGTGCCAACTTTGCTTCAATCACAAAAAATCAAGCAAAATCAAACACTTGCGATCGTCAGAACCAACCTGGCACACGCCCCCCGTCCAACGCTGTAAAGAACTCCGACAGCCGTCAGCCTCGATTCACGGCACGGTCTTGGCTGCCTCGGTCAGGGAGATGAGCGGCGCGACGGGAATGGCGTAGCTGATTCCTGAAGGCTGGGTCAGCGCCGACTCCTTGCCCGCCTTCGTCAACACCATGTTCACCACGCCCACCACTTCGCCGCTGCGCTGGTCCAGGACCGGCCCGCCGCTGTTGCCCGGATAGGCCGTCGCGTCGAGTTGCAGGATGTCGAAGCTGCCCGCACGCAGTTGCCGCAATGCACGCGGGTCGAGCGTGCGTGCAGTCGCCGCAGGCAGCGAGATGGGGGTGATCGCAGCAATGATGCCGCGATGACTGACTGTCGAGAATCCGAGCGCACCACCGATCGGGAACCCCATCAGCAGGACCGCGAGTCCTTCGCGAGCCACGCCCGGAGCAGCGATGGGCAGCGCTGGTACCGGCGCGCCGTCAAAGCGCAACGCCACCAGGTCGTGAGGCCGATCCAGCGCCGCAATCCGCGCCGAGCGCATTTCCCAATCGCCGGTGGGCAACCTGACCTGAACGGCCACGCGGCGCTCTGCTTCGGGAACGTCGGGTGCAGGCAGCACATGCGCGTTGGTGATGACGAGATTGCCGTCAGCCACGACAAAGCCGCTGCCCCGGAAGCCAAAGCGCGGGCTGTCGGTGGGCGAGTAGGTCCCCACGAGCACGACGGAGGGTTTGCTACGGTCTATCAGCGCAGGCAAGTCATTGGCGAACGCGCTCAGCGGCAAGGTCGCCGCCAGCGCTACGAGCAGCAAGCGCCACCTCACCGCCGCCCTCCCACCGAGTTGAACGGTGGTCCAGCCACGTCGACACGAACGCCATCTCCCGGTCGTTCACATGCTTCAACCAAGCCGCATGCTGTGCTCATTGCCGCCTTTCCAAGTACGTAGCTGGATTCAGCGGACAGCGTACAGCATGGGGCAGCGCCCCTCTAGACGCGTTGGGCGAACACGGAACGCTGACTACTTGATCTGCAAACGGCTCATCAAGTCGTAGAGCGTGGGGCGGCTGACGCCCAGCAACTCCGCGGCGCGCACGATATTGCCGTCGGTACGGGCCAGCGCGGTGATGACCGCCTGGCGCTCCGCCGTCTCACGCACCGAGCGCAGATCCAGCACGGTGTCGTCCGGACCAGCCCCAGCCGCAGAACCGCGCAAGCCCAGGTCGGCGGCCGTGATGCGGTCGTCGTCGGCCATGATGACCGCACGCTTGAGCATGTTCTGCAGTTCGCGGACGTTGCCGGGCCAGCGGTGCGATTCCAGTGCGCGCACGGCATCGTCGGCCAGGTTGGGCGCGGCACGCCTCATCTCGGTGGCAAAGCGCCTGGCGAACGCATGGGCCAACAGGACCGGGTCGCCCAGCCGATCGCGCAGCGGCGGGATGTCGACGACGATCTCCGCCAGCCGGTAGTACAGGTCTTCGCGAAACAGGCCGTCGACAATACGCTGCCTGAGATCCTGGTGGGTGGCACCGACCACCCGGACGTCGATGGGGATTTCCTGCCGCCCGCCGACACGCTCGATGACGCGCTCCTGCAGGAAACGCAGCAGCTTGGCCTGCAGCGGCATCGGCAGGTCGCCGATCTCGTCCAGCATCAGCGTACCGCCGTTGGCCGTCTCGATCTTGCCGAGCGTCGCTTTGTTGGCACCGGTGAAAGCGCCTTTTTCGTAACCGAAAAGCTCACTCTCCAACAGCGTTTCCGGAATGGCGGCGCAGTTGATCGCCACGAAGCGCCCCTTGCGCTTGGACGCATCATGCAGCCCCTGGGCCAGCACCTCCTTGCCGGTGCCGCTCTCGCCGAGCAGCAACACGGTGGCATCGCTGGGCGCAACCTTCTCGATCATGCGGCACACGCGCTGCATGCCAGGATCGCGCGTGATCAGGCCGCTGAACACATCGCTGCTCTGCTGCCTCTGGAGGCGGCGGTTCTCCTGCTGCAGCTCGTACAGGCGATAGGCGCGCTCCACGGTCAGGGCAAGCACGTCCGGATCCACGGGCTTGGCCAGGAAGTCGTAAGCACCCATGCGAATGGCACGCAGGGCGTTGTCCTGATCGTTCTGACCGGTCAGCACGATGACCTTGACGGCCGGATCCAGCTCGAGCAACTTCTCCAGGCACTTGAAGCCCTCGGAAACAGAATCGCGGTCCGGCGGCAACCCGAGATCCATCGTGACCACGGCGGGGTTGTTGCGACGGAACTGCAGCACCGCGCTGGCAACGTCATCGGCAGTGGCCGATTCAAAGCGATCCAGCGACCACTTCAACTGCTTCTGCAGTGCCAGATCATCCTCGACGATCAGCAGCGGCGCGTGGCGGGGGCTGCTCATCGGATGTCAGGTGCTGCGCGCAATGCGTCAGCCTGCGCATGGAAAAGAGGCAGCAGCAGGGTCACGATGGTTCCGCGGTTGAGTTCACTGTCCACGCTGATCTTGCCTCCGAGTTCCTGCACGTATTGATAGCTCTCATGGGCCCCGATGCCCATGCCACTCGCTTTGGTGGTCTGGAAAGGCTTGAACAGGCGATTCTGGATGAAATCCTCGCTCATTCCGCAGCCGCTGTCCTCCACGCGAACGCGGGCCTGACTCCCGTGTGAATCCAGCGTCAGGCGCACGTGGCCGGAAGCCGGTGTGGCGTCGAAGGCGTTCTGCACGACATGTCCCAGCACCCGCTCGACACGCTCGGGGTGACCACGGGTACTGACCGCCGCCTGCAGCTCCAGCTCCAGCACCCGCCCCTTGCGCATCGCCGCCTGCGCCAGGCGCCTGGCGATCTGCTCCAGGTCCACGCCACTGGCGACGCCATGGGGCGTCTCACCCTCGCGCAGCTGAAGCATCAACTGCCGCATCTTCTCCAGCGAGTTTTCCACCGTATCCAGCATGTCTTGCTGAAACTCCGGGTTGTCTCGCAGTCGCTTGGCGTTCTTCATCATCAGCGACAACTGCGTCACGATGTTCTTCAGGTCATGGACAACGAACGCCGACATGCGGTTGAACGCATCGAACTTGCGCGCTTCCAGCAGCGCCTCCGTGGCCTGGGCCTGCGCCAGATAGCCCGAGGCCTGGCTGGCCGCGGTGCGAAGCAGGTCGCGCACCTCCCAGTTCAACTCGACGACCACGCGCGGCCTGCCGAGCACGGCGAAGCCGATCAACGCGTCGCCCACGAGCAGCGGCACGATGAGCCAGCAGCGCGGTTCCTCCAACACCCAGTCGGGCAACTCCAGGTCAGGGTAGGCGTCGCGCCGCCGGCGCCATTCGTCGATGTCGATGATCCATGCCCGCTCGCGCCAGAAGCGGCCCAATGAACCGTCCCGCGATTCGCCGATCGGCTGGGGCGGCAAGTTCCAGTTCGCGGCCTGCGCGAAATCCGCTTGCGCACCGCGCTGCAACCAGAGCATGCCGCTGGGGCTTTCGACCAGGTTGGCCAGCGCACGCACCACCGTTTCGGCGGTGTGCTGCGCTTCGGCGCCGGTCGAAAGCAACTGCGTGAAGCGCAGCCATTCCTGTCGATAGTCGTAGCGGTAGCTGAAGAAGTTCTTGCTGATGTAGACCCGCAGCCGGGCCTGCATCGAGCCGGAGGCCGCCAGCAGCGCGAGCGCCACGAGCGCCACGAACACCAGCGCCACCGACAGCGCTCGCCCCCACTGCCCACCGGTGTAGCGCACGTAATAACCGACGGCGGCCACGATCAGCAGGTACCCGCCGACGAGCAGCAATGCCGCGGAATGGAAGACGGCAGCGCGTGACACGTGCAGCTTGCCCAACCAGTCACCGTAGCGACGCGACGCGATGTACAGCAACGGCGCGGCCGCCGCGTGCACCAGCGGCCTCACGCTGACCGCGTCACCATCGAAGCGTTGGAACAGCGCCGACTGAGAGCTGATGAACAGATCGAAGACGAACACACCGCCCAGGCCCAGGCACAACGGCTTTGCATTCCAGCGCACGTCGGCGGAGGCGCTGCGCAGCATCTGCTCCACCAACATCAGCCCCAGAACAGACATGCCCAGCGACGTGAACGCCTGCAACTGCGTCCAATCTTCCGCCGGACGCACCTCGGCGAGCGCAATCAGCACCATCTGCAGCGCGACGACCGCACCTGCCACCAGCCGCGCCCACGCCAGCATGCCGCCTCTGCGCGCGGCCGGCAGCAATGCCAGCACGAACGCCAGCCACAGGCCAAAGCGCACCGCGTCAAGCCCCGGCACCACCCAGGTCGGCAAGCGACTTGACCAGTGCATCAACCCGTTCGACAACAAAGCGCCAGCCCACACCACGCTGGCCGTTAACGCACAAAGGAACACCAGCGCCAGCCGCGTCACCGGCAGGCGCCGCTGCAACAGGCGCTGGCCGAAGTACGCGGCGAACAGCCCGTACAGCACGCAGCAGATCAGCGCGCTGAGGCTGCCCAGCGGATTGATGTCGACCGGCACCTGGCCCAGCACAACAGTCGGGAAGTCCATCGCTGGGCGGGTCATGCCTGATTCGAGCGCGCCCGCACGGCAGCTGCGTCCGCGCTGCCGCCGCAGAGCTGAGTCAGCGTGCGCCCTTGCCGGTCAGCACCACCGCCACCGTCTCCAGCATGATCAACAGATCGAGGAAGAGAGAGTGGTTCTTGACGTAGTAGAGGTCGTACTGCAGCTTCTCGACGGAATCCTCGATCGTCGAGCCGTACTCGTAGCGCACCTGCGCCCAGCCGGTCACACCAGGCTTCACGCTGTGGCGCACCGCGTAGTACGGGATCTTGCTGACCAGCTCATCGACAAAGAACTGCCGCTCCGGGCGCGGGCCCACCATGCTCATTTCGCCGTAGAACACATTGAAAAGCTGCGGCAGTTCGTCAATGCGCACGCGGCGGATGAAGCGCCCCACCCGCGTCACGCGGTCATCGTTCTTCGACGCCCAGCGCGGCTTGCCGTCTTTCTCGGCATCCGTACGCATGCTGCGGAACTTGATGACATTGAACGGCACACCGTTCAAGCCGACACGCTCCTGCCGGTACAACACCGGTCCCCGCGATTCCAGGCGGATCAACACCGCCGTGACCAGCATGATGGGCCAGGCCACGGCGAAAATGGCCGTCGCGAACACCACGTCGCAGACACGCTTGATGGCCGCGCGCAGCATGCCCTGGCTGAACCCGTCACCAAAGATCAACCAGCCGGCGTTGACATGCTTGATGTTGATCTGGGCCAGCGTCTTCTCGAAATGCGTGGCGATGTCGACGACACGCACGCCGGACAGCTTGCAGTCCAGCAACTGACGCAGCGGCATGCTGCCGCCGCGCCGCTCGCTCAGCGCCACGACGATCTCGTCGACGTTGTGCTTCAGCGCAGCCTCGGTCAGGTTGGCGCCATCGTTGATGATCTCTGCAGGCGCAACGTCCGGCGTCTCTTCATTCGGACCTGCGTAGTAACCAACGATCTGGGCGTGCGGGTCAGACGCCCGCAGCGTATTGCCCACCGAACGCGCCGCAGGACCGGTACCGAAGATCAGGATGCGACTGCGCATGCGGGCCTGCGCGCCAGAATGGGCGGCATAGACACGGTGCACCATCACCGCGGCGACGGCCGCCATGGCCACCAGCGTCAGCAGCTCCCGATGGCTGGTGTCGGAAGGCACCAGACTGAAAATCACATAGGCCAGCGGCAGACCGAACAGCAGCCCAAACAGCGCGCGCGCGCAGGACTCGGTGACCGAGCGGTTGTGCACGTGCTGGTAGAAGCCCGTTGCAGAGTTGATGACGAACATGCAGCCCGCCAGCGACAGCCCATGCGATGCGGCGAACGGCAGCACGGTTTGGGCTGACTCACCCTGGCTGAGCACCACGGCGATGACGGCAAAAACGATGAGCCCCAGGTCAAAGAACACCTGGAGCAGTGTCTGCCTGTGCAGGTAATGGTTGAATATTCGAATCATCTGCGTCCCCGATTCATCCGCCTGGCGTCTTCTATCTGCAATCTGAGCAAGGAAATTCGAAACTATTCGATTCCTATTCAGGCGTATCTGCCGCCCTTGATCACCGCCGACGCAGACCAGGTCTGCGCAAGCCCTCCGGAGACCGTGAACCCAGCCAGGTTGCGCCCAGCTTTGCGCCACGAGGGGCGATTGTCGACATGCTATGAGTGCGGCGGCATCATGCCTCTCGCCCCCAGCATTGAAAGCCCCCCGTTTGGAGGGTGGCAGCCCCCTGAATCCGCCTCCCACCACGGTGACAGCGCAAGCAGCTCAGGAGGTTCCTTTTCACGGCCGCGCAGTAGAACCGAAAGCCGCAGCCGCCCGCGTGACAAGACAGCCAGGACAGCCCACAAACCGTGCGGATGGCACAAGAAATCATTAGAAGATTGGATGACTGCAAGTATTCGAACCAGTCCTCATCTGAAACGAATTTGACCGGCCCGAATACTCAAACCTATTCTCAAAAATTGAGAGAATATTCACGCATTTTCATGCAGGCATGTCGCAACCCTACATGACATGTCGTCGCGCATCAGCAGATGGGAGGTTCAGCACCAAGCCAGCCTCGTCTGAAAGCAAAAAGGCCAGTCCTGAGACTGGCCTTTGCGTGTTGCTGGCGGAGAGGGAGGGATTCGAACCCTCGGTACGGAAACCGTACGCCTGATTTCGAGTCAGGTACATTCGACCACTCTGCCACCTCTCCTGATTCGGTGCGCGCTGGTGCGAAGCCTACCATTGTAGCCAGCTTTTTCGCACCTGCTTCAAATCAGCCGCGCAACACTTCCATGCCGCCCATGTAGGGGCGCAGCGCCTCTGGCACGGTGATGCTGCCATCGGCGTTCTGATAGTTCTCCAGCACCGCCACCAGCGTGCGGCCCACAGCCAGGCCGGAACCGTTCAGCGTGTGCACGAACTCATTCTTGCCCTGCGCGTTCTTGAAACGCGCCTGCATGCGGCGGGCCTGGAAGGCCCCCATGTTCGAGCAGGAGCTGATCTCGCGGAAGGTGTTCTGCGCCGGCAGCCAGACCTCCAGATCGTAGGTCTTGGTCGAGCCGAAACCCATGTCGCCGGTGCACAACAGCATGGTGCGGTAGGGCAGGCCCAGCTTCTGCAGCACGGCCTCGGCATGACCGGTCATCTCTTCCAGCGCGGCCATGCTGTGCTCGGGCTGCTCGATGCGCACCATCTCGACCTTATCGAACTGGTGCTGGCGGATCAGACCACGCGTGTCGCGTCCCGCCGAGCCGGCTTCGGAGCGGAAGCAGGGGCTGTGCGCCGTCAGCTTGATGGGGAGGTCTTCCGGCTTCAGCACGCTTTCGCGCACGGTGTTGGTCAGCGAGATTTCAGACGTCGAGATCAGGTACTGCTCGACCTGCTCGTCGTCGCCGCCACGCAGCACCCAGAACATGTCCTCCTTGAACTTGGGCAGCTGGCCCGTGCCTTCCAGGATCTCGCGGTTGACGATGTAGGGCGTGTAGCACTCGGTGTAGCCGTGCTCGGCCGTCTGCACGTCCAGCATGAACTGCGCGAGCGCGCGGTGCAGGCGGGCGGCGGGGCCCTTCAGGAAAGCGAACCGCGAGCCCGACAGCTTGGCGCCGGTCTCGAAATCCAGGCCCAGCGGGGCACCCAGGTCCACATGGTCCTTGACGTCGAAGTCGAACGTGTGCGGCTGGCCCCAGCGGCGCACCTCGACGTTGCCGGCCTCGTCAGCGCCGGTCGGCACGCTGGTGTCGGGCAGATTGGGGACGCTCATCAGCAGTTCATTCAGCTCGACCTGGATGGCGTCCAGCCGCTCGGCGCCCGCCTTCAGCTCGTCGGCGATCCCCCCCACTTCGGCCATCAGCGACGAGGCGTCTTCCCCCTTGCCCTTGGCCATGCCGATCTGCTTGGACAGGCTGTTGCGGTGCGCCTGCATTTGCTCGGTGCGGGTCTGCACACCTTTGCGTTCGGCTTCGAGCGCCTTGAATCGCTCCACGTCCAGGTAGGGCTGCGGGGTCTTGCGTGCGTTCAGCCGCTCGATGACGGTATCGAGCTCCTTGCGCAGCTGGGTGATGTCAAGCATGGAAATCCTTCAAATCGAATGCGAAAGCGGCGCCGAAGTCGGCGCCGCCGGAAGCTGCAAGCACCGGCTTCAAGATCGCGAAGCACTCACCTCGGCCATGGACTTGTCGCCCAGGCCCATCGGCAAGGGGAAGCGCACATGTTCCTCCACGCCCGGCAGACTGCGCACGGTGGTGGCGCCAAATTCGCGCAGTCGGTCGATCACGGCCTGCACGAGGACATCGGGCGCCGAGGCGCCTGCCGTCAGGCCCACGCGCGGACGCCCTTCCAGCCACTCGGCCTTCAGGTCTTCCGCAGCGTCGACCATGTAGCCGGGCGTGCCCAGCCGCTCGGCCAGCTCGCGCAGGCGGTTGCTGTTGGAGCTGGTCGGGCTGCCGACGACGATGACCACGTCCACCTGCGGCGCCAGCACCTTGACGGCATCCTGTCGGTTCTGCGTGGCGTAACAAATGTCCTGCTGCTTGGGCTCGCGCACCCGGGGGAACACGCGCTTCACCTCGGCCAGGATCTCGGCCGCGTCGTCCACGCTCAGCGTGGTCTGCGTGACGACTGCCAGCTTGGTCTGGTCCCTGACCTGCACCTTGGCGACGTCCTCGACGTCTTCAACGAGGAAGATACCGTCGGACAGCTGGCCCATCGTGCCTTCGACCTCTGGGTGCCCCTTGTGGCCGATCATGATGAACTCGAAGCCCTCACGGTGCAGCTTGGCCACCTCGACGTGCACCTTGGTCACTAGCGGGCAGGTCGCATCGAAGATCTGGAAGCCACGCGCAGTGGCCTCACGGCGCACCTCCTGGCTGACGCCGTGCGCACTGAACACCAGCGTGGCGCCGGCCGGCACCTCGGCCAGGTCCTCGATGAAGATGGCGCCGCGCGACTTCAGGTCGTTGACGACGTAGGTGTTGTGGACGATCTCGTGGCGCACGTAAATCGGTGCGCCGAACTTGACCAGCGCTCGCTCGACGATCTCGATGGCACGGTCAACGCCGGCGCAGAAGCCGCGCGGCTCCGCCAGGATCACCTCGTTGGGATGCACGACAGCATTCATCACAGCACCCCGATCACTTGCACCTCGAAGCTGACCGGCTGGCCAGCGAGCGGGTGATTGAAGTCGAACAGCAACGCCTCATCGCCCAGTTCGCGCACCACGCCGGCATAGCCGCCCTGCCCGTCCGGGCCGGGGAACTGCACGACGTCGCCGACGTGGTAGGTCTCGTCTGGGTCGCCCAGCTGACGCAGCAGCGAGAGCTTCACGCGCTGCAGCAGTTCGGGGTTGCGCTCGCCGAAGGCCTCACCGGGTGCGAGCTCGAACCGCTCGTGCGCGCCCTCGGGCAGCCCCAGCAGACGCGCCTCGATGGCCGGCGACAGCTGGCCGGCGCCGAGGGACAGCGTGGCGGGCTTGTCGTCGAACGTGTTGACGATGTCGGCACCGTCCGGGCCCGAGAGCCGGTAATGCAAGGTCAGGAAGGACCCGGCCTGGATGGGATTCATGCGAGGAGACGTGGACCGCTTGGCTAGACTGGCATCGATTTTATGCCGCTGACCCACCTGCCCCCGGACGCCCGACCGCGCGAGAAGCTGCTCGCCCGCGGGCCGGCCGCGTTGGCGGATGCCGAGTTGCTGGCGCTGCTGCTGCGCACGGGCCTCCAGGGCATGCCCGTGCTGCAGCTGGCGCAGAGCCTGCTGGACCGCTTCGGCGGCTGGGCCGGGCTGCTGGCCGCCAGTGTGCAGGACCTGGGCAAAGTCAAAGGCCTCGGCCCCGCCAAGCGGGCCGAGATCGCCGCCGTGCTGGAGATCGCGCGCCGCTCGCTGGCCCAGCAACTGGTCGAGAAACCGGCCATGAACAACCCCGACGCGGTGAAGACCTACTTGCGGCTGCAACTGAGCGGCCTGGGTCACGAGGTGTTCGCCGTGATGTTCCTGGACGCCCAACTGCGGCTCATCGCGATGGAGACGCTGTTCCAGGGCACGCTGACATCGACCACCGTGCATCCGCGCGAGGTCGTCAAGCGCGCGCTGGCGCTGGGCGCCGGGGCGGCCATCCTGGCGCACAACCACCCGAGCGGTGTGGCCGAACCGTCGCGCGCCGACGAGTTGCTGACACAGCGCCTAAGCGAGGCGCTGGCGCTGGTGGACGTGCGCGTCGTCGACCACCTGGTGGTGGGCGGCAACGAGGTGGTGTCATTTGCCGAGCGAGGCCTGCTGTGAGCAAGGTCGTGCGCAGCCTGGCCGACCTGAAACCACTGGCCCGCGAGATGGCGGCGGCACGGCTGGCCGCTGAGGTCGAGCGCGAGCGCGTGGCCGCAGCCATGCGGCTGGCCGATCAGGAGCGGCGTGTGTTCGAGCTGAGCGTCGGCCCGGTGACGCCGCTGCGCGCCACGGACCGCGTCATCCACGACCGCGAGCAACCCGCACCCGAGCCGCGCCAGCGCGAGGCAGACGAGCGCGCCGTGCTGCTGCAGGCGCTGTCGGATGACATCGACGTCGACACGCTGCTGGACACCGACGAGACGCTGAGCTTCCGCCGCGAAGGCATCTCGGTGGAAGTGGTGCGCAAGCTGCGCCGCGGCCACTGGGCGCTGCAGGCGCAGCTGGACCTGCACGGCCTGCGCCGCGACGGCGCGCGCGAGGCCCTGGGCCTGTTCATCCACGACAGCGCACGGCGCGGCCTGCGCTGTGTGCGCGTGGTGCACGGCAAAGGCCACGGCTCGCCCGGCCGCGAGCCCGTGCTGAAGGGCCGCGTGCGGCGCTGGCTGGTGCAGAAGAACGAGGTCCTGGCGTTCGTGCAGGCACGCGCCAGCGACGGCGGCGCGGGCGCGCTCATGGTGCTGCTCAGCGGCACGGCCTGACGCAGCGCTGACGGTGGCTGACCGCGGGCTGGCGCGTCGCGTTCCGGCGACGCGGAGCAACGCCATTGACCTCGTGCGTTAGGCAGGAGTAGCCTCAAACGCATCAGCCGCAGCGGCGTGCGCAAAAGGTTTCCCCATCCACCACGAGGAATGCCCATGAACCTGACCCGCCCCTCCCCCACACCCGCCCGCTACACGGGCATCGGCCTGGTCGTCGCCCTGCACCTGGCCGGCATCTATGCGCTGAGCGCGGGGCTCATACAGCCGCCCGCGCGGCAGCCCGGGATCACCACACTGAAGCCGCTGCCGCCCGATATCCAGGAACCGCCACCACGTGTGGAACCGCTGCAGGTGGCGGAACCCAAGTTCACCACGCCCCGGATCGAAGTGCCGGTGCCCACCGATGTTGTCGAGGCGCCCGCGGAACCGACGCTGGTGGCTGCGGTCCCCCTGCGAGCCGACTCGACGCCGCAGCCCACCGGCCCGGCACGCGTCGCCGACGCGGCCACGCTGCCCGCGGTGACGAAGCCGCTGATCAGCACGCCGGGCGCGGTCTGCTCGGTGATGCCCAAGCCCGACGTCCCCGCCGTCAACTGGAGCGGCGAGGCCGTGCTGCAGGTGTTGGCCACCGTCAAGGGCGGCCGCGTGGTGGGCAGCGAGGTGCGCCTGGCGCAAGGCGCGCCGGACGCCAAGACGCGGCGCTCTCTGCAGCGCTCGGTGGAGACCGCGCTGGCGGGCTACCAGTGCCAGGGCGACGCGACCTTCCAGCAGGACTTCGCGTTCCGCCTCGACTAGACGTTGCGCATCCAGTCGGCCGTGCCCGCGAAGGACTCGGCCAGCCGGGCCTGCAGGGCCGGGTCGACCCCGGTTTCCTGCATGGCCTGCGCCATGCACGCCAGCCACTCGTCTCGCTCCGCAATGCCGATGCGAAAGGGCATGTGACGCGCCCGCAGCCGCGGGTGGCCGAAGCGGCTGATGTAGTGATCCGGCCCGCCCAGCCAGCCGCACAGGAACCAGAACAGCTTGTCGCGCGCACTGGCCAGCGTGTCGCCGTGCGCGGCGCGCAGCCGCGCGTACGCCGGCTCCAGTTCCATCAGATCGTAGAAGCGGTCCACGAGGTCGCGCACGCGCGCCTCGCCGCCGATCCACTCGAAGGCGGTGTTGGGTTGTACTTCAGCCAAGGAGTTTGGTGGCCAGCGCCTTGATGGCCTGCGCCGCATCGCAACCGGGGTAGTGCTCCAGCATCAACTGGCGCTTCAGCACCGCCTGCTTGACGGCGATGTCCGCCTTCACCTCACCCATCAGCTCCAGCCGGAAGTTCTGCCCCGGCACCGCGCCGACGAAGCGCTGCAGCACCTGCTGCAGCTGCCCGCATATGAGCTTTCCCTCACCCACGCGGTTGGCCTGGTTGACGACCAGCCCGACGTGGCGACGCTCCTGTTGCGTGGCCAGCACCTTGATGGTGGCGTAGGCATCGGTCAGCGACGTGGGCTCGGGGGTGGCCACCACCAGCACGTCGGAGGCGAGCGACACGGCAAAAAGCACCACGTCGGAGATGCCGGCACCGGTGTCCAGCAGCACCCAGTCGAAACGCGGCTTCACCAGGTCGATGATATGCAGCAGCTTGTCGCGCACCTCCGGGGTCAGGCGCGAATACTCCACCATGCCGGAGCCGGCCAGCAGCACGGAGAAGCCGCCCGGTGCGGGCAGGATGGCCTGCTCCAGCGTGGCCTTCTCGGTGAAGACGTCGTGCAACGTCAGCTTGGGGTGCAGGTTCAGCACCACATCGAGGTTGGCGAGGCCGAGGTCGGCGTCCAGCACCAGCACCTTCTGGCCGCGTGCGGCCAGCGCCGCGGCGAGGTTAGCGGTGACGAAGGTCTTGCCGACGCCGCCCTTGCCGCTGGTGACGGCGAGCGTGCGAGCGCCGGCACGGCGGGGCGGCGACGTGGAGGCGGCAGCAGGATCGGAGAGGGTGCTCATGGCGTGTCCTGTTGCGGATCTGACTTCAGCGTGGCGAACAACATGCCTTTTTCTTCGGCGCTGACCAGGGAATCGATCTGGGGCTCCAGGCAGGCGCGGTTGCGACCCTCTGCCTTGGCGCGGTAGAGCTGCCGGTCAGTGCGCTCGGTCCACAGCAGCGGCGAGGAGCGCACCCATTGCGGCGCGAATGCGCCCCCAAGGCTGATGGTGACATTCAGCATCTGGCCAGGCGAGACCTCAATGGCGAGTTCGGACACGCGCTCACGCACGCGCTCCGCGACGGCGAGGCCCACATGCGTGGCGCAGTTGGGGAGGATGATGGCGAACTCCTCGCCGCCGATGCGCGCGACGAGATCCATGGGCCGCACCGCCTGCAAGATGGCTGCCGCCACGGACCGGATGACCTGGTCGCCCGCTCCATGACCGTGGGTGTCGTTGACAGCCTTGAAATGATCGATGTCCAGCATCAGCAGCAAGGCTGCCTCGCCGGAGCGGGCGACGCGGTCCACCTCCCGGGCCAGCGCCATCTCGAAACTGCGGCGGTTGACCAGGCCGGTCAGCGCGTCCTTGCTGGACAGGTCGCACAGCGCGTTCAGCAGCGCCTGCAGCCACAGGATGCTGTGCGGCTCCTCGTCCGGAAGCAAGGCCCCGGCCTGCTGCAGCAGCTGCAGGGCCATGTCCAGATCCAACGCGCGGGCGTCGATCAGCTGGGCGGCGAGCGGGCGGTGTTCCAAGCGAGTGCGTTCGAGAGAGGAGTGGCGCCATTGTGGGCGCGCGGCAGTCTAGCAGCGGCCCCTCCCCACACAGGTCGTGAAACAGGCACGTTCCCCGGGGTTGTTTGCACTATGCTGGATCGCGACGCACCCGTACAACGGCCCTGCGGGGCAGAATCGATGCGCGCCGTCAGAACTCGCTGCGAGCAACCACAACTTCGATCACGACATGCCCGCACCAGAACTCGCCTCCGGCAGTGATGCCCTCGACCACGAGTTCAGCTTCAGCAAGGCGGACTTCGACCGCGTGCGTGAACTGATCTACCGCCACGCGGGCATCAGTCTCCACGATGGCAAGCACGCGATGGTCTACAGCCGGCTGTCACGCCGCCTGCGCGAGACCGGGCACAAGAGCTTCGCGAGCTATCTGCAGTGGCTGGAGGCGTCCACCGGCCCTTCCAGCGCCGTCGAGTGGCAGGAGTTCGTCAACTGCCTGACGACCAACCTCACGTCGTTCTTCCGCGAAGACCACCACTTCCACGCCCTGAAGGACGATCTGAAGCCGCTGGCCGGCAAACCCGTACGCATCTGGTGCTGTGCAGCGTCCACCGGCGAGGAGCCCTATTCCATTCTGATGACCTGCAGCGAGGCGCTGGGCTCCGGCGCGAGCGTGCAACTGGTGGCGAGCGACATCGACACCAACGTGCTGAACACCGCGCGGCGCGGCGTCTACAACGCTGACTCGCGCGGTCTGGACCCCACGCGGCTCAAGAACTTCTTCATGCGCGGCACGGGCGCAAACGCCGGCAAGATTCGCGTCAAGCCCGAGCTGCAGCGGTTGGTCGAGTTCCGGCCGCTGAACTTGATGGACACGCAGTGGCAGCTGGGCGACCCTTTCCACATGGTGTTCTGCCGCAACGTGATGATCTATTTCGATGCACCCACCCAGCGCAAGGTGCTGGAGCGCATTCATCGCGTCATGCGGCCAGGCGGCCTGCTGTTCGTGGGTCATTCCGAAAACTTCACCGAATCGCGCGACCTGTTCAAGCTGCGCGGCAAAACCATCTACGAACGGGTCTGATCGATGAGCACGCCATTCGCCTCCACAGCGACCATCGGCCTGGGCAATCCGGTCGCGGTGGCCAAGGTCAACCAGCTCAAGGCCCAGCCTCGCAAGCAGGGCGAGGCGTCATTTTTCTTTTACGACGCGCACTTCAAGAACGCCGCCGTGAAGATCCTGCCGGGCGAGTATTTCGTCGAGCAGGAAGACCTGCTGGTCATGACCACGCTGGGCTCCTGCATCGCCGCCTGCCTGTGGGACCGCGTCGCCAAGGTCGGCGGCATGAACCACTTCATGCTGCCGGAAGGCGCCGGCGACTCGGGTCGCTACGGCTCGTTCGCGATGGAACTGCTGATCAACGAGATGATGAAGCGCGGCGCCAGCAAGGCCCGCATGGAAGCCAAGATCTTCGGCGGTGGCGCTGTCATCGCGGGCATGAATTCGATCAACGTCGGCGAGCGCAACACCAACTTCGTCATCGACTACCTGAAGTTGGAGCGCATCCCCATCGTGTCGAAGGACGTGATGGACGTGTACCCGCGCAAGGTCTGCTTCCTGCCCGCCAGTGGCAAGGCGATGGTCAAGCGCCTGGCGCCGACCAATACCGACGCGCTGGTCCAGCAGGACAAGGCAGCAATCCAGAAGGTGCAGCCCGTCGCGAGCAGCGGCGGCTCCATCGATTTGTTCTGAGGAGGCCGACGATGGCCAAGACCAAGGTCGTGGTGGTGGACGATTCGGCGCTGGTGCGTTCCATCCTGACCGAAATCATCAACCGCCAGCCCGACATGGAATGCATCGGCGCCGCGGCCGACCCCCTGGTCGCGCGCGAGATGATCCGCAACCTGAACCCCGACGTGATCACGCTGGACGTGGAGATGCCGCGCATGGACGGGCTGGACTTCCTGTCGCGCCTGATGCGGCTGCGGCCCATGCCCGTCGTGATGGTGTCCACGCTGACCGAGCGCGGCGCCGAAGTCACGATGAAGGCGCTGGAGCTGGGCGCCGTGGACTTCGTCGCCAAGCCCAAGATCGGCGTCGCCGACGGCATCCGCCAGCTGGCGCAGGACATCACCGACAAGATCCGCATCGCGTCCAAGGCCCACATCCGTCGTGCGCCCGCCGCACCGGCGCCGGGTGCTGCACCTGCGGCGCCGGTCAAGGCCGTGACCATGGCCAGCCTGGGCAAGGCGTCGACCGAGAAGATCATCTTCATCGGCGCTTCGACCGGCGGCACCGAGGCGACCAAGGACGTGCTGATCAACCTGCCCGCCGACAGCCCGGCCGTCGTCATCACGCAGCACATGCCGCCCGGCTTCACGAAGAGCTACGCGACACGGCTGGACGGCCTGTGCAAGATCCGCGTGAAGGAGGCGCAGGACGGCGAGCGCATCCTGCCAGGCCACGGCTACATCGCGCCCGGCGGCATGCACCTGAGCATCGAGCGCAGCGGCGCGAACTACATCGCCCGCGTGCAGGACGGCGAGCCCATCAACCGGCACAAGCCGTCGGTCGAGGCCCTGTTCCTGTCGGCCGCCAAGGTCGTCGGGCCGAACGCCATCGGCATCATGCTGACCGGCATGGGCGCGGACGGCGCGCGGGCCATGAAGGTCATGAAGGACGCCGGCGCCTACAACTACTGTCAGGACGAGGCGAGCTGCGTCGTCTTCGGCATGCCACGCGAGGCCATCGCACACGGCGCGGCCGACGAGGTGCTGCCGCTGAACCAGATCGCCACCAAGGTGCTGGAGCGGCTGCGCGCCACGTCGGGCATGTCGCTCAACCGCGTTTAAGCACTTCGAACCGGCGCCGGGCCGCCTCAAGTCTGATTTCAGGCGATGTGCGAACGGGGCCGCCCCCGTGAGCATCGTCGCTCCCTAAGGGCACCGACCAGGCTTGCCCGCGTTCAGCGGGGCTGCCTGGGCCAAGGGCTCAAAGAAACAGCTGCTGCAGGTCGCTGAGGAAGTCGAAGCCGCGCGCGGTGGGCTGGATGCGTGCCGCGTCTGCCTCCAGCAGCCCGCGCATGCGTGCCGCCTCCAGCCCCTTGGCGATGCTGGACACCGGCAGGCCGGTGCGCTCCAGGAATTGCGCCAGCGTGACGCCTTCCTTCAGCCGCAGCGCGTTCAACATGAACTCGAACGGCAAGTCCTTGCGCGCCACCTCGTGCTCGTTGCTCACCTTGTTGGCCTGCGCCATGAAGGCAGCAGGCTCGCGCCAGCGCACCTGACGCAGCACGCGGTGCGGGAACGACAGCTTGCTGTGCGCACCGGCGCCGATGCCGAGGTAGTCGCCGAACTGCCAGTAGTTCAGGTTGTGCGCGCAGCGGTGGCCGTCGCGCGCATAGGCCGAGACTTCATAACGCTGCAGTCCGGTGGCGCCGGTCCTGTCGGTGATGAGATCCAGCATGTCGCTGGCCAGGTCGGCATCCGGCAGGTGTGCGGGCGTGCGCGTCGCGAACACCGTGTTGGGCTCGATGGTCAGGTGGTAGATGGAGAGGTGCGGGGGCTTGAAGCTCAGCGCCGTGTCCAGCTCGCGCCCCAGATCGTCCAGCGTCTGCCCCGGCAGCGCGTACATCAGGTCGAGGTTCCAGGTCTCGAACGCGCTGGCCGCCTCGGCCAGCGCTTCGCGCGCCTGCGTCGAGCTGTGCACGCGGCCCAGCGTCTTCAGCTGCGCATCGTCGAAGCTCTGCACGCCCACCGAAAGCCGCGTGACGCCAGCGTGGCGGAAGCCGGCGAAGCGCTCACGCTCGAAGGTGCCCGGGTTCGCTTCCAACGTGATCTCGCAACCCGCCTCCAGCGGCAGCCGCGCGCGGATGTCCGAGATCAGCTGCGCGATCTGTTCCGGGTTGAAAAGACTGGGCGTGCCGCCGCCGATGAAGATGCTCACCACCGGGCGGCCCCAGATCAGCGGCAGCGCGGCTTCGAGGTCGGCACGCAGCGCGGTGAGGTAGGCCTCGGCCGTGTCGATGGACAACGCCGCCCCCTTCACCTCGTGCGAGTTGAAGTCGCAGTACGGGCACTTGCGCAGGCACCAGGGCAGGTGCACGTACAGGGCCAGTGGCGGCAGCGCCGACAGCTGCAAGGTGCCCGGGCGCATCAGGTGCTGCAGATCAGCCATGGCTCACCCGAGGTGCCAGACCTCGCGGAACTGCTCGATCAGGTGCGCCGCTGCCAGCGCGCGGTGGCTGTGGCGGTTCTTGGCCTCGGCAGACAGGCTGGCCACCGAAGCGCCCAGCGTCGGGATCTGCATCAGCGGGTCGTAGCCAAAACCGCCCTCGCCGCTGGCCGCAGTCAGGATTTCGCCGGCCCAGCGGCCCATGGCGATCAGCGGCTCGGAGTCGTCCGCGCTGCGCACGGCGACCAGCGCACAGACGAAGCGCGCACGGCGGTCGGCCACGCCGGCCAGCTCTCGCAGCAGCCGTTCGTTGTTGGCTGCATCGCTTTTCTCGCCGCCGGCATCCAGCGCGTAGCGGGCCGAGCGCACGCCGGGCGCGCCGCCCAGCGCATCGACACTGAGGCCTGAGTCATCGGCAAGCGCCGGCAGGCCGCTCAACTTCGCGGCGTGCCGCGCCTTGACGAGGGCGTTCTCGACGAAAGTGCCGAACGGCTCCTCCGCCTCCGGAATGCCCAGGCTGCCCTGGTTCACCAGCGCGATGCCCAGCGGCGTGAACAGCGCCTGCAGTTCGACCAGCTTCTTCGCGTTGTTGGACGCCAGGACGAGCTTCATGTCCACCCCTCGTCCGATGAATACGTCGGACCATCCCCGGAGGGGATGGCCGCTTGCTTGGGGCGGCCCAGCGCTGCGCGGCACTTCATGCCGACTTCTGCAGGTCGATCAGCTCGCGGATGCCCTTGTCCGCCAGGTCCAGCAGCGCGTTCATCTCCTCGCGCGTGAACACCACGCCCTCGGCCGTGCCCTGCAGCTCGACAAAGCCACCCGAGCCAGTCATCACCACGTTCATATCGGTGTCGCAGGCGGAGTCCTCGGTGTACTCCAGGTCCAGCAGCGGCACGCCGTCGACGATGCCCACCGAGATGGCAGCCACAGAATCCTTGATCGGCGAGCGCGACAGCTTGCTGTCGGCGATGAGTCTGTTGACCGCATCAGTAGCCGCGACGAAGGCGCCGGTGATGGCCGCGGTGCGCGTGCCCCCGTCGGCCTGCAGCACATCGCAGTCCAGCGTGATGGTGCGCTCGCCCAGAGCCGACAGGTCGAACACGGCGCGCAGCGAACGGCCAATGAGGCGCTGGATCTCCTGCGTGCGACCGCTCTGCTTGCCCTTGGCAGCCTCGCGGTCGCTGCGGGTGTGCGTGGCGCGCGGCAGCATGCCGTACTCGGCCGTCACCCAGCCCTCACCTGAACCGCGCTTGTGCGGCGGCACGCGCTCCTCGACCGAGGCCGTGCACAGCACGCGCGTCGAACCGAACTCGATCAGCACCGAGCCCTCGGCATGGACGGTGAAACCGCGGGTGATGCGTACGGGGCGCAACTGGTCGGCAGCGCGGCCTGCGCTGCGCGTGAAGGTCTTGGTCATGGCAGAAAGGAGGTTAGCGGCGGCCGGAGCCGCGGCCGGATTGGCGAATGACTTCGTTGATCTCGCGCACCGAGCGCTCGATCTCCTCGTCGTCCATCGCGGCGACGAGGTCGGCATCCAGGGCGCCATGGATGGTGGAGGCGAACCCTGAATTGCCCAGGTTCTGCGTGGTGTCGCCGGCAGGATCGCCCTCGCCTTCCCACTCCACGGCCAGCACGGTGACGTTGTCGCTGCGCTCGCCGCCGCGGCGCAAGGCCTGCTCGACCAGTTCGGGCACCGACTCGGAGATGGCCTGATCGGACAGCTGCTGGACGATCTCGTGATCCTCCACGCTGCCCCACAGGCCGTCCGAACACAGCAGCAGGCGGTCGCCGGGCTCCATCAGCAGCGCACCCTGGCAATCCACCATGGGCTTGCCGGGGCTGCCCAGACAGGTGAACAGCACGTTTCGGTTGAACGGCTCGTTGCCGCGGCCGACGCGACCCAGGGCTTCTTGCAACTCGGAGTACGAGTGGTCACGCGTGCGGGCGATCAGCTTGTCGCCGCGCACCAGGTAAAGCCGCGAGTCGCCGCAATGCGCCCACCACGCCTGGTTGCCTTGCATGATGCAGGCCACCACCGTCGTGCGCGGCGTGTCCGACAGGCCCTTGCTGGCGGCATAGCGCAACAGCTGCTGGTGCGCGATGACGATGGTCTCTTGCAGGAACCGCTGCGGGTCGTCCAGCACCGGCCGGGCGTCCTGCTGGAACAGCGCGGCCAGCGTCTGCAGCGCGATCTGCGCGGCGACCTCACCCTCGGGGTGACCACCCATGCCATCGGCCAGCGCAAACAGGCCGGCCTCCCGCGTGTAGCAATAGCCCATGCGGTCTTCGTTGGTCTCGCGACCGCCGCGACGGCTGACTTGGAATACGCTGAACCTCAAAGCCCAGGCTCCCGGCAAATGCGAGCACAGGCGCTCATACTTTGGCTCCGGACTTGAGGTTTTCCAGCTGCAGCTTCAGGCGTTCGCTGAAGCTGAGCTTGGTGTAACGACGCTCGGTCTCGCGCGCCAGTTCCTTTTGCAGCGCGAACACGCTCTGTGGGCGCGCCAGCGGGTCCAATGCCATGCACCACTCGGTGACCTCGA
This sequence comes from Pelomonas dachongensis, assembly GCF_043555865.1. Classification (NCBI taxonomy): domain Bacteria; kingdom Pseudomonadati; phylum Pseudomonadota; class Betaproteobacteria; order Burkholderiales; family Sphaerotilaceae; genus Roseateles; species Pelomonas dachongensis. Next base: position 104,041 of record NZ_JBIGHY010000010.1, read on the forward strand.
TGAGGTTGTCGGAATAGACATTGCGCAGGCGCGACAGGCTCAGATTCAGGCGGTCCTTCTCCAGCCGCTGCGGCGCGTCGTTGGGCGGGTAGCCCTGCATGCAGGCGTAGATGCAGGCACCGATGGCGTAGATGTCGGTCCACGGGCCCAGCGAACCGTCGCGGCGGTACATCTCCGGCGCGGCAAAGCCCGGCGTGTACATCGGGCGGATGAAGTTGCCTTCCTTGCTCAGCACCTCGCGCGCAGCGCCGAAGTCCAGCAACACGGCCTTGTTGTCGTTCGTGATGAAGATGTTGGCCGGCTTGATGTCCAGGTGCAGCATCTTGTGCTGGTGCACGATGCGCAGGCCGCGCAGGATCTCGTCAAACAAGCTGCGGATGGTGGACTCGCGGAACACCTTGTCACGCTTCATGTCGCGCGCGGTCACGATGAAGTCCTGCAGCGTGTCGCCCTGCAGGTAGTTCATGACCATGTAGACAGTCTCGTTCTCGCGCAGGAAGTTCAGCACCGACACGACGCTGGGGTGCGAGATCTGCGCGAGCGAACGGCCTTCCTCGAAGAAGCTCTTCAACCCCAGGCGGTACAGCGGCTGCTTCTCGGGCTTGACGCGCGGCGTCAGCTCCCCAGGGGAGCGTTCGGCCAGCGACGAGGGCAGATATTCCTTCAGCGCGACGAGGTGGTGGTCCGGGTCTTCGGCGAGGTACACCACGCCGAAACCGCCCGCCGCCAGCCGCTTGATGATCTGATAACCCCCGACCACCGTGCCTGCGGGCAATGGCGCCGGCTTCGGCTTGGACATAATCGCGTTTTGTGTCTGTTTTGCGAGTCTTGATGCCAGTCTACAGCATGACCGGGTACGCCAATTCCGTGGCGCAACCCCCTAGAGCCGACGACGGCAACAGCACGGGCCAGAGTGCCGTCAGCGTCGAGCTGCGCTCTGTCAACGGGCGCTTTCTGGACCTCAGCATGCGCATGCCGGAAGAGCTGCGTGGGCTGGAGCCACAACTGCGCGAACTCATCGCCGCCCGTTTCAAGCGCGGCAAGATCGAGCTTCGCATCAACACGCAGCGCGAGGCCGACGGCGCCTGGCCCCAGCCGCAACCGGATCAGCTCAACCGCCTGGCCAGCCTGGACGCCAAGGTGCGCACCTGGCTGCCGGACGCCCAGCCGCTGTCCGTGCACGAGGCCTTGAACTGGTGCAAGAGCGGCGCCGCTGCACCGGCCCAGCTGGACGCCGCGACGCTTGAAGCTGCCAAGGCCTGCGTGGCTGGCCTGGCCGAAGCGCGCGAGCGCGAAGGTGAGAAGCTGGTGGCGATCCTGAACGAGCGCATCTCGCGGCTGCGCGAGCTCGCCAGCGAAGCCGAGCCGCTGCTGCCCGCCGTGGTTGCGCGCCTGCAGCAACGCTTTCTGGAGCGCTGGCAGGAAGCGCTGGCCACCACGGGGGCGGCGTCCAGCGTGCCCCAGGAGGCGCTGCAGGAGCGCGCGCTGAACGAGGCGGCCGCGTTCGCAATCCGCATCGACGTCGCCGAGGAACTGGGCCGGCTGCGTGCCCACCTGGACGAGCTGAGCCGGCTGCTGAAAAAAGGCGGCGAGCTGGGCAAGCGCCTGGACTTCCTCATCCAGGAGCTGCACCGCGAAGCCAACACGCTGGGCTCCAAGTCCGCCGCGCTGGAGCTGACCAACATCTCTGTCGAGATGAAGGTGGCCATCGAGCAGATGCGGGAGCAGGTGCAAAACCTGGAGTAGCCGGCCAGGCTTGCCCCCCGTCAAGCGCGCGCCACTACCGGAACTCGTCAGGATTGATGCCCAGCTTGCGCAGCTTGTCGTGCAGCGTCTGCCGCGGGATGGCCAGGCCCTGGGCGGTGGCGGATTGGTCCCCGCGATGCCGCCTCAGCATCTCGCGCACCACCGCCCGCTCGAACGCCTCCACCTGCTGTGGCAGGCTGCGCGGCAGGGCCGGCACCTCGTCCGTGCCACGGCCGGACGTGAGGCGTTCGCCGGGCATGCCCAGCACGAAGCGGTCTGCCACATTGCGCAGTTCGCGCACGTTGCCGGGCCAGCCATAGCCCATCAGGTCGGCCAGCTGCGCGCTGCTCAGTTCGGGCACGGCGCAGCCATAGCGGCTGGCGGCCAGCAGGCAGAAATGCTCGAACAGCAGCGGGATGTCCTCGCGCCGCTCGCGCAGCGGCGGCAGCTCGATGAAGGCCACGCCAATGCGGTAGTAGAGGTCGGCCCTGAACTTCTGCTGGTCGGACAGCTCCTGCAGGTCGCTCTTGCTGGCGGCAACGATGCGGCAATTGATCGGTATCTGCTTGTTGGAGCCGATGCGTTCGATGGAGCGCTCCTGCACCGCGCGCAGCAGCTTGACCTGCACGGCCATGGGCATGCTCTCGATCTCGTCCAGGAACAGCGTGCCGCCGTCGGCATGCTCGAACTTGCCCACGCGGGCGCGGTTGGCGCTGGTGAAGGCGCCGGCCTCGTGGCCGAACAGCTCGCTGTCCACCAGGTTCTCGGGCAGGCTACCGCAGTTGATGGGCACGAAGTTCCTGCTGCGCCGCTCGCTGTGCTCGTGCAGGCAGCGCGCCACCAGCTCCTTGCCGGTGCCGGTCTCACCGTAGATCAGCACGTCCGCCGAGGTAGCGGCCAGTGACATCACCGCCCGCCGCACCTTCTGCATCTCGGCCGAGCGCCCGATCAGCAGCGCCTGAATGCCGTTCCAGTTCTCCAGAGTGTCGCGCAGCTCGCGCACCTGCAGCGCCAGCTGCCGACGCTCGACCGCATGGCGCACGATGGCAGTCAGCCGCTCGCGCGTGAACGGTTTTTCGATGAAGTCATAGGCGCCGTCGCGCATGGCCTGCACGGCCATCGTGATGTGGCCGTGGCCGGTCACCAGGATGACCGGCAGTTCCGCGTCGAGCGCGCGCAGCTCGGGCAGCCAGTCGATGCCGCTGGTGCCGGGCAGCTTGACGTCGCACACCACCACGACCGGCGCCCCGGGGCGGACGTGCGCGCGCGCAGCCTCGACGCTGGCGAAGTCCTCGACCGCGAAACCCGCCAGTTGCAGGATCTGCGCGGTGCTCTGGCGCACGTCCTCGTCGTCGTCGATCAGCAAGACCCGGATCGGGAGCTGGGTGTTCATCGTCGGTGTCATTCCATCAGGGCCGCTGCACGGCATCCAGCTCCACGATGAAGCACGCGCCACCGTCCGCCGCGTTGTGCGCGCTGAGGCTGCCATTCAGCGCGCGCAGCAGCTGCGCCGAGATCAGCAGGCCCAGGCCCAGACCGGCACCGGCCGGCTTGCTGGTGACGAAGGGCTCGAACAGGCGCGGCAGGATGTCGGCCGCGATGCCGGGGCCAGTGTCGCGCACCTCCAGCACGGCGCGCGTGCCGCACTGGCGCGCGCTGACCGTCAGCTGGCGCTGCGGCGCCGCCTGCATGGCCTCGATGGCATTGCGCATCAGGTTCACCAGCACGCTGTTCAGCGCGGCATCGTCGGCCAGCACCTGCAGGTCGGGCGGCTGCAGGTCGGCCACGATGCTCACGCCCGCGCTGCGGGCCGCAGGCGCCAGGCTGGCCTGCGCGTCGGCCAGGCAGTGCGCCAGCACCACGGGCGTCCCGCGCGTGTCGGCCTTGTGAGCGAAGGTCTTGAGCTGCGTGGTGAGCCGGGCCAGCCGGTCCACCATGCGCGTGATGCGAAGCAGGTTGTCCTGCACCTCCGGCGTGCGCTGCTGCTCCAGCAGCAGGACGGCGCTTTCGGCCAGCGTGCGCAGCGCCGTCAGCGGCTGGCTCAGCTCGTGCACCAGCGCGGCGGACATCTGGCCCAGCGCTGCCATCTTGCCGGTCTGCACCAGCTCGCTCTGCGCGGCGCGAAGTTGCTCGGTGCGCGCGGCCACGGTGGACTCCAGCGCGTCGTGGGCCGCCTGCAGAGCGGCCTGGTTGGCCAGGCGGTGGCGCAACGCGCGGCGGCGCTGCGCCACCGCCACCACCGCCAGCAGCAGCACCGCCATCGCCAGCGCCGCAGTGACGGCCGCGTTGCGCGCGGACTGCTTCACGCTGGCCAGGTCGTCCAGCGTGATCAGCCGCCACGGCGCGCTGCCCAGCCGGCGCGACGAGGCCAGCTGCTCGCGCCCCTCGACATCGACCACCGCCACCTTGTCGCCCAGCGCGCGCAGTGGCGTCCAGCGCAAGGCCTGCAGCGGCGAGTCGCCGTACGCCCGGGTACGCTTCGCTTCGGCCCGTTGCTGCGCATCCAGCGCCGCCAACGGCCGAAAGCGCAGCGCATCGCGGGTGGTCAGGATCACCACGCCGCGCTCATCCACCAGCAGCACGTCGCCCGGGAGCCGGCGCCAGCTGCGCTCCGCGCCGGTCAGGTCCACCTTGACCGCCACCAGGCCACGCGCCGGCCGGCTGCCGCGCAGCGCGTACGACAGGTAGTAGCCGGGCCTGCCGCTGGTGATGCCCAGCCCGTAGAACCGCCCACGCCCGCTGCGCAGCGCATCGGCCACGTAGGGGCGGAAAGACAGATCCCGCCCGACGGTGGTGCCCGGCTCGTCGGCATCCGAGGCCGCCAGCGACACGCCAGCCGCGTCCATCACGTAGACCATCTCCGCTCCCGTGGTGGCGTTCACGCCTCCCAGGTAGCGGTTGACGGCACCGCGCAGCGGCGCGTCGGCGGGAGCGTCCAGCAGCGCGGGCACCAGCGGCGTCATCTCCAGCAGGGCCGGCAGGTGCTCGAAGCGCTGGAGATCGGCCTCCAGCGCGCCGGCCAGCATGTCCAGGCGGTGATCGGCCGACTCGCTCAGGCGCTCGATGGCCGCGTGCCGGGCCACCTGGTGGCCGGCGAAGGCGGCGAGCGCCACCAGCGCCAGCGCGGCACTCCAGCGCCAGCCGGCACGGCGCCGACGGGTCGCCGGCGACAGGGCTGAAGGGCCAGCGGGAGCTGAAGGTGCAGAAGGAGCAGAAGGGGCAGAAGGGGCGGCCGGCACAGAAACCGCCTCGCGGGATGTCATGCGGCTGTTATCGCACAAGCCCGCCGCCCGCGCATGCGGAGCAGCCCCGGTCGCGCGTCCGGTCAGCGCGCCGGCTGGCCGGGCATGTGGTGCTCGACCTGGTCCAGCACCGCCTCGGGTTCGTCGGCTTCGGCGACGGTCTCGTTGTTCAGCACGCGGTCCATGCGCTCCTTGTCCAGATCATTCGTCCACTTGCCCACCACCACGGTGGCCACGCCGTTGCCGATCAGGTTGGTCAGCGCGCGCGCCTCGGACATGAAGCGGTCGATGCCCAGGATCAGCGCCAGCCCCACCACCGGCACGTGGCCCACGGCCGACAGCGTGGCCGCCAGCACGATGAAGCCGCTGCCCGTCACGCCGGCCGCGCCCTTGGACGTCAGCAGCAGCACGCCCAGCAAGGTGAGCTGCTGTGTCAGCGTCATCGGGGTGTCGGTAGCCTGCGCAATGAAGACCGCGGCCATGGTCAGGTAGATGGACGTACCGTCCAGGTTGAACGAGTAGCCGGTCGGGATGACCAGGCCCACGGTGGACTTGCGCACGCCCAGGTTCTCCAGCTTGGCCATCATGCGCGGCAGCACCGACTCGCTGGACGAAGTGCCCAGCACGATCAGCAGCTCCTCCTTGATGTATTTGATGAACTTCCAGATCGAGAAGCCGTGCGCACGCGCGATGCCGCCCAGGATCACGAAGATGAACAGCAGGCAGGTCGTGTAGAACGTGGCCATCAGCTGGGCCAGCTGCACCAGCGAGCCGACGCCGTACTTGCCGATGGTGAAGGCCATCGCGCCGAACGCGCCGATGGGCGCGGCCTTCATGATGTAGCCGACGATGACGAACAGCACGTGCGAGAACTTCTCGATGAAGTCGAACACCGGCGTGCCTCGGCCGCCGAACTTGTGCAGCGCGAAGCCGAACATCACCGAGAACAGCAGCACCTGCAGGATCTCGCCCTTGGCGAACGCGTCCACCACGGTGGTCGGGATGACGTTCAGGATGAAATCCACCGTGCCCTGCATCTTGCCCGGCGCGGTGTACGCCGCCACGGACTTGGCGTCCAAGTGGCTGACGTCCACGTGCATGCCCTCGCCGGGCTTGACAACGTTGATGACGACCAGGCCGACGATCAGCGCGATGGTCGACACCACCTCGAAGTAGAGCAGCGCCATGCCGCCGGTGCGACCCACGCGCTTCATGTCCTCCATGCCCGCGATGCCGCCGACGACGGTGCAGAAGATGATGGGCGCGATGATCATCTTGATCAGCTTGATGAAGCCGTCGCCGAGCGGCTTCATGGCGGCGCCGGTCTCGGGCCAGAAATGCCCCAGCAACACCCCGACCACGATGGCCGTGATGACCTGCAGGTACAGGCTCTTGTAGAAGGGTTGAGATACAGATACGGGTTGGCTTGTCATGGCAGTCTCCTTGTCGTTGTTCAGGCGTTGCGCTGCGAAGTGCTCTGCGAGTGGGCGTCCACCACGGCCAGCGCGGTCATGTTGACGATGCGGCGCACGGTGGCGGACGGCGTGAGGATGTGGACCGCGCGGTCCGCCCCCAGCAAGATGCCGCCGACGGTGATGCCGTTGCCGGCCGCGATGCGCAGCAAGTTGTAGGAAATGTTGGCCGCGTCCACGTTGGGCATGACCAGCACGTTGGCCTCGGTCGCCAGCGCCGAGCCGGGGAACTCGCGGTCCAGGATGGTCTTGGACAGCGCCGCGTCGCCACGCATCTCGCCTTCCACGGCCAGCTGCGGGTCGGCCCGCTGGACCAGGGTCAGCGCAGCGCGCATCTTGACGGCCGAGGGCGCGTCTGAGCCGCCGAAGCTGGAATGCGACAGCAGCGCCACGCGCGGCGTCACACCGAAGCGGCGCACCTCCTCGGCGGCCATCAGCGCGATCTCCGCCACCTGGGCGGCGTCGGGGTCGCGGTTCACATGCGTGTCGCAGATGAACAGCTGCCGGCCGGGCAGCAACAGCATCTGCATGGCCGCCAAGGTCTGCCGGCCGGCGCGCAGGCCGATCACGTCGCGCACGTGGCGCAGGTGGTCGCCGTAGCCACCGAGCGTGCCGCACAGCATCGCGTCGGCCAAGCCCTGGCGCACCAACATCGCGGCCAGCAGCGTGCCGCTGCTGCGCATCAGCGCATGCGCCACGTCGAGCGACACGCCGTCGCGCCGCTTGCTCCGGTAGTAGGCGTCGGCGGCGTCGCCATGCGAGGCCGGGTCCTGCGGGTCGATGGCCTGGCAGTCGCTGCCCAGCCTGAGGCGCAGGCCGTACTGCGCGATGCGCTCGGCAATGACGCCGGGCCGCCCCAGGAGCAGCGGCCGGGCCAGGCCTTCGTCCACCACCACCTGGGCCGCGCGCAGCACGCGCTCGTCCTCACCCTCGGCGTACACCACGCGCCGCGGCGCAGCCTGGGCGGCGGCGAACAGCGGCTGCATGCTGCTGCCGGACTGGTAGACGAACCGCGCGAGCCGTTGGCGGTAGGCGCGCATGTCGGCGATGGGCCGCGCGGCCACGCCGCTGTCCATCGCGGCCTGCGCCACGGCGGGCGCAACGGCCTCGATCAGCCGTGGGTCGAAGGGCTTGGGGATCAGGTAGTCGCGGCCGAAGCGCAGGCCGCGCGTGCCGTAGGCCTGGGCCACCACCTCGGGGATCTCGGCATGCGCCAGATCGGCGATGGCGCGCACTGCGGCCAGCTTCATCGCCTCGTTGATCGTCGTGGCTCCCGCATCCAGCGCGCCGCGGAAGATGAACGGGAAGCACAGGACGTTGTTGACCTGGTTCGGATAGTCCGAGCGGCCGGTGCCGAGCACCGCGTCGGGCCGCACGGCCAGCGCGTCTTCCGGCCGGATCTCCGGGTGCGGATTGGCCATCGCCAGGATGACGGGATCGCGCGCCATCACGCGGACCATCTCGGGCTTGAGCACGCCGCCGGCGGACAGGCCCAGGAAGATGTCCGCGCCTTCGATGACCTCGGCCAGCTGGCGCGCCGGGGTGTCCTGCGCGTAACGCGCCTTGTTCGGGTCCATCTGCTCGCGCCGGCCGGCGTACACCACGCCCAGGCTGTCGGTGACGGTGATGTTGCGCAGCGGCAGGCCCATGCTGACGATCAGGTCCAGGCAGGCCAGCGCCGCGGCGCCGGCGCCCGAGGTCACGAGCTTCACCTCGGTCAGGTCCTTGCCCACGTGCCGCAGCGCATTCAGGATCGCAGCGGCGGCCACGATGGCGGTGCCGTGCTGATCGTCGTGGAACACCGGGATCTTCATGCGCTCGCGCAGCTTCTTCTCGATGTAGAAGCACTCGGGCGCCTTGATGTCCTCCAGGTTGATGCCGCCGAACGTGGGCTCCATTCGCGCGATGGTGTCGATCAGCGCGTCGGGGTCGTTCTCGGCCAGCTCGATGTCGAACACGTCGATGCCGGCAAACTTCTTGAACAGGCAGCCCTTGCCTTCCATCACCGGCTTCGCGGCCAGCGGGCCGATGTCGCCCAGCCCCAGCACGGCCGTGCCGTTGGTGATGACGGCCACCAGGTTGCTGCGCGCCGTGAGGTGAATCGCCTCATCCGGGTCGCGGGCGATCTCCAGGCAGGCCTCGGCCACGCCGGGCGAGTAGGCCAGCGCCAGGTCGCGCTGCGTTGCCATCGACTTGGTCGGTGTGACCGAAATCTTGCCGGGCGTGGGGTAGCGGTGGTAGTCCAGCGCCTCATCGCGCAAGCTGTCGTCGGCCATGGTTGTCTCCGGGTCTTGGTTTTGCGAAACCGGGTCTGCTTGCGGCAGCCCTGGCGCCGCGTTCACGCCGCGGTCGTCACCCCCATTTGCAATGGCCATGCCATGCCGCCGGCACTCATGCCGGTTGCATAAAGCGTTGTTGCAGAAGGACTTTTTCTACGGTGCCACAGCGCACGGCCCGGTGATCCGGCATCGGCACACCGTCGGCATCCGGCGTTCCGGACGGCGACCACCGTAGAAACCCTGAACGGCGGATCACAGCGGATGCGGGCCCGCATGCCGCGCCCTCCCGATGCCAGGCGCCGTCGGGTCAGTACCCCGTGTGGAGCTGGGAGTCCCCGGACGGCCGCTGCGGCAGCACGAGGGTGAAGACCGCGCCGCCGCCCACCCGGTTGTCCGCCCAGATCTGGCCGCCATGGATGTCGAGGATCTTGCGGCAGATGGCCAGGCCGAGCCCGGTGCCGCCCGAGCCGTCCTGGGTCCGGCTGGACTGCACGAAGGCTTCGAAGATGGACTCCAGCTCCCCGGGCGGGATGCCGGGGCCGCGGTCGGCCACGGTCAGCGTCAGCGTGTCGGATTCGCTCGCCAGGCAGGCGACCTGAAGCGCGCCGTCCTGCGGCGAGAACTTGATGGCGTTGGCGATGACGTTGCGGATCGCCTGGTGGATGCGCGTCGGGTCCAGCCGCGCGATGAGCGGCTCGTCCGCCAGCGTCAGCGCCACGCGCAAGCCTCGCTGCGCCAGCAGCGGGTCCACTTCGCGCAGCACGGCCTGCACGATCTCCCGCAGGTCGCAACGCTCCAGCTCGAAAGTGCCCACGGCGCTCTCGATCTTCGACACGTCCAGCAGGTCGTTGACCAGCGCCAGCATGCGCTGCCCGGAGTGGTGGATGTCGTTGAACATGCCGGCCAGGCGGGCGTTGTCACGGCCGCGCACGCAGCCCAGCTCGGAGAAGCCCAGGATGGCCTGCAGCGGCGTGCGCAGTTCGTGGCTGATGTTCGCGACGAACGCCGACTTTTCACGGGACGCGCGCTCGGCCGCGTCACGGGCTTCACGCGTGGCGCGCTCGGCGTCCCGGAACTCGCTGACATCCATCAGCGTGCACAGGATACCGGCCGGCTCGCCGCCGTCGCCGGGGACGACGACCTTGGTCAGCACCATGTCGCGCCGGGACCCGTCGCGGTGCAGCACCTGCGTCTCGTAGCGCGCCTTGCCGCCGTGGGCCAACAGACGCGCATCTTGCTCGGCGTGCAGCTCGGCATCTTGCGCCGACAGGAAGGCGCCTACCTGCGTGCCGATCACGCTGGCGCGCGGGCGACCGACGAAATCCTCCCAGGCCTGGTTCACCAGCACGTACCGGCCCGCCGTGTCGAACATGGAAACTGGCAGCGGGCTCATCTCCAGCAACAGGGCGCTGAAGGCGAGCTGGCGCTGAAGCTGCTGGTCGGCGAGAACGCGCTCACTGACGTCCACCGCGCTGCCGGCGAACCCGACGATGCGGCCCTCGCCGTGCAGCGGCACCACCGCCACGAGGAAGTGCCGCAGCCGGCCGTCCGCCGCGCGCAGGCACAGCTGCTCTTGGCGCACGCCGACGCGGTCGTCCCGCGTGAACAGGTCGTCGGTGCGCTGACGGTCGGGGAGCGCCACCAGGTCCCGCAGCCGCTGGCCGATGGCGTGGTCCGGGCCCTCGTGGCTGATCGCCACCCAGCGCGCGTTCACGAAGGTGATGGCCCCGGTGGCATCCGTGCGGAAGATCAGTTCCTGCACGCTCTTGAGCAGCACGCTCAGTTCCCGTTCACGCAGGGCCACCTGCTCGTGCGCGCCGTCCAAAGCCGCGCGCGCGTGCTCACGGGCATCCATCTCGCGCAGCAGGACCGCCAGCCCGCCCAGGATGGCCAGCAGCGCCAGCAGGCCGACGGCGCCGAGCAAGTTCACGCGCTCGTGCCAGGGCCGCAGCACCGCCTGCTGCGCCAGCTCCACCAGCACCACCAACGGCCGCGTGCGCGACGCGCGAAAGGCCACCACCTGCCGCCCCTCCAGCAGGCCGCGGCCGATGTACACCCCATGCTCCCGTTGCGGGAGCCAGCTGTCGAAGACGGGATGGCCGCTGATCTGCTGGCCGGGTTCGAGCGCCACCGGCTCGTTGGCCGCCACCAGCCGGCCCTGCCAGCTCGCAAGCAGCGCCACGCCCCCATCGCCGGACACGGCGACCTGCTGGAAGTTCGCCAATGCGCCCGGGTTGATGAGTGCCACCAGCAGTACGCGCTGCCCGGCCGCCCCGCGCACCCAGCGCACCAGCGGCAGCACGCCCACCCCGGCCGCCCGCGGCGCGCCGCTCGTTGCCAGGTCGAACAGGCTGCGTCCCGGCCGCAGCGGCAGCAGCGCCTCCTGACCTTCGGCGGGCAAGGGTCCCCACCCGTCCATGTCGATGCGCAGGCCCGGCTCGCCGCGGATGGAACTGGCCAGCACCACGCCGCGCTCGTCGATCACGGCGGCGCTGCGCAGGAACGGAAGGCTGGACAGCAGTGGCTGGCCGAGCAGCGGCTGCAGGCGGGCCGGCTCCAGCGTGCCCTGCTGCGCGATGCCCTCGCCCAGCGTGCGCAGGATCAGCGACGCGGACTCCACGGTGCGTGTGACATGGTCTTCCAGCGTGCGGGCGATCAGCTCGGCACGGCCCTGGGCATGGCCCAGCGTCTCGCCGCGCTCGAAGCGGGCCAGCAGCGCCAGGGCCGCCACCACGGTCAGTGACAGCAGCACCGCCAGGACCTTGGCCATCAGCCGCGCGCGGCCGAGCATGGAGCGCCGGTGAGTGCCTGACATCGCCCGTCGACCTCGCTGCATGGCCTAGTGGGCCACCACGATGTCTTGCAGCCCGTGCTTGCGCGCCGCGTCGAGCAAGCGGCCGTCGCGCTTGATGCTGGCGACGAACTCGTCGAGCCGGGCCAGCCAGCCCGCGTCGCCCCGCTTGACCGCATAGCCGTAGGGCAGCACGTGGAACGGCGCGGGCGGCGGCACGAGGCGGGCCCAGTCGGCGTTGTCCAGCAGCCGGCGGCTGTAGGGGAAGTCGGTCATGAAGACATCCACCCGCCCCGCCTCCAGTTCCTGTTCACGCGTCTGCGGCGGCCGGATGACGGCCATGCGCGCGTGTTTCAGCGCGTCCCGCATGACGGGCTCCATGAACGTGCCCGCCTGCACCGCGACGACAACGCCGGGCTGGTCGATGTCGGCCCACTGCCGCACCGTCCGGTTCGCACGGGTGGTCACGCCGTAGATGTCACTCTGCAGGTAGGGCGCCGTGAACGCCATCGCCTGCTGGCGGCTGGGCAGCACAGCGACGGCGAACATGGCCACGTCGCAGCGCCCCGCCTGCAGGTCGGCGGCCAGCTGCGGAAACGACGACTCCACGTACTCGACGTTTGCCTGAAGCTCGCGCGCCAGTTCGGCCGACAGCTCGATATCGATACCGCCCAGCTGACCGGTGCGCGGGTTGCGGTAGGTGACGCCGTAGTAGTCGGGCCAGATGCACACGCGCATCGCGCCGCTGGTGCGCACGCGCTCCAGCGTCTGGGCGCCGGCCGCGCAAGACAGCGTGGCCAATGCCGCCAGCGCGAGCATGATCCGGCGAACAGATGTCATGACGTCATTCCCCGGGTGTCAGTCCAGACCCGCCAGGTCCTCGAAGCTCGGGGGCTGGCGATGGATGCGCAGGCGCAGCTCGATCAGCGCCGCAGCGTTTTTCATGAACGCGTCGACCACCTGCGGATCGAATGCCAGCCCACGCTGACCGTTGAGCATCGCCAGCGCCACATCGTCCGGGAACGCCGGTCGGTAGCAGCGGTCCATCGTCAATGCATCGAAGAAGTCGACCACCGCGACGATGCGGCCAGACAACGGGATGGCCTCGCCCGACAGGCCTTGCGGGTAACCCGTGCCATCCCATCGTTCGTGGTGCGCCAGGGCCACCTCGGCGGCGACCTGGAACAACGGCACGCGCGAGCGTCCCAGGATGTCCGCCCCGATCCGCGCGTGTCCGTTCATCACCTGGCGTTCTTCCGGGCTGAGGCCGCCCGGCTTCTTGAGGATGTCGTCGGGGATGCCGATCTTGCCCACGTCGTGCATCGGCGCGGCCCGGCGCAGCATCTGCGCGAACCGCGCCGGCTGACCCAGCGCCAGAGCAAGCGCCTCGGCGAGGTAGCCGATGCGCACCATGTGCACGCCGGTGTCGTCATCGCGGAACTCCGCCGCGAGCGAGAGGCGCAACAGCGCCTCGTGATGGGCCCGCGTGACTTCGCGCAGCGCGTCGTTGCGCTCGTGATACATCTGGCCCAGGTCCACGACGATGCGCTCCATCTGCGCCACCGCGGCTTCGTCAAAGCTGCGGCTGGCGGGAAGCTCGGCCGGGCGCGACATCTCGTGCGCCCTCATGCCGGCGCCCACAGCCCGGCAATGCAGTCGATCAACTGCAGCGGGCTGAACGGCTTGACCAGGTACAGGTCGGCACCCGCCGCCAGTCCGGCCTCGCGGTCGCTCGCCTGACCGCGCGCGCTGAGCATGATGATCCGCGGCGACGCCGACGTGCAACCGGCACGCAGTTGGCGGCACACGTCGATCCCGCTGACACCGCCCGGCATCATCACGTCCAGCAGCACCAGATCCGGCAGCCGTTCGGCCGCCATGCGCAGCGCCGTCGCGCCATCGGCCGCCTCGCGGATGTCGTAGTCCTCGAACTCGAGCGTCAGCCGGATCAGGCGGCGGATGTCTGCATGGTCGTCGACGATCAGGATGCTTTTCATGCGGTCACTCCGGTGGCTGGGTTTTGCTAAAATTATCATTTATATCGATTAAAGCTGCCAAGGCAGGCACTTCAGCCGCCCCGGCTTTCGCCCAAAAGTTCTCAAGAACCCGGCCTTTTTGCAGCCCGCCGGCACTCACTGGTCGTCTGCAAGCCAGCCAGCGCATAGCCAAGGCTGCGACCCACGCCGACCCGTTAGCTCAATGAGTAAAGGCATGTCGAGATCTTGACGCCAGCGCGTCGCCTCGACGTGCGGCGGCGGCGCACGCGCTGGCGCCGCTGCCCATCTCGATCACCCGGTCATGCAGAAAGTCACAGCCGGAGTATTCACGACACTATCGTTTTTATCGTTTATTGATTCCAATACGGGCATCGCACTTCGTCGAGCACGCCCGATCCCGTCCCGCTCTCGACGACTGACAACGAAAGCCCCTCATGAAAGCCCTGAAGCATCTCCGCGTCGGCAGCCGCCTTGCCATTGCCTTCGCCGTGGTCACCATGTTGCTGGTAGCCATGGCCGGCTTCGCCCGCTGGGGCCTGAACGACATCGGCGAGCACATGGACAACGTGCTGCACAGCCACTACGCCAAACTCAAGACCGTCATCAGCATCGACGACGACGTGAACCTGCAGGCACGCGTCGTGCGCAACCTGGCGCTGATGGACAGCGATGCGCAGCGTCAGCAAGAGATCGTGCTGCTGATGGCGTCGCGCGAGCGCCTGGTGAAGTCTTACGCCGAACTGCGCGCCCGGCTGAGCACCCCCGAAGACCTGGCGCTGTTCGAGCAGGTGCAGGCCGAGCACGCCCTTTTCACGGCACACGAGGAAGAGTTGCTGCAGCACGTGCGCCACGGCGACCTCGCCGCCGCCAAGACCGTGCTGCTTGACAAGTTGCGCCCGCGTCAGCTCTCCTACCAGCAACGACTTCAGGCGCTGACGGAACTGGAGGAAGGACAGATGGAGACTGCTGGTGAATCCACGCTCGCAACCGTGGGGAGCGTCACCCGCCTGACGCTCGCATTTGCCGCGCTCGGCCTGGTCCTGGCCCTGGCATCGGGCGTGGTCATCACCCGCTCGGTGACGGTGCCCGTCGCGCAAGTCGTTCGCAGCCTCAAGGCCGTGGCCAGTGGCGACCTGACCGTGGACGTGGCCGTGAACCGTGGCGACGAACTGGGCGAACTGCAGCAAGCGCTCGCCGACACGGTCGCCGGCTTGCGCCAATTGGTGAACGAGGTGCGCACCGGCATCGACTCCGTGACCACGGCCTCGGGCCAGATCGCGGCCGGCAACCAGGACCTGTCCAGCCGCACCGAGCAGCAGGCGGCCAGCCTGCAGGAAACCGCCAGCACCATGGAGCAGATGACGGCCACCGTGCGCCACAACGCCCACAACGCCAGTGCGGCCAGCGGGCTGGCGGCCACCGCCGCCGGCGCTGCCGAGCGCGGCGGCGACGTGGTGGGCGAGGTGGTGGCCACGATGGACGAAATCAGTGCCAGCAGCCGCCAGGTCGCCGAGATCGTCGGCGTCATCGACGACATCGCGTTCCAGACCAACATCCTGGCGCTGAACGCCGCCGTGGAGGCCGCCCGCGCCGGCGGGCAGGGCCGCGGCTTTGCCGTCGTCGCGGGCGAGGTCCGCACGCTGGCGCAGCGCAGCGCTGCGGCCGCCAAGGACATCAAGGCGCTGATCGGCACGAGCGCCGACAAGGTGGCCGCCGGCAGCCAGCAGGTCGCAGCGGCCGGCCAGGCCATGCACGACATCGTTGCGCAGGTGCGTCAGGTCAACCAGCTGATCGGCGAGATCGCCGGCACGGCCGGCGAGCAAAGCCGGGGCATCGAGCAGGTCAATATCGCCGTCACGCAGATGGACCAGGTCACGCAGCAGAACGCGGCGCTTGTCGAGGAAAGCGCGGCTGCTGCCTCCAGCCTGTCCCGCCAGGCCCAGGCGCTCGCTCAGGCGGTGGCGGCCTTCCAGGTCGAGCGGCCAGCTGCCGCCGCGGCGCCGGCGCTAGAGGCCACCGCACCCGCGTCCACCGGCCGGGCCGCCGCTGCACGTCGGCCGACCGCACACCCGCCGGCCACCGCCGCACTCGCCTCGCAGCCCGCGTGGGCATCCTGCTGAGTGGACGACACCGCCGGCCACCCGCATCGCAACTTCATCCTGCGCAACCCATGAACTCGATCCTCATCGTCGATGACAACGTGCACCTGATCGCGGTGCTGGGCAAGATGCTGGCGCCGATCGCGCAAGTCCGATTCGCGACGGCGGGCCTGCCGGCGCTGGCGCAGATGCGCGCGGAACCGCCACAGCTGGTGCTGCTCGATGCGGAGATGCCCGGCATGTCCGGCTATGCCGTCTGCCAGGCGATGCGCGCCGATCCCGAACTCGACAAGATCCCCGTCATCTTCGTGACGGCCCACAACGACGCGCAGGCCGAGGTGCGGGCCTTGGACGCCGGGGCCGTGGACTTCATCACCAAGCCCGTGAACGAGCCGGTGCTGCTCGCGCGGGTGCAGACTCAGCTGCGCCTCAAGGCCCTGACCGACGAGCTGCGACGCAGCGCCGCCATTGACGGCCTGACGCGCGTGGCCAACCGCGGCGCCTTCGACGAACGGTTGCAGCTGGAGCACGCCCGGGCCGCGCGGACCGGCGGCGAGCTGTCGCTGCTGCTGTTGGACGTGGATCATTTCAAGCGCTTCAACGACCACTACGGGCACCCGGGCGGCGACGCCTGTCTGCGCGAGATCGCGTCGGCACTGGCCGGGCAGGCACGGCGGCCGGCCGACCTCGCTTCGCGCATCGGCGGCGAGGAGTTCGCGTTGCTGCTGCCCGACACGGACATGGCCGGCGCGTTGGGCGCGGCCGAGCGGCTGATCGCCGCCATCGCCTCGCTGGCGCTGCCCCATGCGGCATCGCCCACGGCCGCCCGCGTCACGGTGAGCATCGGCATTGCGAGTTGTGTGCCGCCGCAGCAGCAGGCCGCGGGCGCCGAGCGCCAGCTCGTCGAGCGTGCAGACCAGGCGCTGTACCGCGCAAAAGCAGAAGGCAGGAACCGCGCCTGCGCAGCGCTGTTCTCATGACCACGCCACATCCGGCCGCGCCGCAGGAAACCCGCGGGGGCGGACTGCTCTCACGCCGCGTGGTGATGACGCTGGTGCTGGTGGCACTGGCGGCCCTGCTGGCGGGCGCCCTCACCTTCATGGTCCAGACCGCGCAGAACCATGCAGATGCCGACGAGCGATTTGCCGCCCTGTCGCGGCGCGTCACGCAGGGCATCGTCGAGCGGCTGCGGCGCTACGAATACGGCCTGCGCGGCGCGCGTGGCGTGGTGCTCGCGGCGGAAGGCGACATGTCGCGCGCGGCATTCGCCCGGTACGCGGCGTCGCGCCAGATCGACCGCGAGTTCCCCGGCGCGCGCGGCTTCGGCATCATCCACCGGGTGACAGCCTCGCAGGAAGCTGCCTTCCTGGCCGCCCGGCGCAGCGAAGGCACGACGAGCTTCGCCATCAAGACGCTGGCGCGCCACGACGGCGACCGCTACGTCATCAGCTTCGTCGAGCCGATCGAACGCAACCGGGAAGCTGTAGGCCTGGACATCGCTTCGGAGGCGGCGCGGCGCGAAGCCGCCGTGCAGACCGCCAGAACCTCGCAGCCCACGCTGACGGCCCCGCTCACCCTCGTCCAGGCATCGGGCCGGACCTCGGGCGGCCTGCTGCTGCTGCTGGCGATACGCCGGACCACCGCCGGCGCGCCTGTGCCTGAGGTCGGCAGCGAGAACGACCCGGCCCTGATCGGCTGGGCCTACGTGCCGCTGCTCATCGAGGACATCCTCAGCGGGCTCGACGCCGAGGAGGAGCACTTCGGCATGTCGCTACTGGACCTGGCGCACCAGCCCGGCAGCGCCTTCTACGCCACGCGCCAGGATTCCCTGGACGCGAACGGCCCCGAGGAGCAGCGCATCGCCATCCCGCTGTATGGCCGCCGCTGGGAGGCACGGCTGCACCCGACGGCGGCGTTCATGCAGTCGCTGCACCAGTCATCACCGCTGAAGGCGGCTTTGCTGGCGGCGCTGCTGAGCGGCATCTGCGCGGCGCTGCTGTCCACCGGCCTTCAGCTGGTGGACAGGACGCGGTCACAGCGGCTGGAGCAGGCACGGCGCGCCGCCATCGTCGAGGGCAGCAGCGACGCCGTCATCGTGCAGACCCTGGACGGCACCGTCACGGACTGGAACGATGGTGCGGCCCGCCTGTTCGGCTTCACCCGCGAGGAGGCGCAGGGCAAGATCGCCACGGACCTTCTGCTGCCTGCCGATCTGGTGGCCGAGGACGAGAACATCCGCGCCACCGTGGCCAGCGGCGGGCGGGTGCGCGTGTTCGAGACGACGCGGCGCGCCCGCGACGGCACGCTGATCCCGGTCTCGATCACGGCCTCACCCATCCACGGCAGCGACGGCGTGGTGGTGGGCTCCGCCAAGATCCTGCGCGACGTGCGCGAAGCCAAGGCGGCCGAGCAACGCATGCGCGAACTCAACGCCTCGCTGGAAGACCAGGTGCGTGAACGCACGGCGCTGCTCGACGACGCAATGCGAGAGGCCCGCCAGGCCAACGAGGCCAAGAGCCGCTTCCTGGCCAACGTGAGCCACGAGATCCGCACGCCGATGAACGCAGTCATCGGCCTCTCCCACATGCTGGCCCGCACTCGCCTGGACGACGACCAGGCCGCCATGCTCACCCGCATCAGGACCGCCGGCAAGACGTTGATGGCCTTGCTGAACGACGTGCTGGACCTGTCCAAGATCGAAGCGGGCGAGATGACGCTGGAGATGGCCCCGTTCCAGCTGGAGGATGTCATCGCCGAGGTCTGCTCGCTGGCGCGTGTGTCCGCGGAGCAGCGCGGCATCGGCTTCTCGGTCTCGATGCCCGAGGCGACCGCGCAACCGCTGCTCGGCGACAGCACCCGGCTCACGCAGATCCTGCTCAACCTGCTCAGCAATGCCGTCAAGTTCACCGCGCAGGGGGGCGTGACGCTCGATGTCGACGCAGGTCACCTCGACGCCGCCGGGCGGCTGCCCCTCACCTTCCGGGTGACGGACACCGGCATCGGCATCGCCGAGGACGTGCAGCAACGCCTGTTCCAGCCGTTCGTGCAGGCCGACGCCTCGACCACGCGCAAGTTCGGCGGCACCGGGCTGGGCCTGTCCATCGTGCGCCAGCTGGTGGAGCTGCTGGGCGGGACGATCCAGCTGCACAGCGCGCCGGGTGCCGGCAGCTCGTTCGAGGTGCGGCTGACATTCCGGCTGGCCGACCAGGCCGCGCACCCACCCGCGCAGCGCGCGGCGGCTCAGCAGACCGGCAGCCTGTCGCTCGCGGGCATGCGCGTGCTCGTGGTGGACGACAACGCCCTCAACCGAGAGGTCGCCGAACGCATCCTCGGCAGCGAAGGCGCCGATGTGCACCTGGCCACCAACGGCCGCGAGGCCTGTGAGCTGCTGCGCCTGGGCGATGGCGGGTTCAACGCGATCCTGATGGACGTGCAGATGCCCGTCATGGACGGCCTGGAGGCCACCCGCCGCATCCGCGCGCTGTTGCACGGGGAGCGCCTGCCGTTGATCGGCCTGACCGCCGGGGTCTCCGCCGGCGAACGACGCGCGGCGCTGGACGCTGGCATGGACGCTGTGATCGGCAAGCCGTTCGAGCCCGAACAGCTCGTGGCGACGGTGGCGGGCTTCCTGCACCGCGCGCCAAACGAGTCCGCCACGGCCGCACCGGACGCGCCGAGCGCTCGACCTCCTGCCGACTGGCCGGTGATCGACGGGATCGATGCGACGGTCTCCTTCCGGCGGCTCCAGGGCGACCGCGGCCTGCTTCGGCGCATGCTGGCTTCAACGCAGCAGATGATCGAGGCGAACGCCGCGCTGTCGTCCGATCCGCTCGCCAGCGTCGACGCGCTGCGCGTGCACGCGGCGACGCTGCACGACCTCAAGTCCGTCGCAGGGACGCTGGGTGCCGGCGACCTGCAGGCCTGCGCGTCACGCGCGGAGGACGCGCTGAGAACCGATGACTGGGCAACCGCCCGTGACGCCATTCGCGCCCTGCAGGCGGTGGGCCAACCGCTGCTGCAGTCCATCGCAGCGGCGCTGGCCGGCAGCGCCCTGCAAGACCGCCGCACCAATACCGACGGCGCCGGCCTGGCCCTGAACGCCTCGACGCAGGCACGGCTGCTGGCCCAGCTGGACGGCAAGGATCTCGCCGCCCTGTCTACCTGGCAGGCGCTGGCCAGCCCACTCCGCACCCGGCTGGGCGAGGAGCAGGCCGAACGCCTTGGCGAGCTGGTCCAGTTGCTGCAGTTCGAAGAGGCAGCGCAGCAGATCCGCCGCGCCCTGCAGGTCGGCGACGGGCCCGGATGACAGCGGGCCGTACGCCGTGGGCCAGACCCGGTGTCAGAACCGGTATTCGCCCGTCAGCACATAGGCCCGGCCCAGCACGTCGGCCACGCTGGTCAGGTAGCCGCGGTAGGCGGTGTGGTTGGTCAGCGGCGGCTCCTTGTCGAGGAGGTTGCTGACGCCCAGCGACAGCTTGATGTTCTTGAAGCCGCTGTACTTCAGCATCAGGTTGTACTGCGAGTACGACGCGACGTTGCGCGGCCCCGTCGTACCGGCGCCGGTGGCAGCGGGCAGGTTCTGGTCCGCGATCTTGCTCTGGTAGCGCTGCGACAGCTGGACCATCCACTCGGCGTTCTGCCACGCCACCTGCGCCGTGTGGCGCCAGCGGTTGTTCAGGCCGCGCGTCGCGTTGGACAGACCCGCGTTCGGGTTCACCGGCACCACGTCGTTGTAGAAGCCCAGTGCCGAGACCCAGTCGCCGTTGTTGACACCCTCGGAGCGCGCGTCCCATTTGGTCAGGTAGGCGATGTCGATGCCGCCCGACAGCGTGCCCCAGGGCTGCTTGGGCGCGATGTACTTGAGACTCGCGTCGATGCCGGCGCCGCGGATGGATCCCACGTTGGACGGCGTGTTGATGACGGCGTCGCGTGAGCCGGTGGCGGACAGCACGCCCAGCGTGCCGTCGGCGTTGCGCAAAAACAGGCCGGGGTAGGTCGCCGGGTTGGCGAGGATGTAGTCGATGGCGCGGTTGCCGATGACCTCGTCGATCTGCGTGCGCCAGTAATCCAGCGTCAGCGTCAGGTTCTTGACCGGCTCGAAACCCATGCCGAAGGTGAGGCTGCGCGAGGTCTCGGGCTTCACGCCGGCGTTGTTGGGCACCTTGGTGATCTGGTTGTAGCCGGTCAGGCTGCACACCAGCTCAGGCGCGAAGCCGGGCCTGGCCGTCGGCACGCCGTTGACGGTGGGGCAGTTCAGCGGGTCGTTGAACACGGGGATCAGCGTGCGCTCGGTCTCCTTGGTGTAGATCTCTGGCAGGCTGGGCGCGCGGTAGCCGGTATTGGCCGAGCCGCGCAGCACAAGGCTCTTGATCGGCGTCCAGCGCGCGCTGAGCTTGGGGTTCACGGTGGTCTCGCCGAGGTCGCCGTACTTGTCGCCGCGCACCGAGGCGTTCAGCGTCAGGTCGCGCAGCACCGGCGCATCAACTTCAGCGAACAGCGACGTGATGGTGCGGCCGATCTGGGTGCTGGTGGCCGACGTGGCGCCGCTGGCGAGGTTGTCGCCGCCCAGCAGGTCGATCTGGCCGTTCAGCGCCGCCGAGGCATCGTTGCCAGCCTGGCCGATGGCGCGCCACTTGTCGCGGCGCAGTTCGCCACCCATCGCCAGCATCATGTCGCCGCCGGCCAGCTTCATGACGGCGCGCGAGAAGGTGGCGTCCAGGCTGGCGTTCTCGGCGCGGTGCAGGCGCAGCGTGTTGCCGTCAAGCAGTGCCGCGTTCAACACTTCCAGCCCCGCAGCATCCTGCAGCCCGAAGGGGTTGAGCCTGGGGTCCAAAAACAGCGTGCGGGCCGTCGTGCCCTGCACCGTGGCGATGCCGGTGACGCGCAGCCAGCCCGAGCCGGCCTTGGTGTTGCGTTCCGAGCGACCGTAGTTCAGGCCGGTGCGGTAGTCCCAGTTGCCCAGCGAGCCCTCAGCGGTCAGCACCAGGCGGTCGTTGCTGTGCACGTCGTTGCGGATGCGCGCGCCGGCGTCGGCCACCGACCACAGCACGTCGATGGGCCGGCCAGCCAGGTTCAGGCCCGGCACGGCGGGTACCTTGCCGTTGCCCGGGTAGTAGGGGTGGGTGCTGGTCAGGCGCACCGTGGGCGCGGCCGGGTTGTTGTACTGGTCGACCTCGAACTGGCTGTGGTTGAACTCGGCCGTGATCTGGTGGTCGCCGCCCAGCAGCAGCTTGCCCTGCGCGTAGAAGTTCAGGATGCCGTTCTTGTTGTTGAACGTCGTGTACTGCGTGTTGGCATCCAGGAAGCAGGTCTGGCGGCCGCCCGAAGTGCTGGGCACGGAGTACGGCGGCATGCAGCCGCTGGCGTACATCGGGTTGTAGCGCACGGTGCGCAGCGACGCGGTCGGGTTGGTCGGGTCGGTGAAGTTGCCCGGCGTCGCATTCGCGCCCAGGCCCGGCGCGGTGCTGATGCCCAAAGCCGTCAGCGCAGAGCCGTCGGTCAGCTCGGGGCGGGCCGAGCGCGGCAGTTCCTCGCGCTTCTGGATGTCGAAGGCCGCGTAGACGTTCCAGCGGTCTGCGCCCAGGTCGCCGATACCGGCGATCAGCCCCAGCGCCTGGGTGGCGCCACCGCCGGAGCGCTCGGGGATGGTGGTCTCCAGCTTGATGCCCACGCCCTTGTAAGACGGCAGCGTGTAGAACGCTTGCACGCCGCCCATCGCGTCGGAGCCGTAGCTGGACGAGGCGCCGTCGCGCAGGATGTCGACGTGGCTCAGCGCCATGCGCGGCATCACGTTGACGCTGACGTACTGGTTGGTCAGCGGCTCCTTGGCCAGGCGGCGGCCGTTCAGCAGCGTCAGCGTGCGCATGGGGCCAAAGCCGCGCAGGCTGGTCATGGGGCCCGCCGTGCCGGCGTTGGTGCCCAGCGAGTTCGCCTGCGGCAGCTCCAGCATCATGTCCTTGAGCTCGGTGTTGACGCGGGCGCTCAGCTCGGTCGCCTTCATCGACGTGACCGGCAGCGCCGCCTCGTCGTTGATGGAGCGCCGGATGATGGAGCCGGTGATCTCGACGCGCTCGATGGTCTGTGTCTGCTGGGCCTGCGCCAGCGGATGCGCGCCGGCGAGGCTGAGCAGTGCGAGGGCGATCGCGGTCGGTTGAGCTGCCGACGGGCGGCGGGGGTGTTGCATGGCTTGTCTCCTGGGGTGGCTGGATGGGGGCGCGGCCTCTGCGTGCCTGGCCCCGGGGCGGGTCAGCGGCTCGCGTTGCGCATGCGCTCGCGGCTGTTGTTGAGGTGCATGAACATCGCTGCGCGCGCGGCCGCGGCATCGCCACGGCGGATGGCATCCAGCACGGCCCAGTGCTCCTGGGCCGTGATCTCCTTGCCCGGTCGCAGCTCGGGCGAGGACTCGCCGAAGCGGGCAACTCTGCGGGTCGTGCGGCGCGCGGTGGACTGGCGCGGGATGGTGGCGCTGCTCAGCGCGCGCAGCACATGCGAGAAGTACTCGTTGCCGGTGGCCTGCGCCAGCAGTTCGTGGAAGCGGTAGTCGGCCTCCGCCGTGCCTTCGCCAGTGGTGTGCTGCGTGTCGAAATCGTCCAGCGCCCGCTCCATCGCTGCCAGCTGCTCGGGCGTGCGCCGCTGGGCGGCGAGCGCGGCAGTCTCGGGCTCTAAGCTCAGGCGCAGCTCCAGCATCGCCAGCTTCTGCTGCAGCTTCAGCTCGGCCCCTTGAAGCGGCTGCAGTGGCGGCACATCCACCTTGGGCGCAAGCACGAAGCTGCCCACACCCTGCTGGGTGCGCAGCAGCCCGCCGGCCTGCAACCGCGAGATGGCCTCGCGCACGACGCTGCGGCTGACGCCGAACTCCTGCATCAGCACCGGCTCCGTGGGCACGCGGTCGCCTGGCTTCAGCGCACCGCTGGCAATGCGCTCGGACAGACCGTCGACGACGCGCTGCGACAGGCTGGTGGGGCGCCCATGGGACGCGAAGGGAGGATTGGTGCTCACGGCGTGATCTGAAGTTGCTCAAGTCGTCAGACGACTGATGTCAGTATAGGTAGATCATCCGCAGCTGTGGCACCAAGCTTCACGCCAAATATGATGGTTTTCCCTTTGCCAAGCCGCTTCTGCAAATCAAACAGGTCACGCTGTGTACACTTCTAGTCATCAGACGACTGACGGGATACGACCATGATGATCAAGATCGAAAGCGTGCGCGCCGTTGAGTTCACCCACCCGACACGGCGCTCGGTGGACGCGGCGGGCCACTCGCACCCGGGCCCGTTGGGTACGGGCCACATGGCCCTGCTGACCATCCGCAGCACCGACGGCGTGGAAGGCCACTGCTTCGCGCCGCCGCAGGTCGTGCGCCCGCACGTGCTCAACCAGTTCGTGCGCCGCGTGCTGGTGGGCGGCAACGCGCTGAACCGCGAGAAGCTGTGGGCCGAGCTGGAGCACTGGCAGCGAGGCAGCGCTGGCCAGCTGACCGACCGCGCGCTGGGTGCCGTCGACAGCGCGCTCTACGACCTCATCGGCCGCACGCTGAAGACGCCCGTCTACCAGCTGCTGGGCGGCTACCGCGACAAGGTGCCGGCCTACGGCAGCACCATGTGCGGTGACGAGTTGCAAGGCGGCCTGTCCACGCCCGAGGAGTACGCCGACTTCGCGCTGAAGCTCGTGGAGCGTGGCTACAAGGCCATCAAGCTGCACACATGGATGCCGCCGGTCGCGTTCGCACCCAGCGTCGCGATGGACATCAAGGCCTGCACCGCCGTGCGCAAGGCCGTGGGACCGGACATCGCGCTGATGCTGGACGGCTACCACGAGTACAGCCGCACCGACGCGCTGCGCATCGGCCGCGCGCTGGAGGAGTTGGACTTCACCTGGTTCGAGGAAATGATGAACGAGCAGAGCACGGCGTCTTACGCCTGGCTGGCCGGGCAGCTCAGCATTCCCATCCTTGGGCCGGAGAGCCTGTCGGGCAAACACTACGCGCGCGCCGGCTGGGTCACTGCAGGCGCCAGCGACATCCTGCGCGCCGGCGTCACCGGATGCGGCGGCATCGGCCCGACGATGAAGGTCGCGGCGCTGGCCGAGTCCTTCGGCATGAACTGCGAGGTGCACGGCAACGGCGCGCCCAACCTGGCCGTGTGCGGCGCGATCCGCAACTGCCGCTGGTACGAGCGCGGCCTGTTGCACCCCTTCCTGGACTACGACGAAGTGCCGGCCTACCTGAACGCCATCGTGGACCCGATGGACCGCGACGGCTATGTGTCGCTGCCGCAAGGCGCGGGCCTCGGCGAAGACATCAACTTCGACTACATCGCCAAGCACACCGTCGCCACGTACTGAGCATGCTGCCCGCATCGCATCTGCCGCTGCGCCGGCGCCATCTGCTCGCGCTCGCCGCAGTAGGCTGCGGCGGCCTGGGCCACGCCGCCTCGTCCGACGACCAGCTGCTGGTCGGCATGAGCATGAACAACCTGCTCTCGCTGGACCCCGCCGCCGCCACCGGCCTGGATGCGGTGACCGTGGCCTGCAACCTCTACGACAGCCTGCTGGAAGTGGACGCGCACGACACGACACAGCTCAAGCCCAGCGTCGCGCAGCGCTGGGAAGTGGGCAACGGCGGCCGCCGCCTGACGCTGCGGCTGCGCGACGGCGTCCGCTTCGCCACCGGCAAACCACTGACGGCAGCACATGCGGCCTGGTCGCTGCAACGCGTGCTGAAGCTCAATCTCGCGCTGGCCAGCGTCTGGAAAAGCTACGGCTACTCGGCCACCAACGCGCCGGCGCTGATCCGCTCCGAGGACCCGCTGACGCTGGTCATCGACCTGCCGCAGCCCACCGACCCCGTGCTGGTGCTGATGACACTGGCCACCTCCATGAGCGGCTACGTCATCGACCGCGACACGGTGCTGGCTCACGAAGTGCGGGGCGACCTCGGTAATGCGTGGCTGACCACACATGCCGCCGGCTCCGGCGCCTTCGAGCTGGAGGAGTGGCGGCCCAAGGAGCTGCTGACCATGCGTCGGTCAGCCAACTACTGGCAGGCACCCGCCAAGCTGCGCCGCGTCGTCGTGCGGCACATGACCGAGTCGCAGACGCTGCGGCTGATGCTGGCGCGCGGCGACCTGGACGTGGCCGGCGGCATGTCGGCGCCCGATGTGCGCGCGCTCGCCAAGCGGCCGGACCTGGTGGTCGACAGCGTGCGCCGCTCGACGATGTACTACGTCGCCGTCAACGCGCGCCACCCGCGCTTTGCCGACGAACGCGTGCGCCGCGCGGTGCTGCGCCATCTGATCGACTTCCAGGGCGTCGCATCCGGCGTGCTGCCTTTCTACGGCGAACTGCAGATGCGTCCCGTGCCGCAGGGCCTGCCCGCGTCGCTGCCCCAGCCCGTCTACGCCTTCAACCCCCAGGCCGCGCGCCGCCTGCTGGCCGAGGCCGGCCTGCCCGAAGGCTTCGAGACCACCATCCGCGTCATCGCCGAGGCGCCGTTCACCGGCATCGCCACCAGCCTGCAGGCCACGCTGGCCGAGGGCGGCATCCGCGCCAGCATCCTGCCCGGCACTGGCAACCAGGTCTATGGCGCCATGCGCGAACGCAACTTCGAGATCATCGTAGGCCGCGGCGGCGGTGGCGCCGAGTCGCACCCGCACTCCAGCCTGCGCGCGCTGGTCTACAACCCCGACAACCGCGACAGCGCACGGCTGAGCAACTTCCAGGGCTGGCGCACCGGCTATGCCGACGCCGAGCTGAACCGCCTCATCGAACAGGCACTGCTGACGCCCGACGCCGCCGAGCAGACCGCGCTGTACCGCCAGGCGCAAGAGCAGCTGGACGTGCGTGTGCCGGCCATCCAGCCCATCGCGCAGATGCTGGACACGCAGGTCGTGCGCCGCGCAGTGCAGGGCTATGTGGGCCATCCCAGCGGCGCCACGCGGCTGCGGGACGTCCACAAGGTGAGCAAGCCATGATGAAGTCACGCTGGATCCGCGGCACGTCGAGTGCTGCCATCGCACTGCTGGGCCTGCTGCTGCTGACCTTCATGATCGGCCGCGTGATGCCGCTGGACCCGGTGCTGGCCATCGTCGGCCCCGACGCTGACCGCGCCACCTACGAGCAGGTCTACCAGCAGCTGGGCCTGGACCGGCCGCTGTGGGCGCAGTTCGGCCGCTATCTCGGCGACCTCTTTCAAGGCGACCTGGGCCATGCACTGCTGACCGGCCGCCCGGTCACCGAGGACCTGGCCCGCGTGCTGCCCGCCACGCTGGAGCTGGCCACGCTGGCCATCGTGCTCGGCGCACTGCTGGGCGTGCCGCTGGGCGTGTGGGCCGCCAGCAACCACAAGCGCTGGCCCGACCACGTCGCCCGCGTGCTGGGCCTGGCAGGCCATTCCACGCCGGTTTTCTGGTTCGGCATGATGGGCCTGCTGGTGTTCTACGCGTGGCTGGGCTGGGCTGGTGGCATCGGCCGCATCGGGCTGGGCTACGAGGGCGCCATCCCGCGCGTCACCGGGCTGATGCTGGTGGACACGCTGCTGGCCGGTGACCTCGCCGCCTTCCGCGACGCGCTGCGCCACCTGCTGCTGCCGGCCTGCGTGCTGGGCCTGCACTCGATGGCCTACCTCAGCCGCATGACGCGCAGTTTCATGCTGGCGCAGCTGACGCAGGAGTACATCACCACCGCACGCGTCAAGGGCCTGAGCCGGCGCCAGGTGGTCTGGGGCCATGCCTTCCTGAACATCCGCGTGCAGCTGCTGACCATCCTGGCGCTGGCCTACGGCGGGCTGCTGGAAGGCGCGGTGCTCGTGGAGACCGTGTTCGGCTGGCCCGGCTTCGGCAGCTACCTGACCGGCAGCTTGCTGCTGGGCGACATGAACGCGGTGATGGGGTCGGTGCTCGTCGTCGGCCTGATCTTCGTCGCGCTGAACCTGACCGCCGACGCGCTTTACCGCGTATTCGACCCGAGAGCCCGCACATGACGACGACTGCAATACCCGCCCAGCCGCAAGGCGCCTGGGAGGCCTGGAGCCGCGACGCCGCCGCGACGTTGCGCAAGCTGCTGGCCAACCCGCTGACGGCCGTCGGCGTCGCCATCATCGGCCTGCTGATCCTCGTTGCGGTGTTCGCGACGTGGATCGCGCCGCACGACCCGCTGCGGCAGGACCTCGGCGCCGCGTTGCTGCCACCCAGCAGTGCCCACTGGTTCGGCACCGACGAATTCGGCCGCGATGTTTTCAGCCGCCTGGTGCACGGCACGCGCATCACGCTGTTCATCGTCACGCTGGTCACCGTCGTCGTCGGCCCGCTGGGCATGGCGGTGGGCGTCGTGTCGGGCTACTTTGGCGGCCGCGTGGACGCGGTCTGCATGCGCATCGCCGACGTGTTCCTGTCATTCCCCAGCCTGGTACTGGCACTGGCCTTCGTCGCCGCTTTGGGCCCGGGGCTGGACCACGCGGTGCTCGCCATCGCGCTGACCGCCTGGCCGCCCATCGCGCGGCTGGCCCGCGCCGAGGCAATGACGCTGCGCCAGGCCGACTTCATCGTCGCCGCCCAACTGCAAGGCGCTTCGCATGTGCGCATGCTGTGGCGCCATGTGGCGCCGCTGTGCCTGCCCTCGGTGCTGGTGCGGCTGACCATGAACATGGCCTCTGTCGTGTTGACCGCAGCCGGCTTGGGCTTCCTTGGCCTCGGCGCCCAGCCGCCGCTACCGGAGTGGGGAGCCATGATCTCCGAAGGCCGCCGCTACATGCTGGACAGCTGGTGGACCGTGGCAGCGCCCGGCGCCGCCATCCTGGCCGTCAGCATGGCCTTCAACCTGCTGGGCGACGGCCTCAACGACGCGCTCGATCCGCGCCAAGCCTCATGAACGCTCAACCCTTGCTCCAGGTCGAGAACCTGCGCATCGCCTACGGCGCCACGCCCGTCGTGCATGGCGTGTGCTTCACACTGGGCCGAGAGAAACTCGCCGTCGTCGGCGAGTCGGGCTCCGGCAAGACCACCGTGGGCCGCGCGCTGCTGCGCCTGCTGCCGCGCCAGGCCCGCATCACCGCGGACCGGCTGGACTTCGACGGCCGCCCCCTGCTGCAGGCCGGCGAAGCCGACATGGAGGCGCTGCGCGGCCGCCAGCTGTCCATGATCATGCAGGACCCCAAGTACTCACTGAACCCGGTCATGAGCATCGGCCGGCAGATCGGCGAGGCGGTGCAGCGCGGCAGTG
Source organism: Pelomonas dachongensis (assembly GCF_043555865.1). Classification (NCBI taxonomy): domain Bacteria; kingdom Pseudomonadati; phylum Pseudomonadota; class Betaproteobacteria; order Burkholderiales; family Sphaerotilaceae; genus Roseateles; species Pelomonas dachongensis. The sequence goes on from NZ_JBIGHY010000010.1 coordinate 132,882, forward strand.
CGATGTCGCGCAGCGAATGCGACGACCGCGTCGAGGCGCTGCTGGCCCGCGTGCACATCCACGACCCGAAGCGCGTGACCGGCCAGTACCCGCACGAGTTGTCCGGCGGCATGGGCCAGCGCGTGATGATCGCGATGATGCTGGCGCAGAAGCCGCGCCTGCTGATCGCCGACGAGCCGACGTCGGCGCTGGACGTGTCGGTGCGCCAGGAGGTGCTGAACCTGCTGGACGAGCTGGTGGCCGAGCAAGGCCTGTCGCTGCTGTTCATCAGCCACGACCTGAGCCTGGTGGGCCGCTTCTGCGACCGCGTGCTGGTCATGTATGCCGGCCGTGTCGTCGAGTCGCTGAAGGCATCCGAACTGGCCCACGCGCAACACCCCTACACCCAGGGCCTGATGGCCTCGCTGCCCAGCCTGCGCCACCGCCGCGCCGTGCTACCGGTGCTGCAGCGTGACGCCGCCTGGAGTGCTGCATGAGCGAACCGACCATGTTGTCCGTCAAGGGCCTGACGCTGTCTTTCGGCGAAGGCGCCGAGGCGCGCCAGGTGCTGCATGGCGTGGACCTGGAGCTGACGCGCGGCCAGTCCTTCGGGCTGGTCGGCGAGTCCGGCTCGGGCAAGACCACCGTGCTGCGCTGCTTGGCCGGCCAGTACCGCCACTGGCAGGGCCAAGTCGCCATCGATGGTCGCAACTACCAGGGCGAGCGCAGCCCGGCGCACGCACGCCGCGTGCAGATGGTGTTCCAGGATCCCTACGGCTCGCTGCACCCGCGCCACACGGTGCACACTGCGCTGGCCGAACCGCTGCGCGTACAGGGCAAGCGCGACATTGACGACCGCGTGGACGACGTGCTGCAGCAAGTGGGCCTGCCCACCGCCTTCCGCTTCCGGTACCCGCACCAGATCTCCGGCGGCCAGCGCCAGCGCGTCGCCATCGCCCGTGCGCTGATCCTGCAGCCACCGCTGCTGTTGTTGGACGAGCCGACGTCGGCGCTGGACGTGTCCGTGCAGGCCGAGGTGCTGAACCTGCTGGCTGAACTGCGCAACCGGCATGGGCTGACCTACCTGCTGGTCAGCCACGACCTGGGCGTGGTGGCGCATCTTTGCGACAACCTGGCTGTCATGCAGCACGGCCGCATCGTCGAGACGCTGAGCAGCGACGCGCTGTGCCAGGGTGCGGCCAAGCACGCCTACACGCAGGCGCTGCTGGCTGCGGCCGAACATTGAGAATCCGCTGCGCTTGATTCGGCGCTGCGGCGTGCTGGCGCACCAAGCCCAATCGGGATAGGGGTCAGTCATTGTCGGCTGAACCCCTCCCCCCCTTAGTTTGATCTGATGTCGCTCGACCAGCCCCGGCCGCTCTCAACCCACCGCTCATAGCCCTTGAGGTCGTACAAGATGCGGCCCAAGCCGCGAAACAGATGCGCTCAGCATTCCGCGCGCCGTTGCATAGACTTTGAAGCTGTCAGGAAAGAATGTCGCGGATCATCTTTACCGTCGGCGGTGGTGCGTTCGTCCTCGCGGCCTTGGGGCGATGCTTCGCTTGAGCTTCAGCCCACAAAGAATCAACATAGCCAAGTCGACGATAGAACGAGATGACCCGTGGTTCATTGTCGGCATCGAGGATGACCAGGCGAGCAGCTGAAAGCGACTGCGATTCGAGCACTTCGCCATGGACTAGCTTCATTACCTGTTCGCCGACGCCTTGACCCCTGCAAAGGCGAGGCCACGGCAAGGCGCCCCAGCTTGACGGCGGGGTATGCGCTGAGTGGAACATCCAGGCCCAGCTCCATTTGCTCCGAGGTCATCAGCGGAAGATCGTCATTGGCGAGCGTGAAATACGCGACGACACCTGGCACATCTTCGTGAAACACAACGGTTGTATGCCCTACACGCTTCAGATGCCAATCGCCGGCTTGCTGCGTTAAAAACTCATCAAGGTGGTGCTTGCCGCAACGGAACTTGCTCAAAGGGTCTGGTGAAACGTCCACCACCGGCAAAAGGCCGAAGCCGTCTGCTGATAGCGGCATCAGCCAGCGATGCGGTACTGCTGGAGAAAACCTGCTGTCTTTGCGGCCCGTACGCGGTCGACCAGTTCGCTCGCCTCACGGCGGCTTTCTTCAGTCGGCTCTGTAACGCGCAGCTGAGCCAAAAATTTCGCGCGCTGCACCTTCGCGACGAGAACGCGCTTCACCGCAACCTTGTGCAGACGTTGCTTCGCCGGCGAAAGTGTTGGAAGAGGCTTTTTGGTCATGCAAGAAATTCTAGCAATCAGCTAGAACTCGACAACTCAATTCGTCAATGTCAGTTCGTTTGGCACCCTAGCAGCACAGGAAATGCACGTATCAGCAGAGGGCAGCGCGCTGCCCTCTGCCTCCGCAAATTCCCATCACCTCAAAGGGGTGTTCGCCGCATACACCGACGCCTACATGCGCACAGGCAAGAAAAAAGCACTTAGTGGCTGTCGCCGCTAAGTGCTTGTTTTCGTTCTTAAATTTTGGTGGGCCCTGAGTGACTCGAACACTCGACCTACGGATTAAGAGTCCGCTGCTCTACCAACTGAGCTAAGAGCCCTGATTCAGTTTTGACTTGCGTCTCGCTGAGCCAATGATTGTAGCGTGATTCCGTCGAATCTTCGCAATAAATTCTGGTGGGACGTGCAGGATTCGAACCTGCGACCAACGGATTAAAAGTCCGCTGCTCTACCGACTGAGCTAACGTCCCGTGTCAAGCAGAGCCCGCCATTATAGGCAGAATTTTCCCGCTCCGCCAAGACTTTTTCAGATCAACCACGCGCCAGGTGCAGGCGCAGCAATTCGGCGGCGGCGCACATGCCGAATGTCGCCGTGACTGCAACGCTGGAGCCGTAACCATGGCAGTTGAGGCTCCCGTCGACATCACAGGCCTCGCCCTCTGCCTGCGGCGGCAGATGCACCGGTTCGCGCGAGTAGACGCAGGCCACGTCCATGCTGCCCGTGCGCGGTGCGCCGTGATGCTTGCGCAGCCGCTGACGCAGCGATGCCAACAGCGGGTCGTGAGTGGTCGCGCCGAGGTCGTCGATCTGCACCTGCTGCGGCTCGCGCTTGCCGCCCGCGGCGCCGACGGTGACGAAGGGCAGTCGCCGCTCGCGCGCCCATGCCGCCAGCGTGGCCTTGGCCCGCACCTGGTCGCAGCAATCGATGAGACCGTCGAGGATGGTGTCGCCGAGCAGTGCCGGCCAGTTGTCGGGCTCGACGAACTCCTCGATGACCCGCACATCGCAACCCGGATGGATGTCCGCGATGCGCAGCCGCAGCGCCTCGGCCTTGGCCATGCCGACGGTCGAGCCCAGCGCCTGGATCTGGCGGTTGATGTTGGATTCGGAGACCTGGTCAAGGTCGATCAACGTCAGGGCAGCCACGCCGCTGCGGGCAAGCGCCTCGACGGCCCACGAGCCGACGCCACCCAGCCCCACGACGGCAAAGCGCGTTGCCCGCAGGCGGGCATAGGCAGCGTCGCCATGCAGGCGGCGCAAGCCGCCGAAGCGGCGCTCCAGGTCAGCGGAGTCAATGTCGGACATGGGGATCGCCCTCTCCGCCTCGCCGTCTGGCGGCAAGGCGGGGCTCCTGGCGCCTTACTTCAGCGCTGCGAGGCGTTCCTTGGCCGCCTGGGCAGCTTCGGTACGCGGGTAGGTCTTGATGAGGTCGTCCAGCGTGCGGCGCGCATTGCGGTTGTCCTTCAGCTCGATCTGGCAGTTCGCCAGCGCGAGCAGCGCCTCGGGCGCGCGGGGATGGTCCGCATTGGCCGACACGAAGGCCTTGAAGGTCGCGATCGCGTCCTTGTAGTCGCGCTTGCCGTACTGCGCATTGCCCAGCCAGAAGCGCACCGAGTCGGTGTAGCCACTGCTGGGATAGCGCTTCAGGAAACCGTTCAGGGCGGCCACGGCCTCGGTGAAATCACCGCGGCGCACGATGCCGATGGCGGCTTCGTATTGGCTGCGTTCGTCGGGCGAGACCTGGAACTCGCGGCCGTCCAGGCTCACCTTCTGCGGCTCAAGCGGCTTCAGCCGCGCTTCCACGGACTGCGACTGGTCGACCAGCTTGCGCTGTGTCTCGGACAGATCGCGCGCCAGCTGTTCGTTGGTGCCGCGCAGCTTGGCGACTTCTCCGCGCAGCATGTCGATCTGGCCGTTCAGGTCCAGCAGGCTGCGGCGCAGCGTCTGCAGTTGCTCCTGCATCTGCGTGTTGAGCTGCTCGGAGCGCTGCTTGGCGGCATCGTCGTTGGCCTGGATGCGCGCTTCCAAGACCTTGATGTACTTCCGAGCCTCGTCGTCCTCGAACAAGCCCGCGTGAGCGGGCTGTGCGAAGGCTGCGCCCACGGCCAGCGCCGCGAGTGACAAACGCAGCACGCGCATCACTTGTCCTTGAGCTCGACGCGGCGGTTCTTGGCCCAGGCTTCTTCACCACCGCCGGTCACGGCGGGGCGCTCCTTGCCGTAGCTGACGGCCTCGACTTGTGCAGCCTGCACGCCCAGCAGCGTCAGCGACTTGGCGACGGCTTCAGCACGGCGCTGGCCCAGGGCCAGGTTGTACTCGCGCCCGCCGCGCTCGTCGGTGTGGCCTTCGAGGTTCAGGGTCAGCTTGCGGTTGTTGTTCAGGCGCTTGGCATGCAGTTCCACCGTCGGGCGGTACTCTTCCTTGACGACGTCGCTGTCGTAGTCGAAGTAGACGACGCGCTTGTCACGGACCTGCTCGGTGTACTGGGCGTTCAGGTCGACGGTGGCGACCTTCGACTCGGGCACGGCCTGGCCGCTGTTTTGCGGCGGCGTGGCCACCGGGGCCGTGGGCTGGCGCGTTTCAACCGGCGCGGGCTCGTCCAACTTGACGGAGGAACCGCAACCTGCCAGGGCAGCGGCGGCGATCAGGGTAAGCACATGGCGGGTCAGCTTCATTCGAGTGGTCTCCACAACAGACAGGGGGCGGGGTAACAGGGCGCGGCCTGGGCGGCCGGGCGCGTGATTGTCCAACAAGGTTGGACGTCAGGGTTCATGGCGCGAACGGGCCCCAGGTGGGCTCGCGGACATCGGCCAACGTGACGAGCAGCGGCGTCTTGATCTTGCCGTCCAGCGTCGTGGTCATCAGCACCTCCTTGCCACCGGCGCGGCTGGCATAGACGATCAGCCGGCCATTCGGTGCGAACGACGGACTTTCGTCGTCGTTGGCTTCGCTGATCTGCTGCGCCTGGCCGGTGGCGAGGTCCAGCACCGACAGGCGGAAGGCGCCGCCGGTCCGGGTGATGTAGGCCAGCGTCTTGCCGTCGGGGCTGAGGGCCGGGCTGATGTTGTAGTTGCCGCTGAAGGTCACGCGTTCGGCCGCGCCGCCGCCGGCGGGCATGCGGTAGATCTGCGGGCTGCCGCCACGGTCGCTGACGAAGTAGATCTTGCTGCCATCGGGCGCGAAGCAGGCTTCGGTGTCGATGGCGCTGCTCTGGGCGATGCGGCGCACGCCGCTGCCGTCGCGGTTGATGACGAACAGCTGCGTGCCGCCGTCGCGCGACAGGCTCAGCACGAGGCGCTGGCCATCGGGCGACCAGGCCGGCGCGCTGTTGGTGCCCTTGAAGTCGGCCAGCACGCGGCGCTGGCCGGTCTGCACGTCCTGGATGCGCACGGTGGCCTTGCGGCTCTCGAACGACACGTAGGCCAGTTCCCGGCCATTGGGCGACCAGGCCGGCGAGATGATGGGGTCGACGCTGTTCAGCGCGGCGCGGGCGCCCTCGCCGTCGGCATCGGCGACGACCAGGCTGTAGCGCGCACCGGCCTTGGTGACGTAGGCCATGCGGGTGGCGAACACGCCGCGCTCGCCGGTGAGCTTCTGGTAGATCATGTCCGCGATGCGGTGCGCCGCGAGGCGCGCATCGTCCGGCATCACGGCCTGGGCCTCGCCGATGCTCTCGGCGCCCTTGACGACGTCCCAGAGCTTGAAGCGGATGTCCAGCCGCCCGTCGGCCAGCCGCGTGACCGACCCGGCCACCAGCGCATCGGCCTGGCGCGAGCGCCACTCGGCGAAGGCGGGGCTGCTGGCCTCGCTCAAGCCGGCGGGCGCATCGACGGTGCGGAACAGGCCGCTGCGCTCCAGGTCGGCGCGGATGATGGCGGCGATCGGCTGCGGCGACTGCGACTGATCGCGGAAGTCGACGATGGCGACCGGGATGCGGGTGCCGCCGACACCGGCGATGTCAATGCGCATCTGCGCGAGTGCGGGGCCTGCGCCCAGGCCCGCGAGGGCGGCCAGGGCCGCGAGACTGCGACGGCGGGAAACGGATTCGAGCATGGCGCGCGATTCTGCCGCAGACGCCGAAGTTGTAACGTCAGACAAGGCCGCGTCCCGCGCGGGCCTTCTGACGTCGATCACAGCAGCACGATGTCGTAGTGCTCGGTCTGGTTGGTCGGCTCGGCCGTCAGCGAGATGGGCTTGCCGATGAAATCGGACAGCCCGGCCAGATGGGCGCTTTCCTCGTCCAGCATCATCTCGACGACGTTGGCGGCCGCCACGACGCGGAACTCGCGCGGCGAGAACTGCCGCGCCTCGCGCAGGATCTCGCGCAGGATGTCATAGCAGACCGAGCGCGCCGTCTTGACCTGGCCGCGGCCCTCGCAGGTCGGGCAGGGCTCACACAGCATGCGAGACAGCGACTCGCGCGTGCGCTTGCGCGTCATCTCCACCAGGCCCAGTTGCGTGAAGCCGCCGACCGTGACCTTGGTGCGGTCGCGGCTCAGCTGCTTCTTGAATTCGGCCAGCACGGCGGTGCGGTGCTCCTCGCGCGTCATGTCGATGAAGTCGACGATGATGATGCCGCCCAGGTTGCGCAGGCGCAGCTGGCGCGCGATGGCGCCGGCTGCCTCCAGGTTGGTCTTGAAGATGGTGTCGTCGAAGTTCTTGGCGCCGACGAAGCCGCCGGTGTTGACGTCGATGGTCGTCATCGCCTCGGTCTGGTCGAACACCAGCGAGCCACCGGACTTCAGCTCCACCTTGCGCGCCAGCGCCCGGGCGATCTCGGCGTCGACGTTGCACAGGTCGAAGATGGGCCGCTCGCCGCGGTAATGCTCCAGCTTGGCGGTCGCGGCGGGCATGAAGGTGGCGCCAAAGCCGCGCAGCACGTCGTACTGCATGCCCGAATCGATGCGGATGTGCGCCGTGCGGTCGTGGGTCAGGTCGCGCAGCACGCGCTCGACCAGGCTCAGGTCCTGATGCAGCAGGCTGGCCGGCGGCGTCGTCAGGGACTTCTCGCGGATCTGCTGCCAGGTCTTGCGCAGGTAGGCGATGTCGGCGCCCAGCTCTTCATCGCTGGCGTCCTCGGCGTTGGTGCGCAGGATGAAGCCGCCGCCACCGCCCTGCTCCTTGGTGCCCACCAGGGCCAGCATGCGCGCACGCAGCGCCTCGCGGGCCTCGGGCGAGCCGATCTTCTGGCTGATGCCGATGTGCTCGTCCTGCGGCAGGTAGACCAGCATGCGCCCGGCGATGCTGATCTGGCTGGACAGGCGTGCGCCCTTGGTACCGATAGGGTCCTTGATGACCTGCACGGTCAGCGGCTGGCCCTCGAACACGAGGCGCTCGATGGGCGTGGGCGGCACGTCCGCGCCATGGCCCTGGTTGCGGCCATGCCCGAATTGCGACGCGCTGTGCAGGTCGGCCACATGCAGGAACGCTGCGCGCTCCAGGCCGATGTCGATGAAGGCGCTCTGCATGCCGGGCAGCACACGCACCACCTTGCCGAGATAGACGTTGCCGACGAGGCCCCGTTCCAACGTGCGCTCGATGTGCAGTTCCTGCACGGCGCCGTTCTCGACCACGGCCACCCGCGTCTCCTGCGGGGACCAGTTGATCAGGATGTCTTCCATCGCGAACCTTTGAATACTGACCCATGCGCCCAGCAGGCGCAGGTGTCAAAACTCAAAGCCGAATTTGTCCAACAGCTGCGCTGTCTCAAAGAGGGGCAACCCCATGATGCCCGAGTAGCTGCCGGCAATCTTCACGATCCACGCGGCGGCCTGGCTCTGGATCGCGTATGACCCCGCCTTGCCGAAGGGCTCGCCGGTGTCGACATAGCGCGCGATCTGCGCGGCGGACAGCGGCGCGAACTCCACCTGCGACACGTTCAACGCGGCCACGCGGCGCGTCGCATCGGCCACCGTGACGGCCGTGATGACGCGGTGCGTGCGCCCGGCCAGCAGCGCCAGCGTGCGCGCGGCATCGGTCGCGTCGACGGGCTTGCCGAGGATGAGATCGTCGATGGCCACCGTCGTGTCGGCGCACAGCACGGGCGCGGGCGGCAGGCCGCGCGCAGCCAGACGTGCGAGGGCCGCATCCAGCTTGGCGGTGGTCACGCGGGCGCAGTAGGTCTCGGGCGGCTCGCCCGGCTGCACCGCTTCCAACGCCTCGGCGTCCTCGTCGGCGCCAGGCAGCAGCAGCTCCTGCGGGACACCCAGCTGGTCCAGCAACTGGCGGCGGCGCGGGCTCTGCGAGGCGAGGTAGAGGAATCCGGTCATTCGCGGTGGTAGGGATGGCCGGTCGTCACGGTCCAGGCACGGTACAGCCCCTCGGCCAGCAGCACCCGGGCGAAGGCGTGCGGCAGCGTCAGGTCGGACAGGCGCAGCGTCTCGTCCGCCGTTGCCTTCAGGTCGGGATGCAGGCCGTCGGGGCCGCCGATGATCAGCGCGGCGTCGCGGCCCTCGCCCATCCACAGCTTCAGCCGCTCGGCCAGCTGCACGCTGGTGCGACGTTCGCCACGCTCGTCCAGGATGATGCGGCGCACGCCCCTGCCCGTTGACTGCAGCGCCGCCTCGATGCGGGCGGCTTCTGCGGCCATGAGTTGCTCCGCCGTCTTGCTGCCCCGCGTCTCGGCCTTGACGGCCTTCAGCTCCAGCTTCAGTTCAGGCGGAAACCGCTTGGCGAAGTCCTCGTAGGCGGTGTCCGCCCAGGCCGGCTGGCGCTGGCCCACGGCGACCAGGAACAGCCGCATCAGCCCTTCTTGGCCGCGGTCTTCTTCGCTGGCGCCTTCTTGGCGACGACCTTTTTGGCCGCCGTCTTCGCGGGCGCTGCGGCCTTGCGGGCAGGCGCGGCCTTCGGCGCGGGGGCCGCCTTGGCCGCCGTCTTCTTGGCCGCCGGCTTGGCCGCGCCGACCTTGATGGTTTTGGCGGCAGGCGTCTTGCTGCCCACCACGCGGCTCACGCCCTTCTTGGCGGGCGCGGCCTTCTTGGCAGCCGGCGCCGCAGCCTTCTTGGCGGGGGCCTTCTTGCCACCCACAGGGCCCAGCTCCTGCACAGGCTTCTTCTTGGATGCCTTGGCAGGCTTCGCGGACGCATCCTCGGAAGCCTTGACCAGCCGCGTCTCGCCGTCGCTCACCTTGAGCTTGACGGGCTTGCCGCCCCAGATCTCTTCGAGGTGGTAGTAGTCGCGGATGGCCGGCTGCATCACGTGCACGACGGCCGCGCCGCAGTCCACGATGATCCATTCGCCGTTGTCCTCGCCCTCGGTGCGCATGACCTGCAGGCCGCGGCCCTTGACCGTCTCACGCACGCTGGAGGCCAGGGCCTTGGTCTGCCGGTTGCTGGTGCCGGAGGCGATGATGACGCGCTCGAACAGCGGCGACAGATGCTCGGTGTTGAACACGACGATGTTCTGGGCCTTGACGTCCTCGAGTCCATCGACGATGGCTCGTTGCAGCTTGCGAATGTCCATTCAGGGCTTCTTCTCGTATAGGCGGTGCGAGGCAATATAGCTCGCGACCGCGGCGCCCACCAAGGGGCTGATGTCGCCGCCGCGCGCGATGGCCTCGCGCACGGCGGTCGATGAAATGGGGGTGTTCGGCAGGTCCAGCACCTGCAGTCGGTGCGATGGCATGCCGGGCGGCGTGACGACGGCCTCGCCCGCACGCGGCACGACCACCAGCGTCGCCAGCTCGGTGACGACCTCCGCACGGTACCAGCTGGGCAGCCGCGAGTACTGGTCCTGGCCGATGAGGAACATCAGCTCGGCACCCGTGTACTGCTGCGCGAATTCTCGCAGCGTATCGGCCGTGAAGCTGGGGCCCCGGCGGTGCAGCTCGCGGTCGTCGATGAGGAAACGCGATTCGCCAGCCGTCAGGCACTTCAGCATCTGCACGCGATGCACCCCGGCGGCCATGATCTGGTCGGGCTTCTGCCACTGGCGGCCGGCCGGCAGCCACAGCAGGCGATCGGGCGCCAACGCGTCGAGCGCAAAGCGGGCAAAGGCCAGGTGGCCCAGGTGAGGCGGGTCGAAGCTGCCGCCGAAAAGGGCCAACTTCATAGCCAGAGGGCGGTCGGGGTTTCGTCGGCCCAGTCGCGCGGGCGCAGGAAGTCGGTGTACAGGCGCGCCTCGGGCGTGCCCGGGTCGGGCGCCCAGTCGTAGCGCCACTTCACCTGCGGCGGCATGGACATCAGGATGGATTCCGTCCGACCGCCGGACTGCAACCCGAACAGTGTTCCACGGTCCCACACGAGGTTGAACTCGACATAGCGACCACGCCGGTAGGACTGGAAGTCGCGCTCGCGCTCTCCATAGGCATAGCCGTGGCGGCGCTCGACGATGGGCAGGTAGGCGCCCAGGAAGGCATCGCCGACCGCGCGGATCAGCCCGAAGCCGGCGTCGAAGCCACCGGAACCTTCAGGGACAGCAAAGTCGTCGAAGAAGATGCCGCCGATGCCGCGCGGCTCGTTGCGGTGCTTCAGGAAGAAGTAGTCGTCGCACCACGTCTTGAACTTCGGGTACAGCTGCGCGTCCTGCACGTCCAGCGCACTGCGGCAGGTGCGGTGGAAGTGCTGCGCGTCGCGCTCGTAGCCGTAGAACGGCGTGAGGTCCATGCCACCGCCGAACCAGGTCACCGCCGGCGCGCCGGCTGGCAGCGCAGCGAACATGCGCACGTTCATATGCACGGTCGGCACGAAGGGGTTCTGCGGGTGGATGACCAGCGAGACGCCCATGGCCTCGAACGGCGCGCCGGCCAGTTCGGGGCGGTGCTGTGTGGCCGACGGCGGCAGCACGCGGCCCTTCACGTGCGAGAAGTTGACGCCACCGCGCTCAAACACCGCGCCGCCTTCGATGAGGCGCGACAGGCCGTCGCCCTCCAGCCGGCCGCCGGGTTCGCGGGTCCAGCCGTCGCTGATGAAGGCATTGCCGTCGACCCCCTCCAGCGCGCTGACGATGCGCTGTTGAAGGTCCAGCAGATAGTCACGGACGGCTTGGCTGTTCATGGGCGAGGTTGGATGGGGCTGGCCAGCGCCGGCTTGCAGCCGACGCGATGACCCAGGTAATCGGCAAACGCGGCGAAATCGGCCTCCACGTTACCCGTCAATCGAACGAAGCGGGTCAACGAGACGACGCGCTGTTGAAAGTCAAAGTAGCACAGGCCCACCGGCACGCCGGCCTGCACGGCCACCTGATAGGCACCCGTGCGCCAGCCGCTGGCCCGCGAGCGCGTGCCCTCGGGGGCGACGGCCAGCCAGAAGCGCTCGCCGCGCGCGGCGGCCTCGCGCATCTGCGCTACCGTGTCGGCGACGATGCCGTGGCGGCTGTTGCGGTCCACCGCCACCCCACCGATCCCGCGCGCCCAGCGGCCCAGCAGCGGCACCTTGAACAGGCTGTCCTTGCCCCAGAAGCGCAACTGGAGTCCGAGCGCCCACTTAGCCAGCACGCCGATGACGAAATCCCAGTTGGACGTGTGCGGATAGACCAGGATGACGCCCTGCTCCGCCGGCACGCCAGGTGCGTCCACCGTCCAGCCGAACAGACCCAGCAAGCCGCGCGCCAACCCCGAGGGGCGGCCGTGCGGTTGCAGCGGTCCGCTCAGGACGGCGGGTTGCAACGTCAACGCTTGATGGCCCGGTGGCCGATGTCCGACCGGTACTGCCGGCCGGCGAACTGGATGCCGGCCGCGAGCTCATAGGCCGCCTGCGCGGCGGTGCGGGCGGACTCGCCCAACGCCGTCACGCACAGCACGCGGCCGCCGCTGGTCACCAGCTTGCCGTCGACCTCGGCGGTGCCGGCATGAAACACCATGGCCTCGGCCTCGTCGGCCGGCAGGCCCGTGATCGCGTCGCCCTTGCGCGGATTCAGCGGGTAGCCCTCGGCCGCGAGCACCACGCCCAGCGCGACGCGGCGGTCCCACTGCAGCTCGACCTGATCCAGCGTGCCGTCGGTGGCGTCCATCAACAGCTCGAACAGATCGCTCTTGAGCCGCATCATGATGGGCTGGGTCTCGGGGTCGCCCATGCGGGTGTTGAACTCGACGGTGCGCGGCTGGCCGTGCTCGTCGATCATCAGGCCGGCATACAGAAAGCCGGTGAACGGATGGCCGTCCTTGGCCATGCCGGCGATGGTCGGCTGGATGATCTCGTGCATGACCTTGGCGTGCACATTGGGCGTGACGACCGGCGCGGGCGAATAGGCGCCCATGCCGCCGGTGTTGGGGCCTTCGTCGCCGTCCAGCAGGCGCTTGTGGTCCTGGCTGGTGGCCAGCGACACGACATGCTTGCCGTCGCAGACGACGATGAAGCTGGCCTCCTCGCCGGCGAGGAAGTCCTCGATGACCACGCGCGCGCCGCCGTCGTTGTGCACGACGCCCAGCTTGTTGTCTTCCAGGATCCAGCTGATCGCCTCGTGGGCCTCCGCCAGCGTCGTCGCGACGACGACGCCCTTGCCGGCTGCCAGGCCGTCGGCCTTGATGACGATGGGCGCGCCACGGCCGTCCACGTAGGCGTGGGCGGCGGCCGGGTCGCAGAAGGTCTCGTAGGCCGCCGTCGGGATGCCGTGGCGCTTCATGAAGTCCTTGGCGAAAGCCTTGGACGACTCCAGCTGCGCTGCCGCCTTGGTGGGGCCGAAGATGCGCAGGCCGCGCGCACGGAACTCGTCCACGACGCCGGCTGCCAGTGCGGCCTCGGGGCCCACGACGGTCAGCGTGATCTTCTGTTCGACCGCGAAGTCGGCCAGCGCCTTCGCATCGGTGGCGGCGATGTCCACGTTCTGCAGCCGCTCGTCGCGCGCCGTGCCGCCGTTGCCGGGCGCCACAAACACCTGGCTCACACGCTCGCCCTGGAGCAGCTTCCAGCCCAGCGCGTGCTCACGGCCACCGTTGCCGATAACAAGAACTTTCATCGTTCAGCCCAGTTCGGCGTTGTGATAGACGGCCTGCGTATCGTCGAGGTCCTCGATGACGTCCAGCAGCTTTTGCATGCGCTCGGCGTCCTCGCCGGTCAGCGCGATCGTGTTCTCGGGGCGCATAGTCACTTCCGACAGCTCGGCCACCAGGCCGGCGGCTTCCAGCGCGGCCTTGACGGCCTCATAGTCGGCGGGCGAGGTCAACACCTCGATGGCACCGTCGTCGCCGGTGATGACGTCCTCGGCACCGGCCTCCAGTGCCACTTCCATGACCTTGTCTTCCGACGTGCCGGGCGCAAACAGCAGCTGGCCGACGTGCTTGAACTGGAAGGCCACGGAGCCGTCCGTGCCCATGTTGCCGCCGTACTTGCTGAACGCGTGGCGCACCTCGGCCACGGTGCGGACGCGGTTGTCCGTCATCGTGTCGATCATGATGGCCGCGCCGCCGATGCCGTAGCCCTCGTAACGGATTTCCTCGTAGGTCAGGCCGTCGATGTTGCCGCTGGCCTTGTCGATGTTGTACTTGATGCGGTCGGCCGGCATGTTGGCCGCCTTGGCCTGCGCCACGGCCAACCGCAGGCGCGGGTTGTCCTTGATGTCGGGCCCACCCTGGCGGGCCGCGACCGTGATTTCACGGATGATCCGCGTCCAGATTTTGCCGCGCTTCTCGTCCTGGCGGCCTTTGCGGTGTTGGATGTTGGCCCATTTGGAATGTCCGGCCATAAGGTGTGGCTCCCGGCGGCTGGCAGTGCAGCGCCTGATTTATCGTTGGCAGAAGCGCGATTTTAGAGGACCCGCCCATGACTGACCCCATCCTGCTGGCCCGCCATGCCGAGACCGAGTGCCTGCTGCTGCCGGCGCTGGCCAATCGCCACGGCCTGATCACCGGCGCCACCGGCACCGGCAAGACCATCAGCCTGCAGAAGCTGGCCGAGAGCTTCAGCAAGCTCGGCGTGCCCGTTTTCATGGCCGACGTGAAGGGCGACCTGACCGGCATCAGTCAGGCCGGCAACCCCAGCGAGAAGCTGCTGGCCGTGCTGAAGGACCGGGGCATAGCGCCGCCGGAGAAGCTGGCCTGCCCCACCACGCTATGGGACGTGTTCGGCGAGCAGGGCCACCCGGTGCGCGCGACGGTGTCGGACATGGGCCCGCTGCTGCTGGCGCGCATGCTGGCGCTGAACGAGACGCAGGCTGGCGTGCTGCAGATGGTGTTCAAGATCGCCGACGACAACGGCCTGTTGCTGCTGGACCTGAAGGACCTACGCGCGATGCTGCAGCACGTGGGCGACAACGCGAGTCAGTTCACGACGCAGTACGGCAACGTATCGGCCGCCAGCGTGGGCGCCATCCAGCGAGGCCTGCTGCAGATCGAGGCGCAGGGCGGCGACAAGTTCTTCGGCGAGCCGATGCTCAACATCGCCGACTTCATGCAGACGGACCAGGGCCTCGGCGTCATCAACATCCTGGCAGCGGACAAGCTGATGAACGCGCCGCGCCTGTACGCAACGTTCCTGCTGTGGATGCTGAGCGAGCTGTTCGAGACGCTGCCCGAGGTGGGCGACCTGGACAAACCCAAGCTGGTGTTCTTCTTCGACGAGGCCCACCTACTGTTCAAGGATGCGCCGGATGCGCTGGTCGAGCGCATCGAGCTGGTCGTGCGGCTGGTGCGCTCCAAGGGCGTGGGCGTGTACTTCGTGACACAGAACCCGCTGGACATCCCCGACACCGTGCTGGGCCAGCTTGGCAACCGCGTGCAGCATGCGCTGCGCGCCTTCACGCCACGCGACCAGAAAGCCGTCAAAAGTGCGGCCGACACCATGCGCGCCAAGCCCGGGCTGGACATCGCGGCCGCGATCACCGAGCTGGGCGTCGGCGAGGCCCTGGTCAGCCTGCTCGATGAGAAAGGCCGGCCCAGCATCACGGAGCGCGTGTTCGTGCTGCCGCCGGGCAGCCAGATCGGCCCCATCAATCCGCAGCAGCGCCAGCAGCTCATCGCAACCTCGCTGGTGGCCGGCGTCTACGAGAAGCAGCTGGATCGCGAGTCAGCCTACGAGAAGCTGGTCGGCAAGCCGGCCGCCGCCGCGCCGCAGGGGGGCGGCATGGCGGCCGAAGCGGGCAGCGTCTTCAAGGGCGGTCAGCAACCCGCACCCGCGCCGGCCGAAGCCGGCGGCGGCCTGATGGACAGCCTGAAGGACGTGCTGTTCGGCACCACCGGCCCGCGTGGCGGGCGCCACCCCGGCCTGGCCGAGAAGGCCGCGCAGTCGGCCGTGCGCAGCATGGGCTCGGCCGTGGGCCGCGAGATCATCCGCGGCGTGCTGGGCAGCATCCTGGGCGGCGGTGGCAGCCGCCGGCGCTGAGCCGCGCGGGCTTCGCGCCGCCCGGCGTCCGCTCGTCGCAGGCCGCTGGCGCCGGGGCGTGCGCCTGCCGATGCTGCGCGCATGAACGCTCCCCCCTCTCGCCGGGAATGGCCGACCTATGTCGGCGGCACGGTCGCCATCTGCGTCGTCGTGGGCCTGCTGAACTACCTGCTGCGCGGCGGGCAGTTCTGGCACGGCATGCTGTATTCGTTCACCGTCGGGGTGCAGATCTCGGCCTGTATCTCGCTGCTGACCTACGGCCTGTCCGCGCTGCTGCGGCGTCGGCAGGGTGACACGGCAGAGCTGCGCCATGGCTGGGTCGGCTGGGGCTGGCTGATGCCCTGCATCGTGGTCGGCACGCTGGCGGGCTACAGCGGCGGCCTGTGGCTGGGTGACCTGATCACCGGCGGACGCCATTTCACCTCCTGGCAGAGCGCCGACCGCCGCCTGGCGCTGTCCGTCGCGTTCACGCTGCTGGTGTCAGTGCTGGCCACCTGGTGGTTCTTCTCGCTGTACAAGATCA
Source organism: Pelomonas dachongensis (assembly GCF_043555865.1). Taxonomy (NCBI): domain Bacteria; kingdom Pseudomonadati; phylum Pseudomonadota; class Betaproteobacteria; order Burkholderiales; family Sphaerotilaceae; genus Roseateles; species Pelomonas dachongensis. The sequence goes on from NZ_JBIGHY010000010.1 coordinate 148,910, forward strand.
ACCGTTCGCGCATCGAGCGCGTCCAGGCCGAGCGCCAAGCGGCGGAAGCGCGGCTGGCGCTGCTGCAAAGCCAGCTGGAGCCGCACATGCTGTTCAACACGCTGGCCCACCTGCGCGTGCTGATCAAGCTGCGGCCGGACGAGGCGCAGCAGATGCTGGACCGCCTCATCGAATACCTGCGCGCCACGCTGCAGGCCAGCCGCGCCACCGAGCATGCGCTGGCCGACGAGTTCGAGCGGCTGTCCGACTACCTCGCGCTGATGCAGCTGCGCATGGGCGAGCGGCTGCACGTGCGGCTGGACCTGCCGCCCGACCTGGCCGCCCTCGCCATCCCGCCGCTGCTGCTGCAGCCGTTGGTGGAGAACGCCATCAAGCACGGACTCGAGCCACATGTGGACGGCGGCGAGCTGCGCGTGTCGGCGGCGCGCGACGGCGCGCGGCTGGTGCTGGAAGTCGCCGACAACGGGGCCGGACTGACCCAGGCGACCGGACTGCCCGGCGCCGGCTTTGGGCTGGACCAGGTGCGCGAGCGCCTCGCCCAGCGCTATGGCAACGCTGCCCGCTTCACGCTCCAGCCGCAGCCCGGCGGTGGCAGCCTGGCCCGCATCGAGATTGCGTCATGACCCCCACCGCCCTCATCGCCGAAGACGAACCGCTGCTGGCCGACAACCTGCGCATGGAGCTGGCCACCGCCTGGCCCGCGTTGCAGGTCGTAGCGCAGGCCGGCAACGGCACTGCGGCCGTGGCGCTGGCGCTGCAGCACCGGCCGCGGGTCTGCTTCCTGGACATCCGCATGCCCGGCATGACCGGGCTGGAGGCCGCGCAGGCCATCACCGAGGACTGGGCGGACGACGCGGGCGCCCTGCCCCTGTTCGTCTTCGTGACCGCCTACGACCAGTACGCGCTGCAAGCCTTCGACGCCGCCGCGGCCGACTACCTGCTCAAGCCCGTCACGCCCGCGCGGCTGGTGCAGTGCGTGCAGCGGCTGCAGGCGCGTCTGGCCCAGCCCGCAGAGCAGGACGCCACGCTGGCTTCGCTGCGACAGTTGCTCGCTCAGGCCGTCACGCCGGTGCCGCGGCTGCGCCACCTGCAGGCGGCCGTCGGCGACGCTGTCGAGCTGGTGCCGGTGGACGACATCGTCTACCTGGAGGCCGCCGACAAGTACGTGCGCGCCGTGACGGCCGAGCGCGACTACTGGGTGCGCGTGTCGCTGCGCGAGCTGCTGCCGCAGCTGGACGCCGAACGCTTCTGGCAGGTGCACCGCGCCACCGTCGTCCACATCGACGCCGTGGCCCGCGCGCAGCGGCAGGAAAACGGCACCGTGCTGCTGGTGCTGCGCCAGCGGCCAGAGACGCTGACAGTCAGCCGCGTGCACGCCACTCGTTTCAAGGCGCTGTAACGGCACGGTAGATGGCGCGCCGCGAAAACCGTATAAACGGTTTTCATCGTTATGCCCCATACCCGCAAGCCCCCGCCCCCGCCCGCTCGCGCCCAGCTCGTGCGCGACGGCTTCACCATGCCCGAGGCGGACTACGCGCTGCTGAAGGAGTTGAAGAACCGGCTGCATGGCGTCCAGCGGGAGGCCAAGAAGAGCGAGCTGCTGCGTGCCGGCTTGCAGGCACTGGCGCGGCTGGAACCCGCTGCCCTCGCGGCGGCTCTGGACCGGCTTGAGCCGGTGAAGACGGGCCGCCCGCGAAAGTCCGGCGAGGAGAAGAAGACATGACCGACGCGACCCCCTGGTGGCAGCTGCTGTGCGCCATCGCCGGCGTGAACCTGCTCGCCTGGACGGTCTCGACCGCCTGGCTGCACCGCCACCGTCCTGACGGCACGACCTGGCCCCACCAGCGGCTGCAGCTCGTTCTGTCGGCGCTGTACGTGCTGGGCTGCGGCTACCGCTCGGTGCTGCCGGTGTTCGACGTGCCTCGCGTCGTCATGGTGGACTCCTGGGCCTCCAGCGTGCTGGTGGGGCGCACGGTGGCCACCATCGCCGAGCTGAGCTTCGCTGCGCAATGGGCGCTGCTGCTGCGCGGTGCGGCGCTGGCGACCGGGCACCGGTTCAGCCACTCGGTCGCGCTGGCCATCGTGCCGCTGATCGCCATCGCCGAGGTCAACTCCTGGTACGCAGTGCTGACGACGCGCAACATCGGCCACGTTGTCGAGGAAGCGCTGTGGGGCAGCTGCGCGCTGCTCAGCGTCATCGCGATGGCGGGCCTGTGGCCACGGGCCAGTGCGCGCGGCCGGCGCTGGCTGGTGCCGGCGCTCGTGGCCGGCACGCTGTACACGGCCTGCATGTTCTTCATCGACGTGCCCATGTACTGGGCGCGCTGGCTGGCCGACGAGGCCGCCGGCCGCGCCTACGTGACGCTGGCGGCCGGCGTGGCCGATGTGTCCAGCCGCTGGACCGTGTCGCACGACTGGGCGCACTGGCGCAGCGAGGTCGTGTGGATGACGCTCTACTTCAGCGTGGCGGTGTGGATCAGCATCGCGCTGGCGCACGTGCGCGTGCCCCTGCGGTTGGAGCGGCGTCCTTAGAATCGCAGCCCTCGCGGGCCGGAACATGGCCCGCTTCCATTTCCAGAGCCCACGATGAGCCACCCCGCCGCACCCGCTGCCCCCGCGACGAACTTCCTGCGCCAGCGTATCGAGCACGACCTCGAGACGGGTGCCTTCGCAGGCCGCCAGTTCGCGGGCACGCCGGGCGACGCCGCCCACCACGCCGGCGCACCGCTGGACGAAGCGCGCATCCGCACCCGCTTCCCGCCCGAGCCCAACGGCTACTTGCACATCGGCCACGCCAAGAGCATCTGCCTGAATTTCGGCCTGGCGCGCGACTTCGGCGGTGCCTGCCACCTGCGCTTCGACGACACCAACCCCGAGAAAGAGGAGCTGGAGTACGTCAACGCCATCAAGGAAATGGTGCAGTGGCTGGGCTGGAGCTGGGGCGACAACCTCTACGAGGCCAGCAGCTATTTCGACTTCATGTATGCCAGCGCCGAGGCGCTCATCAACGCCGGCCACGCCTATGTGGACGAGCAGAGCGCCGAGGACATGCGCGCCAACCGCGGCGACTTCGGGCGCCCGGGCGTCAACAGCCCGTTCCGCGACCGCACCCCGGCCGAGAACCTTGCGCGGTTCCGAGAAATGCGAGATGCGCGACACCCCGACGGCGCGATGGTGCTGCGCGCCAAGATCGACATGGCGTCGCCCAACATCAACCTGCGCGACCCGACGCTGTACCGCATCAAGCACGCGGAACACCACGCGACGGGCAACAAGTGGTGCATCTACCCGATGTACACCTACGCCCACCCCATCGAGGACGCGCTGGAGCGCATCACGCACAGCATCTGCACGCTGGAGTTCGAGGACCAGCGCCCCTTCTACGACTGGCTGCTGAACCAGCTCGCCGACCTCGGCCTGCTGGCCCGGCCGCTGCCGCAGCAGATCGAGTTTGGCCGCCTGAACCTGAACTACGTCGTCACCAGCAAGCGCAAGCTGCGCCAACTGGTGGAAGATCGACACGTCAACGGCTGGGACGACCCGCGCATGCCGACGCTGGTGGGTCTGCGCCGGCGTGGCTTCACGCCGGCCAGCCTGCGCGCCATGGTGGAAGCCACCGGCGCCAGCAAGCAGAACGCGTGGATCGACGACACCGTGCTCGACCAGGCCCTGCGCGCCGACCTGGAGCCGCAGGCTCCCCGCGCCTTCGCCGTGCTGCAGCCGCTGAAGCTCATGCTGACGAACTACGCCGAGGTGTTTGGCTCCGCCGACCACCGCGAGCCCTGCGAGACCGCCGCCCACCCGCACAAGCCGGAACTGGGCCTGCGCAAGTTCACGCTGGGCCCCGAGCTGTGGATCGAGACGGAGGACTTCATGGAGACGCCCGTGAAGGGCTACTTCCGGCTGTTTCCCGGCAACAAGGTGCGCCTGAAGGCCGGCGTCATCATCGAATGCACCGGCGCCGAGAAGGACGCCGACGGTAAGGTCACCGCCGTGCTGGCGACTGTCATCCCCGACACCAAGAGCGGCACGCCGGGCGCGGACGCCGTGAAGGTCAAGGGCACCATCGGCTGGGTCGGCGCGCACGAGGCCGTCGCCGCGGAAGTGCGCCTGTACGAGCGCCTGTTCACCGAAGCCCAGCCGGACGCCGGTGGACGAGACTTCCTGGAATTCGTGAACCCGAACTCGCTGCGCGTGGTGCAGGGCTTCGTCGAACCTTCGCTGGCCGGCGCCGCGCCCGACCAGCGCTGGCAGTTCGAGCGCCACGGCTACTTCGTGAGCGACCGCGCGGACCACACGGCCGACAAGCCGGTGTTCAACAAGATCACGGGCCTGAAGGACAGCTTCGCCAAGTGATGCGGCGCGCGCAGCGCTGAGCCGCGGCGGCCTTTGATAGGCTGGCGCGCATGCAACCCACCCGCTCGCCACTGCTCCGCCTCGCCGCCGCACTGCTGTGCTGCGGCGCCCTCACCACCCCGGCTCAGGCCGCCGACCCCGCCACGCGCGCACTGCGCGGCGTGCGGGTGTATCCGGCGCCGGATGCGAAGCCCATCGACAACGGCGTCGTGCTCGTGCGCGAGGGCCGCATCGTCGACGTCGTCTCGCGTGACGCCGCGGCAGGCGTGCCGCCGCTGGCGCCGGCCTGCGATGGCGGCGTGCTCGTGGCGGGCTTCCAGAACAGCCACGTGCACCTGAACGGCGCCGCGTTTGCGCACGCACAGACCGCCAAGGCCGCCACGCTGGAAGCCGGCCTGACGGCGCTGCTGACCCGCTACGGCTTCACCACCGCCTTCGACATCGCATCCGACCGCGACAACACACTGGCCCTGCGCACCCGCGTGAACCGGGGTGAGCTGAAGGGCCCGCGCCTGCTGACGGCCGGCCTGCCGCTGTTCCCGCACGGCGGGCTGCCCGCGTACATCGACCACTTCGACCCCGCCTTCCTCGCCAAGCTGCCCCAGCCCGACTCCGTGGCCGCGGCGCTGGCGGCGGTGCGGCAGAACCTTGATGCGGGCGCCGAGGCGACCAAGCTGTTCCTCGTCACACCGCAGCGCAACCAGCCGCCCAAGCGCATCGCCGCCGACATCGCCGCGGCCGCCGTCACGCAGACGCACCGCCGCGGGCGGCTGGTCTTCGCGCACCCGACCGACCTGGACGGCGTGCGCGCGGCGCTGAATGCCGGCGTCGACATCCTGGCGCATCCGCCGCTGGGCGTGCCCGGCCCCTGGCCGGCAGACCTGATGGACGCGCTGCGCGCCCAGGGCGTGCACATGGTGCCGACGCTGAAGCTGCTTCGCTACGAGCTGGCCAAGGAAAAGGTACCGGCGCCGGCGGCCGAGGCGGTGCTGCAGGACAGCGTGCGCGAGTTCGGCCGCTTCGCGGCGGCCGGCGGTCAGGTGCTGTTCGGTACCGACGTGGACTACATGGAGGACAGCGACCCCACCGAGGAGTACGAGCTGCTGGCGCAGGCCGGCCTGCGGCCCTTGCAGATCCTCGCGGCGCTGACGACGACGCCGGCCGAGCGCTGGAACGAGGGTTCGCGGCGTGGGCGGCTGCGCGCGGGCATGGACGCTGACATCGTGGTGCTGAACGCCGACCCGGCCGAGTCGGTCAGGCACTTTGCCGACGTGAAATGCACGCTGCGCGGCGGCCGGGTGATCTTCAGCCGCTGACAGACAGGCAGACGATCAATCCCTCGCCCCGCCGCACCGCAGCACGACGGGCACTGCGTACTCCCGCCCCACCACCGCCCGCGCGAACAGGTAGTTCTGACGCGCGCGATCGCTCAGCGCGTCCAGCGCGACGCCGCCGTGCGCATCGCAGGGAAACGCCAGCGCGCGGCCGGCGTTGAACAGGGACTCGAACCGCAGTTCGTAATCGGCACTCAAAGGCATGGGGCGTGAGTTCATGGGACACCTCGTCTTGAGGTTCAAGTTAGGCGCCACACCCCAGCGCTGCGCGTGAAAAGGTCGCATCCGGCGACGCGGACTGCCGCGAATGCGGGCGGATGTGACAAACCCGTCACTCCAGATCGGCCAGGCGCCGCACCTTGACCTTGCGGCCCTTCAGCTTGCCGTTGGACAGCCGCTTCACCGCCTCCCGGGCAATGCCCCGCTCCACGGCCACATAGCTGTGGAAGTCGGTGACGTTGATCTTGCCGATTTGCGCCGCCGTGAAGCCGGCCTCCCCGGTCAGCGCGCCCAGGATGTCGCCGGGGCGGATCTTCTCCTTGCGCCCGCCCAGGATCTGCAGCGTGTCCATGGCCGGCAGCAACGGGCCGCCCGGCGCATCCTTCAGGCTGTCCAACGGCTGCCAGGTGAACTCGGCGCCCTGCAGCTGCTCAATGCGGCCGATGCGGCCCATCTCATCCAGGCTGGCCAGGCTCAGCGCGAGGCCGTCCGCTCCCGCGCGGCCGGTGCGGCCGATGCGGTGCACGTGCTGCTCCACGTCGGCGCTGATGTCCACATTGATGACGCAGGCCAGGTTGGCGATGTCCAGGCCACGCGCGGCCACATCGGTGGCCACCAGCACCGAGGCGCTGCGGTTGGCGAACTGGATCAGCACCTGGTCGCGGTCGCGCTGCTCCAGATCGCCGTGCAGCGCCAGCGCCACGAAACCCTGCGCGGCCAGCACTGCCTCCAGGTCGCGGCACTGCTGCTTGGTGTTGCAGAAGGCGATGGTCGATTCCGGGCGGAACGCGCGCAACAACCGCGGCACGGCGTCCAGGCGCTCGCCCTCGCCCACCTCGAACGCGAGCTGGCGGATGGTGGATGCGGAGGCGCTGGCCGCACCCGCCACCTTCACGGTCTGCGGATCGCGCATGAACTTGGCTGCGATGTCGGTCACACCGTCGGGAAAGGTGGCTGAGAACAGCAGCGTTTGCCGGTTCGCGGGAGCGCGCTTGGCCACGGCCTTGATGTCGTCCAGGAAGCCCATGTCGAGCATGCGGTCGGCCTCGTCCAGCACCAGCGTGTTCAGCGCGGACAGGTCCAGCGTGCCGCGCTCCAGGTGGTCAAGCAGCCTTCCCGGCGTGCCCACCACGATGTGCGCGCCAAAGGCCAGGCTCTCGGCCTGCGGCTTGAACGGGCTGCCGCCGCACAGGCTCAGCACCTTGATGTTGTCGGCCGCGCGGGCAAGGCGGCGGATCTCCTGCGTGACCTGGTCGGCCAGCTCGCGCGTCGGCGCCAGCACCAACGCCTGCACGCGCGACAGGTCGGCATTCAGGCGGTGCAGCAGCGCGATGGCGAAGGCGGCCGTTTTGCCGGACCCGGTCTGCGCCTCGCCGATGACGTCGCGGCCGGCCAGCGCCAGCGGCAGGCTGGCCGCCTGGATGGGTGTCATCTGCGCATAGCCCAACTGGTCGAGGTTGGCCAGCACGGCGGGGCTGAGGGGCAGGGTCGAAAAGGCGGGAGCGGTCATGCCGCGATTGTCCAGCCTGTGACTTCCTTCTCGGTTGGGCGGTCCGGCGGCGTCTCGCTTGCATTTGCTCACGAATGCACGGGAAGCCCCTCACTAGCATTCGGGCTGGCGTCTAACGCCTCAGCCGCATGCCCACCGATTCCTTCCCCGCCACCCTGCCGAACGACCCGCCCACCTCGGCCCGCACCCGCGTGCTGGCCGGGCTGGACGATGCGCCGCGCACCACGCCCCGCAACGGCGCCAGGCCGGCGGAACGCCCGGCAGCCGCGCAGGTCCCGAACACACAGCCGGCCGCACCGGATGCGCTGCCACGCTGGGCCAAGGGCGCGGTCATTGGCGGCGTGCTGCTGGCGGTGGCCATGCCGACGTCGGTGCTGCTGTCGCGCTCCATGCTGGTGCAGTCGGCACTGTTGGAGCAGAGCAGCTCCAAGGCGGCGATGGTCTGCACCGCCGGCGAGGGCCGCGCGCTCGATGGCTCCGGCCTGCTGGGCTGGCTGTTCGGCGGCTCCTACTTCCACTGCGGCGACTGGGAAACACGCGAGGCCCGTCAGCAGCGCGACCGCGACCGCGACCAGGCCAACTTCATGGCCCGCGAGCGGGCCAAGCAGCAGTACTGACGGCGCTCAGCCGCCGGCCCGCTTGACGGTCCAGCCTTCGGGCCGAGCCTGCAGCCAGGCGACGACCTTCTCCAGGTGATCGCCCTGGATCTCGATGATCCCTTCCTTGGCTGTGCCGCCGCTGCCGCAGGTCGCCTTCAGCTGCTTGGCCAGCGCCGTCAGCGCCGCGTCGTCCAGCGGCAGGCCGTGGACCGCCGTGACACCCTTGCCCTTGCGGCCGGCCGTCTCGCGGCGCACGCGCACGATGCCGTCGCCCGCCGGGCGCGTGGCGGTCTTGCAGGCGCATTGCGCCTCGGGTTGGCCGCAGCCGGCGCAGGCACGACCGAAATCGGTGGAATAGACCAGGCGGGATCCGCTCATCGCAAGCTCTTCATCAGTTGTTCAGGCGTCAGCCGGGGTTCCCCGGCGCTGGGCCAGCCCGGCGGCGACGCGAGCCGGATGACACGGCGCCGTGCCAGCTGCAGCACGGGTTCGTAGGGTTGCAGGCGCTGCCGCAGCAGCGACTGCAGGCTGCCGTCCGCGTAGGCCCGCTGCAGCCCGGTGGTCATGCGCGCCAGCAGCGCGACGTTGGCCGGGTGGGTGTGGAAATAGCTGGGCAGGTCGTAGGCCAGCAGCAGGCTGTCGTCCAGCATCAGGCCGGGCAGGTCGGCGTGACGCTCCAGCTCGGGCCCGGCCTCCAGGATGCTGCGGCAGAACAGGTCGACGCGGCCCAGCGCCACCATCTGAAACATGGCGGGGTAGGACGTGCGTTCGACGACCTTCAGCCCGTTGGCACGAAGCACGGTCACGTCCGCCCAGTCCTTGCCCTGCACGTGCACGAAGGGCCGCAGGTCGCGCAGCTGGCGCACGGCCCGCAGCTGCTCGCGCCGCGCCGGGTTGACGAAGCAGACACGGTAGCCATGCACGCCCAGGTGCAGCGGGAAAGGCACCGCCACCAGCCCAGCCGCGCGGCCGACGTCGGGCGCCACGGGCAACAGCAGGTTGGGCGGGCTGTTCTGTCCCGCCGCCCGCAGCGCGCGCAAGTTGTTCATCGGCACCGACTGCTCAAGCCGGTAGTCGCCATGGCTGGCCTGCGTGCGGTCCAGCGCCAGCCTGGCAATGCCGCCGATGAAGTCGTTGCGCGGATCGGTCGCGCCGTCCGGCGCCCGCAGCGTCACCACCAGCGGGGGCGCCGCCGCCGCGCGCGTGCCCAGCAGCGCGAGTGCAGCGGCGAGCACCCGGCGGCGCGTGGTCATGGCGTGCTCAGCGTGCCGCCGAGATGGGGCGCGAGGTGGCGCGCGAAGAAGGCGTCCATCGTGCGGTACAGGTGCAACCGCGTCACCCGGCCGGTAATGCCGTGTGCCTTGCCGGGGTAGATCTGCAGGTCGAACGTCTTGCCAGCGTTCTGCAAGGCCTCCACCAGGCGCAGCGTGTGCTCGAACAGCACATTGTCGTCGGCCGTGCCGTGCATCAGCAGCAACGGCCTGGCCAGCAGCGCAGCGCGCGACGGCAGGTGGGCGCTGGCATACGGCGCAGCCTTGCCGCCCTCAGGGAGACCGAGATAACGCTCCGTGTAGGCGGTGTCGTAGAGTGACCAGTCGGTCACTGGCGCGACGGCCGCGGCGGCGGCAAATGGCGTGTCGGCGTCCAGCACCGCGCGGGCGGCCAGGTAGCCGCCGTAGCTCCATCCGAAGAAGCCGACGCGCGCGGCGTCGACACCCGGCACCCGCGCCGGCAGCTGGCGAACGGCGGCAAACAGGTCGGCCACCTCGATCTGGCCGAATGCGCGGTGATGGGCGCGCGTGAAGTCGCGGTCGCGGTACTGCATGCCCCGCGTGTCCAGCGTCATCACGCCGTAGCCGCGCTGCTGCCAGTACGCGATCAAGGGCATGTCGCGGCCCCAGCCCCAGTTGACGGTCGACGCGCCCGGCCCGCCGTAGGCCATCACGATGACGGGATGCTTGCCGGCGCGGCGGTCCTGAGGCGCGAAGAAGAACGCATTCAGCGGCGTGCGGCCGTCGTCCGCCGTCAGCTGCAGCGCCAGCGGCGTGTTGCCGTAGTCAGCCAGTTCGGCGGCTGGCGCGTCGCCGGCGAGCGCGATGGCGCGCTCGGCCCCCAGCCCGCGCAGTTCCAGCCGGGGCGGCTGGCCCCAGGCGGAACTCGTGACCAGCAGCCGGGTGCAGGCCGCGTCTGCCTTGGCGTCGCGCCATTGGCGGCTGGCAGCGCCCGGCACCGCACGCGCCCTGCCGCCGGACAGCGGCTGGCTGAACAGATCCTGGCTTTTGCCCAGGTCGCCCGCTGCCGCGAACACGACCTGCTGCGCATCGGCGCAGATCGCGTGCGCCACCGCTTCAGGCATCTGCGTCAGCGGCGTGCGCGTGCCACTGGCGCGGTCGATCAGCAGCAACTGGCGCCGGCCGGAGGTCTCGCTGGACCACAGCAGGCCGCGCGGCGTCTCGATGAGGTCGTCGTGCACCTCGACCCAGGCGGGGTCGGTCTCGACGGTGATGTCGCGGGCCGCCAGGCCCGGGCCGGCGGGCTTGAACTCCGTCAGCGTCAGCCGCGTCTGGTCGCGCGTGAACCACTGCAGCCACGGCGTGCCGTCGCGGAACCAGCCGGCGCGTGCGATGTACTCGGCCGAGGCGGGCAGCGCAAGCTCGCGTCGCGGGCCGCCGGCCGCGTCGAGCACGAAGGCCGTCACGCGGGCATTGGCCTCGCCGGCGGCGGGGTAGCGCTGCTGGGTCAGCGCGGTGCGGTCGGCAAAGATCTGCGCGCGCGTCTTCTCGGCCACGCCGGCTTCGTCGACACGCAGCGCCAGCAACGACCTGCCGTCCTTGCTCCACCAGTAGCCGCGCTGGCGACCCAGTTCCTCGGCGGCGATGAATTCGGCCAGGCCCCAGCCGAGGGTGTCGCTGCCGTCGCTCGTCAGCTGGCGCGGCTGGCCGCCGTCGGCCAGCGGCAGCACGAACAGGTTGCCGCCCTGCACGTAGGCCAGCGTCCGGCCGTCGGGTGCGCAGCGCGGGTCCTGCTTGGGCGCGCCAGCGTCCAGCGCCAGGCGCTGCGCCTGAGGACCGCCCGCCGTCAGCCGCACGACGTAGAGGTCGCCCGACAGCGGGAACAGCAGCGTGCGGTCGTCGTTGCCGCACCACTGGTAGCCGGTGATGCCACGCTGCGTGATGCGCTGGCGCTCCAGCGCCATCTTCTCGGCCTCGCTGAGCTTCTGTTCGGCGCCGCCGAGCAGGTCGGCCGCCGCCACCAGCTTGCGCGGCTCGCCGCCGGTGGCGGGCTGAGCCCACAGCTCCAGCACCTCGCTGTCGGCCTGCGACGGGCGCAGGAAGCTGACCCATTGCCCGCCGGGCGAGACCTCGGCCTGGCGCGGCAGGCGGCCGGGCAGCGGCGGGTCGGCGGTGATGCGCTCGAGCGAGAGGGGTTTCGGCTGGGGCTGGGCAAGGGAGACGCTTGTGGCGCCGGCACAGGCCAGCGTGGCCGCCAGCCAGGTCATGAGGATCTTCATCACCGAATGCTAGCGGCGCACAGACGCTGCGCGCCCCGGGCGTACGCCACGGTGTCGTGTGGCGTGCTGACGACGTCACTGTGACGACCAAAACTAAATTTATCAAATCAAACGGCATGCCGACGCGGTAGCGGCATGAGCCAATCGGTTGCAGCGCAGCGGATAAACCCCTCTTCATCGAGCCATTTTTGCGTATTTCCGCACGCCAACGTAGATCCAGCAAGGTTTCGAACTTGCCGTTTAATTTGACAAATTTATCATTTGAAAATCAACAAAGGACAGGTCATGACCGCCATCTCCGTCATCGAACAACAAGCCGTGGCCACTGCTGCTCCACTGGAGGTGCTGACCTCCCGCCTGGGCGCCGAGGAGTACGGCATCGACATCCTGGCCGTGCAGGAGATCCGCCGCTTCGAGCCGGCCACGCGCATTGCCAACGCTGCCGCCTACCTGCTGGGCGTGATCAACCTGCGCGGTGTCATCGTGCCCATCATCGACCTGCGCCACCGCATGGGCCTGCCCGCCGAGACCGGGCCGGAGACGGTGATCGTCATCGTCACTGTTGCCAACCGCACCGTCGGCCTGGTCGTCGACTCGGTCTCCGACGTCGTCGCGTTGAAGCCCGAGCAGGTGCAGCCCCGGCCCGGCATGGGCAGCCATGTGGACGCCGATCACATCGTCGGCATGGCCACGCTGGAAACCGCCGAGAGCCGGCGCATGCTGCTCCTCATCGACCTGAAGGCGCTGCTGCGCGACATGTGAGCCGCCGCCACGAGAACCAGTGAACTTCACACGTCGGCCTTTGACGCGTTCACGCGACGGCATTGCCGAGAACGAAGTCCCGGGCGTAGGCTCAAAGACAGCGACGGCCCAGAGACGGCCGCACGCCGCGAGCCGCGAGCCGCTCACGCGAACACCATGCCCCCACCCGCGCTGACCTCAGCGCACAGGAGACCCCATGAATGCAATGAAGAACCTGCGCATCGGCACCCGCCTCGGCGGCGCCTTTGCCCTGGTGGCCGTGTTGATGGTCGCCATGGCTGTCAACGGCTGGCTCGGCCTGAAGGCCGTGCGCAGCGAGATGGACGCCGTGCTGAAGGACCGTTATGTCAAGGTCAAGATCGCCAACGACATCGGCGACGACCTCAACGTGCAGGCGCGGTCCATGCGCAACCTGCTGTTGCTCGACAGCGAGGAAAAGCGCCAGCCCGAGATCCAGAACATCGCAACCGCGCGTGACCGCATCTCTAAGAACTACGAACAACTGGACAAGCGCATCAACACCCCGGAGGGCCACAAGCACTTCGAGAAGCTACAGGCCGAACGCAGAGCTTTCGTGGCCAGCCAGACGGAGTTCCTGAGCCTGGTCAAGGCCGGTGACATGGAGGGCGCCAAGACCGTGCTGCTGGACAAGCTGCGTCCGCTGCAGCTGACCTACATGAAGGAGCTGGCGGAAATGACCCACTTCCAAGAAAGGCTGATGGACGAGGCGGGCACCGACACCTACGCCACCATCGACCGCGTCACGCTGATGTCAGTGGGCGGCACGCTGCTGGGCCTGGTCATGGCGGTGATTGCGGGCCTGATGGTCACGCGTTCCATCACGCGCCCGATGGCCGTCGTGGTGACCGACCTGAACACGGTAGCCGGTGGTGATCTGACGATCAACGTCGTGACCGACCGCGGCGACGAACTCGGTGCGCTGCAGCGCGCGCTGTCGGACACGGTGGCGGCGCTGCGCCGCGTCGTGGGCGAGGTGCGATCCGGCGTCGACTCTGTGACCACGGCCTCCAGCCAAATTGCGGCCGGCAACCAGGACCTCTCCAGCCGCACCGAACAGCAGGCCTCCAGCCTGCAGGAAACCGCCAGCTCGATGGAAGAGCTGACGGCCACCGTGCGCCAGAGCGCCGACACGGCCCGCGCCGCCAGCGGCCTGGCCGCGCAGGCGAGCGAGGCCGCTGGCCGCGGCGGCGAGGTGGTGGGCCAGGTCGTCGGCACGATGGACGAGATCAGCACCAGCAGCCGCAAGATCGTCGACATCATCGCGGTCATCGACGGCATCGCGTTCCAGACCAACATCCTGGCGCTGAACGCCGCGGTCGAAGCCGCCCGCGCTGGTGAGCAAGGCCGCGGCTTCGCGGTCGTCGCCAGCGAGGTGCGCTCGCTGGCCCAGCGCAGCGCCGAAGCCGCCAAGGAGATCAAGACGCTGATTGGCGCCAGCGTCGAGCGGGTCGAGGCGGGCAGCCGCCAGGTGGCCGATGCAGGCCAGGCCATGCAGTCCATCGTCGAGCAAGTTCGCAAGGTCAATGACTTGATCGGCGAGATCGCCGGCACCGCGAGCGAACAAAGCCGCGGCATCGAGCAGGTCAACATCGCCGTCACGCAGATGGACCAGGTCACCCAGCAGAACGCCGCGCTGGTGGAGGAGAGCGCCGCCGCCGCGAGCAGCTTGGCTCACCAGGCCGAGGCCCTGGCCAAGGCCGTGGCGGTCTTCCGCGTCGGCCACTCGACCAGCGCCCCCGCCCCTGCACGCGCAGCCGCCGCGCCCGCACGCGCGCCTGCAGCGCCGGCCCCCCACACGTCGCGCGCACCCGTGAAGCCGGCACGGCCCGCCGCAACGGCCCGTCCTGCACCGCAGCTCAGCGCGAGGTCCCCGGACGCGGACATGGCCTGGGAGTCCTTCTGAGGCGACCCTGCAGTCCTGCACACCGACCCGCCCGACCGGCGGGTTTTTTTACGCCGGCCCCGTCAGCGCGCGGCGCTGAACAGCCGGTGCGCCAGCTCGCCCGCATCGTTGACCGTGCGCAGCTCGGCATAGGCCGCGTCAGCCTCCGGGTAGGCCCGCTTCAGGTAGTGCAGCCACTGCTTGAGCCGCCCGCCCTGGTGCTTGGCGGCGACATGGCCGCGCACCTGATCGAAGAAAAGCTGCATCAGCGGCAGCAGCTCGCGCCACGGCACGGACGCCTCACGCTGACCGGCGATGCGCAGCGCCAGGCCGGGGTCGGCCACCATGCCGCGTCCCAGCATCAGGTGCTCGCAACCGCTGCGCTCGCGCGCCAGCTCGGCGTGTTCAGTCGTCCAGATTTCGCCGTTGGCGATGACGGTCAGCGGCACCGTCTCGCGCACGGCGGCGATGCGCTCCCAGTAGGCCGGCGGCTTGTAGCCATCGGCCTTCGTGCGGGCGTGCACGACGATTTCCTGCGCGCCCGCCGCATGGATTGCGCGGGCCACGTCCAGCGTGCGGCTGCCGTCCATGTAGCCCAGGCGCATCTTGGCCGAGACCATGATGCCCACCGGCACCGCGCGGCGCACGGCAGCGACGATGGCGTGGATCAGCTCCGGCTCGTCCAGCAGCACCGCGCCGCCGCGATGGCGGTTCACGCATTTGGCCGGGCAGCCGAAGTTCAGGTCGATGCCCTCGGGCTTGAGCTCGGCCAGCCGCGCGGCGTTCTCGGCCAGACAGGTCACGTCGGATCCCAGCAGCTGCGGATGCACCGGCACGCCGGCGGCCGTGCGCCCGCCGTTCTTCAACTCCGGCACGATGCGCGTGAACACGCGCGCAGGCAGCAACTGGTCGGTCACACGGATGAACTCACTGACGCAGCGGTCCACGCCGCCGACGCGCGTCAGCACGTCGCGCAGGATGTGGTCCAGCAGGCCTTCCATCGGCGCCAGCAGAATCATGGAGACTCCCGCCCGCCGGGTACGTCCGACGCCCCCCCGAGCGGGCGCAGGCGGGCTTGGGGCAGCCCGGCGCTCGGCCCGCAATTCGTGGCTTCTTGACTCATCAGGTACAGGCGCAGGTCGAATTCCAGCTGGAAGTAGTCAGGCTCCATGTGCTGGCAGAGCTTGTAGAAGGCCTTGTTGTGCTCCAGCTCACGCAGGTGGGCCAGCTCGTGCACGACGATCATGCGCAGCAGCGCGGCGGGCGCCTCCTTGAACAACGTGGCGACGCGGATCTCACGGCGCATCTTCAGCTTCGCGCCCTGCACCTGCGTGCGGCGCGTGTGCGTGCCCAATGCGTGCTGCAGCACGCGCAGCTTGGCATCGTAGCCAACGAAGTTCAGCGGCTCGGCATTGCGCAGGTGGCGGGTCTTCAGGTCGTTCACGTAAGTGAACAGCGCGGAGTCGCTGCGCACCTCGTGCCGCTCCGGGAACCGGCGGGCCAGGTAGTCGACGAGGCGGCCTTCGCCGCGCAGCGTCTCGGCCTGCGCGATCAGTTCGGGTGGATAGCCCGCAAGGTAGCGGGCGGCACCCGCAGGGCTGGCAAGATGGGGCGATGTCATCTGATACGTTCACGGTGCGGCTGAAGCCGCAAGGCGCCATTTTCGACTGTGCGCCGGACCAGCCCCTGCTGCTCGCCGCGCTGGCCGCCGGCATCGCGCTGCCGTGGTCCTGCCGCAATGGCACTTGCCGCACCTGCATCGCGCAGCTCATCGATGGCCGCATCGAGCACCGCATCGCCTGGCCCGGGCTGTCGGCGGAGGAGAAAGCCGACGGCTGGATCCTGCCCTGCGTGGCCGAACCGCGCAGTGACGTGACGCTGCAGACCGCGCCGCGCCAGCTTTGCTCTTGACGTCGGCACCAGCGCCGGCTCTCGCGTGAGAAGCGACATCCATCCACAGCGCCTGTGGACAAACCCGTGAACAGCCTGCGGGCGGATGCGTTAAGTGCTTGGTCGTTCAGGGCTTTTCTTAACCTGCCTCAGTTTCAGGCACTGGGTTCAACCGGGACAATCCGGTCCATGCATCGCACCATCTTCACGACGCCCGGCATCAGTACGCTGCTGCGCGGTTTCTCGCTCGCTTGGCTCAAGCTAGCCGGCTGGCGGGTGGAGGGCGAACTGCCCTCGCGCTGCCAAAAGTGCGTGCTGATCGCCGCCCCGCACACCAGCAACTGGGATCTGCCCTACACGCTGTTCACCGCGTTCTCACTCAGACTGAACCTGTACTGGATGGGCAAGGCCTCGATCTTCCGATGGCCTTTCGGCGGCCTGATGCGCTGGCTGGGCGGCATCGCGGTGAATCGCGACCAGTCAACCAACATGGTGGCCGCGTCGGCTGCGGCGCTCAAAGCTGCTGACGGACCGGTTCAGCTGACTGTGCCGCCCGAGGGCACCCGCAGCAAGACGCGCTACTGGAAGACCGGCTTCTACTGGATCGCCCACACCGCCCAGGTGCCCATCGTGATGGCCTACATGGACTATCCAAGCAAGCGCGCAGGCCTGGGGCCTGTGTTCACGCCCACCGGGGACATCGAGGCCGACATGGTCGAGATCAAGCGCTACTACGCCCAGTTCAAGGGCAAGAACTCAGACCAGTTCACGCACGAATGAACACGACGTCCAAAGACCCACTGCACGGCCTCACGCTGGAGGCCATCGTCACCGCGCTGGTCGAGCACTTCGGCTGGCGCGAGCTGGGTGAGCGCATCGCCATCAAGTGCTTTCAGGTGGACCCCAGCGTGTCGTCCAGCCTGAAGTTCCTGCGCAAGACGCCATGGGCGCGCGCGAAGGTGGAGAGCCTGTACCTGTTCATGCGGCGCGAGCAGGCCCGCGCCGCGCGGTAGGCCGGTCAGCGGCCAGCGGCCGTCTCCGGAAGTTCGATCTTCACTTCAAGCACCTCCAGGTCGCCCTGGCGCTCCATGTGCACCTTGATGTCGTCCGGGTTGATCGACACGTACTTGCTGATGACGGCCACCAGTTCGCGCTGCAGCTGCGGCAGGTAGTCGGGGCTGCTGCTGCGGCCGTTGCGCTCGTGCGCGAGGATGAGCTGCAGCCGCTCCTTGGCGACGCTGGCCGTGCTCTTCTTCTCGCCGAGGAAAAAGTTCAGGAATCCCATCTCAAGGCCTCCTTCTTCACTTGGCGCCGAACACGCGCTTGAACCAGCTCGGCTTCACGGCCTCGGTGAAGCGCATGGGCTTGTCCTCGCCCAGGAAGCGCGCGACGACGTCCTTGTAGGCCTCGGCCACGTCGGTGCCCTGCAAGTGGATGGCCGGCGTACCCTGGTTGGAGGCCTGCAGCACGCTGTCGCTCTCAGGGATGACGCCGATCAGCGGCGTTCGCAGGATCTCGTGGATGTCGTCCAGGCTCAGCATCTGGCCGCCTTCGACACGGTTCGGGTTGTAGCGCGTGATGAGCAGGTGCTCCTTCACGGGCTCGCCACCTTCGATGGCGCGCTTGGTCTTGCTGGACAGCATGCCCAGGATGCGGTCGCTGTCGCGCACCGACGAGACCTCGGGGTTGGTCACCACCAGCGCCTCGTCGGCGTAATGCATGGCCATCAGCGCGCCGGTCTCGATGCCGGCCGGCGAGTCGCAGACGATGTAGTCGAACTCCATCGCCTTCAGCTCTTCCAGCACCCGCTCCACGCCTTCCTGCTTCAGCGCGTCCTTGTCGCGGGTCTGCGAGGCGGCCAGGATGTAGAGCTTGTCCAGCTGCTTGTCCTTGATCAGCGCCTGGGTCAGTTTGATCTCGTCGTTGACGACGTTGATCAGGTCGTACACGACGCGGCGCTCGACACCCATGATGAGGTCGAGGTTGCGCAGACCCACGTCGAAGTCGATGACGCAGGTCTTGAAGCCGCGCATCGCGAGGCCGGTGGCAAAGCTCGCGCTGGTGGTGGTCTTGCCGACCCCGCCCTTGCCGGAGGTGACGACGACGATCTTGGTCATCTGGGTGTTTCCTTGTTGAATTCAGGTAGGCAGGGGCTGCAGGACCAGCTTCTCGCCTTGCAGCGAGACCTGGGCCGGCTTGCCCGCGACATCGGCGGGCAGTGCGTTCTCGGCGGTGCGGTAGATGCCGGCGATGGCCAGCAGCTCGGGCTCCAGGCTCTGCACGTAAATGCGGGCCGACGTGTCGCCGACGGCGCCGGCGATGGCCTTGCCGCGCAGCGGCGCGTAGATGTGGATGCTGCCGTCGGCGATGACCTCGGCACCGTGGCTGACGACCGCCAGAACGACCAGGTCGCCGCCCTTGGCGTACACGCGCTGGCCCGAACGCAGCGGCTTGTCGACGATCAGCGTCGGCGCCGGCGTTGCAACGGGAACCGGCTTCTCGATGATCTTCTCGACGGTGATCTCGCGCACCACCTCGCGCACGGCTTCTGCGGGCGCTGCCGCCGTCACGGCGGAGGGCTCGTCGGCGGCATCGGCCAGGCCCAGCTCGTGCGCCAGCGCCAACTCATCGGGCGTCGCTCCGGCCACGGCCACGGGCTGCAGCTGGCTGGCGCGCAGCAGCTGCACGATGGCGCGCAGGTCCACCGGCGCCGGGCCGTCCAGCGCCAGCGCGGCCTGACCTTCGGCAGCCGGGGCCCCCGGCGCACGCGGCACCTGGCTGAGGTCGATGACCACGGGTTCATGCTCGAAACCGCCCTGACCGGCGCGCTCAGCCCAGTCAGCGGCCAGCTCGGCCACGTCGGCGCTGTGCAGCACCAGGCCCAGCAGGCTGAAGCGGCGCGACTTCAATTCGAAAGTGCCGGCGCGGGAAGCGCTCTTGTTGCGCCCGCCACTTTCCCTCGTCGTTTCCGTCATGGCCCCGCTGCCGCCCCGTTCAAAAGGCCGCGAGTTTAGCCGTGGGCTCCGGCCGGTCCCGTTGGGGGCTGCCCCCAAGTTGCACGCGGCACCGCCTCAAAAACGAGCAATGCAGGTTCAACGGTGGCCGATCAAGCACTTAGCGCGGCTGTCGTCAGTCGGCCCACAGACTTGTCCACAGCGGACGGGGACAAACATCATCGATCTGTCATCCAACCCCGTGACATCCGCCCGACACGGCTTGACTTATCCCCAAATCTGGACCCCGTCAACCCCAGGCTGCACGCAACCTACATGCCCTCATCACCTTTCGTCATGCTTCGCTAAGTCATTGATTCATATAGGCCACGCCCAGGTGCCTAGAAATTGAGCAACCTAAGCGGAGCCGCATTGCATAAGGGATTGGGGGCGACGGGGGCAGGTTCTCCACAAAGTTTTCCACAGACTCGGTGGATAGCTTCAAGAAGTATTACGAATCAGTGACTTAAACGAGATCCTTGATGCGCTCTGGAGCTTTCGGCCCCAAGTAGGGCGGACGGGGCGGCAGAGCGAGCGGGTACATTGGAGGCCGCCCGCAGCCCGCGGGTCCCCCAGGAGACCGCACTTGGCCACCCCGAACTACAGCTACGAGAAACGCCAGCGTGAACTCGCCAAGAAACGCAAGGCCGAAGAGAAGAAGCAGCGCAAGCTGAGCGGCAAGCCCGATGACGGCACCAACCCGGACGAGCCGCAGGCCGAGAGCGACGCTGCTGCCGCCCCGGCTGCGCCTGCCGATCCGCAAACCTAAGATTCGTCTTTCGCCCCGATTTCAGCCCGCAGCCCAGCGAGCGCCTTTCGCCAGCCCCGCGCCCATGTCCCGCCAGCTTTTCGTCACCACCGCCCTGCCCTATGCGAACGCCGGTTTCCACATCGGCCACATCATGGAGTACACCCAGGCCGACATCTGGGTTCGCTACCAGCGCATGGCGGGCTCGCAGGTGCACTTCGTCTGCGCGGACGACGCCCACGGCGCGCCGATCATGATCGCGGCCGAGAAGGCCCAGAAGACGCCGCAGGACTTCGTCGCTGGCATCGCCGCCGGCCGCAAGCAATACCTCGACGGCTTCCACATCAGCTTCGACAACTGGCACTCGACCGACGGCCCCGAGAACCACGAGCTGTCCAAGGCCGTGTACCTGTCGCTGCGCCACAACGAGCTGATCTCGACGAAGACCATCGAGCAGTTCTTCGACCCGGCCAAGGCGATGTTCCTGCCGGACCGCTTCATCAAGGGCGAGTGCCCCAAATGCGGCGCGAAGGACCAGTACGGCGACTCGTGCGAAGTCTGCGGCGCCGTCTACGCGCCCACCGAGCTGAAGAACCCGTATTCGGTGCTGTCCGGCGCCACGCCGGTGCTCAAGAGCAGCGAACACTACTTCTTCAAGTTGAGCGACCCGCGCTGCGTGGACTTCCTGACCCAGTGGACGCAGGAACCCGGCCGCCTGCAGCCCGAGGTGCTGAACAAGATCCGCGAGTGGTTCGAGCCCGACGAGGAAGGCAACAACCGCCTCAGCGACTGGGACATCAGCCGCGACGCGCCCTATTTCGGCATCGAGATCCCGGACGCGCCGGGCAAGTATTTTTACGTCTGGCTGGACGCGCCCATTGGCTACCTGGCCTCGCTGAAGAACTACTTCGGCAAGATCGGCAAAGACTTCGACGCCTTCATGGCCGACGAGTCGGTGGAGCAGATTCACTTCATCGGCAAGGACATCACGTACTTCCACACGCTGTTCTGGCCGGCGATGCTGCATTTCAGCGGCCGCAAGACGCCCAACCACGTGTTCGTGCACGGCTTCATGACCGTCAACGGCGGCGAGAAGATGAGCAAGAGCCGCGGCACCGGCCTGGACCCACTGAAGTACCTGAGCCTGGGCCTGAACGCCGAATGGCTGCGCTACTACATCGCCGCCAAGCTCAACGCCAAGGTCGAGGACATCGACTTCAACCCCGAGGACTTCGCAGCCCGCATCAACAGCGACCTGGTCGGCAAGTTCATCAACATCGCGTCGCGCGCCGCAGGCTTCCTGACCAAACGCTTCGACGGCCGCCTCAGCGCCGACCTGGGCGTGGAAGGGCGCATGCTGCTGGACGCGCTGCGCGGCCACAGCGGCACCATCGCCGAGCTGTTTGAGGCCCGCGAGTTCGGCAAGGCGCTGCGCGAGATCATGGCGCTCGCCGACAAGGTCAACGAGTACGTCGACACGCACAAGCCCTGGGAGCTGGCCAAGCAGGACGGCATGGACGCCGCGCTGCACGATGTGTGCAGCGTCTGCATCGAGGCCTTCCGCCTGCTGACGATCTACCTGAAACCCGTGCTGCCGGCACTGGCCGCACAGGTCGAGGCGTTCCTGAAGGTCGAGCCGCTGCAGTGGGCCGACAGCGCGCGCGCTTTGGGCGCCCACCAGATCGGCGCCTACCAGCACCTGATGCAGCGCGTGGACCTGACCAAGGTCGAGCAGCTGTTCGAGGCGCCGCCCGCACCGAAGGTGGTGCCCGGTGGCGAAGACATCGCCGCCGAGATCAAGATCGACGACTTCGCCAAGGTCGACCTGCGCATCGCGAAGATCGTCAAGGCCGAGCACGTCGAAGGCAGCGACAAGCTGCTGCGCCTGACGCTGGACGCCGGTGAGGGTCGCATGCGCAACGTCTTCAGCGGCATCAAGGCCGCCTACAAGCCCGAGGACCTGGAAGGCAAGCTGACCGTGCTGGTCGCCAACCTGGCGCCGCGCAAGATGAAGTTCGGCATCAGCGAGGGCATGGTCCTTGCTGCCAGCCATGCCGATGAGAAATCCACGCCCGGCATCTTCGTCCTCGAGCCCCACGCCGGTGCCCAGCCCGGCATGCGAGTGCGCTAAAGCAAGGCAGGCCGGGGCGCCACCACTGCTCATGGCCGTCTCCTACGCCCGCCGCCTGCTCGCCGTGGAGCGGACGGCCCAAGGCAACGCCCACCTCGGCTGGCTGCTGGCCTTCGTGGCGGGCGCCACCAATGCCGGCGGCTTCCTGGCCGTGCACCACTACACCTCGCACATGA
The DNA here is from genome assembly GCF_043555865.1 of Pelomonas dachongensis. NCBI lineage: Bacteria > Pseudomonadati > Pseudomonadota > Betaproteobacteria > Burkholderiales > Sphaerotilaceae > Roseateles > Pelomonas dachongensis. The sequence goes on from NZ_JBIGHY010000010.1 coordinate 171,042, forward strand.
CCGGCCTGGTGTCCGCCGCCGCTGACGGCCTGGTGCTGGGCCAGCACGAGGTCTGGATGATGGCCGTGGGCGCGCTGCTGTTCTTCGTGGCCGGTGCGGCGACCACGGCCGTGTTGGTCAACCTGGGTCGCCAGCGCCAGGCCCACAGCGTCTATGCGCTGCCGCTGCTGCTGGAAGCCGCCTGCCTGCTGGCCTTCGGCCTGATGGGCGCCTGGCTGGCCAGCCTGCAAGGCCTGCTGGTGCCGGCGACCGTGTCCATGCTGTGCTTCACGATGGGGCTGCAGAACGCGCTGATCACCAAGGTGTCGCGCGCCGAGATCCGCACCACGCACGTCACCGGCATCGTCACCGACCTGGGCATCGAGCTGGGCCGCGCGCTGTACGGCATGGGTGGCACGCCGATGCCGGTGAATACCGCCAAGTTGCGGCTGTTGGGCGGCCTGTTGCTGGCCTTTGCGGTGGGCGGCGTGGCCGGCGCGTGGGCGTTCAAGGCCATTGGCTACGCGGCGACGCTGCCGCTGGCGGGCGCGCTGGCCTTTCTGGGCCTCGTGCCTGCGCTGGACGACCTGGCTCGCGTCCGCGGCCGATAAAATGCCGCGATTCGATAGAGAGACCCGCCATGCCGCTGTTCTGGAAGCCCTACAAGTCCGAAGTCACCCAATTCATCGACCAGCTGAAGGCCCAGCGCCCCACGCTGGAAGCCGAACAGCGCGCCGGCCGCGCGCTGCTGTGGGACAAGGAGCAGGACCGGGCCGCCCAAGCCGGCTTCAACCAGGCCAAGGTGCCTCAGCAGCCCTACGTCTACCAGACGTCCGACAAGTAAGCCGTGACCGTGGCCATGGCCGACGAGGCCAGCCAAGCCGCCACTGACCTGCCCGAAGTCGTCGACGCGGTCGCGGTGGCGCGCCTGTACGGCGAGCCGCTGTTCCAGATGCCGCTGGACCTCTACATCCCACCGGATGCGCTGGAGGTCTTCCTGGAGGCGTTTCAGGGCCCGCTGGACCTGCTGCTGTACCTGATCCGCAAGCAGAACTTCAACATCCTCGACATCCCGCTGGCGGACGTGACGCGCCAGTACCTGAGCTATGTCGAGCAGATCCGCAAGCACAACCTGGAGCTGGCCAGCGAGTACCTCTTGATGGCCGCGATGCTCATCGAGATCAAGTCGCGCATGCTCTTGCCGCCCAAGAAGAGCGAGGACGGCAAGGAAGTGGAAGACCCGCGGGCGGAGCTGGTGCGGCGCCTGCTGGAGTACGAGCAGATGAAGCTGGCCGCCGCGCGGCTGGACCGCCTGCCGGTGCTGGGCCGGGACTTTCTGCGCGCGCAGGTGCACATCGAGCAGTCGCTGACGCCCGTCTTTCCCGACGTCAACGCCGACGACCTGCGCGAGGCTTGGCTGGACATCCTGAAGCGCGCCAAGCTCAACCAGCATCACCGCATCAGCCGTGAGCAGCTGTCGGTGCGCGAGCATATGAGCATCGTGCTGCGCCGCCTGCAGGGCCAGCGCTTCGTCGAGTTCGAGCACCTGTTCGACGTGACCCGCGGCCAGGCTGTGCTGGTGGTCACCTTTATCGCGATGCTGGAACTGGCACGCGAACGCCTGCTGGAGATCACGCAGGCCGAGGCGTTCGCGCCGATCTACGTCAGGCTGGCCTACACGCCTGCCTGATCCCGCTGCGTCATTTTCCGCGCAGCTTCTGGATGCCCGTCCACACGGCCAGCACCAACGCCCCGGCCACGATGCCGGCGACACCGTTGGAAGCGTTCTCGACCAGCGCCGCCACGCCCCAGGACTGGCCGGCCGTCCAGGCTTGCACCACGTGGTGCAGCGCCGGAATGCCGTGCACCAGGATGCCGCCGCCCACCAGGAACATCGCGGCGGTGCCAACGACCGACAGCGTCTTCATCAGCCACGGCGCCATCGCCAGCAGGCCGCGGCCGAACGCACGCGCGGCGGCGCTGGCGCGCTGCGTCAGCCACAGCCCGGCGTCGTCCAGCTTCACGATGCCGGCCACCAGCCCGTAGACGCCCACCGTCATCGCCAGCGAAATGGCCACCAGCACGGCCAGCTGCGATGTGAACGGCTTGTCGGCCACGGTGCCCAGCGAGATGACGATGATCTCGGCGGACAGGATGAAGTCGGTGCGGATCGCGCCCTTGATCTTGTCCTTCTCGAACTGGACCATGTCGACCTGCGGATCAGCCACGGCCTGCACCAGTTGCTCGCGGTGGGCGTCCTCGTCGGCCTGGCTGTGCAGGAACTTGTGCGCCAGCTTCTCGAAACCCTCGAAGCACAGGAAAGCGCCGCCGATCATCAGCAGCGGCGTGATGGCCCAGGGCGCGAATGTCGCAATGGCCAGCGCCGCCGGCACCAGGATGGCCTTGTTGAGCAGCGAGCCCAGCGCCACGGCCCACACGACCGGCAGCTCGCGGTCGGCCTTGACGCCGGTGACCTGCTGCGCGTTCAGTGCCAGGTCGTCACCGAGCACGCCGGCCGTCTTCTTGGCGGCCACCTTGGTCATCACGGCCACGTCGTCGAGGATGGTGGCGATGTCGTCGAGCAGAACGAACAGGCTGGAGGCCATGGGGGGCAATGCGATCGTTGGGTGGGCCGCGATGCTAGCTGCTCAGCGTGAACTCACCGGAAATGCCGTGCCAGACTCTCAGCAATGCACACCGGCTTGGCAGCGCCCTCGGCCTCGACAGCCACCTCCACCGTCAGCTGCACCGCGCCGCCGGCCACGTCGTCCATCGCCAGCAGCCGGAAGCCTGCACGCAACCGGCTGCCCACCGGCACCGGCGCCGTGAAGCGCACCTTGTTGAGCCCGTAGTTGACAACCATGCGCGTCTCGCGCACCGAGAAGCCGGTCTCGAAGAAGTACGGGATCAGCGACAGCGTCAGGAAGCCATGCGCGATGGGCCCGCCGAACGGCCCGGCCTTCGCGCGCTCCGGGTCCACATGGATCCACTGGCGGTCCTCCGTGGCCTCGGCGAAGGCGTTCACGCGGGGCTGGTCGACGGTGATCCATTCGCTGTGGCCCAGCGGCTGGCCCACCAGGGTCTGCAGGTCGGCGAGTGTCTCGAAGATGCGCATGGGGGTGTTTCTGCAAGGAGCTGACGCCTGGCGACGGTAACCTAGCCGCCCATGCCCGACCGACCCTTGCGCGACATCCTCGTCCTCGCCGCCCACCCCGAGCTGGCGCGTTCCAACGTGACCCGCGGCGTCCTCGCGGCGCTGCGTGCGTCGCCCTTGGCCGACCGCGTCGAGCTGCGCGACCTCTACCGCCTCTACCCCGACTTCCACATCCACGTCGACGCCGAACAGCGCGCGCTGGAGGCCGCCCGCCTGGTCGTCATGCTGCATCCCATCTACTGGTACAGCATGCCGGCGCTGCAAAAGCTCTGGTGGGACGAGGTGCCCCGACTGGGCTGGGCGTACGGCCCCGGCGGCACGGCACTGCACGGCAAGGACTTCTGGCTGGTGGCCTCCACCGGCGGCGGCCCCGAGGCCTATGCGCCGACCGGCCACAACCACCACCCCATCGACGAGTTCCTGCTGCCCTATCGCCAGTCGGCCCGCACCTGCGGCATGCACTGGCTGCCGCCGCAGATCCTGCTGGCCGCCCACCGCGCGACGGACGCGCAGATCCAGGCCCATGCCGAACTGTTCGTGAAGCGGCTGGCGCACTACCCCGAATGGTGTGATCACAGCGCCGAGGCGCCCGTGGGCGACGAGGACGACGTGGCGCTGGACGAGCGGCCGGCCATGTTCTCCACGCTGGGTGGAGGTACGACATGAACCACCATGGCGCCTGGCTGCAACTGCCGCTGGTCTTTCTTGCCGCTGCGGTGCTGGCGGTGCCGCTGGCCCGTTACCTGCGGCTGGGCTCCATCCTCGGCTACTTGGTCGCGGGCCTGCTGATCGGGCCGGCGGTGCTGGGGCTGGTGCCCAACTCCAGCGCCATCCCCGAGGTGGCCGAGCTGGGTGTCGTGCTGATGCTGTTCCTCGTCGGCCTGGAACTGGAGCCCAAGCGGCTGTGGGCCATGCGCCGGCCCATCTTCGGATGGGGCAGCGTGCAGCTGCTGGGCTGCGCGGCGGTGCTGGCTGCGGTGGGCCTGGCGCTGGGCACACCGTGGCGGCTGGCCGTGGTGGTCAGCTTGGGGCTGGCGATGTCGTCCACCGCCGTCGCGCTGGCCGTGCTGGCCGAGCGCAACCTCGGGCGCACGACGGCCGGCGAAAGCATCCTGTCCGTCGCGCTGCTGCAGGACATCGCGGCCATCCCGGTGCTGGCGCTGGTGCCCATCCTGGCCGCGCACGGCGACAGCGACGGCGGCGACGGGAGCTGGTTTGCCGCGGCCAAGGCCATCGGTGCCATCGTCACCATCGTGTTCGGCGGCCGCCTGCTGCTGCGCCCAGCGCTGCGCTGGATCGCCACCAGCAAGACGCCCGAGATCTTCACCGCCGCCGCGCTGCTGCTGGTGCTGGGCACGGCGGCGCTGATGCAGCTGGTGGGCCTGTCGATGGCGCTGGGCGCCTTCCTGGCTGGCGTGCTGCTGGCCGAGAGCGAGTACCGGCGAGAGCTTGAAACCGACCTGGAGCCGTTCAAGGGCCTGCTGCTGGGCCTGTTCTTCATCGCCGTGGGCATGGGGCTGGATCTGAAGGCCGTCGCCGCACAGCCTGGCCTCGTCGCGTCGCTGGTGCTGGCGCTGCTGGCCTGCAAGATCCTCGTGCTGGCGCTGATGGCCAAGGCGATGAAGATCCCGCTGGTCGAGCGCCCGGCCTTCGTGATCCTGCTGGCGCAGGGCGGCGAGTTCGGCTTCGTCGTGTTCCAGCTGGCGCAGAGCAACGGGCTCATCGACGCGGCACAGAACTCGGCCCTCGTGGCGGCGGTCGCGCTGTCGCTGGCGCTGACGCCGCTGCTGCTGACTGGCGGCGACCGGCTGATGTCGCAGAAGCTGGCACGCCGCGGCCTGCGCAAGCAGCGCGACGCGGCCCCGCCGCCGCCCGCCCCCGTCATCATTGCCGGCAGCGGCCGCTACGGCCAGGTGGTGGGCCGCATGCTGCGCGCGAATGGCCTGGAGGCCACGCTGCTGGACCAGGACGCCGAGGCCATCGAGGGCTTGCGCCGCTTCGGCTGGACGGTGCACTACGGCGACGCGACGCGGCTGGACATGCTGAAGACCGCCGGCGCCGCCACCGCGCGCATCCTTGTGATCGCCGTGGACGACATCGGCCAGAGCGTGGAGATCGCCGAGCTGGCGCGGGAGCACTTTCCGAAACTCACCGTGGTGGCCCGCGCGCGCAACGTGCAGCACTACTACCAGCTGCGCGAAGCCGGCGTGCAGCACATCGAGCGCGAGACCTTCGACGCCGCACTGATGAGCGCACGCAGCGTGCTGGAGCTGACCGGCATGGAACCTTACGCCGCACGTCGCCAAGCCATGCGCTTTCGCCGCCACAATATCGAGGTGCTGGAGCAGATGGTGCCGCTGCAGGGCGACGAAGGGGCGCTGATCGCCGCCGCCAAGCTGGGCCGCCAGCAGTTCGAGCAGCAGATGGCCGCCGAGCGCGAGGCCGAGGAGGCGCATCGCCGCGCGCAGCGCCAGGGCTGGGGGGCGCATCCCGACAGCGAGCCCGGTGCATGAGCACACCCACGGACGGCCTCACCGCGCTGCTGCAGGCCGCCCGTGACGGCGACCCGGCTGCCACCGCAGCCGCGTGGCCGCTGATCTACCCCGAGCTGCGCCGCATCGCCCGCGCGCGGCTGCGCGGTCCCGGCGCACCCAGCCTGGCCACCGAGGAGCTGCTGCACGAAGGTTTCCTGCGCCTGGCCGCCGCCCCCAGTGCGCCGCTCGCCGACCGCCATCACTTCTACGCGCTGGCGGCCAAGGCCATGCGCCACATCGTCATCGACCACCTGCGCCGCCGCCACGCCCAGGCCCGCGGCGGCGACTGGCAGGCGCTCAGCTGGGACACCGCCGTGGTCGACCTGGCCGCACCGGCCCGCGAGGAGCGCCTGCTGGCGCTGGACGGCGCGCTGCAGGCGCTGGACGCGCTGGAGCCCGCGCTGGCGCAGCTGGTGGAGCTGCGCTTCTTCGGCGGCTACACCGAGGCCGAGACCGCCGACGCGCTGGGGACCAGCGAGCGCACCGTGCGCCGCCAGTGGGCCAAGGCGCGGGCCTTCCTGCTCGTGCAGCTCGATGACTGAGGGCCCGCGCGCGCAAGCGCTGGACCCGGCCCTGTGGCCGCGCCTGTCCGCCGCGTTCGACGCCGCGCTGGACCTGCCCGCCGACGCCCGCGAAGCCTGGGTGGCCGCGCAGCCGGCTGACCTCGCACCCGCGCTGCGGGCGCTGCTGCAGGCCCACGACGGCGGCGCCGAGCTGCCGGCGCTGGACGCCACCGCGCCGGCGGGCCAGGCCGGCCAGCGCATCGGCCCCTACCGGCTGCTGTCCTGCCTGGGCGTGGGCGGCATGGCCGAGGTCTGGGGGGCCGAACAGGTAGACGGCCCGCTGACCGGTCGGCGCGTGGCCGTCAAGCTGCCACGCGGCGGCGGCAAGCTGGCCGGGGGCCGGCTGGGCCAGCGGCTCATCGAGGAGCGCGCGCTGCTGCTGGGGTTGGAGCATCCGCACATCGCCCGGCTGTACGACGCCGGCATCGAGGCGGGCCAGCCCTGGCTGGCGCTCGAGTGGGTGGCCGGCCGCCCCATCACCGAGGCGCTGGCGGGCCGCCCGCAGCGCGCGCGGCTCATCGCCTTCCTGCAGGTGCTGGACGCGGTGCGCCACGCCCACGCACGCCTCGTGCTGCATGCCGATCTCAAGCCTGCCAACATCCTCGTCGGCGACGACGGCCGCGTGAAGCTGCTGGACTTCGGCATCGCCCGGCTGCTGCATGCCGACGGGCCGCGCGCCTTCACGCCGGGGCTGGCCGCGCCCGAGCAGCAACGTGGCGACGCGCTGACCGTCGCCACCGACGTGCACGGCCTGGGCGGCGTGCTGGCCGCGCTGGTGCCGCCAGCCGAACGCAGCCGCGCGCTGACGGCCGTCATCGCCCGTGCCCAGGCGCACGCGCCGACCGACCGCTATGCCGACGTCGAGGCGCTGGCCGCCGACATCCACCGCCTGCTGGACCACCGGCCCGTGGCCGCGTTGCCCGATGCGCGCGGCTACCGCCTGGCGTGCTGGCTGCGCCGCCAGCGCTGGCCGCTGCTGGGCGCGGCGGCCTTGCTGGTTGGCACCGCCGCCGCGCTGTGGCAGGCCGACACCGCCCGCCGCGAGGCCCGCCGCGCCGAGGCGGCCAACGCTTACCTGCTGGACCTGTTCAAGACGCTGGACCGCCGCGCGCCCGACGCCGCCCAGCCCGAGGCCGCGCTGCGCCGCCTGCTGGCCGAGCGCAGCGCGCGCATCGAGGCCACGCTGCCCACCGACCCCGACACCGCTGACGAGCTGCTGCGCATCACCGCGACGCTGCACGACTACCTGGGCGACGCCCGGCGCAGCCGCGCGCTGGCCGAGCGCCGCTACCGGCTGCTGAAGGACCGCCTGGGCCTGGCCCAGCCGCGCACGCAGCTGGCCGGCATGCACTTGATCTGGCCGCTGCTGGCCAGCGGCGACCTGGCGGCCTCTGCGGCGCTGCTGGCCGAGCTGGACCCGGCCCTGCCCGCGCGCGGCCTGCTGCGCGCCGAGTGGCTGCTGGCCCGCCACGACCTGCGCGAGCGCCAGGGTGCGGCGCCGGCCGAGCGCGAAGCCCTGCTGCGCGCCGCGCTGGCGGGTTACGCCGCCGATGCGCCGCAAGACAGCGGCCATGCCGCCACCTGGCTGGCCTTGAGCGAGCTGCACGCCGCCCAGGGACGGCGCGACGATGCGCTGGCGGCCGTGGACCGCGCGCTGGGCCTGGTCGAGCGGGCCCAGCCCTACATCGCCAGCGACCATGCCCGGCAGTTGCTGCAGCGCGCCAGCCTGGGCGCTGCCGGCGCGGCGGCTGACGAGGCCCGGGCGCTGCAGCTGCTGCGCGGCAGCGTGGGGCTGCGCGCGCCCTTTGTCCGCCAGGCGCTGGCCGCGCTGGTGGCGCGCCGCTGCGCGGCGGACCGCACTGCCGCCAACGCGCTGGCCGCCGAGGCCGGCGTGGGCGGCTGCGCGGCTGCCCCCTGAATCGGCGACAGCCCGGCTGGCCGGCCCCGGCGCCGGTTTGCGTGTGTGGAGATGGCGCCGCCATTGGCGCCGCATCCAGGGAGAAACCCATGTTGCTTCAACACGCGCTGCGTCCCAGGGCCGCCGCCTTCGCGCTGCTGCTGGCCTGCAGCCTGCCCGCCGCCGCCATCGACAGCCAGCTGTACGCGACCTTGCTTGTCAACACGACCGCGTTCTACCCCGTATCCGACGTCGCGTCGCGCAGGACCGACCTCAACCTGATCGACGACCCACGCGCCGGCCAGCTGCAGACCCTGGCGGACAGCACCACCCTCAGCGGCGGCACCGCCACGGCCCACTTCGAGGGCCGCATGGGCTTGCTGCGCGCCTCTGCGGCGTCCAGCTTCCCGTACTGCTGCGATGCCCTCGGGCGGCGCGTCGTCCAGGGCTATGCCGACGCCAGCGTGCAAGGTCGTTTCTACGACAGCATCGCCGTCAGCGGTGCAGGGCTGGCTGCGGGCACGCCGGTCAGCTACACGGTGAACTTCAGCATCGACGGTGCGCTGTCCAACCCCAGCTTCGAGATGGGCGGCTTTCTGACCGCCTACGGCATCGCCGAGGTGAGGTTGCGCGACATGAGCAGCTTTGCCGAGGTCAACAAGAGCTGGGATGCCAGCCGCGATGCGCCGGGCGTCTTCAGCCTGCGGCTGGACACCTTCGTCGGCCGCACGATCTCGCTCAGCGGCATGCTGGCGGTGGGCGCCTCGGTCAGTGACTATGCCCAGCTGGGCCGCACGGCCTGGGCTGACTTCGGCCACTCGGCCGGCTACCAGCTGGTGCCTTCCGTGACGGGGCTCAACACCGTCGGCGCCAGCGGCTACGACTTCGCCACGCCGGTGCCCGAGCCGGGCAGCTGGGCACTGATGGCCGTCGGGCTGCTCGGCATCGGCATGCTGCGCCGCCGCCGCCCGAGCTGAGCACGGGGCGCCGCAAAATGGCGGCATGACCGCCGACTGCCCACCCGCTTTCCTGTGCGCCGCGTCAGGCGCGCCCCGAACCGCATGACGGCCGGCCACGGCAGCCCCAGCTGCCCGCAGTGCGGCGGCAGCCTGCCGCGTCAGGCCCTGTGGCGGGCCGTGAGCTGCAGCTACTGCAAGGCCGTCGTCACGCTGAACACCCGCTGGGTGGAGCGCGCGGCCTTCCGCGCCGCCTGGGCCCGCGCGCAGCTGCGTGCCGATGACGGCGACTGGGTCACGCTGGCCGGCACCGACTATCGCCTGCTGGCGCCGCTGGGCCGAGGCACGACGAGCGAGGCCTGGCTGGCCGAGCGCCAAGGCAACGCCCGGCTGCGCGCCGTCATCAAGCTCGAACCGCCCGCGGCTGCCGGCAAGCAGGCCCGCGAGGCGACCACGCTGCAACGCCTGCAGGCACTGAGTGGCCCCGGGAGCAGCTATTTCTCGCTGCGCCTGCCGCAGCCCGTTGCGCAGGGCCTCACCGCGCGCGGCGCAGCGATCGCCGTCCGGGCCTGGCCCGGCTTCTGGGGCAGCCTGGCCGACGTGATGGCGCTGCATCCTCAAGGCCTGGCCGACCCGCGGCACGCGGTGTGGCTGTGGCGCCGCGTGCTGGAGCTGCTGGACTATCTGCACGGCCAGGGGTGGTGTCATCTGGACCTGCGCCCCAAGCACTGGCTCATCCATCCGGCCGACCACGGCGTGCACCTGGTCGGCTGGAGCCGCGCCGCCCCGCAGGCCGACCCGGCGGTGGACCTGCAGCAATCGGCCTGGGCCCTGCGCGCCGCGCTGGCCGGCGCAGGCGAGGCGCCACCCGCCCTGCCCGCGCGTTGCCCTGCGGCACTGGCCCAGCTGCTGCGGCGCGCCAGCGAAGACCGCGACTGGTGCCGCGGCCAGGGCGCCGCCGGGCTGGCCCGTCAGCTCAGCGCCGCAGCGCTGGCAGACTTCGGGCCACCGCGCTTCGTGCCCTTCGACCCGCAGCGCGCCTGAACACTTTGACACGGAGAACCCATGGGACACGGCAACTACTCGCACGCGGCGCACGCCGCACTGCTGGCCGACCGCGCCGACCTCGATGCGGAACAGGTCTTCCGCCAGACCGGCTGCCACCCGCTGATGAATCCGCGCGGCCTGACGGTGCGCGAATCGCGCGACAGCGCCGACCATCCGCACGCCCTGCCCATCGCCTTTGCGCTGGACGTGACCGGCTCCATGGGCGACATCCCGCGCAACCTCGCCCAGCGCGACCTGCCGCAGTTCATGGGCCTGCTGGGCGCCTGCGCCATCGCCGACCCGCAGGTGCTGTTCATGGCCATTGGCGACGCCACCTCGGACGACGCGCCGCTGCAGGTGGGGCAGTTCGAGTCCACCGCCGAGCTGATGGACCAGTGGCTGACCTGGAGCTTCCTGGAGGGCGGCGGGGGCGGAACCGGCTCCGAGAGCTACGAGCTGGCCTTCTACCTGCTGGCCCGCCACACCGACACGGACAGCTGGGTGAAGCGCCGCCACAAGGGCTACCTGTTCATGACCGGCGACGAGCTGCCGTACCCGGCTGTCTCGCGCCACCAGGTCGGCGCGCTGCTGGGCGACCAGCTGGACGAGGACATCCCGATCGAGGAAGCGATCGCGGCCGCGGCCGAGCAATACCATCTGTTCTTCCTGATCCCCGACCTGCAGCGCCGCCAGCGCTGCGAGTCGCGCTGGCGCGACCTGCTGGGCGACCACGTCATCTGCATGGAGTCGCCCGACGACACCTGCCACGTGGCCGCCGCCCTGGTGGGGCTGACGGAAGGCCGGCTGGCCGATGTCGATGCCGTGGCCCGCGTGCTGGCGGACCAGGGCCTGGCGCGCGAGCGCGTCAGCGCCGTCGTGCGGGCGCTGCGGCCGTATGCCGAGCTGCTGAAGCCAGGCGCGGTAGGCCTGCCGCTGCGCCCCGGTGCACGGCCTGCCGGCGCAGCCGCCGGCGGCTGGTGGAAGAAGCTGTTCGGCTGAAGTGTTCGCCGCCTTCGTCGACCTGGGCTTCGGCGACGCCGGCAAGGGCAAGTTCGTCGATGCCTGGGTGCGCCGGCGGGGCGCGCACACGGTGGTCCGCTTCAACGGCGGCGCGCAGGCCGGGCACAACGTGGTGCTGCCGGACGGCCGCCACCACACCTTCTCGCAATGGGGCGCGGCCAGCTTCGTGCCGGGCGTGGCCACCGTGCTGGCGGCGCCGGTCGTCGTGCATCCCGGCGCACTGCTGCAGGAGGCGCAGGCGCTCATTGCACGGGGCCTGACCGATCCCTGGCAGCGCCTGTTCATCGACGGCCGCTGCCGCGTGACCACGCCCTTCCTGCAGGCCGCCGGCCGCCTGCGCGAGCGGGCGCGCGGCGCCGCGGCGCATGGCAGCTGCGGCGTCGGCTTCGGCGAGACGGTGGCCTTGTCGCTGCAGCAGCCGGCCCTGGGCCTGCACTGGGCCGACCTGGCGCAGCCGGCCCGGGCGCTGGCCCGGCTGCGCGACCAGCAAGCCTGGCTGCGCGAGGCCTGGCCCGAGCCGCCCGACGCCGCCGCCCAGGCCGACTGGCAGGCCTTGCACGAGGTCGCGCTGGCCGAGCGCTGGCTGGTGCAGGCGCACGAAGCCTGGCGGCTGGCACCGGCGCGGTCTGCCGACTTCATGGCCAGCCAGCTGGCCCGACCGGGGCACGTCGCCTTCGAAGGCGCCCAGGGCGTGCTGCTGGACGAAGACCACGGCTTTCACCCGCACACCACTTGGAGCCGCGTGACGCCGACCGCGGCGGTCGATGTGCTGCGCGATCTGGGGCTCACGCCCAGGCTGCACCGCTACGGCATCGTGCGCAGCTATCTGACCCGCCATGGCACCGGCCCGCTGCCGACCGTCGACCCGGCGCTGGACTCGCTGCCCGAACCGCACAACCCCGAGGACGGCTGGCAGGGCCCATTCCGCCGCGGCCATCCGGACGCGCTGCTGCTGCGCCACGCCGCCAGGGCCTGCGGTGCGTTGGACGGCCTGCTGGTGGGCCATCTGGACGCCGTGCCTGTCGGCCTGCGCTGGTGCCACGCCTATCGAGATGCCCCAGCGCTGCCCCAACTCGCGCCCGAGGCGCTCACCGCCTGGCTGCAGGCAGCGCAGCCGCTGTACGAACCTGGCCTGCTCAGCCGCGATGCACTGCTGGCGCGGCTGCACGAAGCCAGCGGTGCCGCGCTGGCGGGCTGGTCCGACGGCCCCACGCACCGCGACGTGCGCTGGCTAGACCCCGGGGAATGATGAGACCGCGCAACTGGCGACAATCACGGCCATGTTCGCTCCGTCCCAGCTCGAAGTCCGGCGCTTCTTCTGCGCCACCTACCGCAAATGGCGCGATGGCGCGCCGCTGATTCCGATGGAGGCCATCGCGGCGGACTGGATCGCCGAGCACCCGGAATACCACGACGAACTCGCCGACGAGGCCGGCGCGCTGGAGAAGGTCTACACCGTGGAGGAAGGCCGCACCAACCCCTTCCTGCACCTCTCCATGCACCTGACCATCACCGAGCAGCACGCCATCGACCAGCCCAGCGGCATCCGCCAGGCCGTGGACCTGCTCAGCGCCAAGCGCAACTCCCGCCACGACGCGCATCATGTCGCCATGGAGGCGCTGGGCGAGATGATCTGGGCGTCGCAGCGCAGCGGCATGCCGCCGGACGGGCACGTCTACCTGGACAAGGTGCGCCAGGCGGCCACGCGCTAGAAATGACAAAGCCACCCGAGGGTGGCTCTTTTCATGGCGGCGCGTCGGCCTCAGGCGGTGAAGCTGCCGCCGCCAATGCTGCGGCGTTCGGCCTTGCCGGCAGCACCGTACAGACCGGTCGGCTCGCTCGGGATCAGCACGTCCAGCGCGCGGTCCAGCGACGCGTTGCCGCGGGCCAGCGACTCGCGCTGCGCGGCCAGCAGGCCCCCAGCGCGCACCAGGCGGTTGCGCAGCGCTGCCGGCACACCGCCGGTGCGGGCAGCTTCGCCGAAGCTCTGCACAGCGCGGGCCAGGTGCTGGTGCAGCTCGGACGAGAACTGTTCGATGGCGGCGGCGTCGCGCCGGGTCAGCGCGTCGCCAAGCTGGTTCAGCGTGGCTTCGACGGCCAGCAGCGGAGCTTCCAGTTCGGCGCTGAGCGGGGCGGACGAGGCGATGGCGGTCATGTTCTTCTGAGCGTGTTCAGTGCTTGTTGGCGCGGCTGTCCAGCAATTCTTGCGCATTCGCGACCAGCTTGTCCGCGATCGCGTTGGCATTGATCGTGAACTTGCCCTCGGTGATGGCCTGCGAGATGCGGGCGACCTTGGCGGCGTCGAAGCTGCCATCGTCGGCACCGGCGCTGGCGGCCAGCTTGGCGGCGCTGGAAATCTCCACCTGGGCGCTGGCGGCCGGCGCGGAGGCGGCCTGGCGGATGGTCTCGGTCGCTGCCGCCTCAGGCTTGCGCGCGGTGGCACGCTCGGCCTTGGCAGGGCTGGCGCTGCCGTCGGGGCTGGGGCTGTTGCCGATCTTCATGAGGTTTCTCCAGGTTGCGGGGCGGGCCCCGCAGCGGGCGTTGCTAGGGAGTTTCCTCCTGTATCGGCCGCTGGTCCTGGATCTTGAGCGGGATTTGCCGGATTTTTCCGGTCCATCTCGAGGTTTTCCGGGTTTCGTGGCGATTTGCTCACAGCAGCAGTTCCACCTGACGCTCGCCCACGGCCCGGCCGCTGGCAACACGGCCGCTGTCAAAGCGCACCCTGACGAGCTGGCCTTCGAAGCCCGGCCCCAGGGCCTGGGCCACTGACGACACGGCAAAACCCGCGCCGACCGCCCTCACCTGCACGGTCTCGCCGGCGGCGAACCACTGGCGGGACTTGAGGTCAGGCGCGCGCAGCGCCTCGGCCGCGCCCACGGGCCGCGCGAGCGAGCGTCCGATGAGCTGCGCGGGGTCGGTGAACACCGCACCGGCTTCGGCCGCAATGTCGGTATCGGCCAGCGCGAGCTGTTCTTGAGACAAATTGACGCCGGCCGGCAGCGGGCCGGCGGCCACGACCACCTGACCGATGACGGCCACGCGCACCGGCAGCGTCACGTTCCAGCGCACGCTGCCGTCGACGCAGCGCAGTCCGATGCGGCTCCTGCCCCAGGCGCGCATGCCGGGCGGCAAGTAGGGCTGCACCTGCCGGCACGGCGCCAGGCGCAGCCGCGGGTCCAGCGCACCCGTCTCGACCACCACGCGGGTGCCGGGCGGCGCGGTCGCACGCGCCGCGGTCTCGGCCAGCTGCCGCACACGTTCGATCAGTGCCGGGTCCAGCGCGGTCTGCGCGCGGGCGTACACCCCCGTCAGCGACAGGCACAGCAGGAGCGCAATTCGACACAGCATGGCCGCCACTTTAGGGAAGGCCGCGGTGCCCCTGGATCGGAATTGACGGGCTTTGATACCGCTAATCCCGCTCATGTTTCGGCCCGTGCGGCAGAACAATTTGTCCAAGAGCCAGACCGGCTGCACCTCGCGAGAGGCCCCAGATGTTGAACCGAATCACCGACACGCTGAACTTCCAGACCCAGGCGCTCTCGCTGCGGGCGGAGCGTCAGCGCCTGCTCGCCAGCAACATCGCCAACGCGGACACGCCGGGCTACCAGGCCCGCGAGATCAACTTCGCCCAGGCGCTGCGCGAGGCCACCGGCGAGGTCGGCACGCCGGGCAGCCTGGCCACCACGCAGCGCGGCCACATGGCGCCGCTGGCCGGTGCGCGGGGCGAAAGCGGCAAGGCCTACGCGCTGCAGTCGCAGACCAGCATGGACAGCAACGGCGTGGACATGGACCGCGAACGCGCCAGCTTCGCCGACAACTCGGTGAAGTACGAAGCCACGCTGCGCTTCATCAACGGCTCCGTGCGCACGACGCTGGACTCGATGAAGTCGCACACGCAGGGCTGAGCCAGGAGTAGACCGCCATGTCGATGTTCCAGATCTTCAACGTCTCCGGCAGCGCGGTCAGCGCGCAAAGCCAGCGGCTCAACGTCGTCGCCAGCAACCTGGCCAACGTCGACACCGTGGCCGGCCCCGACGGCCAGGCCTACAAGACACGCCAGGTGGTGTTCCAGACCCAGCTGATGGGCGCCGGCGACGACAGCGGCAACGCCGGCGTGCGCGTCACCAACATCACCGAAGACCAGACGCCCGGCCGCCGTGTGCACGACCCCAAGCACCCGCAGGCAGGCGCCGACGGCTACGTGACGTACTCCAACGTGAACCCGGTGGAGGAGATGGTCAACATGATCTCCGCCTCGCGGTCCTACCAGAACAACATCGAAGTCATGAGCACGGCCAAGAGCCTGTTGCTGAAGACGCTGCAGCTCGGCCAGGGCTGAGCAGGAAGGCCGACATGATCACCGCACTGAATGGCACATCGACGGGCACGTCGAGCACGGCCACCAAGAACGCCCAGGACACGCAGGACCGCTTCCTGAAGCTGCTCGTCGCGCAGATGAACAACCAGGATCCGCTGAACCCGATGGACAACGCGCAGGTGACGAGCCAGATGGCGCAGATCCAGCAGGTCACCAGCCTGTCCACGCTGGACACCAGCATCAAGGGCCTGGGCGGCCAGCTGGGGCAGATGCAGGCGCTGCAGTCCATCACGCTGGTGGGCCGCGAGGTCAGCGTGCCCAGCGACAAGGTCCGCGTCGTCAACGGCAAGGTCGAGGCCAGCTTCGAGCTGGAAGCCGCAGCCAAGAACGTCAAGCTGGAGATCCTGGGCCCGGCCGGCAACGTCATCGACACCAAGGAGCTGGGCGCCCAAGGCACGGGCCGCCAGACCCTCACCTGGAACGCCGGCACGCTGGCCGCCGAGGGTGTCGACCTGAAGTACCGCCTCACGGCCACCAACGGCACGGCGGCGGTCAAGTCCGTCACCTACGCGCACGACACGGTTGACGCCGTCTACAGCGAGAACGGCGGCCTGAAGCTCAACCTCGCCCGCCTGGGCCCGGTCGACTACGCGGCGGTCTCGTCCGTCAACTGACCCTCCCTGCCCTTTCCTTCCGCACGACAGCAAGGACTCCTCCATGAGCTTCCAGCAAGGCCTCTCCGGGCTCAACGCCTCGTCCAAGAACCTGGACGTCATCGGCAACAACATTGCCAACTCGGGCACCTACGGCGCCAAGGCGTCGCGAGCGGAGTTCTCCGACGTCTACGCGATGGCGCTGAACGGCGCCGGCCAGAACCAGATCGGCATCGGCACCTCGCTGCAGACCGTGGCCCAGCAGTTCACGCAGGGCAACATCAGCACCACCGAGAACCCGATGGACCTGGCCATCAACGGCGGCGGCTTCTTCCAGCTCAGCGACGGCGTGAACCCGACGCTGTACAGCCGCAACGGCCAGTTCAAGGTGAGCAAGGACGGCTTCATCGTCAACAACGACGGCCTCAAGCTGATGGGCTATCCGGCCAATGGCCAGGGCGTCATCCAGCCCGGCACCGCCACGCCGCTGCAACTGCCCACGGGCGGCATCCCGCCGGCGGTGACGAGCAAGGTGTCGATGGAGTTCAACCTCGACTCCCGCCTGAAGGTCACCGCACCCGAAGACGGCACGGGCACCGGCCTGGACCTGTCGGACAGCACCACCTACAACAACGCCACGTCCATGACCGTCTACGACGCCAAGGGCCAGGACGTGGCCGTGACCTTCTACTTCCAGCGGGCTGCGATTGCCGACGACGGCAGCGACGTCTGGAACGTCTACGCGACCGCCAACGGCACGCCGTTCGACGTCGACGCCGAGGGCAACACCATCTCGGTGGACGACCTGGGCAACCCGACGACTCCCTACACGGTGCTGACCTTCCCGTCCACCGGCGGCTCGCCCACCAGCCCGACCGCCCCCATCTCGATGACCGTGCCCGCCGGCACAAGCAACCGCGGCTACTCCACGCTCGCCATCGAAGGCATCCAGCTGGACCTGAGCGGCATCACCGAGAACGGCAGCAGCTTTGCGGTGACCAACCTGACCCAGGACGGCTACGCCCCGGGCCAGCTGACCGGCATCCAGGTCGCCGACGACGGCACCGTGCTGGCGCGCTATTCCAACGGCCAGAGCAAGCCCGCCGGCCAGGTGGAGCTGGCCAACTTCCGCAACCCACAAGGCCTGCAGCCGATGGGCGGCAACGTCTGGCTGCGCACCGTCGGCTCTGGCGATCCGGTGGTGGGCGTCCCGGGCGACGGCAACATGGGCGCGCTGCGCTCGGGTTCGCTGGAGGAAAGCAACGTCGACATCACGGCCGAGCTGGTCAACATGGTGACGGCGCAGCGCGCCTACCAGGCCAACGCGCAGACGATCAAGACGCAGGACCAGGTCCTGCAGACCATCGTCAACCTGCGCTGATATCCACTGACGGCGAGGACGCGCGATGGATCGGATGATTTACCTGTCGATGGCCGGCGCCAAAGCGGCCATGCAGCGGCAGGACGTGCTCTCGCACAACCTCGCCAACGTCACGACCAACGGCTTCCGCGCCGAGCTGCAGGCCTTCCGCGCCGTGCCGGTGCGCGGCGACGGCGCGTCCACGCGCGCCTTCTCGCTGGAAACCACCATCGGCTACAACGACGCGCCCGGCGCGCTGACCGCCACCGGGCGCAACCTTGACGTGGCCATGCAGGGCCAGGCCTGGCTGGCCGTGCAGGCCAACGACGGCACCGAGGCCTACACCCGCGCCGGCTCGCTGGACGTGAACGCCGAGGGCATCCTGGTCATGCGCAACGGCATGCCGGTACTGGGTGACGGCGGCCCCATCAACGTGCCGCCCAACAGCGAGATCGCCATCGGCGCCGACGGCACCGTCAGCGCCAAGGCACCCAACCAGCGGCCCACCAACATCGGCCGGCTCAAGCTCGTCACGCCCGAGACGACACAGGCGCTGACGCGCGGCGACGACGGCTTGTTCCGCGCCGGCGACGGCGACCTACCCGCCGACGCGAACGCCCGGCTGCAGGACGGCGCGCTGGAAAGCTCCAACGTCAGCGCCGTCGAGACCATGGTCGCCATGATCGCCGCCGGCCGCCAGTTCGAGCAGCAGATGAAGCTGCTGCAACTCGCCCAGACCCAGGGCCAGCAATCGGCCAAGCTGCTCGGCACCACTTGAGCAAGACCTAAGGAATCACCGCCATGATGCGCTCGCTCTGGATTGCCAAGACCGGCATGGAAGCCCAGCAACACCAGCTGGACAACATCTCCCACAACCTCGCCAACGTCGCGACCAACGGCTACAAGCGCTCGCACGCGGTGTTCGAGGACTTGATCTACCAGAACATGCGCCAGACCGGCGCCAACAGCACCGAGCAGACCACGTTGCCCACCGGCCTGCAGGTGGGCCTGGGCGTGCGCCCGGTAGCCACCGCGCGCATCTACACGCAGGGCAACCTGCAGCAGACCAGCAACAACCTGGACCTGGCCATCAAGGGCGACGGCTTCTTCCAGATCCAGATGCCCGACGGCACCACGGCCTACACGCGCGACGGCAGCTTCCAGCTCGACGCCAACGGCCAGATGGTCACCAGCAACGGCTACACGGTCATGCCCGGTATCACCATCCCGGCGAACGCGCTGAGCCTGACCATCGGCCAGGACGGCACCGTCAGCGTCACGCAGCCCGGCCAGGCCGCACCGCAGACGGTCGGGCAGATCCAGCTCGCGCGCTTCGTGAACCCCGCAGGCCTGGACCCCAAGGGCCAGAACCTGTTCACCGAGACCGCGTCGTCGGGCACGCCCAACGCCGGCACGCCCAACAACGATGGCATCGGCGCGCTGGCGCAGGGCTTCGTCGAAACATCCAACGTCAACGTCGTTGAGGAGCTGGTGCAGATGATCCAGACGCAGCGCGCCTACGAACTGAACTCCAAGGCTGTGCAGACCTCCGACCAGATGCTGCAGAAGCTGGCCCAGATCTGACGGGAGCGCCCATGAAATACCTCGCCCGCCTCGCATCCCTGGCCCTGGCCGCGCTGCTCGCCGGCTGCGCCACGCCCTACCCCACGCCGCAGGTGGAGCTGAGCCACACGCCGGTGGTCAACCTCCCGCACGTGCAGCAGCAGCCCGCCAGCAACGGCGCCATCTACCAGGCCGCCGCCTACCGCCCGCTGTTCGAGGATCACCGCGCACGGCTTGTGGGCGACACGCTGACCATCAACATCACCGAGCGCGTGTCGGCCACGCAAACCAGCACCAGCGAGCTGAGCAAGACCGGCAACCTGTCGGCCGGCGTCACTGCGCTGCCGGGCATTGCCGCCAACTCCTTCAACCGCGCCAGCGCGTCGGCCACATCGGCCAACGAGAACCAGGGCAAGGGCAGCAACCAAAACACCAACGAGTTCACCGGCGCCATCACGGCCATCGTGACCGGCGTACTGCCCAACGGCCACCTGATGATCAGCGGCGAGAAGCAGATCGGCGTGAACCGCAACGTGGACGTCCTGCGCTTCTCCGGACAGGTCGACCCGCGCATGATCGGCCAGGGCAATGCCGTGACCTCAACCGCCGTGGCCAACGTCCGCATCGAACAGCGCGGCCGCGGTGCCGTCAGCGACGCCCACGCGGTGGGCTGGCTGTCGCGGTTCTTCCTGAATCTGGCGCCGAGTTGATCGGGCGGTGCGGGCGACTGCGAGTCGTGCCCGCAATGCAGCGTTCTGGAAAGCCCTCAATAACGCTGCCTATGCGCAGATCGCACGTATGTCCATCCGGTCGGCTTGCATCAGCGTCAGCGCCTATGTCGGTGAAGGATTGCGGCAGTCGAGGTCTGCGCACAGTCTTTAGCCTACAGCTCTTGCAGAACCGCATGAGCGAGTCCGGGGCACGATATCTGCGCAGCTTCATGGTTGGTTCCTCCAGCCGGCCCAGCGCCTTCTCCTTCATGGCGAGGTCTGCCTGCACGTAGCGATGGGTGGTCACCGTGCTCTCGTGACCGAGTCACAAGCCGATGGGCAGCCGGGAGCGAGTTGGTCCTCGCAGCGCGACCATCTGTTGCTGGCCCTGCTCTACAACACGGGCGCTCGCGTCTGCGAGATCATCGGTGTGCGCGTGGTCGACGTCGTGCTGGACGGTGGCGCCTGCGTCCACCTGCGTGGCAAGGATCACAAGCTGCGCTCGATCCCGCTGTGGAACGTCACCGTGGTGGAGATCCGGGCCTGGTTGAGGCTGAAACCGACGCTGCGGGGCGGTGCCCACTGCTGCCCAACCGGGATGGCCAAGCGATGTCAAGGTCGAACGTGAACTGACCTGCAGCGCGGCGCCGCTGGCTGCATCCACATCGCCATTCAGAGCATGAGCCGCGCGCGCGGGTTGGGCGTTCTGCCAATTCGTTCCTTGAGCAGGTGCCAGGCACCTACGCTGGCGACGATGGAGGCGGTATGCAAGTAGGCCGCCGACAGCGGTATGAGCCAGCCGGTACGGGAAGCTCGGATTGCAGATGATGGCCACCCAGCTATCAACCTATGCCTTCTGTGCGTGACCGAACGCAACGAACCTAGCCGCTGTGATGCGGTTCGAACCGTTGCCGCGGTTAAGGTTTACTTAATCGCCAGCCACCAAGCTCTCGCTTCGTTGCATTCCCGCTGTCCGGGAGCACTGAAGGAGATCGTGTGCCGGCCCAGTCCAAGAGTTCAGAAGCCGATTCATCCGTCGATTACCCGCTAGATCCCGCCCACACGGGGACTGCGGTCTCGCCGGCATTGCTGCTCGTCCAGCAGGGCCACCCGCTGCGAGCGGCGGTCGAACAGTTCATACACAGCGTTTACGCCACACACTACGGTGCTGACATCCGCCACTTCGCGCCGCAGCTGGTGGCGCTGTGCGACGCCGACGGCCAACTGCTCGCTGCTGCCGGCTACCGGCCCGCCAACGTGGAGCCGCTGTTCCTGGAGCGCTACCTGGACGGACCCGTGCAGGCACTGCTCGGCACCACCGTGGCGCAGCCCCCAAGGCGTGAACGGATCGTGGAAGTCGGTCATCTCGCGGCCGTGCGGGCCGGCGAGGGCCGCCGGCTGATCCTGCGCCTTGGGCCGCACCTGGCCGCCCAGGGATACCAGTGGGTCGTGAGCACGCTGACCGAAGAACTGCGACACCTTTTCATGCGCCTGGGCATCGCGCCAATGGCGCTTGGGGTGGCCGACCCGGCCGTGCTAGGCGCCGACGCTGCGGCCTGGGGGAGCTACTACGACCATCGGCCGGTAGTGCTGGCCGGGCAGATCGAGGCGGCCTTGCAGTCGCTGTCACGGCGCGGGGTGGCGGCATGAGGCCGGCACTCGACGATGGCCAGCGCGTCTGGCCCGCAGCCGAACTGGCTGCGGCAACAGCCGCAACGGCCAACTGGCTGCACGACAGCGGCGCGCGCGTGCTGGCCACGCTGCTGGACAACGGCGCGCCCTTCGTGGTGCTGGACGAAGCTGCGGCACAAGCCGGCGTTGTGCACGTGCCGCTGCCGCTTTTCTTCAGCGCCGATCAGGTGCAGCATGCCCTGCGCGCTGCGGGCGTGGACCTGCTGATCACCGTCGAGCCGCTGGCACGCCAATGGCCCGTCCTGCCGTGGGTCCCGGCCACGGTGGCCGGCCACACTCTGGCTGTGGCCCGGCTGCAGTCTGCGCCGGTGGCCCTGCCGCCGGGCACGGCCAAGATCACTTTCACTTCAGGCAGCACCGGTGCGCCCAAGGGCGTCTGCCTGTCGGGCGCGGCCCTGCAGCAGGTGGCGCAGGGCCTGGGCGATGCGATGGCGCCGCTGGGCATCACGCGCCATCTCAATGCCCTGCCGTTTGCCGTTCTGCTCGAGAACATCGCCGGCCTGATGGCGCCGCGGGCGCAGGGCGCAACGGTCGTGACGCGACCGCTGGCCCAGCTGGGCCTGGCGGGCGCGTCCGGTTTCGACGCTGCCGCCTTCGACACTGCCGTGCGCGCGCTGCAGCCACACAGCCTGATCCTGCTGCCGCAAATGCTGCGCGCTTGGTGCGTCCTGTTGCAGCGCAGCGGCCAACACGCGCCGCCGGACCTGAAGTTCGTGGCCGTGGGTGGCGCTGCCGTCGGCGCACCGCTGGTGCACGCAGCACAGGCATTGGGGTTGCCGGTGGGCGAGGGCTACGGCCTGTCGGAAGGCGCATCGGTGCAGACCCTCAACCTGCCCGGCCACAACCGCCCGGGCAGCGCTGGTCGGGTGCTGGCACATGCCCGTTTGCGTGTCGCGCCCGATGGTGAACTGCACGTCGCCGGCAGCCTGTTCAGCGGCTACCTCGGCGACCCGACACCGGTGCCCGACTGGTGGCCCACCGGCGACCTCGGCCACATCGATGCCGACGGCTTCGTGCACATCAGTGGTCGCAAGAAGCACCTGCTCATCACCGCCTACGGCCGCAACGTCTCGCCCGAATGGGTCGAGACCGCGCTCCGCAGCCAGCCCGCCGTGGCGCAGGCAGTGGTCTTCGGCGATGGCCAGCCGGCGCTGTCGGCCGTGCTGTGGCCACTGAACCCGACGGCCGACGACAGCCTGCTGCAGGCCGCCGTCGACGCGACAAACGCCACGCTGCCCGACTACGCGCGCATCCCGCGCTGGGTGCGAGGCGGCGCCGCTTTCGACGCCCGCAGCGGCCTGGCCACGGCCAATGGCCGACCGCAGCGCGACGCCATCCTGCGTGCTCACGCCGAGGCCCTGGGCCTGACGGGTGCGCTGTCCACTCAACCTGCATGAACTCAACACATCCATCCACCATGACATTCCACGCCCGCCTTTTGCAAGAGACTGCCGCCGCCCGCCAGGGGCTGCTGGCCACGCCCATCATCCAGGGCGCGCTGCGCGGCCAGGTCTCGCTGGCCAGCTACCTGGCCTTTCTGCGTGAGGCCTACCACCACGTGCGCCACACCGTGCCGCTGCTGCGCGCCACGCGCGACGCGCTGCCGGCGCGCAACGCTTGGCTGCGTGGCCCGCTGGACGAGTACATCGAGGAAGAAACCGGCCACGACGAGTGGATCCTCAATGACATCCGTGCTGCGGGTGGTGACGCTGACGCCGTGCGCCACGGCCCGCCCAACCACGCTACCGAGGTCATGGTGGCCTACGCCTACGACACGATCGCGCGCATCAACCCGCTGGGCTTTTTCGGCATGGTGCATGTGCTGGAGGGCACCAGCGTGTCGTTGGCCCTGCTGGCGGCCGATGCCATCCAGAAACCGCTGTCGCTGCCCGACGCCGCCTTCAGCTACCTGCGTTCGCACGGCACGCTGGACCAGGAGCACACGGCGCACTTCGAGCTTTTGATGGATAAGGTGGAAGACCCGGGCGACCAGGAAGCCATCGTGCATGCGGCAAAGGCCTTCTTCCGACTTTACGGTGAGGTGTTCCGCAGCCTGCCACTGCCAGATGCGGCTTTGCCTGTCACCGCACCGAGCCCCAGCCCCACACCGGCCGCCGCCGAGGCCCTGGCGTGAAGGCGCACGAAGCGCGGGTGCTATTGACCGGCGCCAGCGGCGGCATCGGCCGCGCGATGGCGTCGGCGCTGCAAGGCGCTGGCGCGGCGGTGCTCGGCGTCGGCCGCGCCGCCGCTTCGCCACTGCCCCCAGGTCAGGACTGGCTGCAGGCCGACCTGGACACTGCTGCCGGCGTTGCCAGCGTGGCCGGCACCGCCGCCACCTGGCGGGCCAACGTCGTGGTGCTGGCGGCGGGTGCCCCTGCCTTCGGCCCGCTGGCCGGCACGCCGGCGGCGCAGATGCAGGCCGTGCTGCAGGCCAACCTGCTGGCGCCCATGCAACTGAGCCAGGCCTTGCTGCCCTACCTGCAGTGCCTGCCAGTGGCACAGCTGGTGTTCGTGGGTTCGGCCCTGGGCCGCATCGGCGTGCCGGGATTCAGCGTCTACGGCGCCAGCAAGGCCGGCCTGCACGGATTTGCCGAGAGTCTGCGGCGTGAACTCGCCGGCGGGCCCGTGCGGGTGCAGACGCTGGCCCCGCGCAGCACGCGCACGGCCTTCAATGGCGCCGAGGTTGATGCCTACAACCGCGCCACCGGCACCGCGATGGACAGCCCGCAGGTTGTGGCCACAGAACTGCTGAAGATCATCGAGAGCGAAGCCGCAGAACAATTCATCGGCTTTCCCGAACGGCTGGCCGTGCGCCTGAACGGCCTGCTCGGCGGGCTGCTGGACAGCAGCTTCGCAAAGCACCGTCGCAGCCTCACGGCGGTTCCTTCGGCCGTCACACCGCCCCTCACACCGCCCGTCATCACCGGAACCCGTAGATCATGAAAACCATCCCACACCCGAAGCGGCTCGCCGCGATCCTTCCCGCGCTGGGCTTGATGCTGGCTCTGGGTCCGCTGGCCACGTCCGCGGCACCGGTAGACGATGCAGTCACCGACCTGCAGCGCGACTGGGAGGTGATCCGCTACCAGACTCCGGCTGCCGAGCGCGAGAAGCGCTTTGAGTCGCTGGCCGCCAAGGCGCACCAGGTCAGCCAGGTCTTTCCGGGCCGCAGCGAGCCGCTGGTGTGGGAGGGCATCGTCGTCAGTTCGTGGGCCGGCGAGAAGGGCGGCCTGGGCGCTCTGGGCCTGGCAAAGCAGGCCAAGAGCCTGTACGAGCAGGCGATCCAGATCGATGCCAAGGCCCTGGACGGCTCGGCCTACAACAGTCTGGGCGTTCTCTACTACAAGGTGCCGGGTTGGCCGCTCGGCTTCGGCGACAAGGACAAGGCGCGCGAACTGCTGCAGAAAGCGCTGGCGCTGAACCCGCAGGGCATCGACGCCAACTTCTTCTACGGTGAGTACCTGGTCGAGACCCGCCACGGCGAAGACGCCGTGGTTTACCTGGAACGCGCGCTTCATGCGCCGGCGCGCCCGGGGCGGCAGGTAGCCGACACCGGCCGGCGCGAAGAGGCGCGGGCGCTGTTGGCCAAGGTCAGGAAGAACTGAGCGTCGCCACGACACCCTGGCCATCGGCGCCCGCGTGGTGGCGCAGGCGGAGCCGATGCAGCGCTGCGACGCGCTGCGCGATGGACAGGCCCAGGCCACTGCCAGTCTCGGCCTGGCCATCGGCACGATGGAAGCGCTCGCCCAGCCGCGCCAGGGCCTCGGATGACAGCGGCGGGCCGCCGTTCTCCACGGCCAGACCATCGGCATCAAAGCGCAATGCGACGCTGCTGCGCTCGGGCGCATAGCGCACCGCGTTGTCGAGCAGGTTGCGCAGCAGCGCCGCCAGCAGGTCGGGGTCGCCCTGCAGCGGAAAGGGCGCAGCGCCCGCGGCCGGCCAGTTGCAGGCCAGCTCGATGTGACGGCGTTCGGCCAGCGCAAGCACGTCGTTCATGGCCTGGCCCACCAGCACAGGCCAGTCGACCGGCACGCTGTGCGGCAGCCGGTCCGTTGCTTCCAGACGCGACAGCATCAGCAACTGCGTCACGAGGCGGTCGATGCGGTCCAGGCCGACCGCCAGACGCGCTTCGGCCGCACGACGCTCTGTTTCGCCGGCGGCGCCGCGCACCACGTCCCACTGCGCCCGCCACACGGCCAGTGGCGTGCGCAGTTCGTGCGCCGCATCGGCCGTGAAGCGACGTTCGCGCGCCAGCGTGGACTCGATGCGCAGGAACAGACCGTTCATCGCCGCCAGCAGCGGTTTCAGCTCCTGCGGCGCGCGCGCCTCGGGCACCGGCCGCAGATCGTCGGCACTGCGACCCCGCAGTTCGTCGGCCAGCGCGCGCACGGGCGCCAGGGCCTTGCGCACGGCCCAGGCCATGGCCGCCAGCAGCACAGGCAGGACCAGCAACCAGGGCAGCATCTGGCTGGCCAGCAGGTTCCACACCAGTTCGTCGCGCTCGTGGACCAGCTGACCGGCCGCCACCAGCCACTCACCATGCGGTGACTGCAGGTAATACACGCGCCACGCGTCGCCCTGGAGAGTCAGGTTGACGAAGCCGGCGGCGTCGAGGCGGTGCGGCAACTGCACGCCTTCGCGATCGACCAGCATCAACTCACCGCGCGCGTTCCACACCGCGATGGAAAGGGAGCGAAGGTCGGCTTCGCCACCCAGCGCGGAGGGCGTCGGGTCACTCTGGGTTCCAGTCAGCACGGGTGGGGTCGCGCCATGGGGTGCCGCCATCACGCCCGCCAGCGTGGCCTGCACTTGGCGCGCCAGGCGAATGCTCTCGGTATCGAAGAGCTCGTTGACCTCCAACCGCGCGCGATTCACCGACACCAGCAGCGCAGCGCCCCACACCAGCGGCGCGCACAGCAGCAGATAGACCAGCAGACGACGCTGCAGGCTCACGGCTCGGTGCCCGGCGCGTCGTCTGCCGCACCCAGCGCATAGCCCACGCCGCGCACGGTGCGCACGATGCCCGGGTACAGCTTGCGCCGCAGGTGGTGCACGTGAACCTCGAGCGCGTTGCTCTCGGGCTCGCTGCCGCTCCAGTCGTACATCTTCTCCAGCAACTGGGGCTTTGAAAGCACCCTGTGCGGATGGGACAGAAGCACCTCCAGCAGGGCAAGTTCGCGCCCCGTCAGCTCGACCGGTCTGCCTTGGCATTGCACCTGTTTGCTGGCTGGGTCGTACTCCACGGTGCCGTGAAGCCAGAGCGCCTGCGCGCGGCCGCTGGCGCGGCGCAGCAGGGCACGCAGGCGCGCCGCCAATTCGTCGATGGCGATGGGCTTGATGAGGTAGTCGTCGGCGCCGGCATCCAGCCCGGCGATGCGCTGCTCCACACCGTCGCGAGCGGTCAGGATCAGGACCGGCAGCTTCAGGCCGCGCAGCCGCCAGGTGCGCAGCCAGCTCATGCCGTCAGTGCCGGGCAGGCCCAGATCAAGTACCAGCGCGTCGTATGGCGTTCCAGTCAATGCGGCATCGGCCGGACGGCCGTCGCGGAACCAGTCCACGGCATGGCCGGACTGTCGCAGCCCCTGCGACAGCGCTTCGCCGAGGTCGGGGTCGTCTTCGAGCACTAGCACTCTCATCTGCAGGCATTGGACCATGGGCGGAACGGGGCACCGACCGCGCCCTGACCAGCCGTCAGCGCGGGGGCGCCGCACATCGGATCGGCATCCAAGCGCACGATCAGGGCTGAGCGGGCATCCACGTTACGACGCGCGAAGTCTGCCGGGCACCGAGCTGCGGCGTTGATCGCAATCTGACACCCAGATTTCCGCGTCGATTTGCCCGGACGGCCACGGCGGATGCCCAAGCGGTGCCGGCGGCGGAAGTGAGCGTCCGCTTGTTGGCGCTCGCCACTGATGTGCGATTTCCGCTGCGGGCACGAAGCTGCCACACGGCTCACAGCAGGCGATGAGCATGGCCGACACGGGCCCGCCGTCTCGCAGCGTCGACCGGCTGTCCCATAGCCACCCTCACGATGGCGCCGTCCTCGCGCTCTTCAAAGCCACATTCGAGTGCCGGTCGGGCCTTGGGTGCGTCGACAACTGCGGGGCAGGTCGTGCAGCAGGACTGCTGCGCCCGAGTACTCCGTTCGCCAAGGTGGCCACGGCCGCCGGACCTTGGGTGGCCCGTCGCGCAGAGGCAGGGCGCCCGTTCTTTTGCGCGATCGTTGCGGGTGCTGCCCGCCTGACAGTTCACGGACACGACCCCTTGGTGCTCGAGCAGGGTGACTTCGTCCTCGTCCCGGCCGCATTCGATTTCACGATGTCCAGCCTCGAGCCGCCGGCAGACGGGGAGGAGACGGCGTACGTCTTTCGCCCCGACGGCGAGATCCGGCACGGCGACCCGAACGCGTCGCCCGACGTACGTTTGCTCGTCGGCTACTGCGTTTTCGCGGCGCCGGACGCGAAGCTTCTGGTGTCGCTGCTGCCGCAGCTCGTGCACGTGCGCGGCGAGCCAACGCTCACCACGCTCGTGTCGCTGGTTCACGCGGAGTTCCGGGCTCGGCGCCCAGGGCGCGACGTCGTGCTCGCCCGCCTGCTGGACGTGCTCCTGATCGAGGCGCTGCGCTCGGCGCCGGGTCACGCGGCCTCGGCCGGCCTCGTACGCGGCCTTGCCGACGAGCGGCTGGCTGTGGCACTCCGGCTGATGCACGAGCAGCCGACCACGTCGTGGACCGTTGCCCAGCTTGCGCGGGAGGCCGCGATGTCTCGGTCTGCATTCTTCACCCGGTTCAACCGACTCCTCGGCGTAACGCCGATGGACTACCTGCTCGGGTGGCGCATGGCGCTCGCGAAGCACCTGCTTCGCCGCGACGGCGCTACGGTGGCCGACGTCGCAGAGCGCGTTGGTTACGGCTCGGCCAGCACGTTCAGCGTAGCCTTCTCCCGTCATGTCGGTCAGCCTCCCGCGCAGTTTGCGCGCCGCGGCCGAGCAGGCGCGCAAGACGACCTCGTGAACGGTGTTGCCGACTCCGAATGGACAGACGTCGCCGGCATCGGCGCAGTCCACCCCAGCCGCGCGCTGACAAGGCCTTCGGAACCTTGAAAGGTTCGTTCGGCAGGTCGAGCGGGACCAAAATCGGTGGCCGAGGCCTGAACGTTGGGGCGGTCGAATGCCATCAGTCTTCGACAAGATGCCTTGGATCGACGTGTACGGCCGGTCAAGCAACTTGCCGACCTCATGAAGCGTCCTGCCATCGTTCCAACGCTCCCACATCAACGCCTTCTGCGTGGCGCTGTAGTACGTCAGCGTCCGGCACTTCATCTGCAACGCTCCTTCTGCCTGCGCAGTGGTTGGTGTGTTGCGTGGACCGGTTGAACCTGCCGCCCAAAGCCGAAGTTCAAGCTCGACACCGGAGGACAGCACCGCAGCGGCCGCTGACGTTCTCGGCCGCCGTGCGTGGGCAGCACCGTGCCCAAAGCGGAAGGTCAGGATCGGCGACGAAGGCCGGCACCGCCAGCGGGTGCCGTCATTGACGAGCAGCCGCCGAGTTCACGATCATGGCATGAAGCGGTCGCCAATCCCCTTGGCCGGTTGA
>NZ_JBIGHY010000011.1:0-92218 GCF_043555865.1 Pelomonas dachongensis
CTCAGCCAGCGGAGCGTCGAATAGCCGGTACCAGCGGCAGCGGCCATCGAACCATTAAAAATGGATGTTGGCAGCCAGCCATCCAGCGTTGGTCGATGTGGCGCGGTGGGCGGCTGCTATGGGCACATAGCAGTCGGTCGCAAGTGCGCCGCGAGCGGCAGCAACCAGCCTGAGAAGCCACTCAACCCTTGACAGATCCCAGGTAATCCACGGCCAGGTTCGCCAGCGCGCGCACGCCCACCTCCAGCCCGCGCTCGTCGACGACGAAGCGCGGTGAGTGGTTGGAGAAGGCCTTGGCGGGCTCGATGTCCGGCGGCGTGACGCCGACGAAGAAGAACAGGCCCGGGATCAGGCGCTGGAAGAACGAGAAGTCCTCCGCGCCGGTCGCCTTGGGCACGACCTCGATACCCATGGGCCGCGGACCGGTGCTCGCCACGCGCGTCAGCGTGGGCACCATCTTTTCCGTCAGCACCGGGTCGTTGCGCGTGACCGGGTAGTTCTTCGTGATGCAGACCTTGCACGTCGCCCGCGACGCGGTAGAGATGCCTTCGGCCAGCGTCGTGATTCGCTCGTGGATGGCATCGCGCATGCCCTCGTCGAAGCTGCGGATGGTGCCGCGCATCTCCACCGAGTCCGGGATGATGTTCTCGCGCACGCCGCCCTTGATGGCGCCGATGGTGACGACGGCCGGCTCGCGGTTCAGGTCCAGCGTGCGGCTGACGATGGTCTGCAAGCCCAGCACGATCTGCGCGGATGTGACGATAGGGTCCACACCCAGCCAAGGCGCCGCGCCATGGGTCTGCTTGCCCAGCACGGTGATCTTCAGCTTGTCGCTGCTGGCCATGGTGGGCCCGGGCCGGTAGCCGATGACGCCGGCCGGCTGTCGCGACGTGACGTGCAGCCCGAAGATGGCGCTGGGCGTGGGGCTCTCCAGCACGCCCTCCTTGATCATCAGTGCCGCGCCGCCCTCCTCGCCTTCGGGCGGCATCTCCTCGGCGGGCTGGAAGATGAACTTGATGCTGCCCGGGATCTGCGCGCGCAGCCCGGCCAGGATGCTGGCCACGCCCATCAGGATGGCGACGTGGCAGTCGTGCCCGCAGGCATGCATGACGCCGACCTCCTCGCCGTTCCAGACCGCGCGGGTCTTGGACGCGAACGGCAGGTCGACCTCTTCGGTGACGGGCAGCGCGTCCATGTCGGCACGCAGCGCGACGACCCCGCCCGGCAGACCGCCCTTCAGCAATCCGACGACGCCGGTGTGCGCCACGCCGGTCTTCACGTCGTCGAAGCCCAGCGCCTTCAGGTGCTCGGCCACCAGCGCAGCGGTACGGAACTCGCGGTTGCCCAGCTCGGGGTGCTGGTGGAGGTCCCGCCGCCAGGCGATGACCTGGTCTTGTAGGGCGGCAGCGGCGGCGTCGATCTCGGCAGTCAATGGCATGGTGGGACAGCTTGCCCCAGTTCGGCACGGGTTTTCAAGCCATCAAGTTCAAATCTTGTTGCGCCCACGCACGGATCGCGGCTCGCGCGACAGGCACGGTCAGCGCCAGCTGAATCGCCAGCCAGACGGCGCCGCGTTGTGGTGTCAGACCAAGCCAGGAGGTCACTGCAATGGCCAGCGCGGCCACCACGCCCAGCGCGAGGACGATGCCGAGCCCGCGCCAGGTGTTGCCGCGGCGGCCGCGCAGCCAGGCAGCCACTGCCACGGCCAGCAGCGCATCGCCCATCGCCGCGGCCCAGTTGCCGACGTGGACCGGCTGGGTCAGCCGCGCCATGCACAACCCGAGGCTGAGCCAGGCGGCGATGAACAGCATGGAGCCGAACACCAGCCGGAGTGCCCAGCGCTGCGCGCTCATGCCGCCAGGGGCCAGCCGTTGCCGCCAGTGGAGCGGAGGCGCAATCAGCCACACGCAGGCCATGCCACTCAGCAGCGACAGCCACAGCCCGTAGCCGAGCGCGGCGGGCACGGTGTCATAGGCGCGGCCCCAGTCCAGCCACCGCACGCGCTCGGCGTGCATCTGGAACTGTGGCACGAAGACGAACATCGTGAACGGCAGCGCGCGGGTCTTCTTCTCGCCCATCGGCACCATGCGCCAGACGCGGCTCGGCAGCCGGCGCAGCGCCGGGATGGGGTTCCACTGCGGCAGCGGCGCCCCGCGGCGCACCAGCGACCGGTGCGAAAAAAGCCAGAACGCTGTCACGCCGGCCAGCCCCAGCAACAGCAGCGACTGCAGCGGCGTACGGTGGCTGAGCGCCTGCATGCTGTGCGGCAACGCCAGCGCTGCCAGCACCAGCAGCGCCGGGGGCAGCAGCCATCGCGGCGCACGCCCCTGCCAGGCCAGCCCCATCGCCAGACCGGCGCACAACCCGCACGACAGCAGCGCCACCACGCCGGGCAGCAGGCGCACGCCCCCGGACTGCAGGTCCAGCACCGCCGCCAGCACCAGCGGCCCGGACAGGCCGATGCTGCCCATCCAGCCCAGGTCAAGCAGCAACCGGGCACGCGCCCGCGCGTGGGCAGCCGCCGGTGCGATGCGCCCTTCCCACCGGTGCAGCCGCTCGTGCGCCGACGTGGCCAGCGACACCGCGCCGATGACCAGCAGCAGCGTCTGCAGCCAGCACACCGTCACTGCCAGGCGGTCCATCCGGCCGGGGAACTCGTAGGCCAGCGCGGCCGGCGCCAGCGCCAGGCCGCTGACCAGGGCTGGCAGCAGGCGGGTGAATACCGGCAGATCGGACGCCGGCAACGACTCGTCGCTGGCGTAGCGGGCGGGGCGCGTTGTCGCGTTCATGGAGCCAACTCCTTCAGCAGGGCTTCAGCCATTGCACGCCAGCGCGTTGATGTCACGCCGCGCCCAGGCACGCAACGCCAGGATCGTCATCACCCCGACAAGGCCCGCCTGCACCATCAGCCACACCGCGCCGCGCTGGGGCGTGAGGCCCAGCGCATTCAGGCCGCACAGCATCGCCACGGCGGCCAGCGCAGCGCCGAGCAGGCGGCGCAGGTTATCCAGCAGGCCATCGCTGCAGCCACGCGACCAGAGAGCCACGCTGCTGGTGAGCATCAGGTCGCCCAGCACGGACGCCCAGAAGCCGGCATCGACAGCCGGGTCGCGCCGCAGCCAGATGGTCAGCATCAAGAGGCCCGCGGGGGCATAGGTGAGCAGCGAGCCCCACACCAGCTGGCGCACCCAGCGGCGCGTCGTCAGCCCTCGCGGCGCCAGCCGGTGGCGCCAATGCAGCGACGGGGCACTCAGGTGCAACGCGGCCGCGGTAGCAAGGATGAACAGGCACAAACCGCCACACGCCACGGTCACGACATCGCCAAACGGCTGCCCCCACGCGAGCCAGCCCATGCGGTGGGCGATCAGCAGGACTTGGCTCTGAAAGAAGAAGCCCACGGCGGCCGCCACGGTGTGCCGGACCAAAGGCTCGCCCGCCGCGTTGCGCATCGGCAAGCTGCGCCAGTGGAACAGCCAGTTGGTCAGCCAGTTCCGCCGCCACCGGGCCGGCAGCCGGGGTCGGGGCAGCGGCGACGCCACCACGCGCAACGCATCGGCCCGCACAAGCGCAGCGCCGGCCAGCCCGGCAGCGCCGATGACGAGCAGCGACACCAGCGGCTCGCCACGCACGACCGCTTCGACGCCGCTTGGCCGCAGTAGCAGCGCCAGCACACCAGCAGCCGGCACGACCAGCCAGCGCGGCGCGCGACCGCACCAGCCAAGGCCCAGCACAAGGCCGCCGCACAGGCTGGCCGCCAGCAGCGCCGCCACGCCGGGCAGCGTTTGCACTTCACCAGCATGCGCGTCCAGCACGACCCCGAGCGCCAGCGGGCCGGCGGCGCCGAGCCCCCCCAGTTGCCCCAGCCGGCTCAGCAGCCAGCCGCGCACGACTTCCCGCGAACCGAGCGGCGCCACGCGGCGCTCCCATGGCAGCAGCCGCTCATGCGCGACAGCGGCACTGCGGTTCGCCCCGTAAGCCAACAACAGCGCCTGCCCCCACAGCAGCGGGAATGCAATGCCGACATGGCGCGGGGCCAGGATGGCCAGGCCCGCTGCGATCAGCACCAGCAGACTGCCGGCGGCGGGCAGCCCGCACGTGACGAAGGGCAGATCCGGCCACGGCAGCGCGGCGCCGAGCCGCCTGGCCGCGGCGTAGTACGGGGTTTGTCGCGCAGCCGGATTCATGTGTTCAGCACCTCCAGCAGGTCTTCCATGCCCAGGCCGGCCAAGCCTGCGGCGTCCGGGCGCTGGCGCGCGTCCACCAGCAGCTGCCCGCCCTGCGCCGCGCTCCAGTGCAGCCCCGTCGGGTCGGGCTCGCGGGCGGACACGCAGCGCAGGTGCTCGACCGCCTCGTCCCACTCGATGAACAGCTGCACCCGGCCCTCGCGCAGGAACAGCACGTGGCTGACCACCCGCTCCAGGTCGCTGAGCAAATGGCTGGACACCAGCACCGTGCGCGGCGCGGGCTTACGGCGCAGTGCGAACAGCGCTCGCATGAAGTCGCGGCGTGAGATCGGGTCCAGGCTGGCCACCGGCTCGTCCAGAAGCAGCAGGTCGGGGTCGTGGGCCAGCGCCAGCACCACGGCCAGCTTCTGCTGGTCGCCCAGCGACAGCGCATCGGCGCGCCGGCCCAGCGGCAGGTCCAGGCGCGCCGCCAGCGCCAGCGCGTCAGGCAGATGCACGCCGGGGTAGACGGCGGCCATCTCCTGCAGGTGCTCGTGCCCGTTCAACCGCGCAAACAGATCAGGCGTCTGCGCGGCGTAGCCCAGGCGCTCGCGCACCGCGTCGGTTAGCGTCAGGCTGGGCTCGCCCAGCAGCCGGGCCTCGCCGCCGTCGGGCGTCTGCAGGCCCAGCAGGCAGCGCATCAGCGTGCTCTTGCCGGCTCCGTTGCGGCCCACCAGGCCCACGACAGCACCTTCCGGGACGCGCAGGTCGACGGGGCCCAGCAGCAGCGGGCGTGCCGCGCTCCACTGGCTGTCAGACTTGCGCAGGCTGAGCTGGCGGGCCTCGATGGCGGCGGTCATGGGCGGTCCTTGGAGTCGGGTTGAAGGGCGCGAGCGAGGGCCTGCAAGACCTGCTCTGGCGGGATGCCTAGTTGCCCGGCTTGCTGCGCCAGCGCCTGCAGCGCGGGTTGCAGCAGCGCGAGCCGGTCCGTGCCGGCCGCGGCCGGCTGGGCCTGGGCGGCCACCACCATGCCGACGCCGCGGCGCCGCTCCAGCAGGCCCTCGGCTTCCAGCAGGCTGTACGCCTTGCTGACGGTCATGGGGTTGATAGCATGGCGCTCGGCCACGGCGCGCACGCTGGGCAGCTCGTCCCCGGCGCTCAGCTGGCCACCCGCCACCAGGCGCTGCACCTGCTCCACCACCTGGCGGTAGATGGGCGTGGCCAGTTGCGGCTGGATGTCAAAGGCGACCGGCGACGACATGTGTATTAGTGTATTGCATACTTAATACACTTGGCAACACGCCGTGTCCCTTAGGTGCCCAGCAGCCGCCTCCAGCGGCGTTTCAGGTCCAGCCACTGACGGCCCCGCGAGCGGTCG
This sequence comes from Pelomonas dachongensis, assembly GCF_043555865.1. Taxonomy (NCBI): domain Bacteria; kingdom Pseudomonadati; phylum Pseudomonadota; class Betaproteobacteria; order Burkholderiales; family Sphaerotilaceae; genus Roseateles; species Pelomonas dachongensis. The sequence goes on from NZ_JBIGHY010000011.1 coordinate 5,542, forward strand.
ATGCGCTTCACGTCGATCAGGGTCAGCGCGTCGCCGCAGCCGCTCAACGTGTGCAGGCCGGCGGTATGGCTGGCGCTGGCGAGGTCGCCCGTCAGGCGCTCGATGCCGGCCTCGATGACGACACGCTCGGGCGTCAGCACCGGGAAGCGCAGCAACCGCGTCGCGCCGCCGTAGCCGGTCGAGCTGTCCTGCACCGGCAGCACCAGCACGCCGTCACGGCCCACGAAAGGCCGGCCCGCCGGCCGCGCGCCATCGTGGGCGACGCGCACGGGGTTGGCGGCCAGCGGCGTCCACGGCCCGGTCAGCGACGGCGCGTGCGCCACGTGCAGTTCGCGCTGGTCGCGTCGCTCGCGGCCCACCAGCGCATAGAACATCCACCAGCGCCCGCCGTGCTCCACCAGCGTCGCATCCGCGCCGGGCAGGCCGCGCAGCAGCGCGCACTCGCGCTCCCAGTAGTTCAGCGAGTCGTCGCTGGCGCGGTACAGCGCGATCTCGCCCGCCTGGTAGCTCTCCGGCACCATCCACGTCTCGCCGTCGTGCTCGAAGACCTGCGGGTAGGACAGGTGGAAGGGCCGCGCCAGCACCGTCGCCTGGCCGCGCCAGCGCAGGTCGGCCCGCCCGAAATCGTGGCGCTCGATGTGGGCGCGCTTGGTCCGGTAGTCATAGGCCTCAACGAACACGTGCAACGCATCGCCGCGCACCAAGCCGAACGGATCAGCCAGGTAGCGCCAGCGGCCCGGGTCGGGCAGCCAGGTGATGCGGTCGCGCACGCCGGCCAGCCGGGCGGCGTTCACGTCTGCCACGGCCAGCGGCACGATGCCGACCTGCCAGAAATCGCTGCGGGGGGCCTTCAGCATCAGGCGGCCACGACATCGTCGTCCAGCTGCGGCAGTGGCCGCGTCTGCTGGCTCATCACATCGCGATAGAACGCCAGCGTGTGGGCGACGGCGTTGCCGCGGTCGTACGCCGCCGTGGCGTACGTGACCGTGCGCGCTGCGGGGGGCAGCGCGCGCAGGCGCCCCAGCTCCTCGGCGATGGCACGGCCCAGCGCTGGCGCGTCGTTCACCGCCACCAGCCGGGCCGGCTGACCCGCCAGCATCTCCAGCGGCCCTTGCGTGGCGGTGGACAGCACGGGGCAGCCGGCGCGCATGGCTTCCAGAATGGCCAGCGGGAACGCCTCCTCGCGCGACGGCGACACGAACAGGTCGAAGGCCTGCAGCGCGCGGTCCACGTCGTTGCGGAAACCCAGCAGGCGGATGCGCGCGTCGCCCGCGGCCAGTGCGCGCAGCGCCGCCTCGTCGGGGCCCTCGCCCAGGATGGCCAGCACCGCGTCAGCCGGTGCATGGGACTGGAAGGCGGCGATCAGCAGGTCCATGCCCTTGCTGCGGTGCAGGCGGCCCACGCTGCCCACCAGCAGCTGGCCCGGCGCCAGGCCCAGCTCGGCGCGCAAGTCGGGCGCTGCCGCCACCGCTGCCGGGCTCTCGGGCGCCCAGTTGTAGATGACGCGCGCCATCGGGCCGGCGGCCGGCAGGCTGTCGTGCTGGGCGCGGTTGACGCACACCAGACCGTCCAGCCGACCATGGTGGTGGGCCTTGTAGCCGACGTGCAGCGTGCCGATGCGCATGCCCTGCTGGCTGTACGCAACCGCCTTGCAGGCGGGGCCGAGGTGGCCGTGGCAGATGTCGGCACCCAGCCGGCGCGCCAGTGCGGCCACGCGCCGGCCGCGCAGCAGCGGCAGCCGCAGGCCGTGGAAGCGCACGCCCAAGGCCAGCGCACCGGCCACCGCCGAACCGGCCGCGCCGATGACATGCACGCGGTGGCCCAGCGCGGCCTGCGCGTTGGCGAGATCGATGCAATGCCGCTCGCCGCCGGCGATGCGAGAAGAGAACACGACATGAACCAAAGTGAGCGGTTCGGGAGCAGAGAACATGGTCGGGGCGCTGGGCGATTTCGGTGCACCGCAATCTACGTACGGAAACATTCGGAAACCTTTAGCCAGCTGTACCGGGGCTTGCCGGTGCCCGTCCCGCCAGCCTCGCGACGGCTCACGGTCAGGAAATGCGGGGCGCTCACCCGCCTTTTCAGCGGCTTCGCGGGCTCAAGCCTCCGCAGAATCGGCCGAGTGAAGTCCCTGCAAGCCCTCCTCCTCAGCCTCGCCCTCGTGCTGGCTCCCTTGACGCCGCCTGCCCAGGCCGCCCGCATCAAGGAAGTCGCGTCGGTGGCCGGCGTGCGTTCCAACCCGTTGACGGGCTACGGCCTCATCGTGGGACTGGATGGCACCGGTGACCAGACCACCCAGTCCCCGTTCACCGGCCAGAGCCTGACGGCGATGCTGCAGCAGTTCGGCGTGATCCTGCCGCCGGGCGTGACCATGCAGCCGCGCAACATCGCCGCCGTCATGGTGACGGCTTCGCTGCCGGCGTTCGCCCAGCCCGGTCAGCAGTTGGACATCAACGTTTCGTCCATCGGCAACGCCAAGAGCCTGCGTGGCGGCACGCTGGTGGCGACGCCGCTGCGCGGCGCGGACGGCCAGGTCTACGCCATCGCCCAGGGCAACCTCGTCGTCGCCGGCGCGGGCGCGTCGGCCGGCGGCTCCAAGGTGCAGATCAACCACCTCAGCGCGGGCCGCATCCCCGCCGGCGCGCTGGTCGAACGCTCGGTGCCCACGCCGCTGGCGCAGGGCGAGTTCGTCCAGTTCGACCTGAACAGCAGCGATTTCGCGACCGCCCGGGCCGTCGCCCAGGCCATCAACAAGGCCAAGGGTGACGGCGTCGCGCAGGCACTGGACGGCCGCGTCGTGCGCGTGCGGGCACCCGCCACCCCGGATGCGCGCGTGGCCTTCCTGGCCGATGTCGAGAACCTGGACGTCAGCACCACGCCGGCCGCGGCCCGCGTGGTCATCAATGCCCGCACCGGCTCCATCGTCATGAACCAGGCCGTCACGCTGTCCGCCTGCGCGGTGGCCCACGGCAGCCTGTCGGTGACGATCAGTTCCACGCCGGTCATCAGCCAGCCCAACCCGCTGTCCGGCGGCCAGACCGTCGTCGCGGAGAAGGCCGACATCGCGATCCGGCAGGAGCCGGGCAGCCTGATCCAGTTGCCGGCCGGCGCCCGGCTGCCGGATGTCGTGAAAGCGCTGAGTTCGCTGGGCGCCACCCCGCAAGACCTGCTGGCCATCCTGCAGGCGATGAAGACCGCGGGTGCGCTCAACGCCGAGATCGAGGTGATCTGATGTCCTCCTCCTTCCAATCCATTGCCGGCCAGAGTCTGGGCAGTCTCGACAGCCTGAACGGCCTGAAGGCCCAGGCGTCGCGCGACCCCAAGGCCAGCATCCGCGAGACCGCCAAGCAGTTCGAGACGCTCTTCATGCAGGAAGTCATGAAGAGCATGCGCGCGTCCACGCTGGCCAGCGGCATGCTGGACAACAACGCCACGCAGCTGGGCACCGAGATGCTGGACACGCAGTTCGCCGGCAAGATGAGCGGCCTGCCGGGCGGCCTGTCCGACGCCATCCAGCGCCAGCTGCAGCGCCAGATGGGCGTGCAGGACCTAAGCCCCGAGGCCGTCAAGCGCGCCAGCCAGACGACGCTGGCGCAGGCGCTGCCGGCGCTGGCCACCAAGGGCATTCCCAATCACGTGCAGAGCTTCATCCAGAAGCACGACGCGTCCGCCAAGGCGGCGTCGGCGGCCACCGGCATTCCGGCCAGCTTCATGGTGGCGCAGGCCGCGCACGAGAGCGGCTGGGGCAAGCGCGAGATCGTCGGCGCCGACGGCACCAAGTCGCACAACATCTTTGGCATCAAGGCAACGCCGGGCTGGACCGGCAAGACCGTGGACGTGCAGACCACCGAGTACGTCAATGGCAAGGCGCAGAAGGTGGTGGCCAAGTTCCGCGCCTACGGCAGCTACGACGAGGCGTTCAAGGACTACGCACGCCTGATCGGCACCAACGACCGCTACGCCAAGGTCGTCGCGCAGGCCCAGACCGGCAGCGCCGCCGGCTTCGCCAAGGGCCTGCAGCAGGCCGGCTACGCCACCGATCCGGCCTACGCCGAGAAGCTGGCGAAGACCATCAACACGACCATGCGCGTCCAGCGCGCCATGGCCTAGGAACTGACATGTCCGGCTTGCTCACCCTCGGCGCCCGCGCGATGTTCGCCAACCAGGCGGCACTGCAGACCGTCGGGCAGAACATCGCCAATGCGAACACGCCGGGCTACTCGCGCCAGTCCGTCGTGATGACCACCTCGGCCGGCCAGTTCACCGGTGCCGGCTTCTTCGGCAAGGGCGTGGACATCGAGACCGTCCAGCGCTCACACAACGCCTTCCTGACCAAGGAGGCGGCCACGTCCAAGTCCACCGCGTCGGCCGACGCCACCCGTGCCGAGCAGCTGTCGAGGATGGAGAAGGTCTTCCTGCCGGGCACGGACGGGCTGGGCTATGCCGCCAGCCAGTTCCTGAACGCGATGGTGGACGTGACCAGCCGCCCCAGCGACCCGGCCGCGCGCCAGGTGGCGCTGGGCCGCGCGACCGAGCTGGCCACGCGCTTTTCCAGCGCCGGCCAGCAGCTGACCGACCTGCAGTCCGGCGTCGTCAGCGACCTGCGTGCCGGCGTCACCGTCGTCAACCAGCTCGCGCAGCAGATCGCCACCGTCAATGACCAGATCTCCCGCACGCAGGGCACGGGCCACACGCCCAACGACCTGCTGGACCAGCGCGACCGCCTGGTGACGCAGCTGGGCGAGTACGTCGCCGTGACGACGCTGCCCGCCGACGACGGCAGCATGGGCGTCTTCATCGGCGGCGGCCAGCGGCTGGTGCTGGGCAACCAGGCCTCCACACTGCAGGTCACGACCGATGCCTACGACGCCACGCGCGCGCGCCTGGCGCTCGACGAGGGCGGCCGCATCCGCGCGCTGGACGAGAGCGTCTTGACCGGCGGCTCCATGACCGCACTGCTGTCCTTCCAGAACAACGACCTGCAGGACGCCCGCAACCTGCTGGGCCAGTTGGCGGCTGCCATCGGCACGCGCGTCAACGACCAGAACGCGCTGGGCTTGGACCAGTCCAACCCGCCCGGCGCGGGCGCGCAGATCTTCAACGTCGCCGCGCCGCGCGCGCTGGCGGCCGCCACCAACCTGCGCAACCCCGATGGCAGCTTCGCCAGCGGCGTGCAGGCCACGATCGTCGACGCCGGCCAGCTGCAGGCCGCCAGCTACAAGCTGACCTCGTCGGCGCCCGGTGCCTACGAGCTGACGCGGCTGCCCGACGGCCAGCCCCGCTCGGTCAACGACGGCGACGTCATCGACGGCTTTCGCATCAGCTTCACGCCCGCAGCACCGTCGCCTGGCGAGAGCTTCCTCATCGAGCCCGTCGGCGGCGCCGCGGTCGAGATGCGCCGCGTGCTGGACAGCCCCAACGGCCTGGCCGCCGCCTCACCGCTGACGGCCGCGACCTCGGTGAGCAACGCCGGCACGCTGACCGTGGACAGCGTGTACGCCGTCAAGCAGAGCTTCAGCGCCGGCGTCGCGCCGATGACGCTGACCTTCGGCGCCGCCGACCCGGCCAACCCCACGGCCCTGCCCTACACGCTGACGCTGGCCGACGGCACGGCACTGTCCGGCACCTGGAAGGCGGGCCAGCCCATCGGCAACCAGCCCGAGCTGGGCATCGACCTGGGCTTCGAGCTGCGCACCAACGGCGTGCCGCGCGAGGGGGACAGTGTCACCATTGACCCGACGCGCTACACCAACACCAACAACGGCAACGCCAAGGCGTTTCTGAACATCCAGGCCGACGCCTTCGTGGGCCGGCAACTGCTGCCGGACGGCACCCTGACGGTCGGCACCACCATCAACGACGCCTATGCGGCAGCGATGAGCGAGGTGGGTGCCCGCGTGCAGAGCGCCACCTACCTGTCGGGCGTGTCGACCAGCGTTGCCGTCGATGCCGAGGCCAGCCGCGCCGGCCAGTCCGGCGTCAACCTCGACGAGGAGGCCGCCCGGCTGATGCAGTTCCAGCAGAGCTACCAGGCCGCGGCCAAGATCCTGCAGACGGCGCAATCGCTGTTCGACGAGCTGATGCGCATCGCTCAGAGGTAACCCATGAGACTCTCCACCGCCAACCTCTTCGACGTCTCCATCGCCAATCTGCAGCGTCGCCAGAACACGCTGCAACAGCAGCAGCAACAGCTGACGTCGGGCAAGCGCGTTGCGCTGGCCAGCGACGACCCCACCGGCGCCGCGCGTGCCGAGCGCGCCCTGGCGTCCATCGGCCGTGTCGATGCCAACCAGCGTGCGCTGGAGGCCAGCCGCAACAGCATGACGCTGGCCGAAGGCGCGCTGGGCGATGCCAACGAACTGCTGCAGCAGGCCCGCGAGACCATGGTCTCGGCCGGCAACGCCAGCTACTCCGACGCCGAGCGCAAGGGCCTGGCCAACAAGCTGCAGGGCCTGCGCGACCAGTTGCTGACCATCGCCAACCGGGCCGACGGCGCCGGCGGCTACCTGTTCTCCGGCCAAGGCTCATCCAGCCCGCCGTTCCTGGACCAAGCCGGCGGAGTCAGCTACGTGGGCGTGGCGGGCAGCATCGCGACCGGCAACCTCGAATCCTTCGCGCTGACCGTGGACGGCCGTGGCGCCTGGGAGCAGGCGCGCAGCGGCAATGGCAGCTTCGTCACCGAGGCCAATCCCAACGCCATCGACCCAACCCAGGCCGCCAAGGGCTGGATCGACAGCGGCCGGGTGACCGACCCGACGCTGCTGACGGGCCAGAACTACCGCGTCGACATCTCCGGCACCGCGCCCGCACAGACCTATTCGGTCACCAACCTGGACACCGGGGCCGGCGTGGCCAGCGGCAGCTACGCGTCAGGCCAGGCTATCCAGTTCGACGGCATGGCGGTCGCCATCACCGGCACACCGGTCGACGGCGACAACTACTCCATCGCGCCAGCCACCAACACGCTGAAGGTGTTCGACGTGCTTGACCGCGCTATCAACGAGCTGAAGACCCCGCTGCGCGGCAGTGCCGCCATCCAGCAGAGCAACAGCGGGCGCATCCGCGACATCGACGCCGTGATGGGCAACCTGCAGAACCTGCGCAGCCAGGTCGGTGAGCAGCTCAACAACCTTGACGGCACCGAAACCCGCCTGGCCGCGCTGAAGCAGTACAGCACCGAGGAACGCAGCGCCGCCGAGGACCTGGACATGGTGCAGGGCATCTCCGACTTCCAGAACCAGCAGACCGGCTACGACACGGCGCTGAAGACCTACGCCATGGTGCAGCGCATGTCGCTGTTCGAGTACCTGAGGTAACGCTGCGGACCGCCGGCGCATGCCGGCGGCACGGCGACAGCACGGCGGCGCGTGAAGCTGTCACGATTTGCCGGCTCTGACAGGTGGAGGCCGTGGCAGACTGCCGCATTCACCGCCCCCCGCGCCGCGCCATGTCCGACACCACCCCCGCTGCCCTAGACCAAGCCGTCCTGTCCGGCGTCGCACTGGGCTACGCCCCCGTCATCGACCGCCAGCACGCCATCGCGGGCACGCGGCTGACGCTGGTACCCCTGCGCGCCGACGCCCCCATTGACCACGCCGAACTGCTGGGCGCGCTCACCGCGGCCTTTCCTCAGGGCGGCACGGTGCTGAACCCACAGGGCGAGGTGCTGCTGGCCGCGTTGCTGCAGCAGCCGCCCGCCGAACCCTCGCAGATCGAGGTGCCCGCCTTCATTGCGGCCGACCCCGCCCATGCTGCGGCCATCGCCGCGCTGAAAGGCGCCGGCCATTCGGGCCTGTTGAAGGGACTGCCCGGCGAGCCGCTGCCGGCCGCCGTGCAGGCGGTTTTCAAGCAGGTCGTGCTGGAGCCGGGCCAGAGCGCGCCGGCCGGCATGGGGCTGGTCTGTGCGGGCCTGCGGGGTGCCGCGGCCGTCGATGCCGCGTTCACCGCCGGCGCCCAGGCCGTCATCGGCTGGCCCACGGACGGCGTGTTCCAGCCGGAGCCGGGCGTCAAGAACGAGATCGCGGCCGACCTGCAGGTCATCATGGAGCTGATGTCGCGCGTGGACGAGGGCGAAGACGTCGAGCGCCTGGAGCAGACGCTCAAGCGCGACCCCAGCCTCGCGTTCAAGCTGCTGCGCTACATGAACTCGGCCGCCTTCGGCCTGCCGGTGCAGGTGTCCAGCTTCCGCCACGCCATCATGCTGCTGGGCTACGCGCGCCTGAAGCGCTGGCTGGCGCTGCTGCTGACGACGGCCTGCACCGACCACAACATGCGCCCCATCATGTACGGCGCACTGCGCCGCGGCCTGCTGATGGAGGAACTCGCGCGCGGCATGGACGAGCGCGAGATGCGCGACGAGATGTTCATCTGCGGCCTGTTCTCGCTGCTCGACCACATGCTGAAGGCACCGTTCGAGAAGCTGCTGCAGAGCATCCCCGTGCCCGAGCGCGTGCGCCAGGCGCTGGTGGACGAGACCGGCCCCTTCCTGCCCTACCTGGAGCTGGTGCGCGCCATCGAGGCCGAGTCGGTGTTCGACTACCGCGAGCGCGCCGAGGCGCTGATGGTGGGTGCTGGCGAGATCAACGCCTGCGTGCTGCGCGCGCTGCACAAGGCCACCCAGCTCGAATGAGCGGGATCCCGTCGGCCTGATGTTCGGCTCGCCGCCCCCGCCACCCGCGCTGCTGGAACTCATCGGCGACCCGGTGCTGACACTGCGGGCCGATCTGACGGCCCTGCGCGCCAACCCGGCCGCCCGTGAGTGGCTGGGCAGCGATGCCACCGACGGCTGGCGGCTGCTGCGCCAGGCCGCCGGCAGCCGGCTGGAGACCTGGCTGCGGGATGCCAGCCACGCCGTGGAGACCGGCCGCCCGGTGCCGCCGGCCCCGCCGCTGAAGCTGGCCGATGGTCGCCGCGCCACGCTGCACCTGCTGCGCGAGCGTCCCAACTGGTTGCTGCACGTGCGCCTCAGCGCCGCCGACATCGCCGAGCCGCCGCTGCGCGAGTGGCTGGCGCTGTCGCCGCTGCCGCAGCTGATGGCGGACGCCGCCAGCGGCGCGCTGCTGCGCCTGAACACCGGCTTCGAGCAGCTGTGCGCCGCCGCGCCGCGCCACCTGAACGACTTGCCGGACCTGCTGCAGGCGCTGCTGGGCTGGAACCGCGGCGCCCCGCTGCCGGCGCTGGCGGCGCAGCGCGCGGCGGACGGCCCGCTGATCACCGAGGCAGAGTTCGTCGACGCGCAAGGCCAGCACCGCTGGCTGCAGGCGCGGCTGCGGCTGTGGCGGCAGGACGGCCGCACGCTGCTGCTGGCCGTGCTGGAAGACCAGAGCCTGCTGCACGAACGCGACCTCGCCCACCAGCAGCTGGACGCGTTGATGGACACCGCCGCCGTCGGGCTGGCCACCTTCCAGCCCGAGGGCGGCTGGCTGAAGGCGCACCGCAAGGGCACGCCGTTCAAGAACGGCGCCAAGGCCGTCGTCGGCTCGCTGCAGGGCATCAGCCGCGACATCGTCGAGCCGGGCTCGCTGGCCGAGTTCGAGCGCCTGCAGCGCGCGCTGAAGAAAGGCGATCTGGCCGAGGTGCGCTACGCAGTGCGCCACCCCGAGCTGGGCCGGCGCTGGCTGCTGACGCGCGTGGCGCCCGGCATACTGGCCGGCGGCCGGCGCACGACCTCGGTCGTCACGCTGGACGTGACCGCCCAGGCGCAGGCTGAGAACGCGCTGCTGCTGCGCGCCGAGAGCGAGCGCGCGGTGCTGGACTCGGTGCTGGTGGGCATCGTCACCGTCGGGCCGGATGGCATCGAATGGATGAACCGCTCCGCGCGCCGCATGTTCGGCTGCGAGCTCGCCGACGTGCTGGGCCAGCCCATGGGCGTGCTGGCACCGGAAGACGACGAGCATGCCTTCCACGCCGAGCCCGGCAGCGACGTGTTCGAGTGCCGGCTGCGCGGCCGGGACGGGCGCGAGTTCTGGGTCATCGGCAACGCGGTGCAGACACCGCGCGACGACGGATCCCAGCAGCTGACTTACGCGCTGCTGGACATCGACCGCCGCCGCCACGCCGAGGCGCAGAGCCGGCTGGCGCAGGCATCGCTGGCACGCATCATCGAAGGCGCGCCGATGGCCATCACGCTGCATGAGGCGCAGACGCTGCGCATCGTCAAGCTCAACCAGGCCGCCGCCGCGATGGCCGGCCAAACCGAGGCAGAACTGCTGGGCCACGGCCCGGAGGCGCTGTTCGGCAACGCCCAGGGCGGCCGGGTCGCCAACGACATGCGCGAGGCGCTGGCCTCGCAGTCCGTTGTGCAGCGCGAGTACCAGGTCACGTCCGGCCCCGGCACGCGCATGTGGGACACGCGGCTGCTGCACCTGGCCGGCGTCGGCGGCGACGACGCGCCGGAGCTGCTGCTGCTGGTGGCCAGCGACGTGACCGAGCACCGGGCCGCCGAGGCCGCGCGGCTGCAGGCGGCGATTGCGCAGCGCGAGCTGTTGGTGCGCGAGGTGCACCACCGCATCAAGAACAACCTGCAGGGCGTCGCCGGCCTGCTGCAGCAGATCGCCGCGCGCCGGCCCGAGGTGGCCCCGGTGCTGAAGGACGCAGTGGGCCAGGTGCAGGCCATCGCGCAGGTCTACGGCCTGCAGGTGGGCGCCAGCGGCCCGCTCGTGCTCAAGCGCGTGTTCGACGCCATCGTCGGCTCGGTGCAGCGCGCGCAGGGCCGCGTCGTCACGACCACGGCCGAGGGCGGCGCGCTGCTGGAGGACTGGTGCCTGCCCGAGGCCGAGGCCATCCCGATCGCGCTGAGCCTGAACGAGCTGCTGGGCAATGCGCTGCGGCACGGCAATGGCGGCGACGGCGGCGAGGGCGGGCAGGTGCGCTGCCAGCTGATCTGCGACGCTGGTGGCGTGACGGTGGAGATCGCCAACGCGGGCCGACTGCCCGACGGTTTCCTGCTGCAGAACATCCGCAGCGGCGTGTCGGGCCTGGGCCTGGTGCGCGCCCTGCTGCCGCGGCGCAGCGCCATCTTGAGTCTGGAACAGCAGGACGACGATGTCGTCTGCCGGCTGGAACTGCTTCCACCGAGCGTGGTTCACAATCCGGCCATAAAACCAAGTTCTGGATAGAGGGGCACGGTGAGCAAGGGCAAGATCCTGGTCGTCGATGACGACCGTCTGGTGCTGGCGACGCTGAGTTACGGGCTCACGCAGGCCGGCTTCGAAGTCATCGACGCCGACAACGGCGACGATGCCATCCTGCTCGCGCGCGAGCACCGGCCCGAGCTGGCGCTGCTGGACATCCGCATGGAGGGCCTGACCGGCTTCGACGTGGCGGCCTACCTGCGCGAATACCTGCAGACGCCGTTCATGTTCCTGTCCGCGTTCGCCGACGAGGCGACGGTGGCCAAGGTCAAGGAGCTGGGCGCCGTGGCCTACCTGGTCAAGCCGCTGGACATCTCGCAGATCGTGCCGGCCGTGGAGGCAGCGTTTGCGCGCACCGCGCCCCCCGCAGCGGCGCCGGCCGCGCCGGTGCAGCCGCCGTCCGAAGTACCCGCCCAGCTGGACCCGACGGCCATGGCCGTGGGCGTGCTGATGCACCGCTACTCGCTGCCGCGCGACGAGGCCCTGACCCGCCTGATGGGCCTGGCCGCCGCCGACGGCCACAGCGTGCAGGAGCAGGCGCGCCGCATCGTCGACGCGGTGGAGTTGCTGGCCCGGCCCGGTCAGCGCTGAATCACCCGACTGCGCGGGCGTCGTGCCCTGTGCGGGCCGAGCGCCGGGCCGCTCCCAAGCCGGCCCGTCTGGCGATGTGCGAGCGGGGCCTCCCCCGCGAGCATCGACGTCCCCTCGGGGACCGACCAGCACCGCCTGCGTTCAGCAAGGCGGTCTGGGCGAGAGGTCTCAGTTCAACGTGAAATAGAAGCTGGCGCCTTCGCCCACGGCCGACTCGGCCCAGATGTCGCCGCCATGGCGGCGCACGATGCGCTTGACCAGCGCCAGGCCCACCCCGGTGCCCTGGAAATCGCTGGCGCTGTGCAGGCGCTGGAACACGCCGAACAGCCGCTCGGCGAAGCGCATGTCGAAGCCGGCGCCGTTGTCCGACACGAAGAACACCTGCCGCCCGCCCTGCTCCACGCTCCCGAAGCGGATCTCGGCACGCTCGGCCTTGCTGCTGTACTTCCACGCGTTGCCCAACAGGTTCTCCAGCACCATGCGCAGCAGCGTGGGGTCGCCCTGCACGGTCAGGTCGGGCTCGATATGCAGCGTCAGTTCGCGCTGGGGTGCCGCGCGCTGCAGCTCCTCCATGACATAGCCGGCCTGCTGCGACAGGTTGACCGGCTGGCGCGACAGCGGGCGCGTGGACAGCTGGCTCAGCGACAGCAGCGCGTCGATCATGCAGTTCATGCGCGCCGCGGCGCTCATGACGCGGTCCAGGTGGTCGTTGCCGACCCGATCAAGCCGCGCGCCGTAGTCCTCCTTCAGGATGCGTGCAAACCCCTCAACCACGCGCAGCGGCGCACGCAAGTCGTGCGACACCGTGTAGCTGAAGGACTCGTGCTCGGAGGCCATGTCCGGCTGGGCCGCCGCGGCTGCCCTCGGCGCTTCGGCGCCTTCCGGCCGCGCCGTGCCCACATAGCCGGCGAAATGACCTTGCGCGTCGATGCACGGCAGGCCGCGCAGCTGCCAGCACTTGTCGCCACCGACGCCAGCGACGGCCAGATCGACGATGGGCTGGTGCGCCTGCAGGCGATCGCGCAGGTCCTGCGCGGGGGGGGCCGGCTCGAAGCGCTCCCACAGCAGCTGCGTACTGGCGCCCGCGCCCATCCAGCTGGACGACGGCGCGCCCTGCGGTGCCTGCCAGCGCACCAGGTGGTGCTGCGCATCGGTCGCCCATTGCCAGTCACGCTGCAGCTGCGCCTGCATCAGCAGTTGCTGGCGCAACTCACGCAGCGGTTCGGACAGACGCTGGCGCGTCAACCGCACGCCGACGTGCCAGCCCAACGCAGCGGCGACCAGCAGCAGGCATCCGGTGAAGAAAGCCGTCAGCACCAGCGCCGCATGCACCAGACCGACCTCGCCGCCCCAGACCCGCACCAGCGCCAGCAGCACCAGGGTGCCGAGCATCAGCAGCACGAGTGCAGCCGCGGCCAGACCCAGGACCAGCCAGCGCATCGGCAGTCGCCGCTCCAGGCGGCGCACGGAGGCGCTGTCTTCGCTGAGGCTCTTCATGCGCGGCATTGTAGGCAGCGGCTCCCCGGTATCTGGTGCATATGCACGTCACGGCGATGAGGCTGGAATCTGTGCATTCCTTCGCGCAAGCCCCCCCGTCCGGCCGCGATACATTTGCCAACGTGCGCATCGCCCTGCCCCATGACTGCCAACGACAACGCCGCCCTGCTCGACGCTGAGGCCATCCAGCGCCTGCGCGAGCTCGATCCGACCGGCGGCAACAAGCTGCTGGAACGCGTCGTCGCGGCCTTCAACACGTCCCTGGAACGCCTGCTGCCCGACCTGGCGCAGGCACGCAGCGGCGCGGTGCTGGACCTGGCCGTGGTGCGCCACGTCAGCCACACGCTGAAGTCCTCGTCCGCAAGCCTGGGCGCGACGCGGCTGTCCATGCGCTGTGCCGACATCGAGGCCCGGGCACGCGATGGCCGCAGCGATGGCCTGTCCGAGCAGCTCGACGCTATGCTGCTGGACATCCAACAGGTACGCGTCGCCCTGGCGGCGCTGCTCTGATGTCCAGCCACCAGTCACACCCCGTGATGGACGACCTGCCTGCGCGCCCGCGCGTGCTGCTCGTCGACGACGACGAAGTCAACCTGCTGCTGACGGCAGCGGCGCTGCGCGAGCGTGGTTTCGAGGTCGACGAGTCGCCCAGCGGCAGCGATGCGCTGGGCAAGCTGTCCACGCGCGCGCCGGACGTCGTCGTGCTGGACGCGCTGATGCCGGAGCTGGACGGCTTCGAGACCTGCGCGTTGCTGCGCGCGACGCCCGGCTTCGAGTCGCTGCCGGTGCTGATGCTGACCGGCCTGGACGACGAGGCGTCCATCAACCGCGCCTACCAGGCCGGCGCCACTGACTTCTTCGTCAAGTCGCCGCAATGGAGTCTGCTGGACGGCCGGCTGCGCTACCTGCTGCGCAGCTCGCGCACGCGGCTTGAGCTGGAGCGCAGCAAGGCCAAGCTGGCCCGCGCGCAGGACCTGGCGCGCATGGGCAGCTTCGAATGGCGGCGCGGGCTGGCGGGCAGCTTCTCAATATCCGCCGAAGGCCTGCGCGTGTTCGGCCGCGGCCCGCAGGACCGGCTGGACTTCGCCGGCGTCATGCGCATGGTGGCGCTGGACGACCGCCACGTGTTCCTGCGTTTGCTGCGCGATGTCGTCGCGCACACCTCGGTGCTTATCACCGACCTGCCGCTGACGCTGCCCGACGGCCGCCTGCGCGTGGTCCACATCGAGGCCGAGCCCGAGTTCAACGAGCAGGGCGGCATCAGCGGCTACACCGGCATCCTGCAGGACGTGACCGACCGCCGCCAGGCCGAGGACCGCATCCGCCAGCTCGCGCACTTCGATGCACTGACCGGCCTGCCCAACCGACGTCAGCTGATCTGGCGCGTGGAGCGCGCCATCGAGAGCGCGCGCCGTGGCGGCCACGAGGTGGGCCTGCTGCTGATCGACCTGGACCGCTTCAAGATCATCAACGACACGCTGGGCCACGCGGCCGGCGACGAGCTGCTGATCGAGGTGGGCCGCCGCCTGCGCGGCTGCGTGCGGCACTCCGACCAGATCATGGAAGGCGTGCTGGAAGGGATGGGTAGCCGCAGCCACCGCGGGCTGGAGGCCGTGGGCCGCCTGGGCGGCGACGAGTTCGTCGCACTGCTGCCTGAGGTGGTGGACGAGCGCGATGCCGAGCGCGTCGCGCAGCGCGTGCTGGAGGCCCTGCGCGAGCCCATCTTCGTGGGCGGCCAAGAGTGCTTCGTCACCGCCAGTGTGGGCATCGCCATCTACCCGCGCGATGGCCAGAGCATGGCCGACCTCCTGCGCAATTCCGACGTGGCCATGTACGCCGTCAAGAGCCAGGGCCGCAACGCCTCGGCCGTGTACTCGCCGCAGCTGGCCGGCCACGGCAAGCAGAAACTGGAGCTGGAAAGCGCGCTGCACAAGGCGCTGGAGCGCAACGAGATCGTGCTGCACTACCAGCCCAAGATCGACGTGCGTGCCGGCCGCATGGTGGGCGCGGAAGCGCTGATGCGCTGGAGGCGTGGCGACGTGCTGGTGCCGCCGGCCGACTTCATCCCGCTGGCCGAGGAAACCGGCCTCATCGTGCCGCTGTCCGAATGGGCGCTGAAGGAGGCCGCCCGCCAGGCCAAGCTGTGGCAGCTGCAGTTCGGCTTCGCCGACTCCATCGCCGTCAACCTGCCCAGCCGGTTGTTCGAACGCACCGATCTCGTCGAGCACATCCACCAATGCGTCAGTGCCTATGGCGTGCCGCACCGGTCGATCCAGCTGGAGATCACCGAGAACAACCTGATGAAGGACCTGCAGAACGTCATCCCGTCGCTGCACCGTCTGAACGAGGTCGGTGTCGAGATCTCCATCGACGACTTCGGCACCGGCTACTCGTCGCTGGCCTACCTGACCACGCTGCCGATCTCCGAGGTGAAGATCGACCGCACCTTCGTGCGTGACCTGGGCATCACGCCGCAGAGTTCCGAGGTGGTCACCGCCATCATCGCGCTGGCCCGCGCGCTGGAGTTGCGAGTCATCGCCGAGGGCGTGGAGACGCCGCGCCAGATGGAAGTGCTGCACCGCCTGGGCTGTTCGCTGATGCAGGGCTTCCTGTTCAGCAAGCCCTTGCCGGCCGACGAACTGGAGCGCTGGATCACGGAGGTGGTGCAGCCTCGCAACGCGCCCTGGATCACCGCGATGGACGGCGTCGCGGACACGGCGCGCCGCCCGGGCTAGACGACAGCATGCGGCCCACCCCCGCGCCGGCGCAGATCGCCAAGGCCGCCCTGCAGCGGCTGGCGCAGGCGCGGCTGGAACCCACGCCCGAGAACTACAGCCGCGCCTACGCCATCGAGGCCGGCACGGAGGTCGCCCCCGGCGCCAACGGTGCCATGCCCGAGCGCGTGCAGCAGCTGCTGTCCAAGTTGATCAGCCTGGCCCTGCCCTCCGGCAGCGCGCGCCAGGATCTGCAGGCCGCCTTGCGCGAGCAGCGGCTGGACGAACTGCAGCGCCAAGTCGACAAGCTGCTGGACACCGCCGGCCCCGGCGCCCAGGCGGATGCGCTGGCCCAGGCCATCGACCGACTGGTGCGCGGCCTGGAGCGCGGCGGCAGGCACTGGACGCTGGCGCGCAAGAAGGAAGGCATCAACCGCGTGCTGGAACTGAGCCGCACCGACAGCGGCAAGCTGGTGAAGCGCATGCTGCAGCTGATCGCCAGCTGGGACAAGGACGACGACGGCAGTGGCGTGGAGACCGACGAAGATGGCGGCACACCCAGCCAGTTCTTCGCCGACAGCGCCTTTGCCGACACCGGCCTGCGCGAGCCCGGCGACTTCGTCGACACGCCGGTCGAGACCATCAGCCTGGACCTGCCTGCACCGGTGGACCTCACGCCCTGGCAGGAGATGGGCGGCGAGCTGAACGCCACCGTGCGCCACGCGCTGCGCTCGCCGCAGGCGGAGGCGACGCCGGCCGACGCGCTGATGCGCGAGCTGGACGAAGCCCAGGCCGAGATCCAGGCCCAGGGCGCCAGCCCCGAGCGTGCGCAGCAGATGGCCGCGCTGTGCCAGCGCGCGCGCCACCTGCTCGACCACCGCCGCCACATGTTCGACGCACTCGGCGGCCTGTGCCGCGAGCTGTCGGCGAGCCTGGTGGACCTGGCGGAGGACGATTCATGGTCGCAGGGCCAGGCCGAGGCGATGAACAACACGCTGGCGCAAGGCCTCTCCGGCCGCGGCGTGCGCACGGTGTCGGAGCTGCTGGCCGGCACGCGCCAGCGCCAGCGCACGCTGCGCGACGAGCGCTCCAAGGCGCGCGATGCGCTGAAGGGCCTGATCCAGCGCATGCTGACCGAGCTGGGCGAGCTGGGCCAGCACACCGACCGCTTCCAGAACAACGTCGGTCGCTACGCCGACGCCATCGAGCAGGCCGACTCGCTGGAGAGTCTGGCGGGCACCGTGCGCGAGATGGTCGAGGAGAGCCGCAGCGTGCAAGGGCTGGTGTCGCAGACACAGCAGCGCCTGACGCTGGAGCACGAACGTGCCGCCGCGCTGACGCAGCGCGTGGACGAGCTGGAGGGCGAACTGCGGCGGCTGTCCAACGAGGTCCACACCGACCAGCTGACGCAGGTGGCCAACCGCCGCGGCCTGATCCAGGCCTTCGGCATCGAGCAGGCCAAGGCCGAGCGCGAGTCCACACGCATGGCCCTGGCACTGCTGGACATCGACAACTTCAAGAAGCTCAACGACAGCCTGGGCCACCACGCCGGCGACATCGCGCTGAAGTCGCTGGCCGAGCGCACGCAGGCCTCGTTGCGGCCCGGTGACATGGTGGCACGCTACGGCGGCGAGGAGTTCGTACTGATGCTGCCCAACACCCCGCTGGACGAGGCGCAGGCCGTACTCGTACGGCTGCAGCGCTCGCTGTCGATGGCGCTGTTCAACCACGAGGGCAAGGACGTCTTCGTGACCTTCTCGGCCGGCGTCACGCTGTACCGCCCCGGCGAGACGCTGGAGACGGCACTGGACCGCGCGGACGTGGCGCTGTACGAGGCCAAGCACACAGGCAAGAACCGGGCGTGCATCGCGGAATGAGGCGGTGGACGGCGTTGCTGGCCCTGGCCGCCGGCAGCGCTGCGGCACACGCGCGCGTGCCTTTGTGCGTGACCGACTTCCCGCCTTATGTCAGCGCGGCGGCGCCCGATGGCGGCAGCATCACCGCGCTGGCGCGCCGCGCCTTCGAGTCTGGTGGCCTGGGCGTGCAGACGCTACACGTGCCGTGGGTGCGTGCCTTCGCGATGGCCAGGAACGGCGAGTGCCTGCTGCTCTCGCTGTGGCGCAACGAGGAGCGTGACACCCTGTTCCTGTACTCGCTGCCGGTGACGCGCATGGAGCTGGGCCTGTTCGTGCGCGCCGACCTCGACACGCCGCTGCCGCCGGATGCCACGGTGGCCTATCAGCGCGGCTCCTACCTGCCAGCCGCGCTGGCCGACGGCCGCTACCAGTTGTACGAGCTGGTGGACCCGCGCCCCGGGCTGGAGATGCTCCGGCGCCGCCGCGTCGACGCGGTGATGTCCGAGCGCGCCACCTTCGAGCACCTGCTGGCCTCGCAGCCGCGGGGCGCCGACGACGTTCGCTGGCAAGCGCCGGCGATCGAGGTCAAGAACAGCTACATCGCGATCAGCCGGCACCACCCCCAGGCCGAGGCCTGGCTCGCACTGCTGAACCGCGAGATCCGCCGCTCGGTCAGAAATTGAAGGCCAGGCGCAGGCCGCCCCAGTGGCGGCCCTTGACCATGATGGGCGCCGCCGCCTCCTTCAGCAGCACGAAACGGCCACCGCCCATGTCGCGGCGGTAGGTCTGCAGCAGGAACGGCCGCGCGTTGCGCGCGGACGCCAGGCCGGTGCGGTCGTTGAAGATGCGCCGGTAGCGGCTGTGGGCCGTGTTCCAGACCGTGTCGCCCGGCCGCTGTGGCTGGCAGTACGTGCGGTTGTGTGTCGCGATGTAGCCATTGCGGTCGGCGGCAATGCAGAACACGATCTTGTCGCTGAAGCCCAGCGTCTTCTCCTGCACACCGGGGAACAGGCGGTCACTCAGCTGGCAGAAACGCGTCGTGTGCTGCTGCGGGTTGGTGTCGGCGATGGGCCGGTAGTTCTCGTCGAACAGGTCGGCCTCGCTGATCTGGCCGTCTCGCAGCGCGGCCTCCAGCAGCGCGGAGATCTCGCCCGCCGCCGCCTGCGCGGCGCGGATGAAGGGCATGTCATCGACCTCCACGCCGCTCTCCGCGATCTGCTCGATCAGATCTTCCGACATACGCAGGAAACGGTCGCTGCCATCGAAGGCCACCTTCAGGCTCTGCGACGCGTCGGTCACCTCGCGGCCCAGCTCGTGGGCGTGCTCGTTGAGCAGCTGCATCTGCTGGCCGCTGTGCGCCGCGGAGGCGGCAATGCGCTGCACGTCTTCCTCGACCTCGTGGAAGGCGGCGTGGATCTGGCTGGGCTTGGCGCCCTTCTCGGTCAGCTCGTCACTGAAGCGGTCGATGCGCGTCTGCAGCGTGGCAATGGCACTGACGATGGCCTTGGACGAGGCCTCGACCTGCCCTGCCAGCGCCTTCACGGCCTCGGCAACAACGGCGAAACCACGGCCGGCGTCACCGGCATGCTTGGCCTCGACGGCGGCATTGAAGGCCACCAACCGGGTCTGCAGCGAGATCTTCGTGATCTCGGCGGCGGCCTCGGACACCTGGGCCAGCGTGCTGGCCATCCCCACCACCTCGCCGCCTACGACGCCCAGCGCACCACGTGCGCGCTGCACGGCGGCCGAACTCTGCGCCGTGGCGGTGGCGATGGCCGCCTGAGCCTGGCTGATCTGGTCGAGCTGCTGGGCCAGCGCCTGCATGGCCTGTCCCTGCGCCTGCACCACGCGCTGCGTGTCTTCCAGCGCGCCGCGCACCTCGGCGGCGTCCTTGCCCACGGTGGAAATGGAGCGCGACAGCTTCTTGACGACGTTCAACGCCGCGCTGTCATCGCGCCGGACGGGCTCCTCCCGAACGGTCTGCGCAGACGCCGAGACTCCGGCCTTGGGCCACCTGAACATGCGTTTGTCCCCCGCTTATAGGCTGGGGCCGCCGCTGTCAGCCGCCCCTCAGATCACCAGTCGCGCAGCTTAACGCGCAACCTTGCGATGGACTGACTGTGCAGCTGGCACACGCGCGACTCCGTGACCTTGAGCACGGCCGCGATCTCCTTGAGATTCATGTCGTGCTCGTAGTACATGCTCATCACGTACTGCTCGCGCTCGGGCAGGTTCTTGATGGCGGCCACCAGCGCCTCGCGCATGCGGTGGTCCTGCAGCTGCGCCATCGGGTTGGCGCTTTCGTCGGCGACGTGGCGGTCAAGGTAGTCGTTGTCGCCGTCGTCGCCCGACATGTCTTCCAGGTACACCAGCTGCGTGCCGCGCACCTTGCCCAGCAGCTCCTGGTAGTCGGCCAGCGACAGGCCCATCTCCTTGGCGATCTCCTCCTCCTTCGGCGCGCGGCCAAGCTTCTGCTCGACCTTGTGCACCGCGGCCTCGATCTCGCGCTGCTGGCGGCGCGTGCCGCGGCTCATCCAGTCGCCGCCGCGCAGCTCGTCGAGCATGGCGCCGCGGATGCGCTGCGTGGCGAAGGTCTCGAACTGCACGCCCTGTTCGGCGTCGAAGCGGGACAGCGCATCGGTCAGGCCGATGAGGCCGACCTGGATGAGGTCGTCCACCTCCACGTTGGCCGGCAGCTTGGCGATCATCTGGTGCGCCAGGCGTCGGACGAGCGGGCTGTACTGCTTGATCAGCGTGCTGTTGTCGAGGCGGCCTTTGGGCGTGTACATGTTCTGCTCCCAGCAGAGGTCAATGCGCTGCGAGGAAAGGGTTGGACACCGTGCGCGCCGGGCGCAGCGGGGTCGCGTCAGAAGCGGCGTCGATGGCGGCGCCCGGGGGCGCCGCCAGCAGCAGCTCGCGGGCCAGGTGGCGCAGCTCGGGCGTCAGCGGCGCATGCTGCGAGGCGCGCGGGTCCAGGCAGGCCCAGTCGCGCAGCACCGCGCCGAGGAAACCGTCGGCGCACGAGTGGAGCTGCTGCGCGATGCGAGTGGCCACGCGCAGCTGGGGGTGGCAGGCCATCAGCAGACTGTAGACCATCAGCCCCGCCCGCTGCGTGAGCCATTTCATGCCGGCGTAGGCCTCGGTGACGCTGTGCGGATCGGTATCCGCCAACAACAGTGGACGCACCTCGCGCAGCGCGACGATGCGGGCCAGCTCAGGCGCCGGTGCGTGCAGCAGGATGACGTCGGCATCCGGCGCGGCGGCAGACACGGCCTCCAGGAAGGAAGCAGCCGACCCGTTGGCATTGATATGACGCAGCGGCAGGCCGCGAGCGGCCAGGTACGACACCTTGGGCGACAGGCGCTCGATGCAGTTGGACAGGTCCACCTGCGCCAGCTCCGAGGGCGCCGGCGAATGCTCACCGGCGTCAACCACCAACGTCTTCAGGTTCAGTTCGCTGAATGCGGCGCACAGGCCTTCCAGCAGCACGCCGGCGCCCATCACGCGCGGGTTGCTGACGACCGGCACGAAGCGGGTCTTGGAGGCGGCGAAGAGGCGGCGCAGACCGTGGGCTTGATCCATCATGTTTGCCCCTCGTGCAAGGAATGCTTTGACCGGTCTCCCGAGGGGATGCGGGCCGGCTTGGGAGCGGCCCGGCGCGCGGCCCGCTCAAAACGCACTGTGACGCCTCGCATCAGTGGACCGCCCGCAGGCCCGCGTCGGCGAGCGGTCCGCCGGCGAAGATCAGGTTGACATCGGTGTTGTCCATGCGCCAGGCGCCGGATGCGGCGCCCTTCAACGCGCGCTGCACCAGCGCCACGCTGGGCAGGCGGTGCCAGTCTTCCGGCACGCGCTGGCCGTTGGCCACGCCCAGCACCTTGAGCTTGTGGCGGATCAGCGTGTCCAGCGCCGGGGCCAGCTTGACCGCTTCGTCGAGCTTGCTGAGCACCACGCCCTCGCAGGCGGCGGCTTTCCAGGCGTTGACGACGTCCTCGATGGTCTCGCCCTGCTGCGCGGCGTTGATGACCAGCAGCTTCTTGATGCTGGGGTGGGCGAGCATCTCCAGCAGCTCCTGCGTGCGGCTGTCGCGCTGCGCCATGCCGGCGGTGTCGATGAGGATGAGCTTCTTGCTGGACAGCAGGTCCAGCAGGTCGTCCAGCGACGCGCGGTCGTGCGCGGTGTGCACGGGCACACCGAGGATGCGCCCGTAGGCACGCAGCTGCTCGTGGGCGCCGACGCGGTAGGCGTCCAGCGTGATCAGGCCCAGCTGGCCAGCGCCGTACTTGGTCGCGAAGTGGGCGGCCAGCTTGGCGGTGGTGGTGGTTTTGCCAACGCCGGTGGAGCCGATCAGCGCGAACACGCCGCCCCGGTCCTCGATGGCCGGCGCGGCCTCGTCGGCCTGCAGGTTGCGCGACAGCACGTGCGCGGCCCAGGCCGTCTCGTCAGCCGGGTCGGTGGGCGAGCCGGCGCGGAAGTCCGACGGGCAGCTCTCGGCCAGCTTGCGCACCAGCGCGGGCGAGAAGCCCAGCTCCAGCAGCTTCTGCGTCAGGCGCGCCTGCACGGGCTGGCGCTGCAGCTTCTCCATGAAGGCCAGCGACGAGAAGCGCTCCTCGATGAGACCGCGCATCTGGCGCAGCTCGGCCGCCATGTCCATCTGGCTGCGCTGCACGGACGTGGGCTGGCCCGGCAGCGGCGTGGGTTCGAACGCCGTGGCGATGTCGCCCAGCTGCGGCACGGCGCGCTGCACCGGCGTGGCGGGTGGGAGGCGGATCTCGTCGCGCAGCACCGGCGGCGCGGGGCGGCGGGGCTGCGGCTGGGCAGCTGCGTGCACCTGCACCTGCGCCGGCGCGGCGCGGCGCGGCGCCATCGCGGCCATCGCGTCGGCAGCGCGGCGCTCGCGCTGCGCGCGCGCGGCGTCCAGCGACGAAGCCGCAGACTGCACCTGGGGTGCAGGCGCGGCGCGCGTGACGGGGTCGGGCTGACCAGTCATCTCGGCCTGGCGGCGGCGCAGCACGCGCTCGCGCACATAGTCCTGGAAGCTCAGCGTGCTCATGGCCAGCTGCTCCACGTCGCCGCCCACCTCGGGGGCCGCGGCGAAGCTGGGCTCCTGGCGGTTTGCGCGCTCGGCGAAGGGGGCGCGCTGCGGCGCCGCTTGCGGAGCCGGCGCCTGCGACGGCTGGCGCGCCACGGTGCGCGGCGCGGTCTGGGCGATCTGCTCGATCTGGCCCATGCCCTCGGGGGCCATAGCCAGCACTTCGACGCCTTCCGGCACGGATTTGTTGGACAGCACGACAGCGTCGGCCCCGAAGGCCTGCTTCACGAGCGCGAGGGCTTCGCGCGAGGTGCGAGCGGTGAATTTGCGGACGTTCATGCTGTGCCTCCGATGATGGAGCCGATGCGGATGGTGTGGGTTTCAGGGATCTCGCTGTGGCCGAGGACCTTGAGACGGGGCGCGGCGCGCTTGAGCAGGCGGGCCATGGGCGCGCGGATCAGGTCGGGCACCAGCAGCGTGGCGGGCACGCCGCGGTCTTCCTGCTTCTGGGCCGTCTCGGCAGCGCTGCGCGCGAGCGTGTCGGCCACGCCGGGGTCCAGCGCGGCGCCGTGCGGCGAGTTCAGCGCCTGCGTGACCAGGCGCTCCAGCTCAGGTTCCAGCGCGATGACGTCCAGCTCCTTCACGCTGCCGTAGATCTGCTGCACGATGGCCGGCGCGATGTGCATGCGGATGCGGCGAGCCAGCTCGCCGGGGTCGGTCACGGCGACGGCGTTCTCGGCCAGGCATTCGACGATGGAACGCATGTCGCGCACGTGCACGCCCTCTTCCAGCAGGTTCTGGAGGACTCGTTGCAGGGTGGCGATGCTGACCATCTTGGGAATCACGTCTTCGATCAATTGCGGCGCCTGCTTGGTGAGGTGTTCCACCAGGCTTTGCGTCTCCACGCGACCCAACAGCTTGGCCGCGTGCACTTGCATCAAGTGTGAAAGGTGGGTGGCCACGACGGTCGAGCAATCAACCACCGTAAACCCGCTCATTTGGGCCATCTCCTTCTGCCGTTCCTCGATCCACACCGCCGGCAGGCCGAAGGCGGGGTCGGTGGTGGCGGTGCCGATGAGCTTCTGTGTCGCATGGCCGGGATTGATGGCCAGCCACATGCCGGGGAAGGCCTCGGCTTCGCCGACGACGGCGCCGCGCAGCGAGATGCGGTACTGGCTGGGCCGCAGCTCCAGGTTGTCGCGGATGTGCACCGGCGGCGGCAGGAAACCGACCTCCTGCGCGAACTTGCGCCGCACGCCCTTGATGCGGCTCAGCAAGTCGCCCTCCTTGCTCTTGTCGACCAGCGTGATGAGCCGGTAGCCGACCTCCAGGCCCAGCGTATCCACCGGCACCAGGTCGTCCCAGCTGGCCTCGCCCGAGCCCTCGCTGGGCGGCATGATGGGCTTGACGGCCTTGGCTGCCTCCTGCGCCTGCTCCTTGCTGCGCAGCCACCAGGCAAGGTAGCCCAGGCCCGCGGCGATCAGCAAGAACACGACGTGCGGCATGCCCGGGATCAGGCCGAGCGCGCCGATGACGCCGGCAGTGATGGCCAGGCTCTTGGCCGAGCCGAACACCTGCTTGCCGATCTGACTGCCGATGGCCTTGTCCGTCCCCACGCGTGACACCACCATGGCGGCCGCCACCGAGATCAGCAGCGCCGGGATCTGCGCGACCAGCGCGTCGCCCACCGCCAGCAGGATGTAGCTGTTGGCGGCCTGGCTGGCGCTGAGGCCATGCTGGGCGATGCCGATGATGAAGCCGCCGACGATGTTGATGACCAGGATCAGCATGCCGGCGATGGCGTCGCCGCGCACGAACTTGCTGGCGCCGTCCATGGAGCCGAAGAAGTCCGCCTCGTCACCCAGCTCCGAACGGCGGCGCTTGGCCTCGGCCTCGTTGATGAGGCCGGCATTCAGGTCCGCATCCACGGCCATCTGCTTGCCGGGCATCGCGTCCAAAGTGAAGCGCGCGCCGACTTCGGCGATGCGCTCCGCGCCCTTGGTCACGACGATGAAGTTGATGACCACCAGGATCGCGAACACGATCAGGCCGACCGCAAAATTGCCGCCGATCAGGAAGTGGCCGAACGCCTCGATGACCTTGCCGGCCGCGCCCGTGCCGGTGTGGCCTTCCAGCAGCACCACGCGGGTGGACGCCACGTTCAGCGACAGCCGCATCAGCGTCGTCAGCAACAGCACGGTCGGGAAAGCTGCGAAGTCCAGCGGCCGGATCATGTTGGCCGCCACCATCGTCACCATCACCGCCATCGCGATGTTGAAGGTGAACAACAGGTCCAGCACGAACGGCGGCAGCGGCAGCACCATCATCGCCAGCACCAGCAGCACGGCAATGGGTGCGCCCAACGCGGCGATCACGCCGGCGCGCGGGCCGAGCAGGGCTTGGAGTTTGGCGGTGAGCTGGTTCATGCGACGGGTCTGGCCTCAATCGCATTCTTCGCGGCGGCTCGGCAAACTTGAGCCGGAGAAGCGGCGGGAAAGCCCGGCTGTTCTCAGCCCGGGCGACCTGCCCCGTTCACTCCGTGAAGTCTTCCTCGGGCTCGGGCGTCCAGCCCGGCTTGTTGTGCGGGTCGAGTTCGGGCGGCACATGCGGCCTGGGCATGTCCGGCGCGTTCACGTGGCGCGACTTCAGCGCGGCGCGCAGCTGGTAGACGTAGGCCAGCACCTGCGCCACCGCGCCGAACAGCGCCGCCGGGATCTCCTGGTCGACCTTGGCGTGGGCATAGAGCGCGCGCGCCAGCACCGGCTGCTGCAGCACGGGCACCTTGCTCTCCTTGGCCAGGTCGCGGATCTTCATGGCCAAAAGGTCGGCGCCCTTGGCGATGACCTTGGGCGCGGCCATCTTGCCCTCTTCGTACTTCAGCGCCACGGCGTAGTGGGTCGGGTTCATGACCACCAGGTCGGCCTGCGGCACGGCGGCCAGCATGCGGCGCTTGGCCATCTCGCGCATCTTGGCGCGCACCTTGGCCTTGATCTCGAGGTTGCCCTCGACCTCCTTCATTTCCTGCTTGACCTCTTCGCGGCTCATGCGCATGCGGCGCAGCCACAGCTGGCGCTGAAGCGGCACGTCGATGGCGGCGAACACGGCCAACGCGACAGCCAGCAGCCCCAGCCCGCCCATCAGCTGCTGGCCCGCATACGCCAACGCCGACGGCAGCGGCACGGACATGATGCTCACGTAGGCCGCCAGCCGGTCCTTCAACACCATGCCGCCGACGATGCCCAGCACCAACGCCAGCAGCACTGCCTTCAGCGCGGTGCCCAGACCCTGGCCGGTGAACAGCCGCTTCAGGCCACCCAGCGGATTCAGGTGCGTGAACTTGGGCGCCAGCGGCTTCATCGTCCAGTTCCAGCCACCGCTGGCGAGGTTGCTGGCGATGCCCACGAAGCTCAACAGCAGGCCGACCGGCAGCGCGACGATGGCGAACGCCAGCGTCATCTCCATCAGCCGCTCGCCCATGAAACCGGGCCGGGCCAGCAGGCTGGCGTCGAAGCGCAGGCCGGCGATCAACGTCTGGCGCAGCTTCTCAACGATCTGCGGCCCCGCCGCGGCCAGCACCGCACCGCCCGCCACCATCATGGCGAAGTGCGGCAGGTCCCGCGAGCGCGGCACCTGACCCTCGGCCCTGGATCTCTCAATCTTTTTGGGCGAGGCGGGTAAGTTGCGGTCTTGTGCGTCCTGGTCGGCCATGGCAATGCCGCAATCACAGCGCGGCGTGGGACCGCATTGTTCGGATCGCCCGGCGTAACCTGCGCCGGATCAGCGGGGTTGCCCACCCGCTGTTCCCGGCACTGACGGACTCAGTCCGCCGGGCGGCGCCGGCGCGCGACCGCCAGCACAGACAGGCCCAGCCCCATCAGCAGCGCCGACATCGGCTCGGGCACGGCGGTCACCGGCGCCATCAGGTCGAGCCCCGTCTGCGACACGAGGCTGACGGTGGACAGGTTGACCGCGCTGCCATTCAGTCGCACACCCTGCACGCCGTTCCAGGAAAGGCTCTGGGTGCCGCCACCCATCACGCTGTCGCCGGCGCCTGCCATCTGATCGGTGCAACCCGGGCAGAAGCCGAAACCGCCGCGGCCGAACGCCTGCGCCCAGGCCCACGCGTTCAAGCCCAGGGGAGCACCCGTCATCAGCAAGGCCGTGAAACTCTTGCTGCCGAAGTCCAGGCTGTTGAACGTGACGTTGCCGTACTCGTCGACCTGCAGCGTGCGGGTGCCCGAGTCGTACAACATGCCGGCACCCCAACCGGCGCTGGTGACCTGCAGCAGCCAGTGGTAGTCGCCCCCGCCCTTGCCCCATCCGCCCGCCACCGAGCTGTGCGTCACATTGGCCACGCCATCGAAGCGCATCGAGAAGTCGACCTCAACCAAGGTGCCGGCCGCCACCCCGGCAATGTCCAGCGTCATGCTGTCGTTGAAGCCGCCCCACGCATACGCGTAGCCCGTGCTGTCGCTCTGCCCATAGGTGGGCGGACTGGCGGTGCCGCCCCCGTAGCCCGACGCCCGCAGGCTCACCACGCCCGGCGCGACGCTGGCGGAGGCATGCGCAGCGGCCGACGCCGTGTACAGCGGGTAGGTCGACAGCGCGTTGGCAGCGTTGACGAGGCTCAGCGTCTCGACCGTCGTCGTGGACGCCGAACGGTCGGCGGGCGCGTGCTCGGTACTGCCCGGCGCGCCGATGACGCTGACACCCGCGCCGGCGCGCGTGAACACGGAAGCGCTGTAGGCGTGGGCCGCCAGCGGCAGTGCCAGCGCGAAGCCGGCCAGCAAGGTGACGAGCGATGGGGGGTTGAGCACGCGCATGGGGTGGTCCCTGGTTTGGAAAGGCGACGGCATGCTAGGAGGCGCGTGCCGCGCCGCCAACCCGGCTCCCCGCGAACACGTGAACCCGTTTGGCGCGACGCGGGCCATGTCCGGTTTTGGAGAAATGGCCCGCCGCCCCAGTGGCAGCTCGCTGCGCGCCCTCCCAAATGCAAACGGCTGGCACAAGGCCAGCCGTCTGAATGTCGCGCCGCAGGGTCGCGGCCGCGATGCCAGGGACTCAGAAACCGAGGCTGGCCAGCAGGTCGTCGACCTCGCCCTGGTTGGTGACGACGTCCGTGCGACCTTCGGCGTTGACGACCGGGCCTTGCAGGATGGTCGGATCGACCTTCTCGCGCTGCTCGGGCGGCACGACCTGCACCAGCAGCTTGACGAGGCTGTCTTCCAGGTCGTTGGCGAGCTTCACGACCTTGGCCACCACCTGGCCGGTCAGGTCGTGGAAGTCCTGCGCCAGCATGATGTCGGTCAGGTGGTTGTCGATGCTCTGCGTGCGGCCTTCGACATCGTTGACGAAGTTCATCACCGCGCCGCTGGCCACGGCGCGCACCGGGTCGGCGACGATGAGGGCCGCCAGTTCCTTGGTGGCCTTGCTGATGCCGACGTGCTCGGCCTTGGCCTGGTCGACGGAGTTCAGCACCTTCTCGGCCGCGGCAGCGGTCTTCTCGGCGATGTAGCTGAGGCGGCTGCGCGCATCGGGCAGGCCGTCGGTGGCCACTTGCAGCTTGGGCATGACGCCCAGGCGCTGCATGGTGTCGTGCAGAGTGCGCGTGATCGTCCCGAGCTGCTGAAAAACCTCGGGCGAGACGAGCAGGGGTTCCTGCGCCTTGGCCAACTGGTCCAACTGATCCATCGACATGGCAGTCCCCTTTTCGGTTGTTGTCAGGTCAGGCCGCAGCGGCCAGCTTCTGCATGATCTTCAGGACCTTCTCTTCCAGCGTCGCCTTGGTGAAAGGCTTGACGATGTAGCCAGCGGCGCCCGACTGAGCGGCCAGCACGATGTCTTCCTTGCGGGCCTCGGCCGTGACCATCAGCACCGGCAGGTGCTTCAGGTTCGGGTCTTCCTTGATGGCCTTCAGCAGTTCGAAGCCCGTCATGTTGGGCATGTTGATGTCGCTGACGACGAAGTCGAACTTGGCGCCCTTCAGCATGCTCAGCGCCTCGACGCCGTCTTCGGCCTCTTCGCAGTTGTTGTAGCCGATCTCCTTGAGCAGACCGCGGACGATGCGGCGCATGGTGGAGAAGTCATCAACAACCAGGAATTTCATGTCAGCGCTCATGGCGATCCTCTCTGTGCAGGCCGGGATTTCAGGGGTCAGGCCGCAGTCTAGTTCTAGCGCGGCGGCGTCGCCGATTGAGTTTGCGGCATTTTCCCGGTCGCCGGCACTTGCGTTGCACCGGGCTCGCCGGCTGTGGCATCTGCCTCAGCTTCTTCGGGCAGATTCTTCAGCACGGCGTCCTCCGCGTCGCGGTTCATCACGATGATGCTGATGCGCCGGTTCAGTGCGCCGTTGGGGTCCTTGGGGTCCAGCAGCTTGCTGGCGGCCAGGCCTTGCACGCGCAGCATGCGCGCCTCCTGCAGGCCGCCCGCCACCAGTTCACGGCGCGACGCATTTGCGCGGTCAGCCGACAGCTCCCAGTTGCTGTAGCCCTTGTCGCCCGCCGAGAACGGCTGCGCGTCGGTGTGGCCTTCCACCGTCAGCCGGTTGGGTACCTCGGTCAACACGCTGCCCAGTTCCTGCAGCAGCTCGCGCATGTAGGGCTTCACGATGGCGCTGCCGCTGTCGAACATCGGCCGGTTGCCCTCGTCGACGATCTGGATGCGCAAGCCCTCGCGGGTCATGTCCAGCCGGATCTGGCCGCCGAGAGCGGCAAGCTTTGGATTCTCGGCCAGCACGTCCTCGACCTTGGTCTTGAGCTGCTCCAGCCGCGACTTCTCCGCCTTGCGCTGCTCTTCCTTCAACGCGCGCAGCGTGTAGCTGGAGCGCTTGGCATCGCTCTGGCCTTCCTTGACCTGGCCGGTCTCGCGCGTGAGGTCCTTGCCGCCACCGCGGATGACGCTGGACGAGTCGCCCGAACCCGAGCCGCCCAGCATCGCCACGCGCAGCGGCGACTGGAAGAACTCGGCGATGCCCTTCTTGTCGCCCTCGGTCGTGGAGCCCAGCAGCCACATCAGCAGGAAGAAGGCCATCATGGCCGTGACGAAGTCGGCGTAGGCAATCTTCCACGCGCCGCCATGCGCCGCGTGGCCGCCCTTCTTCACCTTCTTGATGATGATGGGCTGGAGCTTCTTTGCATCTCCAGCCATTTAGCCCACCCCCGAAGCGCCTGCGGCGCTCCCGCTCAAGAGGGCGCCGCCAGCCGCTTGGCAAAGCCAGTTCGACGGCGGCTGCGCGATGGGCGCCGCCGGCTTCGCCGGCCGGCTGGTCAATGCACCAGGCATCATTTCTTCTTCACGTGGCCTTCGAGCTCACTGAACGACGGGCGGTCGCCAGAGAACAGCACCTTGCGCCCAAACTCGATGGCCACCTGCGGTGCGTAGCCTTGCATCGAAGCGAGCAGCGTCGTCTTGATGCACTGGAATTCCTTGCCGCCGTCTTCCACCTTCTGCTCCAGCAGGCCGGCCAGCGGCTCGGCGAAGCCGTACGCCAGCAGGATGCCCAGGAAGGTGCCGACCAGCGCCGAGCCGATCATGCCGCCCAGCACGGCTGGCGGCTGGCCGACCGAGCCCATGGTGTTCACCACGCCCAGCACGGCGGCCACGATGCCGAAGGCCGGCAGGCCGCCCGCCAGGCGTTGCAGTGCGGCGACCGCCGCGTGTTCTTCCTGGTGGTGCGTCTCGATCTCGCTGTCCATCAGCGACTCGATCTCGTGCGCATTCAGGTTGCCCGACACCATCATGCGCAAGTAGTCGGTGATGAATTCGGTGACATGGTGGTCGTTGCCCACCACCGGGTACTTCTGGAACAGCGGGCTGCTGTGCGGATCCTCGACGTCCTTCTCGATGGACATCAGGCCTTCCTTGCGCGCCTTCTGCAGGATGTCGTACATCAGCGCCAGCAGCTCCATGTAGCGGGCCTTGCTGTACTTGCTGCCCTTGAAGCAGCGCCCCAGGCCGGCAATCGTCGCCTTGACCACCTTCATCTGGTTGTTGGCCAGGAAGGCACCCATGGCGGCGCCAAAGATGGTGATCATCTCGAACGGAAGCGCCGTCAGGATGACGCCCATGTTCCCGCCGTGGACGATGAATACGCCGAAGATGCAGACCATGGAGATGGCCCAGCCGATGAGGACAAACATGCGCTGTGGGGTTGGGGGTGTTCAGACCATATCGGCCCGATGCCGGGGGGCTTGAGAAAGTATGCCGCTGCAAGCCTGCGAGTAAAGGGTCAATTGGCCCCCTTTGACGTCTCTTTCCGCCCCGGGCGGTAAAGCCACACGAACTGTCCGCCCGGCAGTTGCCAGCTCGCCACCGGGGGCACGCCGGGCACGGCGAAATCCAGGCTGACCAGCCAGGCGTCAACCTCCAGCTCGGCCACCGCCTTGGCCCACACGCGCGGCATGGACTCGGGCCGCTGGAACACGTAGACCAGCGCGAACGGCGCCCAGTCGTCGGCCCACAGGTCGCCGCGGCGCACCGTTGCGGCGCGCACGCGCCAACGCGCCAGCAGCGCCAGGGGCCGGCTCCATTCCACGCCCTCCACGCGCGCCTGCGGGTAGGCGCGCGCCAGTTCGCGCAGCCCGTCGCCGACCCCGCAACCCGCATCCAGCACACGCGCGCCGGGCGGCAGCGGCGCCAGCGCCGGCAGTGCGTCCAGCGCACCGCGCGGCGTCGGGAACAGCGGCGCCTCGCTCCAGCTGCGTCGTGGGTAGAGCCACCACAGCAACGCCAGCGGCGCAAGCCACAGCAGACTGCCGACGATGCCCTGCCCTGCCTGCCAGCCCTGCGCCAGCACCGACACCGGGAAGCCCAGCGCCACGATGAACCGGCGCCAGCGCTGCGCGTGCAGCCAGCCCAGCGCCGCGCCGGCCGCGGCGCCGAGCGCCAGCGCCGGCCCGCCCGCCAGGCCCAGCGCCAACGCCACGGAATAGACCAGCCACGCGGCCAGCCACGCCCACAGTGCCGCCAGCGGCCAGCGGGTCAACAGTCGCAGCGGCAGGTTCAGCACGGCCACGGATGGGCGGCGCGTAGCGCGGCGGCCTGGTCGGGCCGATCCGTGCCTTCCAGCACCAGGGCCAGGTTGTGCGCGGCCAGCCAGCTGCCGCGGCCGGCCACGGCGCCGGGATGTTCGGGCTGCTCGCCCAGTTCCAGGCAACGCAGCCAGGCGGCCTCGATCATGGGCAGCAGCTCGTCAGCCTGCGCTGGCTGCGACGCGGCCAGATCCAGCAGCACGTCGCCGACCGTGAAGAAGAAGTCGGGCGACCCGGCGCCGGCGTCCATCTGCGACTGCGCGAAGTCCATCGCATCGGCATGCCGGCCCAGGCACTTCAGCGCGAACAGCCGGCGTGCCACCAGGTCCAGCCACCACGGCGACGTGACGGCACCGGGCAGCGCTGCCGCGCGGGCGAAGGCCGCCTCTGCAGACTCGTGCTCGTCGTAGACGGCGCAGTCCTTGCCCAGCTGAAACCACAGGTAGGCGTCCTGCGGCGCGTCGGCCAGCGAGCGCTCCAGCAGCCGGCGGTTGCGGCCGCGCTTGTCCGCCAGCCGCGCGTCCAGGTAGCCGTCGTGCCCCACCACCAGCGGCAGGCGGCGCACCGGCAGGTCATGCACGGGCTGCTCGTGCACCCGCCCGGCGTAGCGCACCGGCCCCGGCAGCACGCGGCTCAGCCAGGCCACGGCCTCGCCGCGCTGGCCCGGCCCGAGGTCGAAGGCGTCTCGCAACTGCAGCGCGCCGACGAAGCCGGGCGGCGTGTCGCGCAGCGCCTGCAAAGCCTCGCCGCCCGAGATCAGCCATTCGTCGGCGTCCAGCACCAGGTGCCAGTCTGCGTCGGACTGGACCAGCGCGGCGTTGCGCGCAGCGGCAAAGTCGTCGCACCACGCAAAGTGGGCGACGCGCGCACCATGCGCCGCCGCAATGGCGGCGGTCGCGTCGGTGGAGCCGGTGTCCAGCACCAGCATGTCGTCCACCCAGGGGCGCACGCTGTCCAGCAGCCGCGCAAGGCGATGCGCCTCGTCGCGCGCGATCACGACAAGGGCCAGGCGGCGCGGGGCAGCGGTCATGCCCGCATTGTGTTCACGCGCGCGGGGGCAGGTGGCTGTTTCAGGGCCGGATTTCCCCCACTCCACCGGGTTTCATGGCGAGGCGACCCGGCCTAGAGTGGCAACCTCTCCAACCTCCGCGAGGCTGTCCATGATCCCCCGCACGCTGCATGTGATCTGGGTCGGCGACGAATCCAAGCGCCCCGACAACTGCATCGCCACCTGGCGCGAGCACAACCCCGACTGGACCGTGCGCGTCTGGGGCAACGACGAGCTGGCCAGCTACGGCTGGGTGAATGCCGCGCACATGCGCGACATGGCCAAGCGCGAGTTGAACGGCGTGGCCGACCTGATGCGCTGGGAGATCCTGTATCACGAGGGCGGCTTCGTCGTCGATGCCGACAGCATCTGCAAACGCCCGCTGGAGCCCTGGCTTTTCGAGGGCGAGGCCTGCGCCTGCTGGGAGAACGAGCTGATCCGCCCCGGGCTGATTGCCGCCGGCTACGTGGCCTCCAAGCCCGAGAACCCGTTCTTCGGCCAGATCATCCTGGACCTGCAGAAGGAACCCTCCGTCGTCGACCGCATGGCCTGGCAGAGCGTGGGCCCGCTGTACCTGACCGAGCAGGTGCGCCTGCAGCGCTACGCGGGGCTGACCATCTGGCCCAGCCACTTCTTCATCCCGCGCCACTTCACGGGCCACGAGTACACCGGCGGCGGTGCCGTGTTCGCCGCGCAAGAATGGGGCAGCACGCTGGGCAAGTACGACGAACTGCACAAAAGGAAGGTCGCATGAGCAACGTCGCAGAACTCGCCTCCGAACCGCGGCCCGTGAGCGACCTCCCCGTCTCGCCGCTGGAGTACGCCCATCAGAAATACTTCGTGCAGAAGGTCAAGGTCGGCGAGGACTTCGTCGGCCTGCCGCGGCTGGACGTCTTCGCGGCCCTGTGCGCCGACCGGCGCGTGCTGCACGTCGGCTGCGTGGACTGGCCCATCACCGACCTGAAGCGCTCGCTGCACCTGCAGCTGGACGCCCACTGCACACTCGACGGCTTCGACATCCACGGCGAAGCCTTCGACCAGATGCGCCCGCACGTGAAGGGCCGCCTGTTCAGCGACTGGGCCGACGTGACCGAGCGCTACGACACCGTGCTGGTGCCCGAGGTGCTGGAGCACGTGCCCGACGTGCAAGGCTTCCTGCAGCAGCTGGACGCGCTGGGCGCCGAGCAGTACATCATCACTGTGCCCGACGCCTACTCGTGCTTTCGCCGGCACTTCGACTACAACAGTGGCGCGCAGACCTTCGTCGAGGTCGTGCACCCCGACCACAACTGCTGGTACACACCGTTCACGCTGAGCAACGTGATCCGCAAGTACACGCCGTGGCAGATCGATGGCATGTTCTTCTTCAACGGTATGTCGCTGCTGGTCGTGGCCAGCAGAAGCCAGCCCGCATGACGCCAGCCGCGCTGCGCACTCAGGCCGAAGCACTGCGCCTGGCCGGCCGGCCGGCCGAGGCTATCGACCCGCTGCTGCAGGCGCTGGCGCTCGCGCCGACCGACACCGACACCTACCTGCAACTGGGTTTTGCGCTGCAGGCGCTGGGGCTGCACAGCCAGGCCGCTGAAGCCTTTCGCACGCCGGCGCTGCTGAATCCGGGCAGCGTCATGGCGCAGGGCTATCTGGTGCACGCCACGCAGAAGGCCGCCGACTGGACGCAGCTGGACACCGACCTCGCCGCACTGCGCCGGGCGCTGGCCGACAAGCCCGACACAGCGGACGACGAATTCGGCATGCCGTTCGCCCTCGTTGGCTTGACGCACACGCGCGCGGAGCTGAGGAAATCGGCCGCACTGGCAAGCCGCCACGTCGCACGCGGCCTGAAGCCGATGATGCCGAGCAAGCCCGTGCCGCGTGAGCGCCTGCGCATCGGCTATCTGTCGGCCGACTTCCATGCCCACGCCACCGCCGCGCTGTTGGTGGACCTGCTGGAGAGCCACGACCACCAGCGCTTCGACATCCGGCTGTACGCGCACGGCCCGGACGACGGCTCGGCGCTGGGCCGGCGCATCCGCGCTGCGGCACCGGTCGTCGACGTCGGCGCGCTGGGCCTGGCCGCCACGGCCGAGCGCATCCGCGCGGACGGCGTCGACATCCTCGTCGACCTGAAGGGCCACACCGCCAGCAGCCGCCTGGCCGCGCTGGCCTGCCGGCCCGCGCCGGTGCAGGTGAGCTGGCTGGGCTTTCCCGGCACCAGCGGCGCCGGGTTCATCGACTACGTCATCGGCGACCCCGTCGTCACGCCGCTGGCGCACGCGCCCGACTACAGCGAGTGCATCGCCCAGCTGCCGCACTGCTACCAGCCGCAGGACCGCCGCCGCGCCGCCGGACCGGCGCCTTCGCGTGCCGAGCTCGGGTTGAAGGACGACGCGCTGGTGCTGCTCGGCGCCAACGCCGTCTACAAGATCACGCCGGCGCTGTGGGCGGCGTGGATGGACGTGCTGCGGCAGTTGCCAGGCGCCCAGCTGTGGCAGCTCAGTGGCGGCGAGCAGGCAGATGCCCGGCTGCTGGCGGCGGCGGGCGACTGCGCCGACCGCATCGTATTTGCGCCGCCGGTGGGCATGGACGAACATCTGGCCCGATTACAGGTCGCCGACTTGGCGCTGGACAGCTGGCCCTGCAACGGCCACACCACCACGAGCGACGCGCTGGCAGCCGGCGTGCCGGTGGTCACGCTGATGAACGACAGCTTCCCCGGCCGCGTGGCCGCCAGCATCCTGGCGGCGGCGGGGGTGGACCGGTGCATCACGCACGACGCCGCCAGCTACGTGGCACGGATCTGCGATCTGGGGCGCGACGCCGCCGCCCGCCAAGCGCTGCGTGAACAAATCACGGCACGGCCGACGGGTCTGTACGACACCCCACGCTTTGCGCGCGACCTGGAGTCGCTCTACCAGCGCATGTGGGAACGCGCAGTGGCCGGCTTGCCGCCGGCACCGCTGGGCGCCTGAAGCACGCGCACCTTCCAACAGCAAGGGGCCTCACGGCCCCTTACTCATTCAGTGCATCTGGATCGAGCCCTGCGCCCGACCCTTGCCGGCACGCGCCGGCGGGTTGCACAGGCCGCAGATGTAGTGGCGCGCCACCTCGTGCGGGTGGGTGACGAACTGGCCGTTGCACTTGGAGCACTTGGTCAGCGTCAGCATGCCGTTGTCGACGAACTTCACCAGGCGCCAGGCGCGGGTGACGGACAGCATGGCTTCCAGGCCCTGGGCCGTGGTCTGCTCCTGGTACAGCTGGTAGGCCTTGATGACGGTGTCGATCTCGTCCATCTCGGCGGCCTTGTTCAGGTACTCGTGGATGTTCAGGAACAGGCTGGCGTGGATGTTGGGCTGCCAGGTCATGAACCAGTCGGTCGAGAACGGCAGCTGGCCCTTGGACGGCGACTTGCCGCTGACTTCCTTGTACAGGCGCAACAGGCGCTCGTAGGACAGATCGGTTTCCGACTCCAGCACCTGCAGGCGCGCACCGAGGTGGATCAGCTGGACGGCACGGTCGATCTGCTTGGCTTCGGTGAGGATGCTCTTGACGCGCATGGTGGGCTCCGGAATCTGTGAACTGTTGAGGCGGCTGGGCGGGTCAGGCGTGCTCGTGGCGGCCGGCCATCAGGATCGAGGCGTGGAGGCGGGACACCGACTCGTTCGCACCGGGCTTGCTGTGGTTGGTCAGCAGGCCCCACACCAGGTCGTCGTTCATGCGGAAGGCGCACAGCAGCGTGTTGCCCGCAGCGATCTTCATGATCTGTGCCGGGCTCAGCGTGCCGATCAGCGTCGCCGTGTCCTCGCTGATGCCCAGGCGGTACAGCGCCTGCTCGCGGTCCGCACGGATCAGGCTCTGGGCCAGCATCAGGTAGGACAGGTTGGCTTCACGGATCTCGGCGAGCATTTGGTCGGTGTTCATGGCGGCTTCCGTTCAGAGGTAGAGGGGTGTTGCGGATCAGTGAAACGGATTGTGTTGACCCCTCTTCTTCTTCGATATCAGGCTGCGTCGGTGCGGCGCGTCTCCGCCAGCGGCAGCGCTTGTCATCCAAATTCCTACAAGCGCGTCGGGCGCGGCGGCCCGGCAAATGACAGGGCCCCGGCAGCTGTCGCTGGCGGGGCCCTGTGAGGAAGAGGTGCGGTGGCGGTCAGTCGCGGCTGCGGCGCAGGCGCTCCAGCTCGATCATGGCCACCGGCACCAGTTCGGGCGCCTCGGCCTGCAGGCTGTCTCGGCCGACGCCCTGCTGCAGTTCGTTCAGCACGCCAATGGCGTGGTCGATCTCGCCGCGGCCCGACAGCGCGAAGGCCAGCGTGTAGAGGCTGGGACCGTGCAGCGTGTGGATCTGCAACGCACGCTCGGCGTAGGCGCGGGCGTGGTCCAGTTTGCCGGCGGCCAGCAGCAGTGCCGCCATGTCGGCCAGCAGTTCGTGGCTGAGCGGCTCGTCCTGCAGCGCCTCGTACAGCACGCCCAGGCCGCCGCCCAGGTTGCCCTTGGCCGCTTCGGCAAACGCGGCGTTGCGCGCGCGGGCCAGCAGCATGGCCGGCGCGTTGGGTGCCACGGCAACGGGGCGATGGGCTTTCTTGGCTCGGGCGGTCGTCGTCGAGGCGCGCATGGCGGGGCTCCAGTCCGGCACAGGGTTCGGCCGGGATGGGCTGGACTTTAGAAACGCCCCCCGGCGCCGATCCCGTGAAAAGCGCCACTTTTCGGGTGCGCTTGTGCCGGCGGCGGTCGATCCGAAGAACTGGCAGTTGCGAACCCTTTTGTTCAAAAGATCACGCCCTTGACAAATCGGGCTAAAGAAACTTCTCCCTCACACCGATAGCCATCCCAACGGCGCTGCAAACAGCACCGTGGTCCGGCCGGAAGGCCGAGCAGATGCGCCATCTCTGAAACGGGGTGACACGTCTGGTCGATCAACCGGCGTCGGGCGTCGCCGTCAGGGTGGCCGCAAGGCGGCTTTGGCGGACCGCACGGGTGCCCACCCGGGCATTCGGGTCTTCGTCCGGCGCTGTTGCCGGGTTCTCTCTAGCTGAAAAGGAAGCGCACCATGGCCTCGGTCATCAACACCAATCTGCTGTCGCTCAATGCGCAGCGCAACACGTCCACCACGCAGGGCACCCTGTCGGTCGCCATGCAGCGTCTGTCGTCGGGTCTGCGCGTCAACTCCGCCAAGGACGATGCCGCCGGCCTGGCCATCTCCGAACGCCTGAACGCCCAGGTGCGCGGCTCCAACGTCGCCATCCGCAACGCCAACGACGGCATCTCGCTGGCCCAGACGGCCGAAGGCGCCTTGTCCAAGGTGGGCGACTCGCTGCAGCGCATGCGTGAACTGGCTGTGCAGTCCCGCAACGCCACGAACACCAGCGCCGACCGCGACTCGCTGGACAAGGAATTCGGCGAACTCGCCAAGGAAATCCAGCGCGTGCTGGGCGGCACCACGTTCAACGGCCGCGCCATCCTGGCTGGCGACTCGGGCACGCAGACCTTCCAGGTCGGCGCCAACGTGACCTCCAACGACCGCATCGACGTCGCCACGACCAACATGACGACGGACACGTCGGTCACCGCCGTTGCCGGCACCGACAACACCGGCGCCAGCCGTGCCGTGATCAACAGCACGACCGCCAGCGACATCGACACCGTCATCACCAACATCGACACGGCCATCAACACGGTCAACAGCGAGCGCGCCACGCTGGGTGCTTCTCAGAACCGCATGGACCAGGTAATCTCCAACCTGCAGATCTCGGTGGAGAACCAGAGCGCCGCCAAGAGTCGCATCACCGATGCCGACTTCGCGCAGGAAACGGCCAACCTGAGCCGAGCGAGCATCCTGCAGCAGGCCGGCAACGCGATGATTGCCCAGGCGAACCAGATTCCGTCGCAGGTCCTGTCATTGCTTCGATGACGCCGGGCCAGCCTCGCTGGCCCTGAGCGGACTGTCGGTCACCAAGACAGAAACCCTCACCCCTCCAGCACAAGCCCCTTGACGCCTCCTCGCCCTCGCGAGGGGCGTTTTTAGGGCGGACTGTGCAAAAAGCACTCAAGCCGATCCTCTCGGCCGACGATAAGCATCTCAACGGGTTCGCGATTCATTCGAGGACTTCGTACCAGACGCCTTGTCAACGAAAGGATTGAGCCATGCCCCAGATCATCAACACCAACCTCGCCTCGCTGAATGCCCAACGCAACACGGCGATGTCGCAGTCATCCCTGTCCGTGTCCATGCAGCGCCTGTCTTCAGGCCTGCGTGTGAACTCGGCCAAGGATGACGCGGCCGGCTTGGCCATTGCCGAGCGCATGAACACCCAGGTGCGCGGCATGAACGTCGCCATCCGCAACGCCAACGACGGCATCTCGCTGGCCCAGACGGCCGAAGGCGCGCTGTCCAAGGTGGGCGACTCTCTGCAACGCATGCGTGAACTGGCCGTGCAGTCCCGCAACGCCACCAACACCAGCGCCGACCGCGACTCGCTGGACAAGGAATTCGGCGAACTCGCCAAGGAGATCCAGCGCGTGCTGGGCGGCACCACCTTCAACGGCAAGGCCGTGCTGGCGGCGGAGTCGGGCACTCAGACCTTCCAGGTCGGCGCCAACACGACTGACAACGACCGCATCGACATCACCACCACCGACATGACGACCGCGACGGAGATCACGACCGTCGCCGGCACCGACAACACGGGCGCCAGCCGCGCGGCCATCAATGGCGGGACGCTGACCGATATCGACACGGTCATCACCAACATCGACCTGGCGCTGGACAAGGTCAACGGCGAGCGCGCCACGCTGGGCGCATCGCAGAACCGCTTCGACGCCGTCATCTCCAACCTGCAGGTGGCGGTGGAGAACCAGAGCGCCGCCCGCAGCCGCATCATGGATGCCGACTTCGCGCAGGAAACCGCCAACCTGAGCCGCGCGCAGATCCTGCAGCAGGCCGGTAACACCATGGTGGCCCAGGCCAACCAGCTGCCGCAACAGGTCCTGGCCCTGCTGCGCGGCTGATCGCAGCAATACCGGGCGACGCCGCCCATCTTGACTAGGCATCCGC
Source organism: Pelomonas dachongensis (assembly GCF_043555865.1). Taxonomy (NCBI): domain Bacteria; kingdom Pseudomonadati; phylum Pseudomonadota; class Betaproteobacteria; order Burkholderiales; family Sphaerotilaceae; genus Roseateles; species Pelomonas dachongensis. The sequence goes on from NZ_JBIGHY010000011.1 coordinate 45,489, forward strand.
GCGGCCCTGGCCCAGCCAGGCGCCGCAGCGGCCACCTCGCCACCCCTTCCCCGCCGAGCACGGGCGCGGAGGTTTTGAATAGCCGTGGTTTAACCCGTTGATCGGGCTTTTGCCGGCGGTGCGCATCTCCAGAATTCGGTTCATCGGATCCCGTCTCCATTGGGTCCGGCATCTGTCCCGAGGAGTGCGTAATGCCCCAGACCATCAACACCAACATCGTCTCGCTGAACGCGCAGCGGAACCTGAACGCCTCGCAGTCGTCGCTCTCGACGTCGATGCAGCGTCTGTCGTCCGGCCTGCGGGTGAACTCCGCCAAGGACGATGCCGCCGGCCTGGCCATCGCGGAACGCATGAACACCCAGGTGCGCGGCATGAACGTCGCCATCCGCAATGCCAACGACGGCATCTCGATGGCGCAGACCGCGGAAGGCGCACTCGGCAAGATCGGCGACAACCTGCAGCGGATGCGCGAGCTGACCGTGCAGGCCCGCAACGCCACCAACAGCAACTCCGACAAGGACTCGCTGAACAAGGAATTCGAGCAACTGGGCTCGGAGATCTGGCGCATCATCAACGCCACCACCTTCAACAGCAAACCCATCCTGGCGGACACCGCTGGCGTGGGTGCTGGTGCCGGCCAGACCTTCCAGATCGGCGCGAACACGTCCACCAACGACGTAATCACCGTCGCGGCGCTGGACTTGACGGCCGACGCCACGCTGACAGTCCTCGTCGGAGATGGGTCGACTGCCTCGTTTGCGCGCATCGACAACTCTGCCAGCTTCGACCAGCTTGGCACGGTGATGCAGAACATCGACATCGCGCTGGACACGGTCAACAACACACGCGCCACGTTCGGTGCGATGCAGTCGCGCTTCGACGCCGTCATCTCCAACCTGCAGGTGGCCGTGGAGAACCAGGCCGCCGCGCGCAGCCGCATCATGGACGCCGACTTCGCCCAAGAAACCGCCAACCTGAGCCGGGCCCAGATCCTGCAACAGGCGGGCAATGCGATGGTGGCGCAGGCCAACCAGCTGCCGCAGCAGGTGCTGTCGCTACTGCAACGTTAAAAAATTCTCACTCCGGGCCTCAAGTTCCGGAAACACAGGCCGATATCGCCAGGGCATATCGGCTTTTTTCGTTTGTGTACCGTGCCCGCTTCCTGAAGAATGGCGGGACCCACCTCTGGACAGCAGCCCTTCCACACCATGGCAACGATCACCTCCGCCGGACTCGGCAGCGGCCTCAATGTTGAGGAGCTGGTGGCCAAGCTCGTCTCCCTTGAACGCACGCCCATCACCCAGCTGACGAAGCGCACGGATGGCTTGAAGACCGAGCTGTCCGCCTTCGGCAAGGTGCAAAGCGCCCTGTCGACGCTGCGCGACGCGGCCAACAAGCTCACGTCGCCCAGCAGCTGGGCCGGCACGCTGGCCACCTCCAGCGACCCGACATCCGTCAGCGTCACCGCCGGCGAGGGGGCCGCCATCGGCAACCTGTCGGTGGAAGTACAGGCCCTGGCCCAGTCGCAGACGCTGGTGGGCAGCACCACTTATACGAATGCCGCATCCACCGTCGGCCAGGGCAGCCTGACCATCACCTTGGGCAGCTGGGGCGCCAACAACGCCAGCTTCACCGACAAGGCCGGCGCCACGCCGATCACCGTCAACATCGGCCCCGGCCAGGACACGCTGACCGGCATCCGCGATGCCATCAATGCCGCCGGCGCCGGCGTCACCGCGTCCATCATCAACGACGCCAGCGGCGCCCGGCTGTCGCTGCGCTCCACGACCAGCGGCGCGGCCAACGGCTTTCGCATCGAGTCCACCGGCGGCCTGGCCGACCTGAGCTATGACCCCCGGGTGGGCGTGTCGTCGCTGACGCAGACGCTGCCGGCGCAAAACGCCCGCGCCCTGATCAACGGCATCGAGGTCAGCTCCGAGTCCAACACGCTGAAGGCCGCCATCGACGGCCTCAACATCACGCTGCTGAAACAGACCACCTTCCCGGCCAGCATCGCCGTGACGCAGGACAAGGACTCGATCAAGAAGCTCATCACCGACTTCACGACCGCGTACAACGCCGTCAACGCGCTGCTGCGCGAGCAGACCAAGTACGACGCCGGCAGCAACACCGCCGGTGCGCTGCAGGGCGACTCCACGGCCAACGGCCTGCAGGCGCAGCTGCGCGGCATCATCGGCGGCGCCACCACCCTGGGCGGCACGATGAACCGCCTGGCCCAGATCGGCCTGGACCCGGGCAGCGACGGCAACATCAAGCTGTCCGAGACCAAGCTCAACACGTCGCTGAACGACCTGGACAGCCTGAAGCAGATGTTCATGGGCCTGGACACCGGCGACGACAGCAACAACGGCTTCGCGCAGCGCATGCGCAGCTTCATCGACGGCGCGCTGGGCACCGAAGGCGCCGTGTCCAGCCGCCAGGCCGGGCTGAAGAAGCTGATCGACAACAACAACAAGCGTTCCGACCAGCTGGAAGACCGCGTCGCGCTGACCGAGGCGCGGCTGCGCGCCCGCTACACGGCGCTGGACACGCAGATGGCCAAGCTCAACGGCCTGTCCAACTACGTGAGTCAGCAGCTGTCCACGCTGAACCTGAACGGCAATTGACGCCGCGGCGCTTGCGCGGCTCCAGCGACAACGGCGACCTGCGGGTCGCCGTTTTTCATGGCGGGTGCAGCGGTTGAACAAGCGCACAGTTCCGGTCATCTTCGTGGGATGTGCGACTCAAGTCGGCGCGCCAGAGGCCGAAAAACAGTCAACGCGACGAAGCAACCCCACACACCATGTACGGCAACATGTCTTCCCCCTTCGCAGCCCGCAACCAGCGCGCCACCCTGTACGCCAAGGTCGGCCTGGAAACCGACGTGCAGGCGGCCAGCCCGCACCGCCTCGTGACCATGCTGTTCGACGGCGTGTTCGAGGCGATGGCGCAGGCCACCCAGGCCATCCAGGCCGGCAACGTCGAGCTCAAGGGCCGGGCCCTGTTGCGCGCCGTGCGCATCCTGGACGAAGGCCTGCGCGCCGCGCTGGACCTGTCCGCCGGCCAGCTCGCCACCGACTTGCGCGAGCTGTATGGCTACGTTTGCATGCGCCTGACGCACGCCAACCTGAAGAACGATCCGGCAGCCATCGAGGAATGCCAGCGCCTGCTGACACCGGTGCGCGAGGCCTGGAGCGCCATCGGCCAAAGCCCGGCCGCACAAGGGGCGCCCGCCGCCCGTGCCGCCTGAGACCCGTCGTTCAGCGACCTACCGCTTACCGGTGATCCCGCAATGAATTCCGAACTGCTGAACTACTACGAAGCCATCGAGCAGGCCAGCGCCGACATGCTGTCGGCCGCCCGCACCGGCAACTGGGACGAAGTCGTCAAGCTCGAAGGCGCCTGCGTGCTGCTGATCTCGCAGCTGAAGTCCGCCGCCGCGCAGCGCCATCTGGCACCGGGCGAATCTCAGCTGAAGACGCGCATCATGCAGCGCATCCTGCTGAACGACGCCGAGATCCGCCACCTGGCCGAACCGTGGCTGGAGGACCTGGATCAGGTGTTGAAGGGCAAGAGCCGGATGGTCCATTGAGCCCCCCGTCTGGTCTCGCCTGCTGAACGCGGCGAGTCCAGCCGGTCTTGCAGACCGCGCTGCGCCAGCGGCGCAGCCCTTGGGCAGGCACATCGCGCCCACTCGGCGCAATGTGTCCGGCCTCAGCCCCCGAGGGGACGGCGATGCTCGCGGGAATACCCCGCTCGCACATCGCCAAGGCGGGCCGGCTTGGGAGCGGCCCGGCGCTCGGCCCGCAAACACCGCACGCACGACTACCATTCCCGCATGTCTGCCCCTCCAGCCGCCCCCGAGGAATTCCGCGTTGCCGCGTCCGCCGAGATCGCGGCCTATCTGCAGCAGCTGCAGCGTGACCACGTGACCGTGCTGCTGAGCGGGCCGCCGGGCTGGAGCCTGTCGAGCCGGGTGACCGCGCTGGACGTGGCGGCCGGCGTGATCGGGCTGGACATCGGCGCCGATCCCGAAGGCATCAGCCAGGCGCTGGTCGCGGGTGGCGAGATCACCGGCGTGGCCTACCTGGGCGCCATCCGGCTGCAGTTCGAGCTGGACGACGCGGTGCTCGTCAGCGGCGCCCAGGGCGCCGTGCTGCGCAGCAGCCTGCCCGAACGGCTCTACCGCTTCCAGCGCCGCCAGTCCTTCCGCGTCCAGCCCGCCGGCACGCTCTACCCGCGCGTGGTCCTGCCCGGCGGCGAGACGCCCGGCCAGGCGCTGCGCGTGCTGGACCTCAGCATCGGCGGCCTGGCCCTGACGCTGCCGGCCGACACCGCATCGCCGCTGGCCCTGGGCCACGCCACGCCGGCGCTGGTCCTGGAGCTGGATCGCATCACCGCGCTGCGCGTGACGCTGCTCCCCCATCACGTCAGCCCGATCACCGGCGACGCCGCCGGCACCCAGCAGCTGGGCTGCGCGTTCGTCGACCTCGACACGTCGGCCACGCGCACGCTGCAGGTCTACGTGGACCAGACGCAGAAGCGCCGCCGACTGCTGAAGCTCGATCTATGAACCCTGCAACCTCGCCGGCCCCGGCCGACCGCCGGGCCACATCCCAGGCGCCGCGAGTCATCTCGCGAACCGGGCGTGTTCGCTCCCGCGCCGCCGGGCAAGGCTTCACGCTGATCGAGGTGGGCATCGTCATGGCCGTGATGGCCATCCTGGCCGCGGTGGCCATCCCGAGCTACATGGAGCATGTGGCCCGCCAGCGGCTGCGCCTGGTGGCCGAGCAGCTGGAACAGGACCTGCGCCGCGCCCGCGCGCTGAGCGTGAACGAGGGCCGCAACATCAGTGTCAGCTTCCGCAGCGGTGCGCAATGGTGCTGGGGCACCAGTCGGCAGGGTCCGTGCGACTGCGCGGCGGAACAGTCGCGCTGCGAGCTGGCCGGCATGAGCTGGCGCAACAGCAAGGGCGTGCTGCTGCAGTCCGGCCAAGGCATCACCTTCGAAGGCGGGCTGGGCCGGGCTCTCGGCTGGTCGCGCATCGGCCTCTCTAACGAGCGCAACCAGCAGCTGTCCATCGACCTGAACCCGCTGGGACGGCCGCAGATCTGCGGCGTCGACGCACGCAAAGGCAGTTGCTGAACCCGGGCCGAGCGCCGGGCCGCCCCAAGCCGGCCCTCTCTGGCGATGTGCGAGCGGCTCCATGCCGCGAGCATCGCCGCCCCCCGGGAGGCCGATCAGGCTCGCCCGCGTGCAGCGCGGCGAGACTGGGCGAGGGGCGCGTCAGACCTGCATGTTCATGATTTCCGAGTAGGCCGACACCAGCCGGTTGCGCACCTGCAGCGTCGCCTGAAAGCCGATCTGGGCCTTCTGCATGGCCACCATGGTCTCTTCCAGGCTGACGGTGGGGTTGTCCAGCTGCACCTCGCGCTGCAGCCGCGACACCTCCTTCTGTTGGGCGCTGACGTTCTTCAGCGCCTGCGTCATCGCGTCGCCGAAGCTCGCGCCCTGCGGCGCCGCCGGCTTCACGGACAGCGGCTGGCCATTGACCCCCAGACCCGCGCGGGCGGCGGCCTGGGCGAAATCGAAGGGGCGCAGCTTCATGTCCATGGTGCGGCACTTTGGCAGCAAGCCCTTCGCGCGAAACCCGAAGATGCACGCCCACCGTCGGCTACTTCGGCGCTTTCTTGAGGGTGGCGACACGAATAATTTGCGGCATCGGCCCCTGCTGGGGCCCTCCCTCTGCACTGGCCCCTTTCGATGGACAACGCCCTGAGCGCCCCTGCTGCTGCCGCCCCGGTGATGATCACCCCGGCCGACACCGCGCCGCCCACCTTCGTGCAGCGCATCAACGGCTTGCCGCTGCGCAACAAGCTGACCATGGGCGTGGGTCTGCTGGCGCTGGCCGGTGCGGTACTGGCCGTCACGCTGTGGTCGTCGCAAGGCGACTACCGCCCGCTGTACAGCGGCCTGTCCGACAAGGACGGCGGCGCCGTCATCAACCAGTTGTCGGCGCTGCAGGTGCCCTACAAGCACGAGGCCGGCGGCACCATCCTCGTGCCGGCCAGCCAGGTCTACGAACTGCGCATGAAACTGGCCGCCCAGGGCCTGCCCAAGGGCGGCAACGGCAACACCGTGGGCTTCGAGCTGATGGACAAGAGCTCCATCGGCCAGACCCAGTTCAATGAGCGCCTGAACTTCCAGCGCGCCCTGGAAGGCGAGCTGACGCGCACCATCACTGCGATGGCCGACGTGGCCGACGCCCGCGTGCACCTGGCCATCCCGCAGCAGAACGGCTTCTTCCGCGAGCAGCAAAAACCCAGCGCCAGCGTCGTGCTGACGCTGCGCGGCGGCCGCACGCTGGACCGCAACCAGGTCGCCGGCATCGTCCACCTGGTCTCCAACGCGGTGCCCGAACTGCACCCCAAGGCCGTCAGCGTGATGGACCAGACGGGCGCGCTGCTGTCGCAGACCGGCGCCGACCCCGCCACCGGGCTGGACAGCCTGCAGCTGCAGTACAAGCAGCAGGTCGAGGCGGGTTTCAACAAGCGCATCTTCGAACTGCTGGAACCGGTCGTGGGCCGCGACAACCTGCGCTCCACCGTCACCGCCGACGTGGATTTCTCGCAGACCGAGGCCACCGCCGAGGAGTACCGCCCCAACCAGGGTCCCAACGCGCAGGCCGCGGTGCGCTCCAACCAGACCAGCGAATCCACCAACGGCAATAACGGCCAGCCCACCGGGGTGCCGGGTGCCGCCACCAACCAGCCGCCCGCGCAGGCGGCTGCGCCCATCAACGGCGCCAGCGCGCCGCTGCAGGCCGCCCAGGGCGGCGCCGGCAGCACCAACAACCGCCGCGAGCAGGTCACCAACTACGAGGTCGACAAGACCGTGCGCGTCACACGTGGCGCGGTCGGCAACGTCAAGCGGCTGAACGCGGCCATCGTCGTGAACCACCGCTCGGTGACCGACCCGCGGGGCAAGACGACGACGCAGCCGGTGTCCGCCGAGGAAATCACGCGGCTGACCGACCTGGTCAAGGAGGCGATGGGCTTCAGCGCCGAACGCGGCGACTCGGTCAAGGTCATCAGCGCACCGTTCGTCATCGACAAGACCGAGCCCGCCGACCTGCCGATCTGGAAGCAGCCGTGGCTGCTGGACCTGCTGCGCAGCGCCATCGTGCCGTTCGCCTTCGTCGCGATCGCGCTGATCGCCGTGTTCGGGATGATCCGCCCGGCCATCCGCGCCGCCTATCCGCCCAAGACCGAAGACGCGGTGGACAGCGTCAGCGAGGTCGTCGACGACGCGGAGGTGCTGCCCGGCGCCGACGGCATGCCGCGGCTGGAAGCCCCCATTGACGTCACCAAGCTCGAGCGCGCCCGCGCCATGGCGCGCGACAATCCGGTGGCAGTCGCCAACATCGTGCGCGACTGGATGGCCGGTTCCGCGGCCTGAATCCGAGCTGAACCATGGACGACAAAGGCACCGAGAACGCAGCCATCCTGCTGATGTCGCTGGGCGAGGAAGAAGCCAGCGAGGTCTTCAAGCACCTGTCGCCCAAGGAAGTGCAGGCGCTGGGCGAGACCATCGCCAAGCTCAAAGTCATCAAGCGTGCCCAGGTCGACGAGGTGCTGAGCCGGTTCGACGCCGTCGCCGAGACACAGAGCACGCTGGTGACCGACACCGACGAGTACGTGCGCGCCGTGCTGCGCAAGGCGCTGGGCGAGGACAAGGCCAACCTGCTGCTGGATCGCATCCTGCAGGGCAGCGACGTGTCGTCCATCGAGAGCCTGAAGTGGATGGACCCCGGCTCCGTGGCCGAGCTGCTGCGCAACGAGCACCCGCAGATCATCGCGGCCATCCTGGCCCACCTGGACTACGACCAGACCAGCTCGGTGCTGAAGTTGTTCACCGAGCGCGGGCGCAACGAGGTGCTGATCCGCATCGCCACGCTGGACGGCATCCAGCCGACGGCGTTGAAGGACTTGAACGAGGTCATGAGCCAGATCCTGGCCGGCGGCGAGCGCATGAAGAAGAGCTCGCTGGGCGGCGCCAAGACGGCGGCCGAGATCATCAACATGATGGGCTCCAGCGTGGAGGCCTCGGCGCTGGACTACATCCGCGAAGCCGACTCCGACCTGGCGCAGAAGATCATGGACAACATGTTCACGTTCGACGACGTGAACAAGATCGACGACAAGGGCATCCAGGCGATGCTCAAGGAAGTGCAGAGCGAGAGCCTCATCGTCGCGCTCAAGGGCGCCAGCGTGGAGCTGCGCGAAAAGATCTTCCGCAACATGTCCACGCGCGCCGCCGAGACGCTGCGCGAGGACCTGGACACCCGCGGCCCGGTGCGGCTGTCGGAGGTCGAAGCCGAGCAGAAGGAAATGCTGAAGATCGTGCGCCGCCTCGTCGACGAGGGCCAGATCGTCCTCGCTGGCGGCGGTGACGATCAATTTGTCTGATCATGGTCACTCGACAACCGCCCCGGCAAGTCCCACCGCCCGACCGCCGCGAGGGTGACCGCCGCGGCAGCTATGCGCGCTTCATCCCCGGCGAGGAGGTGCAGGGCGCCAAGGCCTGGAGCCTGGACAACCTGGGCGACACCCCGCCCTCCCCGTTCGCGCCGATGCGGCCCACGCCGGCGGCAGCAGCGCAGCCCCCGGCTGCAGCGCCTGCGGCAGAGCCACCGCCGCCGCCCACGCCCGACGTGCAGGAGCAGCTGCACGCCGCCCGGCAAAGCGGCTACCAGGACGGCTACCGCGACGGCATGGCGGCGCTGGACGCGTTCAAGCACAGCTTCGCGCAGCAGGTCAGCGCCCAGGTGGGCCAGCTCGTGAAGAGCTTCGACGCCGAGATGCAGGCGCTGGAAGGCGGCATGGCCCAGTCGCTGGCTCGCGTCGCCGTCGAGCTGGCCCGCCAGGTCGTGCGCAGCGAGCTGGAGCAGCGGCCGGATCTGATCTCGCGCGTCGCACACGACGCCGTCGAGGCGCTGCAGCTGTCCGCCCGCCATGTGCGCGTGCGCGTGCACCCTGACGACTTCCCGCTCGTGCAGGCCGGCGCCGGCAACGAGCTGCAGGCGCGCGAGGCGCAGCTCATCCCCGACCCCGAAGTCGCGCGGGGCGGCGTCAAGGTCGATGCCGACGTCGCCAGCGTGGACGCCACCATCGCGGCGCGCTGGCAGCAGGCCGTCTCCAGCATCGGCCAGCGCGCCATCTGGGAAGACCGCCGCGGCGACACGGCGGCCGAAGCCGACGCCGAATGAGCGCCTCCCGCACGGACCGCTGGCAACGCTACCTGTCCGACCTGGAGACGCTGGCCGGCAACACCGCGCCGCTGGAGTCGCACGGCAAGCTGGTGCGCGTGGCCGGCCTGGTGCTGGAAGCCACCGGAATCAAGGTGCCCCTGGGCTCGGTGTGTCGCATCCAGATGCCCAGCAGCGGCAGCAACCCACGCCGCGGCGCAGCACCTGTGAACGCCGAGGTGGTCGGCTTCTCGGGCGACCGCGCCTACCTGATGCCCACCGACGAGGTGCAAGGCCTGTCCAGCGGCGCCACCGTCGTGCCCCGCCACCTGCCGCCGCTGGCGCCGCAGCTGGGTCAGCCGTTGCACCCGTGGCGCCGCGGCGAGGACCGCGGGCTGCACCTGCCCATGGGTGACGGCCTGCTGGGCCGTGTGGTGGACCCGCACGGCCACCCGCTGGACCGCCGCGGCGACCTCGCCAGCATCCACAACGAGCCCATGGTGCGCCGCCCCATCAACGCGATGGACCGCGACCCGGTGCGCACGCCGCTGGACACCGGCGTGCGTGCCATCAACGCGCTGCTGACAGTGGGCCGCGGCCAGCGCCTGGGCCTGTTCGCCGGCACGGGCGTCGGCAAGTCGGTGCTGCTGGGCATGATGGCACGCTACACGCAGGCCGACGTCATCGTCGTGGGCCTCATCGGCGAGCGCGGCCGCGAGGTGAAGGAATTCATCGAGGACATCCTCGGCGAGCAAGGTCTCAAGCGCAGCGTCGTCGTCGCCGCACCGGCCGACGCGCCGCCGCTGATGCGCATGCAGGGCGCGCACTACGCCACCGCCATCGCTGAGCACTTCCGCGACGAAGGCCGCCACGTGCTGCTGCTGATGGACAGCCTGACCCGCTACGCGATGGCGCAACGCGAGATTGCACTGGCCATCGGCGAGCCGCCGGCCACCAAGGGCTACCCGCCCAGCTGCTTCGCCAAGCTGCCGCAACTGGTGGAGCGCAGCGGCAACGGCCTGCCCGGCGAAGGCTCCATCACGGCCTTTTACACGGTGCTGACCGAAGGCGACGACCCGCAGGACCCGATCGCCGACGCGGCACGCGGCATCCTGGACGGGCACATCGTGCTGAGCCGCGAGCTGGCCGAGAGCGGCCACTACCCGGCCATCGACATCGAGCGTTCCATCTCGCGGGTGATGACCAGTGTTGCACCCCAAAACCAGGTCGATTCCGCGCGTCGATTCCGCCAACTTCTGGCGAAATACAACAAGGCCCGCGACCTGATCCAGCTCGGCGCCTATGCCCCGGGCGCGGACCCCGAGCTGGACCTGGCCGTTCGCCTGCATGCCGACATGACGCGGCTGCTGCAGCAGGACATGCACAGCCCGGCACTTCTTCACGCCAGCGTCAATCAATTGCAGGCCGTCGTCCAGGGCGCTTGAAGTTCGAGCGCGGGTCGCCGATATCGACTGTGCACCTGGCCGTCCGGCCGGTGCCGAGCTGGAGTCTTGAATGAGTGCATCTACGCTGATCCTGTTGCTGGAACGTGCCGAATCCGAGCGCGACGCCGCGGCGCAGGCCTTGCAGGCGGCGAGCACCCAGGCGCAGACCGCCCGCGCCCAGCGCGACGGACTGTCCGGCTACCGCCAGGAGTACCAGCAGCGCTGGACGCAGAGCTTTGCGCAGGGCACGACGATGAGCATCGTGGACTGCTACCAGAGCTTCGGCCAGCGGCTGGACCAAGCCGTGGACACGCAAGGCCACGTCGTCAACCACGCGGACCAGCGCCAGGTGCGTGCGCGCGACGCCCTGCGCCAGGCCGAGTTGCGCGTCGCCGCGCTGCGCCAGCTGATCGCGCGTCGCCAGGCCGAGGCCGCCAAAGCCGACGAGCGCCGAGAGCAGCGCGCCGCCGACGAGTTTGCCGCGCGTGCCCACCTGCGCCGCCACCAGCACGCGCCGGTCTGAGCCATGCACACCGCCCCGTCCATCGCCCCCAAGCCCGCCGCCCTGCCGCCGGCCATGCCGGCCCCCGCGGCGGCCAACCCGGCCAGCGCCGGCCCCAGCTTCGCGCAGTTCCTGAACGTGCAGGCCGCGCCACCGCCAGCCGAACCCAAGCCTGCCGCTCCCGAGGCGGCGCCGGCACCGGCCAACGCGCAGCGCAAGGCCGCGCAGGCCACGCCGCCGGCCAAAACCGCCAAATCCGCCGAGCCGGATGCCAAGGCCGCCACCAAAGCCCCAGCCGACTCCGACGCCAAGACCGTGGCGGCCCAGGACGCCGCTGAGCCGGCCGACGACGATGCGCCCGCCACCGACGGCCTCAGCGAGTTCACACAGCTGATCGGCATCGCGCCGGCCACGCCCCCCGCCAGCCCCGCCGAGGCCGCGACCGCCGCCGGCGCCGCCCCTCGCGGCACCCGCGCTGCCGCCGACAAGGCCGATGACGCGACCTCCGGCCGCACCGTGGGTGCCATCCGCGCGCAGGACGACGACGAGACGGCCTCCACCGGCCGCCCCGCCGACACCACCACCACAGCGCGCGCCAAGGCCGCCGAACTGCGCGCCGACCACGCCGCCGCCCGCCGCGACACCGACGCCACCCAGGCGAGCACCACCGCGGCCCAGGCCCAGGCCCAGCCGCATGCCCCGCCCGCCGAGGCCGCCCCCCCCAGCTTTGCCGCGGTGCTGGCCCAGGCGCTGCCCGCCAACGCCGCCCGGCCCGACGCCGGCCCGGCAGTCACTGAAAGCCGCTTGCACGCGCCGCTGCACAGCCCGGCGTTCGCGCCCGAGATGGCCGGCCGCATCAGCCTGCTGGCCGTCGACGGCGTGCAGCAGGCGCAGTTGCAGCTCAATCCGGCCGACATGGGCCCGGTGTCCGTGCAGATCGTCGTGGACGGCTCGCAGGCGCAGGTGTCCTTCCACGCGGCCCAGGCCGAGACGCGCGCTGCGCTGGAGCAGAGCCTTCCCGAGCTGGCCGCCGCGCTGCAGGGCCAGGGCCTGACGCTGTCTGGCGGGGGCGTCTTCCAGCAGCCCGCGCGTGACAACGGTCACGGTTCGGGCGAGGCACCGGCCGGTGCCGGGGCCGCCGGCAATGGCGACCTCAGCGGGGATGGCGACATGGCCCGCAGCGCTGCCGCGGCACCGGCGCGCCGCAGCGTGGGCCTGCTCGACACATTCGCCTGAGCCTGAAGCGGGAATAGCCCCGCCCCGGCGCACCTAATCGGCGGTTGTGTCCGGGGTCCCGGGTCAATAATCAGGCGAAGAGTTGCCCACCTTGCGTGGTGGGCCGGGACGTTCAAGGAGCTTTCATGGCCACTGCGCCAGCTGCCGACAACGCCGCGCCCAAGGGCGGCGGCAACAAGAAGCTGATCATCATCCTCGCGGCCGTGGTGCTGCTGGTCGTGCTCGGCGGCGGTGCGGCGTTGCTGCTGCTGAAGAAGAAGCCCGTCGAAGAAGGCGAGGACGGTGCCGAGGCCGAGACCCACGCGCCCAAGGCCAAGGCCAAGCCCAAGAGCGACCACCCGCCCACCTTTGTGCCGCTGGACCCCTTCACGGTCAACCTGGCCGACAAGGACGTGGACCGCTTCGCGCAGATCGGCGTCACGCTGGAGGTCGAGGACCCCAAGTTCGCCGAGCAGATCAAGGCCTACATGCCCGCCATCCGCAGCAACGTGCTGATGGTGCTGTCGCACAAGACCGCCGCCGAACTGCTGACGCGCGAGGGCAAGGAGAAGCTCGCCAAGGACATCATGCGCGAGTCCGTGCGCCCCATGGGCATCGAGCTGGAAGACGAAGACGAGGAAGAGCCGCCGGCCGACGCGCCCAAGAAGAAGAAAAAGAAGAAGAAGGTGCAGGTCGAGAGCCCGGTGACGCAGGTGCTCTTCTCCAACTTCATCGTGCAGTGACCGCAGATTCAACATCATGAATCAGCAGATCCTTTCCCAAGACGAAGTCGATGCGCTGCTCCAGGGCATCACCGGCGAGAGCCAGAAGCTCGAGCAGGAGGAGGAGCAGGTTGGTGGCATCCGCGAGTACAACCTCGCGAGCCAGGAACGCATCGTCCGTGGGCGCATGCCCACGATGGAGATCATCAACGAGCGGTTCGCGCGCAACATCCGCGTCGGCCTGTTCAACTTCATCCGCAAGAGCCCGGAAGTCGCCATCGGCGGCATCAAGGTGCAGAAGTACTCGGCCTTCCTGCGCGAGATCGTCGTCCCGACCAACTTCAACATCGTCTCGGTGAAGCCGCTGCGCGGCTCGGGGCTGATCGTCTGCGACCCGACGCTGGTGTTTGCCGTCATCGACTCGCTATTCGGCGGCATCGGCAAGTTCCACGCGCGCATCGAGGGCCGCGACTTCTCGCCCACCGAGCAGCGCGTCATCACCCGCATCGTCGAGGTCATCCTCGCCGAGTACCACAAGGCCTGGAAGGGCATCTATCCGCTGGAGCTGGAGTACCAGCGCTCGGAGATGCAGCCCCAGTTCGCCAACATCGCCACGCCGAGCGAGATCGTCGTGTCGACATCGTTCACGCTGGAGATCGGCGAGACCAGCGGCACCATCTATTTCTGCATCCCGTACTCGACGCTGGAGCCCATCCGCGATGTGCTGTATTCGACGACGGTCGGCGACTCCTCGGAGCCCGACCGCCGCTGGATCAACCTGCTGAAGCACCAGATCCAGGACGCCGAGGTCGAGCTGGTGGCCGAGCTGGGTACCGCGCCGGCCACGGTCGAGCAGTTGCTGGCGTTCAAGCCGGGCGACTTCATCGAGCTGGACCTGGACCCGATGATCCAGACCAAGGTGGACGGCGTGCCCGTTTTCGAATGCCACTACGGCACCTCCAACGGCAAGTACGCCCTCAAGATCGACAAGATGCTGACCGGCTCTCAAGAGAGCTGGCTGGGAGCCAAACATGAGTCCTGATTCACCCAGCCAAGAAGAACAAGACGCAATGGCGGCCGAATGGGCCGCGGCGCTGGCCGAGGCCGCGCCCGCGCCGTCCGTCGCGTCCGAGGTGATGGCCGAGCCGGAGCAGGTCTCCACGCCCAGCTTCGCCAACTTCACGCCGACCACCGGCGTGGGGCCTGGCAACGACATCAACATGATCCTGGACATCCCCGTCCAGCTGACCGTTGAACTGGGCCGCACCCGCATCCCGATCAAGAACATCCTGCAGCTGGCCCAGGGCTCGGTCGTGGAGCTGGACGCGCTGGCCGGCGAGCCGATGGACGTGCTGGTCAACGGCTACTTGATCGCCCAGGGCGAGGTGGTGGTGGTGAACGACAAATTCGGCATCCGGCTGACAGACATCGTCACGCCGTCTGAGCGCATGCGTCGCCTCAGCAAGGCCGCCTGACCGCAGCACCAGTCAACGGACAAGGGCGGTTTTTAGCCGCCATTTGTCGGGTTCGGCACCTCAAGTCGCTCCGCAGAATGCCGAGGCATGAACGCTTCCGGCCTGCTCCCCTTCCTCTGGTTCCTCGGCATCGTCGCGCTGATCCCGGTCGCGCTGTGGCTGCTCAAGCGCACGCCCATCGGCGGCTCGGCGGCCACCGGCGTGCTGCGCGTCGTGGCGCAACTGCCCACGGCGCCCAACCAGCGCCTGCTCGTCGTCGAGGTCGGCCAGGGTGATGACCGCCGCTGGCTGGTGCTGGGCGCCACCGCGCAAAGCATCGCCACGCTGCACGTAATGCCGCCGCAGGCAGAGCCGGTGCCGCCGGCGAGCTTTGCCAAGCTGCTGCGCAAGGAGCAAGGCGATGCGTAAGTTCCTCGGTTTCGCATTGCTGCTCGCCGCAGGCGGCGCGCTCGCCCAGGCGCAGACCCCGCCGGCCACGCTGCCGCTGCTGGTCGGCCAGGGCGGCGGGGGCAGCAGCTACTCGGTGCCCATCCAGACGCTGCTGTTCTTCACCGCCTTGGGCTTCCTGCCTGCGGTGCTGCTGATGATGACGGCGTTCACGCGCATCGCCATCGTGCTGAGCCTGATGCGCCAGGCGCTGGGCACGCAGGCCGCACCGCCCAACCAGGTCATCATCGGCCTCAGCCTGTTTCTGACCTTTTTCGTCATGAGCCCGACGCTGGACAAGGTCTACGCCGACGCCTGGCAGCCCTACAGCGCCGGCCAGATCCAGTTCGATGAGGCCTTGAAGCGCGCCGAGGTGCCGATGCGCGGCTTCATGCTGAAGCAGACCCGCCAGGCCGACGTGGCGCTGTTCTCGCGCCTGGCCAAGCTGGACCCGGGCATCAAGGCCGAGGACGTGCCGTTCAAGGTGCTGGTGCCGGCCTTCGTCACCAGCGAGCTGAAGAGCGCGTTCCAGATCGCGTTCCTCGTCTTCATCCCCTTCCTGGTCATCGACATGATCGTGGCCAGCGTGCTGATGAGCCTGGGCATGATGATGCTGTCGCCCGTGCTCGTCGCCCTGCCCTTCAAGCTGATGCTGTTCGTGCTGGCGGACGGCTGGAACCTGCTGCTTGGCTCCCTCGCCGCATCGTTTGCCACCTGACCCCGACATGGACGCCCAACAAGTCTTCACCTTCGGCCAGCAAGGCCTGTACATGCTGATGCTGGTGGCCGCGCCCATCCTCATCGTGGTGCTGCTGGTCGGCGTGGTCATCAGCGTGATCCAGGCGGCCACGCAGATCAACGAGGCGACGCTGTCCTTCGTGCCCAAGGTCGTCGCGGCCATCGTCACCTTGCTGATCGCCGGGCCCTGGATGCTGACGGAGCTGGTGGAGTACATCCAGCGCACGCTGCAGGCCATACCCACCGTCGTTGGCTAGATGTTTTCCGTCACCGAAGCCGAGCTGCTGGCGTGGTTGAACCCGCTGCTATGGCCCTTCATCCGCACGCTGGCGCTGTTCGCCGGCATGCCGACGTTCAGCCAGCGCAACGTGCCGCTGCGGCTGCGCATCGGGCTGGCGCTGTTCATCTCGGTGGCCGCCCAGCCGTCGCTGCCCGAAATGCCCGTCACGCCGCTGGACTCGCTGCCGGGCCTGACGCTGCTGGTGGCGCAGCAGTTGCTGATCGGTCTGGCCATGGGTTTTGCGGTGCGCATCGTGTTCGCGGCGCTGGAGTTCGCCGGCGAGATCATCGGCCTGCAGATGGGCCTGAACTTCGCCGGCTTCTTCGACCCGGGCACCGGCGCGCAAGGCACGGCGAGCGCGCGCTTCTTCGGCAGCATGGTCGCGTTCCTGTTCATCGCCATCAACGGCCACCTGCTGCTGATCAACGCGCTGGTGCAGAGCTTCCACGCGTTCCCGGTCGGCGCCGAGCCGTTTGCCTTCCTGCGTGCCATCCAGCCGCAGCGCTGGGGCGCCGAGATCTTCAACATCGGGCTGTGGATCGCGCTGCCGCTGATCACCATGCTGATGTTCGTCAACCTGGTGCTGGGCGTGATCTCGCGCGTGGCACCGCAGATCGGCGTTTTCTCGGTCGGTTTCCCGCTGACCGTCAGCGTCGGCCTGATCGGCATGGTGGCCACGCTGCCGCTGATGCAAACGCCGTTCACGGTGGCGCTGGAACGGCTGCTGGCGGCGTTCAGCTAGCGCCTACAACTGCCCTTCCAGGTGATCCGGCGCCGTGATGGTGCGCATCCACTTGACCGACGCCACCTTCCAGCCGGGCTCGCGCTTCATCAGCGCCATGACGCCGGGCAGGTGTGCCGCCCCATAGGTCAGGTAAATCTTCGGCCGCTGGTCCGCCAGCAGTTCGGCAGCCAGATGCCGGTTGCGGAAGTCCAGCACCACGGCATTCAAGTCGTCGCTCTCTCCGCCACCCGACCTCCCCAGCACCAGCGTCATGACGCCCCGGCACAAGGTGCCGGCCAACGCGCTGCGGCGCGGGTCGCCACCCTGCTGCCAGGCGATGAAGCGGCTGAGGACATCGGGCGCCTCGCCGGTGTCACCCGACTGCTCGGCATCGCGCTTTCGCATCGCGGCGGCGAACGCCGGGTTGGCCTGCATCAGCCGGTCGTACTCCTGTTTCATCGCCCGCGTGTTCACGTCCATGGTCACGTGTCGCTCCGGATGCAGCCGCGCATCGGCCACCAGCGGGCCGAAGTAGTCGATCTGATAGCTCAGCCCGCAGGTCTTGCCCAGCTCGCGGTAGCTGCTGCCAAGATCCTTACCGTGGCTCATCGTGTCGCGAAACCACGCATCGGCTTCGGCATCGCTGTCGGACACGCCCTCGTAGGCCAGCACATAGCCATCCGTCAGCGCCTTCTCCAGGTCGTAAATGACCGCCTGGTAGAAGCGCTCTGAACCGACGTGCTGCATGCCCTGCATCACCACCGTCCGCGGCCCGTTGGTCAGCGTCACGGTGGGCACGAGGGCCGGCCGGGTCTCGGTGACGATGGCGAGGTAGTAAACCGGCGCGGCGGCCAGCCCGCACAGCAGCAGCCACAACCCCAGCACCGTCCACAGCCAGATGCGGCGCCAGCCTCGCGCGCGGGCCGTGCCTGACAGCCGCCGCCACAGCCAGACCAGAGGCCAGGCCAGCAGCGCCGCCGGCACGGCCAGCAACGGCAGCAGCAGCCAGGAAACGCCGAGCAGCACGGGCAGGCCGGCCAGGCAGCACAACAGCAGCGCAGCCCACAACAACGTCGTCAGGCGAACCGCCAGTGTGGAAGTCGGGGCGGCGCAGGTCGTCATCCTCAGAAGCGCCTGCCGGCACCCCAGTCGCCCACGTCGCACTTGCCACTGAAGCCCGGCCGGCCCTTGATCTCGGCGAAGCCCGTGCGGCGGTCGATGTCAACACTAAGGCGGTTGAGCCCACTGACGCGGTACTTGGCGGTGATGCGCTCAGGCGTCATCTGCAAGTCCTCCAACTGCCACCAGCCGTCACGGCCGCCGGAGTTCAGCGGCGGGATCATCTTCTCGCCCAGGTGCACCCGCCCGCTGCCGTCACGGAACTCGAACTGCACGCCGGTCTGGAACTGCTCGCTGGCCGACTCGACCCGCTGCGTGGGCTCGTAGCGCTTGCGCTTGTCATTCCACTCGTAGCCCGAATGGCTGGAGAAGACCGCATGCTCGCCCTGGCCATAGCAGACCAGCGTGAGGTCATCAGGCTTCTGGGGCTGCGGCCTCGCATCACCCGCCTGACCGCCGGGCTTGCAGTTCTGCGCAGGGATGCGATTGATGGAAGCGTAACGGCCGTCGGTGGTCGCGATGGACACGCAGGCCTGCTGGAGATCACTCCACCAGAAGGTCCACGACTGGTCGCGTACCAGCGCCGCGCGCACCTGCTGGTAGCCCCGGGCCTGCATCTGGGTCTCACCTCCGGCGCCGCGTGCGCCGACCAGATCCGCCAAATCGGGCGGCGTCTGGGCTTGAGCACTGGTGCAGGCGAGCCAAATGCTGCTCAGCAGTCCGGCCCACTGTCGTTGCTGTGTTGCCATGTCATTGCTCCGTTATGGGTTGCATGAGGAGACCGCCCGCTGCGGGGGTGTTCGGATGGTAAGCGCGCCGGCGTCGTGGTTGCGCAACGCACGGGCTCAACGAGACGGCGCCAGCGGCTCGACGTCGGGCAAGGCGCCGGGCGGTTCAGGACGCAGGACGGCGAGCGCCTCACCCGACACGCTGCGCAGATTCAGGTCGTACTGGTTGAAAGGGATCTGGATGCCCGCCTCGCCAAGCGCCGTGTTGACGTTGACCAGCATCGCGCTGCGGATGCTCGTCCAGTTGTCGAAGTCCGTCGTCCAGGCACGCAGCACGAAGTCCAGCGAGCTGTCTCCGTAGCCCTTCATCAACGCGCTCGGCGCCGGCTGCGCCGCCACGCCCGGCGTGGCGAGCGCCACCGCCTGCAGCAGCGCCAGCACCTGCGCCGGTTCGGTGCCGTACACGACGCCGACCTCGATCTCGATGCGGCGCGAATGGTCCACCAGCGTCCAGTTCGTCAGGCTGCTGGACAACAACGTTCCGTTCGGCACCACCACCTCGGCGCCATCGAAGGTCCGAATGATGGTGGCCCGCATGCCGATGGCCTGAACCCGGCCCGCAGCGCCGGCCACCTCCACGACATCGCCCGGGCGCAGCGGGCGCTCGAACATCAGCACCAGGCCAGAGACGAAGTTGTTGACGATGTTCTGGAGCCCGAAGCCGATGCCCACCCCCAGCGCGCCAAATACCAGCGCCAGCTGGCTGACCTTGAAGCCGGCCGCCGACAGCGCGAGCAGGAAGCCCAGCAGCAGCACCGCGTAGTAACTCAGCGAGGCCACGCTGTTGGCCACGCCCCGCGGCAGTGACGGCCGCGCCGACAACTGTTCGCCAAGCACTTGGCGCACGGCGCGCGCCACCCACCATGCGATCAGCACCGACAGCGCGAACACCAGCAGGTCACCCAGGCTCACCGAGATCTCGCCGACCTCGAAGTGATAGCCCAGCATCGCCGTCAAGGCCCCCTGTGCCGGCCGCATGACGCGGAACGCCGTCATCGCATACGCCAGCCCTCCCACTGCTGCACCGGCCACCAGGGCACGCGACAGCATGCCGAACAGCTGACGGGAGTGCCGCTGCAACAGCGGCAGCGGCTGCAGAAACGTCTCGTCCAGCAGCGCGCGGAGCAGCGCCCGCGCCACGCCCACGGTGGCATACAGCAGCAATCCGAAGTAGCCGCTCTCGATGACCCCACCCAGCAGCATGTCCGCCAGTGAAACATTGCCCACCACATTCATCACCAGCGCCGTGCCCAGCAGCGCGGCGGCACACCACGCCGCCGCCCGCGCGACGCGCACCGCACGCGCCGCGCTCGGGTCATGAACCGGACGGTGCGAGCGCCACAACAGCCACAGCGTCAGCCCCAGCGCCAGCAGCGTCAGGCCCAGATGCACGAAGCGATAACCGATGCCGGTGGCAGATGGCACGAGGGCAGCAAAGTTGAGTACGTACAGTCCCACGGCAACGAGCGGCCAGTGGTCCAGCACCGGCTGGCGCCGGGTTGGCAGCAGGCGCAGCAACGGCACCAGCGCGATCAGCAGTGCGACTTGATGGGCCAACAACGGCGCTTCGGGCTCCAGCACGAGCACGGACATCATCGACAGCAGCAGCCAGGCCGCGATCGGCCGGTGCAGCGCCGCCCGGTCGTCGCTGGCATCGGCCGGCCAGTCCCGGCTGCGGTGACGCGCCAGCAGCATCAGCATCAGCAGCAACGGTTGCAGCACGAGCAGTGCGCGGCGGTTGACCGGCGCTGCCGCCACGTAATCACGCGCGAACTGGGCCTCGATCTCCATGCCACGCGAGAACTCCTCGCCTTCAGGTGCGGCGGCTGCGCGGGCGGGCAAGGCCCATAGCGGCGGCGCGTCCACGGCCAGCAGACGTCGGTCGATCAGCGCGATCGCGTCCTCCACCTCGGCGCTGCCCGTCTCGATCTGAGCCGCCAGGGCATCGGCGCGCCGGCTGAGCTCGACCTGCCGCGCGAGCGGCGCGGCGAGGTCCTGCCGGACCTGGTCCAGCGCGGCCAGCACCACGTCCACGCGCTCCAGCATCGCGGGGGGCAACTGGTCGAGCACGGCTGACGCCCGCGTGGCCTCCCATACCTGGCGACGCCGTGCCACCTGGGCCGCAGCGTCGTCGAAGGGCATCAGCTTGCGCTGCGCATCGGCCTGCCACTGTGCGAAGCGCCGGGCGTCGAACTTCCAGTGCCGATCCAGGCTCTCCAACCGCGCGATGGGCAACTCGGCCAGCGCGTCGGCACCAAAGGCGCGCAGCTTCTCCTCCACCGAGGCATCGAGCGCTGCCAGCGAAGCCAGCAGGTCCTGGGCAGGATCGGGCCGTGCGAGCTGGCGGCGCAGACGGTCGGCGAAGCGCTGGTCCTGGGCGGCAAGCAGCAGGATGTCGGCCGGCGTGACAGGCACGCGCGCCGCGCCGGTGGCCGGTGCCGATGCCGCGGTGGCGGGCGAATCGGCCCGCACCTCGCCGGGGAATGCCAGGCCAAGCACGCAGAGGAACAGGACGAGGATCAGGTACAGGGCCTGGGTGACACGGCCCCGTTCAAGCAACCCGCCACCGACACCCGTCATCGGACGACCCGCCGCTTCAGCGTCGAGCCCGCAACGAACATGCTGGCCGCCGAGACAATCAACTGCATGCGATTCCTGACGAGTCCTTGAGTGTGCGTTGCATTCTGTCTTACACATGCAGCGCCGAGATGAATGCAGAATCTGCGCACACTGCTTCAGGAGCCAACATGCCCTGCTCTGCCTGGCAACCCGGTCGACGCATTTCAACCGCTGCATGCGCGTTGTTCTCGTGCACCGCCGTGCAAGCCGCAGGCATGGAAGCGACGCAGCCGACCGTGTGGCTGCGTGCAGAGGCATTTCGCGCGGACCTCAACACGCAGGTCCGCATCGACGACGCCAGCTCGGGCGCGCAGGGTACGGCCTTCGCTTTCGAGCGCCTGGGCATGCCGAAGAAGAAGACATTGCCCGCGCTGAACCTGGGCGCCCGGTGGTCGCAGCGCTGGCGGCTGGAGCTGGAGTACTTCACGCTGGATCGCACCGGACGCGCCACCCTGGACGAGAACGTCAGGTTCGACGATCAGACCTTCCCGGTCAGCGCCGCCGTCGATTCGCGGCTGCGCTCTGACGTGGGCCGCGCCAGCCTCGGCTACTCCTTCCTGCACACACCCTCACTGGAGATGGGTGTCGTGGCGGGCGTGCACGTGACAAGGTTCGAGATCTCGATGCAGAGCAGCGTCAGTGTGTCGGGCTCGTCGGCGTCCGTGCAACGCGCCGACAAGGACGCCACGGTCCCGCTGCCCACTGTGGGTACCTACGGCAGCTGGGCCTTCGGCCCGGACTGGATGCTGGGATGGCGGGCGGACTTCTTCTCGCTGAATCACCGCGGCTATGACGGCCGGCTGCTCAACGGCCAGGCCAACCTGGTCTACCGCGCCACGCCCCACCTCGCGCTGGGCGGCGGCTTGCGCCATGTGGACTACAAGCTGCGCGCGGATCGCGGCGACATCCAGGGCAAGGTGGACTACCGGTTCAGCGGCCCGCAGCTCTTCGTGGAAATGGGTTTCTGAGACGGGCGCTCGCTGCGGCAGTGCCCGCATGAGACCCGGGCTTCAACGCGCCGCGCTGGCACCAGGCTCCACCGGCCGCGGCGCGGTCACGTTGATCTGCGACTTGCCGCGCACCGACGTGTACGCCGAGCGCTCGGCAAGGTCCAGCAGCTTGGATGTCATTACCCGCAAGGGAATCTGGTCGCCGACGTCGAGCGCGGTGGCCTTCGGGTCGGCGTACTTCACGTTGTCCAGCTGACGTTTGCGGCTCACCACTTCCAGCGTGCGCGCATCCAGCGTGACGCGCTGGAAGTACATGTAGGTGGCCACGTACGTCAGCGAGCGGCCCGTCTCGCCGGTGTTAGGGTCGACGGTCCTGTGGCTGGAGCCGCCCGCCGGATCCGGGTCGGGCGTCTCGCTGTCGAGGGCTTCGCCATCTGAATCCCAGGGCTGCACGGACGCGCCCTTGTCCAGCGGCTGCACATAGAAGCCCAACCCGGAGAGCTTGCGGCCCATGCCGCCCACGCTCGAGTAGAAGTAACTTGGCAGGATCGCCTCGATGCGGTCCCACCCGGCGCGCGCCGGCAGTGACTGCAGGTGCTGCTTCAGCGCCGCCAACGTGATGGCTTCGCGCTCCTTGCCGTCGGCTTCGGCGAGTTGCTGCTGGGTTTGCGCGGGTGCCGTCCAGGCCAGCAACACGCGCTGGGCCTGCGGCTCCGCCTCTTCTATGGCCTGGTCCAGACCCTTCAGGATCGCCATGTTCAGCGCACGGCCGTTGAGGGTGAAGCTCTTGCGGCTGAACGGCTCCCGGTGTGTGCCTGTGCGCTCGCGTTGGCGAACGATGTCGATCTGATCGCCGACCGCGGCAACCAGCGCGACGACGGGCGGCTTCGCGGGCTCCTGAGCCCATGCGCCCAGGCTGCAGCAGGTCAGCGCGACGATGCAGGCGAGATGTTTCAAGTGCTTTTTCCCGACAGAGGCGCCAATCGCCGACCGGCGGGATTCTGCAGCGTCCGCGGTCGATGACCGAACGTCATGCGCAGGCGAGTCCGCAAGGCCGCCGCGCAAGCGCTTGTGCCGACACCGATCCCGTCGGTGCTGGTGCGGTTGCTGGCGGCGTTCAGCGGACCCGCATCAGCGGGTCCGCTGATTTCAAGCGCGGTCGCGGCGGCGACGGACGAAGGCACCGATGCCGAAGAGGCCGAGGGCCATCATGGCGTAGGTGCTGGGCTCCGGCACGGCGCTGACGGTCAGGCCGGACAACGTGCCGTTGTACGTCCCCACCAGCGTGGCGGCGCCAGTGCCCAGGTTGATGCTGTAAATGCCGGTGACCAGCGACGGACCGTCGACATTCAGCGCTGCGAACGCCTGACCGTCGCCAGTGATCTCGAAGCCGTTGGCCCGCAGCACGTCCACGCCCAACGCGCCCACCGTCGTGATGGTCGGCGTGTTGAAGGCGGTCGGGGCGAACGCCAGCGTGTCGGTGGCTGAATCGATGTAGTACAGCGCCGTGCTGGCCGGCGCGGCCGAGGGCATCAGGCTGCTGTTGGTGTAGGCGACGCCGGTGTAATTGCTGCCGATGGTGTTGGCGGCATTACCGACCACGCCGGTGGACGCATTGACGGCAAAGTTGTCGCCTGCCGAGCTGACCAGCCGCAGCGAGGCCGCCGTGCCGAAGTCCGCGACCGGGTTGAAGTCGATGCCGTAGCTGAGGTTGCCCTGTACGACCGGGCTGGACAGCGCGGCGACCCAGGTCGCGGCGCCGGTCGTCTCGCTGACCGTGTAAATCTGGTTGGCCAGGCTGACGCCGTAGATCAGACCGTCCTTCGGGCGCATGTCGATGCCGACCAGCCGGTCGCCGGTCATCAGGCCGGTGATGTCCATGTTGACGGCGCCACTGATGTTGGCGGTGTCCATCAGGCTCAGTTGGTTCTGGCTGTTCAGCCCGATCAGCGTGACCGCCTGGGACGACGTGACGCAGGCGAGGACGGCGGCAGCGGCAAGCGCGGCGCGAAAGGTCGAAGTCATGAAAGGCTCCTGGGTTGAGGTGGGGGCGAACGCCCGCGCCCCCATGGCACCCAGCGTGCCCAAACACAGCCGCCGGGGCACGCACCCCCTCGAATCGAGGGTCCACCACGCCCTGCGCCGGTACGCCGTCAAGCCGCCCGCAACGCCGTCGTCACCGGCAGGCTCGCCGCGCGCACCGCCGGGAGCAGCGCCCTCCAAAACGCCAGCAGCACGGCGAGCACGAGCGCGCCCTGCCAGCGCAGCATGACCCAGGCACCGAGCGGCACGAGGGCGATCTGCACCAACCCTGGGTTCTTGAAAACTGCTTGATGCTCATGCCCTCCCGGAACCCGTTTGCCTGGCCCAGGGCCGCGCCAAGTAGGCTCGCGGTGCGGCCCACTTCGACCTCGGCGTGCCCTGAGCGACCGTCCCGCTGCGGGAGGCGCTCAAAAGCCCACAGTCGTCGTGAGGCTCAACCGGTTGTAGGTCCCGAGGGTCAGGTTGACGGCGTTGCGCCGGTACTCGTGGCGCAGGCCCACGCTGACACGGTCGGACAGGTCGTAGCTGACCTCGGCCTGGCTGTCGATGCCGGTGCTGCCGTCCGCCCAGCGGTAGACGTACAGCGTGTTGGCCAGCGTGACGCGCGGCCACAGCCGCAGGTTGTTCTCGACCAGCAGCGATGTTGCATGCGTGCGCACCGTCACATCGCGGCGCAGCAGGTCCAGCGTGATGCGGTCATGCCCCAGCGCCACTAGGCTGTAGCTCTGCGGCGACCAGTCCTTGCGCCAGCCTGCACCGGCGGTGGCCTGCAGCAACAAGTAATCCAGCGTGGGCAGCGGGTCCAGCGTGAAGGTGCTGCGCCGGGCCTGCAAACGGGCGACGCCGAACCAGGGCGAATTCAGCGTGTGCATCCAGCGCACGCTGCCAGTCTGCTCGTTGCGGTCCACCTGGTCGTCCACCACCTTGTAGTCGGTCGACAGGCTCAGCTGGACCTCGTCGCGGGGACGCTGCCAGCGGGCATTGAGGTCGATGCCCAGGTCGCTGGTGATGCTGCCCTCGTCGCGCTGCCAGTAGCCCGACAAGCCCACGGACCAGGTCGCTGGCAACCAGCCCGAAGGAGCCGGGGCGGCTGCGGCTAGGGACGCGAGGGGTGCCACGACGGCCGGTGCAGCCGCAGCTTCGAACCGCGCTTCTGCCGCCAAGAAGTTCAGCAGCCCGAACCGGTCGGCCTTGAAGACGCCGCCGGCTGCCTGCTGCGACACCAGTTCGCCGGACAGCAGGTTGCCGTCGCCGTAGCGCAGCCAGCCCCGCGTCTGCGCGTGCGCGGCCAGACACAGGCCACCTGTGGCCAGCGCCACGAGCAGCGCCCGAGACGGCTGCCACTGCGGTCTGCTCATGCCGGCCGAGCCGTCAGCGCGCCCAGCGTCAGCGCGATGCCGAACAGCATCCAGTCGTTCAGCACATGCGCCAGCGCTGACACCCAGAGGTTGCGGCTGCGCAGATAGGCCAGGCTCAGCACCAGCCGCGCACTGCCGATCACGAGCAGGCACTGCAGCAGGTTCCACTGGTATGTCGGCAGATGGGCCAGCGCGAACGGCAGCGCCGACAGCAGCCAGGCCCATACCAAAGCCCGGTGACGCGACAAGCCCAGCCGGCCGGTGAACCAGGCCATGAGGGCCAGCAGTGGCAGCATGGTCAGCAACTCCTCGCCCAGCAGCTGCGGCACGGAGGCGGCGAAAAACAGCACCGTGTCGGCCGCACCCTGTTGGCCGAGTGCGTTGATGGCGGGGTTCGCGCTGGTGCCCCACCAGTGGGCCACCGCTGCGCCCACCACGAAGGTCACGAAGACATTCAGCATCGCGATGCCGGCGGCCAGCAGCACGTCGCGCGCCGACAGTCGCCGGAACAGCGCCGGCAACGCCAAAGGGCCCGCCACCGCCCGCAGCGCCAGCAGCGGGATCAGTGGGAACAACAGCGCCGGCACCAGGCGCCAGTGCCCAGCGGGCAGCGGCAGGTAGAGCGATGCGAGGCCCAGCGACACCGCCAGCAGCACCAGCGCCCAGGCCCGCCCGGTCAAGGCGACGGGCTGGCCGTTGTAGAACGGGAAGTCGGGCGCGGCGCTGGGCGCAAAAGGCGTGGGCATGGCGACGACTGGAGCGGCGTGGCGACGCTGCCACCTCGACCTTGTACCCGAGTCAGGCCTCGCGTAACGCCGTCGTCACCGGCAGGCTCGCCGCCCGCACCGCCGGGAACAGGCCGCCGACGAAGCCGATGGCCAGCGCCCACTTGATGCCTTCCCACAGCAGCTGCGGCGACACTGCAAGGTTGAAGCTGAGCTTGCCGACCGAGCCGGCCGACATCGTGGAAGCCTCGAAGCCGTTGAACAGCAGCCACGCCACGGCGCCGCCGATGAGGCCGCCGATCAGCGCCAGCAGCGTGGTCTCCAGCATCACGGCCACCACCACCGGCAGGCCGCGGAAACCGATGGCGCGCAGCGTCGCGATCTCGCGCGCCCGGGTGGCCACGGCGGCGAACATGGTGTTGAGCGCACCGAACACCGCGCCCACGGCCATGATGGCACCCACCGTGATGCCGATGATGCGCAGCACCTTCGTCATCTGCTCGCCCTGCTTGGAGAAGAACTCGAGCGTTGTCGTGGCCTTCACCTTGAGCTGCGGGTTGCCTTCCAGCGCGGCGCTGAAGGCCTGGATCGACTCGGGCTTCTCCAGCTTGACCGTGGCCGAGTTGCGGCCGCCGCCGCGCTTGTAGGCGTCGTTGACGACGTTGGCGTCGGCCCACAGCTCGGACTCCATCGCGTCGCCCGACGCGAAGATGCCGACGATGGTCCAGGGCTGATTGCCCAGTTTCAGCGTCGCGCCGAGCTGAAGGCCGTCGAACTGCCGCACCGCACCCTTGCCGACGATGATCTCGCGCAGCCCGGGCTGGAAAGTCCTGCCCTCCACGACCTTGACGTTGGGCCGCACGGCAAAGGCCGCCTCGCTGACGCCGCGCACCTGAGCGCTGCCAGTGTCGCCGGTGGGGCTGTCCTTCACCGGCAGGTTGGCGGCCACCACGGTCTCGGCCGACAGGATGGCCTCGCCTTTGGCGTTCCTGGCCACGCCGGGCGCCTGCTCGATCTGCACGATGTCCTCACGGCTCAGCGACGACGAGACCTCATTGGCGGAGGCGCCGCGCATGACGATGGCGGTGTCCAGGCTCCCGGAATTGCGCTGCGTGCGCGCATAGCCCTCGGCCATCGCCAGCAGCGAAACCAGCACGCCCACCACGCCGGCAATGCCCACCACGATGACGGCCGACGAGCCCAGCCGCTGCGGCAAGGTGCTGATGCCCACCGACGTGACGGAGCGCGCCTGCGCCCCGCTGCGGAACAGCCCCATCCACACCGCCAGCAGCACGGCCAGCACGAGCGCGCCCTGCCAGGGCAGCATGACCCAGGCACCGAGCAGCACGAGGGCGAGCAGCACCAGCCCCAGGTTCTTGAAAAACTGTTTCATGCTCATGCCCTCCCGGCCAGTGCATCGGTGATGTTCACGCGCATCGCCCGCAAGGCCGGGAATGCGCCCACCAGCAGGCCGAACAGCAGCGCCAGGCCCGCACCCATCAGCCAGCTCGTGAGGCCGGCCGCCGGGAGGTTCAGCGCACCGCCGCTGCCTGCGCTGACCGCGGGACCGATGACGCTGGCCAGCCCCAGCCCGATGACGCCGCCGATCAGCAGCAGCAGCACCGACTCGGCCAGCACCATGGACAGCACGCTGCCACCCGAGAAGCCCAGCGTCTTCAGCACCGCGATCTCGCCGGTGCGCTCGCGCACCGCCTGCATCATGGTGTTGCCGGCCAGCAGCAGCAGCGTGAAGAACACGGCGCCCATGATGGAAGTGACGATGAGGTTGATGTCGGCCAGTTGCCGCATCCACGCGGACATCGCGGCGGCCTCGGTCTGCGTGCGGGTCTCGTGATCGGAGTTCTCGGAGAGGGCGTCGATGGCCTTCAGCACGCGGTCGGCCTGGTTGACGTCCTTCACGCGGGTCACGTACCAGCCCACCTGGCCGTTGTTCCACGGCGTCGTGTCGTCGAAGTACTTCCAGTTCAGCAGGAACATCTGGTCGTACCAGGCGCCCGTCTTCTTGTCGGCCACATGGATGATGCCGACGATCTTGAACGGCCAGTTCTGGCTGCCGTTGCGGTCAGGGAAGATGGTGGACTGCATGGGCACCTGGTCGCCCACCTTCCACCCGAACTTCTTGGCCAGTCCCTCGCCCACCAGCGCGCCGTCCTTGGTCTCGGCGAAGGCCTTGCGGTGCGCGGCAGAAACTTCCATTTCCGGGTACACGTCGAGGTAGTTGGGCGAGACAGCGAAGCTGAAGACCTGGTTCTCGGGCTTCTGGTAAGCGCCGCCGAACCAGTTGGCAAAGGCAACGTCCTTGACGCCATCGATCTGCGTCATGCGCGCGCCCAGCGACATGGGCAGCAGCTGGATGAAGCTGAGCCGGGCGCCGGTCTGCAGGCGCTGGGCGCCGTTGGCACTCTTGCCCGCCTGGTCGAAGCCCACGCGCACGGCGTCCAGCAGCCCGAACAGCAGGAAGGCCGTGATGATGGACACCAGCGTCAGGAAGGTGCGGCCCTTGCGCCTGAACAGCGCGGCCCAGATGAGGTGCAGGTATTTCATGCGAGCCTCCCGGCGTCAGGCGTGGGCCTGGGCTTCAGTCACCAGCATGCCCTTGTCGAGGTGCAGCGTGTGGCTGGCTCGCGCGGCAGCACGCGGGTCGTGCGTGACCATGACGATGGTCTTGCCGTGCTCGCGGTTCAGCGCCTGCAGCAGCGTCAGCACGTCCTCGGCTGACTGGCGGTCCAGGTCGCCGGTGGGCTCGTCGCAGACCAGCAGCGTCGGGTCGCTGACGATGGCCCGCGCGATGGACACGCGCTGCTGCTGGCCGCCCGACAGCTCGGTGGGCTTGTGCGAGGCGCGGTCGGCCAGGCCGACGAGCTGCAGCGCAATGGCGGCGCGCTTCTTGCGCTCGGCCGCCGACAGCTTGGTCAGCAGCAGCGGCAGCTCCACGTTCTTCTGCGCCGACAGCGTGGGCATCAGGTTGTAGAACTGGAACACGAAGCCGACGCGCGACGCGCGCCACTTGGCCAGCGCGCCACCGCTGAGCTGGTCGATGCGCTCGCCGCCGACGCTGATGGAGCCGCCACTGGGCGCATCCAGCCCGCCCATCAGGTTCAGCAGCGTGGTCTTGCCCGAGCCCGACGGGCCCATCAGCGCAAGGAAGTCGCCCTGCTGCACATCCAGGTCGATGTGGTGCAGCACTTCCACCTTCTGCTTGCCGCGCGTGTAGACCTTGGACAGGTCGCGGACCTCGATCAATGCGCTCATGCTCATTCCTTGTTCATGATGTTGGAACCGTCTTTCAGCTCGACGGGCGGCGACACGACAACCGTCTCGCCCGACTTCACACCTTCGGTGACCAGCCGGAACTTGCCGACCTCGCCTCCCAACCTGACCAACCTGCGCTGGGCCTTGCCGTCAGCCGCGACATAGACCACCGCATTGCCTTTGGCCGGCTCAGGCCCGTCCTCCATCCGGACGGCCTCCGGCGGCACCAGCACGCCCGGCACCGGCTTGGCCTCCACCTTCGGCTTGGCCGCCAGGAAGCTCACGCGCACGCCCATGTCGGGCACGACGCGCTCGTCCTTCTGCTCCAGCGCCACACGCACCTTGACGGTTGCCTTGCCGCGGTCGGCACTGGGGATGACGGCCACCACGTGCGCCGGGATCTTCCAGTCCGGGTAGGCGTCCAGCACTGCCTCGCACGGCATGTCGGGCCTGACCTGCGCGATGTAGGCCTCGTTGACGTCCACGCCCACTTCCAGCGAGTCCATGTCGACGATGGTGCCCACACCGGTGCGCGTGAAGCCGCCGCCGGCCGACAACGGCGAGATGATCTCGCCGACCTGCGCCGCGCGCGCCGTGACGACGCCGTCGAACGGCGCACGCACGGTGGCGTAGTCGAAGTTGACACGCGCGATGCGGGCCTGGGCCTGCGCCGCTTCGACCTGGCGCTGCGCCGCGTCCAGCTGAGCCGCCACGGTCTTGACGCCTGTCGCCGCCTGCTCGCGGGACTGCCGTGTCGTCATACCGCTGGCATTGAGCTCCGCCTGGCGGCGCTCGTCGGCCTGCGCCTGGGCGAGCTGCGCGCGCACCTGGCCGAGGTTGGCCTCTGCGGTGCGAACCTGCGCCTCGGCTGCAGCCAGGCCCGCCTTCAGCCCGGTGTCATCGAGCCGGGCCAGCACCTGCCCTTTTTTCACCTTGAAGCCTTCGTCGATGAGCACCTCGATCAGCGTGCCGGTGATCTGCGCGGACACGGTGGCCATGCGGCGCGCCGTCACGTAGCCCGTGGCCTGCAGCACCGCGTTGGCAGCGGCGCCCTGACCATTGGCGCGCGCGGTGACGGTCTGCACGGCGACCGGCTTGTTGCCCGCAACCAGCCACCAGGCCGCCCCGCCCGCCAGCGCCAGGACCACCACGCCGGCAGCCACGCCCCAGACCCATCTCGGCGGGCCGCCGCCAGGGTCCTCACGGTGCGCACCGTCGATGCGCAGCTCCTTCAGCAATCCGGTATCGATGACGCGCTCCTGCAAGTTGCCACCCAGGTTGGGAACTGGGCGGATTCTGCACAGACAAGGCTGTCATGGGGTCAGGGCTTTCGACGAACGGCAGCCGGCGCGGGTGAATCGCCACCCGCCGGGATGAGTGGCGGCAGCCTACCTGCCGGCCGCGTCGCGCTTGAGGAGCCGCAGCACTGCGGTCCGCAGGGCCAGCATGTCCGCCTCCTCGTCATTCGACAGGATGGCAATCATCTCGTGGCGATGCAGCTGCCGCACGAACACCGCGGCGTAACCGCGAAACGAGCCCTTGTGCCAGGGGAAGTACCGCCCACCCTGCTCAGCCAGCGACCATCCGTAGGCGCGGTCGTCTGTGACGTGCGTGTACATCAGCTTCTGCGTCTCTTCCTTCAGCAGCGTGCCGGCCCGCAGGGCCTGGTCGAAGCGAGCGAGGTCGGCCGTGGTCGTATAGAGCGACCCGGCACCCTCCATCACCTCGGGCGGCAGGCCCAACGGTGCCAGCTCGCGTCGGCCATTCCTGCCTCGGTACCCGCGCGCCAGCCCTGGCACTTCCTCGCCGGAACGCAGCAAGCCGGAATCGCGCATGCCTGCCGGCACGCGGAGCTGCTCATCGAACAACTGCGCATAGCTGCGCCCCGACACCGCCTCCAGCACCAGTGCCAGGATGACGAAGCCGCTGCTCGAATAGGCGACCTTGCCGGTGTTCGCGACTCGCGCGGTCGCCAGGTCCGCTGGCGTGATGCGACGGTCCTGGTGGGCGCTGATGATCTCCTCGACGCCCGAGGTGTGCGACAGCAGCTGCCCGATCGTGATGGCCGCGGCTGGCTGGCTCACCAGATGCGGGAACACGCCATCCAGGCGCCGGTCGAGCGACAGCCTGCCTGCCTCGATCTGCTGGAACACCAGCACGGCCGTCATCGGCTTGTTCACAGAGAAGCCCAGGTAACGGGTGGCATCGACATTGGCGCTGCCGCGCTGCTGATCGGCCATGCCGAAACTGGCTCGATACAACACCGCACCGCCCCGCGTGACCAGCACACTGCCATTGAACCCCGCGGCATGCGCCTGGCGGAAGACCTCGCCGAGGCGCTCCGACACCGCGTCCTGCGCACCCGCGCCGCAACCGGCCGGCGCCATCAGCAGCAAGCCCATGGAGCCCAGCGTGGTGCGCCTGCTGATGCGATGCGCAACCCGCGAGTCGGTCAGGTTTGACGTGTCCATATGCTGGAACAAAGGGTTCGACCTTGCATGCCGGCGAATTCTGCGCAGCAGCCAGGCCGGCCGGTACGCCCGTTCGACGGCACGCCGCCCTTCGTTGACCAGTTGCAGATGCGGCCGACGAACGGTCGCCAGCGCGCGAGATCAGCTCGCCACCAGCCCGTTGCGGATCGCGTAGACCGTCAGCTCGGAGTTGTTCGTCAGCGCCAGCTTCTCCAGCACGCGGGCCCGGTACACGCTGACGGTCTTGGGACTGAGCATCAGCTCCTCGGCGATGTCGGACAGCCGCTTGCCGGACGCGATCATCACCAGCGTCTGCAGCTCGCGGTCGGACAGCTTGTGGTGCGCCTGCTCGGCCACCGGCGCGGTCAGGCTCTCGACCAGCATCTGCGCGATCTCGGGTGTCACGTACTTGCGCCCCTGCGCCACCGTGCGCACGGCGGCCACAAGCGTGGCCGGGTCGCCGCCCTTGTTGACGTACCCGTAGGCGCCCGCGCGCAGGGCGCGGATGGCGTATTGGTCTTCGGGGTACATGGACACGATCAGCGTGCGCAGCGTAGAGCCCTCGTCCTTCAACACGTGCAGCACGTCCAGGCCCGAGCGACCGGGCATGTTGATGTCCAGCACCAGCACATCGCAAGGGTTGTCGCGGCCGAGCTTGTGCAGCAGGCCGCGCAGCTCCGTGTAGTCGCCGGCCTCGCCGATGACCTCGATGTCGCCACTGTCGGCCAGGGTGTCGCGGATGCCGCGGCGGATCAGGCCGTGGTCGTCGCAGAGGATGACGCGGATCACAGGCGGCCCCAGATGGATTGGGTGGTGGAGTCACCGAAGTCGGTGGCGTCGTCCAGCGCGTCGATGGCGTCGGCGTCCAGCGGCACCGTGAGGATGAGGCTGGTGCCGTGGCCCGGCGTGCTGCTCAGGTCCACCCAGCCGCCCACCGTTGCCGCCCGCTCATGCAGGCCGCGGATGCCGAACGACCTTTCCTTGCCCAGCGCTTGCGGTTCGATGCCGTGACCGTTGTCACGGATCTCCAGCGTCAGCACGCCGGAATCCAGGCTCAGCTCGATGTCCACGCGCGTCGCGCCCGAATGCTTGGCGACATTGGTCAGCGCCTCCTGGGCCGTGCGGTAGGCCACCAGCGGCACGCCCGACGGCAGCGCCAGGCGCTCCTCCCCCAGGCGCAAAGCGGCCTCCACGCCGGTGCGTCGCTCGAAACGGGCCGTCATCCATTGCAGCGCGGCCACCAGCCCCTGCTCCAGGATGGCGGGACGCAGGTTGTGCATGATGCGCTGACTGGCCTCGATGGCCGAGTTGACCGTCTCCAGCGCCGCCGCGACCCGCTGGCGCACCTCGGCCTCCTGCGCATGGCGGTCGATCCAGGCCAGGTCGAACTTCAGTGCCGTCAGCGACCCGCCCACGTCATCATGGATCTCGCGTGCGATCGCCGCGCGCTCCAGCTCCACGCTGGTCTGCAGATGGCCGGCCAGCTGGTGCAGGCGCTGTTTGGAGCGCACCAGTTCTTCGTCAGCCGCCAGCCGCGCGCGCTCGCTGTCGGCAGCCTCGATGGCGTGTACCAGCGCCGGCGCCAACCGGGCCAGGTTGTTCTTCAGCAGGTAGTCGGACGCGCCGTTGCGCATGGCCGCCACGGCCGTGTCCTCGCCGATTTCTCCCGAGACCAGGATGAAGGGGATGGGCGAGTTGCGCTGCTGCAGCGCCTCCAGCACGTGCAGGCCCGAGAAGCCTGGCAGGTTGTAGTCGGACAGGATGGCGTCCCACGGCTGATCCAGCGCCGCCAGCACCATCGGCAGGCTGTCCAGGCGCTCCAGCACGACCCGCAGGCCGGCTCGCCCGAGCTCCGCCAGGATGAGCTGGTGGTCCAGCTCGGCGTCCTCGACATGCAGCACCCGCAGGATCCGGCCGGCCTGCTCCACACCTGAAATCGTCATGGGCGCAGAGTATGCCGTGGTGATAGCTCCCCACAATCGGCACGCCGGCGAGCATGAGAGAGCGGTAATACCGCGCGTTCTCCCGTAGATCTCGTGATCGACACGTGTCGAAAAGCAATCGAACATGCCATGATGCATTCGCCCTGAACGAACCCCCAGGGCACGGACAAGAAGCGGCATCCCCTCGCGGAGACACGATGCAGACAGATACCTCCACCGCAGTTGATGGCTTGGACAGCAGCATGGTCCCCATGCCGCTGCTGGCGGCTGCGGAATTGCAGGATCACCTGATGACGGTGACCAACGATCTCGAGCGCCTGCAACGTCTGCTCGACGACGCCGGCGAGGCGCTGTCCGCCCATTTCTACAGCGCGTCCAACCAGGTCATGTCATTGCTCAGCGGCACCGAAGGCGGCCCGGCGGCTGAAGGCCTGAAGCACGTCATGCAAGACATCGCCGGCGCGATCACCGCCCTGCAGTTCCAGGACATGGCCACGCAGCTGATCGCGCACACCAGCCAGCGGCTGCGCAACTGCTCGGACCAGCTGGCCCGCGACACCTTCGGCATGGATGACGAGGACGGCGCCGCCGTCGTCGAGATCGCGCCGCTGCGCCCCAACCCGGTCACGCAGGACGAGATGGACGCCGGCTCCATCGAACTCTTCTGACCCCGACATCCCCCAGCCCCCCAGGCACACACGCTCTCTCGGAGAAGACTCAAATGCACTCAATCCTCGCTGTCGACGATTCGGCCTCGATGCGCCAGATGGTGGCCTTCACGCTCAAGAACGCCGGCTTCAACGTGGTGGAAGCAGTGGATGGACAGGACGCCTGGGAGAAGTCGGGCCAGCGTGATTTCGACCTGGTGCTGACCGACCAGAACATGCCGCGCATGGACGGCATCAGCCTGACCAAGAAGCTGCGCGAGAACCCCAAGTTCAAGACCACGCCCATCCTGATCCTGACCACCGAGTCCAGCGACACGATGAAACAGGCCGGCCGCGCCGCAGGCGCCACCGGCTGGCTGGTCAAGCCTTTCGACCCGGCCAAGCTGATCGAAGTGATCGGCAAGGTCATCCGCTGAAGTCCACGACAGGGGAGTAACAGCCATGGGTGACATGACCACCGAAGGCGCCAGCATCAGTGCTGGCATCGACCTCAGCCAGTTCTACCAGGTCTTCTTCGAGGAAGCCGGCGAGAACCTCGACAACATGGAGCAGCTGCTGCTCAATGTGAACGTCGAGGAGGCCGACGACGAGGAGCTGAACGCCATCTTCCGCTGCGCCCACTCCATCAAGGGTGGCGCTGCGACCTTCGGCTTCTCCGACGTCGCCGAGCTGACCCACCAGATGGAAACGCTGCTGGACAAGCTGCGCCGCCACGAACTGCAGCCCAACGCGGCGATGGTCGACGTGCTGCTGCAGTCCGGCGACGCGCTGCGCACGCAGCTGGCCCGCCACCAGGGCTCGGGCGGCGACGTGTTCGACACGACCGACCTCCTCGTCAACATCAAGAGCTTCGTCGAAGGCGGCGCCGCACCGGTCGCCGCCGCGCCGGCGCCCGCGGCCAAGGCAGCCGCACCCGCCCCGGCACCGGCTGCGCCCGCGCCGACCGCAGCCAAGCCGGGCACCCGCCTGCTGGAACTGCAGGTCGGCCCGCTGACGGACCTGAGCCTGGCCGAGAACCTCGTCGAGCTGTTCAAGGAAATCACCGACCTCGGCACCATCGAGCCGTTGGACGCGGGCCAGAGCTCCGACGGCATGCGCCGCTTCAAGGTGCTGACCAGCTCCACCGACAACGACCTGCTGGACCTCTTCACGTTCCATGTGGCGCGTGAACAGGTGAAGCTGATGCCGCTGACCACGGGCTTCGGCTTCTACGACGGCGCGCCCGGTGCGCCGCCGGCCGAAGCGCCCTCCAACGACCCGGGCTACGGCTTCTTCGACGACGCCCCGGGCACACCTTCCGAAGGCGCCGCCGCAGCGCCTGCGCCGGCCATGGACGTCAAGCCGGCCGCCGCGATCGTGCCGACCCGTGCCGCCACGCCGGCCAAGACCGAGTCCAAGCCTGCGGCGATGGACCAGACCACGCTGCGCGTCTCGATCGAGAAGGTCGACCAGCTCATCAACCTCGTCGGCGAGCTCGTCATCACGCAGGCCATGCTGGCGCAGAACAGCCGCGAGTTGGACCCTGGCCTGTACCAGCAGCTCACCAGCGGCCTGGCCGACCTGGAACGCAACACGCGCGACCTGCAAGAGTCCGTCATGTCGATCCGGATGATTCCGATGTCGACCGTGTTCAACCGCTTCCCGCGCATGCTGCGCGACCTGGCGGCCAAGCTGGGCAAGAAAGTCGAACTGGTCACGCAGGGCGAGGCCACCGAACTGGACAAGAGCCTGGTCGAGAAGATCACTGACCCGCTGACCCACCTGGTGCGCAACAGCTGCGACCACGGCATCGAGATGCCGGCGGACCGCGAGGCCCGCGGCAAGCCTGAGCAAGGGACGATCACGCTGGTCGCCTCCCACCAGGGTGGCAGCATCGTCATCGAGGTGCGCGACGACGGCCGCGGCCTGAACCGCGACAAGCTCATCAAGAAGGCCCGCGAGAAGGGCATCGATGCGCCGGACACGATGACCGACGCCGAATGCTGGAACCTGATCTTCGCGCCGGGCTTCTCCACGGCCGACGTCGTCACCGACGTGTCCGGCCGCGGTGTCGGCATGGACGTGGTCAAGAAGAACATCACTTCACTCGGCGGCACGGTCGAGATCGACTCCGCCGAGGGCTACGGCATGAAGGTGTCCGTGCGCCTGCCGCTGACGCTTGCCATCATGGACGGCATGAGCGTGGGCGTCGGCGACGAGTGCTACATCCTGCCGCTGTCGTCCGTCGTCGAGTCGTTCCAGGTGCAGGCCGACACCATCAAGACCGTCGCCGGCTCCGGCCGCGTGGTCGAGGTGCGTGACGAGTACATGCCGGTCATCGAGCTGGAGAAGGTGTTCGACGTGCCGCGCTTCGACTTCGAGCACGTCAGCTCCATCATGGTCGTCGTGGAGGCCGAAGGCGGCCGCGTCGCGCTGTTGGTGGACGAGCTGCTCGGCCAGCAGCAGGTCGTCGTGAAGAACCTCGAAGCCAACTACCGCAAGGTCAACGACGTGTCCGGCGCCACCATCATGGGCGACGGCCGCGTGGCCCTCATCCTGGACGTCGGCAGCCTCGTGCGTCGCTCGCGTCACTAACCCACATACAACAAGGAGAGGTCTGCATGGAATCGAGCAACGTCCCCGCGCTGCGCCCGGCTGGCGCCGTCACCACCAAGGGTCCCGGCCCCAAGAGCGGCGAGTACCTGACCTTCCGACTCGGTTCGGAGGAATATGGCATCGACATCCTGAAGGTCCAGGAAATCCGCTCCTACGAGCAGCCCACGCGCATCGCCAACGCCCCCGACTTCATCAAGGGTGTCGTCAACTTGCGCGGCGTCATCGTCCCCATCGTCGATCTGCGCCTGAAGCTGAACTGCGCCACCGCGGAGTACAACAGCTTCACGGTCGTCATCGTGCTGAACGTGAAGAACCGCGTCGTCGGCGCGGTGGTCGATTCGGTGTCCGACGTGCTGGAGCTGAACCGCGACGCCATCAAGCCGGCGCCCGAACTCAGCTCGGCCTCGGTCGACACCAGCTTCATCACCGGCATCGGCTCGGTGGGCGAGCGCATGCTG
The DNA here is from genome assembly GCF_043555865.1 of Pelomonas dachongensis. Taxonomy (NCBI): domain Bacteria; kingdom Pseudomonadati; phylum Pseudomonadota; class Betaproteobacteria; order Burkholderiales; family Sphaerotilaceae; genus Roseateles; species Pelomonas dachongensis. Next base: position 83,273 of record NZ_JBIGHY010000011.1, read on the forward strand.
ATCCTGATGGACATCGAGGGCCTGATGAGCAGCGCCGAGATGGGCCTGATGGACGCGGCCATCGCGGCTTGATTTCCGCCTGACGCCCGGCTTCTGAACAGCCCCGCCCTCATGCGGGGCTGCGGAGCGTTGTCTGTCCAGAAACTCTAGGAGGTGTTCATGAGTTCGTCCGACCGCTCCATTGCTCGCCAGGTGTCGCTGACCGGCGCCGCGGCCGTCGCCGGCATGCTGCTGGTCGTCAGCCTCATCGTCGGTACCCTGCTGAAACGATCGGCCAACGAACAGGTCCACACCTGGGTGGTCGACAAGACCGGCTCACTGGTCGACGCCATGCAGGCCATGGATGACATCGCAGCCCAGCAGGCCCAGCGCAGCTTCGGCTCGTTCCGCCAGGAGTTCGGCCCCAGCTTCTCGCTGGACGCGACCACCGGCGAGCTGCGCGATTGGGGGCCCAAGCTCAACGGCAACTTCACGCAGGTCGACAAGTTCTCGGCCGTGAGCGGTGGCGTGGCCACGGTGTTCGCGGCCAAGGGCGACGATTTCGAGCGCATCACCACGTCGCTGAAGAACGAGAAGGGCGAGCGCGCCATGGGCACGCTGCTGGACCGCAGCGGCGCCGCCTACGCAGCGATCAAGGCAGGCAAGTCGTTCACCGGCCGCGCGACGCTGTTCGGCCGTGGCTACATGACGCACTACGAGCCCGTCAAGAACGATGCCGGTGCGATCGTGGGCATCCTGTTCATCGGCTACGGCCTCGAAGCCTTCGAAGGCGCGATGGACCGCATGGCCAACGGCGCCAAGTTCTTCGACAAGGGCGGCACCTACATCGTCGCCATGCCGAAGGACCCGGCCAAAGCGACGTTCGCGGCCCACCCGACGGCCAAGGGCAAGCTGGTGTCCAGCATTGCGCCCGGCTTCGAGAAGCTGCTGGCCGAGCAGAAGGAAAGCACTGTCGTGCTGGACGACACGCCCGACGTGCTCGGCAATGGGGCCGGCGACAACTTCGCGATCGCCCGCAAGAGCGAGAAGTCCGGCTACTGGGTCGTTGCGCAGGTATCGCGGGGTGAAGCGCAGGCCGCCGGCCGCAAGACGCTTTGGTTCTTCTGGGGCGCCCTGGCGCTGACCACCGTGGGGCTGGGCTTCGGCCTGTTGTGGATGCTCCGCCGCTGGGTGGCCCGCCCGCTGGCCGCGCTGCAGAAGGCCGTGGGCGCCATCGCCGACGGTGACTTGAGCCAGTCGGTCAGCAGCCGCCGCCAGGACGAGATCGGCTCGCTGATCCAGGACACCGAGCGCATGCGCCAGCGCCTGGCTGCCACCATCGGCACCGTGCGCAACTCGGTGGACAGCATCGCCACGGCCGGCGCCGAGATCGCCACCGGCAACCTCGACCTGAGCCAGCGCACCGAGCAGACGGCCAGCAACCTGCAGAACGCTGCATCGTCGCTGAGCCAGCTCACGGGCACGGTGCGCCAGACGGCCGACTCCGCCCGCACGGCCAACCAGCTGGTGCAGTCCGCAGCCTCTGCGGCGACGCGCGGCGGCGAGGTGGTGGGCCAGGTCGTCACGACGATGGACGAGATCAATGCGGCCAGCCGCAGGATCAGCGACATCATCGGCACCATCGACGGCATCGCGTTCCAGACCAACATCCTCGCGCTGAACGCAGCGGTGGAAGCGGCGCGCGCTGGCGAACAGGGCCGCGGCTTCGCGGTCGTGGCCGGCGAGGTGCGTTCGCTGGCGCAGCGCAGCGCCGAGGCCGCCAAGGAGATCAAGACCCTCATCGGCAACAGCGTGGAGCGCGTCGAGAACGGCACCCAGCTGGTGCAGAACGCCGGCACGACGATGGGTGAGATCGTGTCCAGCGTGCAGCGCGTGCAAGACATCATCGGCGAGATCAGTTCGGCCGCCACGGAGCAGAGCGAGGGCATCGCATCGGTCAACACCTCCGTCGTGCAACTGGACCAGATGACGCAGCAGAACGCCGCGCTGGTGGAGGAATCCGCCGCCGCCGCCGAGAGCCTGAAGGGTCAGGCGCAGCGCCTCGTGGAGGCTGTGGCGGTGTTCCGCGTCGCCGCAGGCCAGCCCCCGGCACCCGCAACTGCGCCGGCTTCCCGGCCCGCAGTCGCGAAGGCCGCGCTCCCGCTGGCTTCGCCCAGGCCCGCCCCGGCGCCCCGCCCTGCCCCGGCACCGCGCGCGGCACGAGCAGCTGCACCGGTGGTAGCGCCACGTGCCGCGCCAGCACCCACCCCCGCCGCCGACAACGGCGACTGGGAAACCTTCTGACCTGCCAGGCCCGCCATCGCGGGCCGGGAGAAGATCGCGATCGCATGAACGCGAAGGTGGGCCCAGGCAGATGATGGATGTGATGACGGCGAGCGCCAGCGTGCTGGTGCTGGTGGTCACAACGAACAGGCGTTCCTCGCCGGTGTCGAGGCGAGCGACTCGACATGGGGCGAATGGCAAGAAACAACATTCGACGTGAGGCGCGACCATGGTTGACGTCGCGGCTGGCTTGGATCGTCCATAGGCCTGGCTGCTTCTTCAAGACGTCGGAGGGCCTGTTCGCTTTGCTCCCGTTGCTGGTCGTTCGCCTGGTCGTGGGCTGCCGGCGCTTTGCGCAGTGGATGGCGCGGGGGACGATCAGCGCTGTGAAGCCTCACGCCTCTACGCAGATGTATTTGGCATCCAAGTGCCATAAAGGAAGAAATGGAGCTTTGTTGCCATCTCATTGAATCAAAAATGGAACCAAAGTAGTATCAGTCGCACATAAAGCTACTCTGATGCCATGAAGGCGATTGGTGAAATCTCGGCGATCCTGCGAGCGTCTGCACAGCGGTTGAAGATCCGGCAGTCTGACTTGAAGACCCAAGCTGGCATCTCGCAGCGAACGCTGACCAATGTGCTCAGCGGAACTGCGGACTTCAAGGTCAGCACCTTGCTCTCTTTGGCAGATCGCCTGGGATTGGAACTTGCTCTTGTGCCGAAGGCGGCTGCAACCGCGGTTGAGGCAGGGCCTACCGCAGCCCCCCGGATCAAGTCGCGCGTAGCGGCTGCCCTTGAGCGTGTCGAGGGCACCCGGACAGCCGCGGGCGCTCGCGTGGACCCAGGCGTGCGGCAAGCTGCGGGGTCTGTCGGCACTCCTGCACTTCGCAAGAAATGAGCTTTCGGCCTCTTGGTATCTTCCTCTCGCAGGGCCAGCGCGTCGGGGTGCTGTTCCAGTACCGCCTGGCCGATGACAGCATCAACAGACGGCGCACTTCCATGAACAGCTGGCCACGCACGGTGTACGACGTGTCCGCGTTGCCCGGCGCGTTGTCCAGGACCGAGATTGGAACATTCAGCTCCTCACCCACCAGGCTGCCGAATGTGGTGGTGCTGGTCAACGCGCGGGACACAGCATCGCGCGGGTCGACGGCGGACATCCAGGCCGCCGAGGCGCTTGGCGTCGTGGACGATGGCCCACGACCAGATGAAGACGGGAGGAATTGCGAAGTTGGGGGCGGGCATGGCCTTGTCGTGTCGGTGTGATGCCCAATACCTACCACCAGCGCGGAAGGACTGCCACTGCGCAGGCCGTCCGTCTCAAGTTGCTTTGCCCAATCCAGGCCCGATGCCGACAGCGCCGGGTGCCTTAGCTCACCGAAGCGCTCATCGAGTCCAGCGTTTCCAGCACCACCAGCTCATAGTCGGCGATGTGCGCCATCGACGAGCTGCTGATGCCGCCCGGCACGCGATCTCCGAAGAGCATCACGCAGCCGTATTCGTTGTCACGCCGGCTCATCCAGTACAAGCCCTGGATGTCCGGCATGTTCTCGTAGAGCCACAGCGACCATGCGCGAGTGCGGACGTACTCAGGCTGATTGCCGCCCAGCAGATCGTCCACGAGAAGCCCTGCAGCCTGAAGGCCGAACGTCGTGAGCGCGGCCAGCCGCAGGTCCGGCAGATCCACCTCACTCAGGTGCTTCTTGCTGGTCGCGCGACTGCCCTCCACGGACCAAGGGAAGTTCCAGCCGGTTGAAGGCATAGGGGCCTCGTGCAGCAGGATCTCAGCGATGGCGGTGCGAGGGTGAGCTGCAGCGTAGATCGTTGGGATCACCGTGCCATCGCTGCGCAGGATCGGACTGAACCGGGCGTCACCCCTGCCAGAGTCGTTGAACGCCGCAGCCGCGTACCTACCGGTCACCCGGTCGAAGTCGTGGACCCGAAACCAGCGACCCGCTTTGACGTCCTTGATCGTCGGGAGATGCGCCGACGGTGGATGCGGCCGCATCGACGCCCGCGAGAGCGGCCAAACGAACTTGCCGGGCGAGGTCACCTTGAACGCAGGCGCAAGCACAGGCACAGGCGCTGCAGCCTTCGGCACAGGCTTCGTCTTGGCGGGTTTGGCCTTCGGCTTGGCCGCAGCCTTGGATGCGAGCTTTGCGCCGGCCTTGATCAATGCCTTGCGGCGCGCAGCGGCGAGTGCGGTGGGATCCTTGGCTCTAGCCATGGAAGCCCTCCGCAACGTGCGCCTGCGCAGCGCGGATCACATCCAGGCCCCGGGTTGCCAGAACCTCGCGCGGGCGCTTGCCGCCGAGATGGGTGTTCGGGGATTCGAACCACGACGCGATGAGGAAGCCAGTGCGGCCCGCCATCGCCTGCAGAACTGGCTTCAGGAACTCGATGGGCTCGCCCAGCTCATCCAGCCCGTAGGCTGGAATCATCCGACCGAGCGGAGTTTCCAGGGAGAAAATCATGCCGCTCTCGACCCAACGCTTGATCGTCTGAGAGCCGTTGGACGTCTTGCCGTATCGAACCTCGTTGAGATCCTTGCTGGAGAGCCAGCGCGATCCTGCCAGCACCGCGTCCACGTTGCGTTGGACCAGGCGCAGCCGCAGTTGCTCGGCCTTGGCATCGCGCCCCGCCGTGGCGACCACACCCTCAGCCACCATTTGCTGCCCGAGGGACTCGACGACGCGTGGATCAGGAGTGTGGCTAGTGCCGGAGGCAGTCGCGTAAAGCATCTTGATCAGATCGTGCTTTCGGACTGGCACCGCATCCCTGGGGTCCACAAGCGGCTCTTTCGCAACCACGAGAGTAGTCTTGGCCTTCGGGCGAGGCTGCACGTTCGGAATGACCGCCTTGACGGTCGACAAGTCCAACGAGGGATTCGAACCTCCCCGCGCGAGGCCGCCCTTCTTCACCGCCGGGCTACTCGACTTGGCAGGGTAGATGCCGGACTGGATGACCGATCCGGTGCGAGCAGGCCGCCTCTGACGGTCCTTAGGTGCAGAACTTGCCATGATTTATCCCAAATAACAAAGCGGCAACCCAGATCTCGCAAAATACCGGGGCTGTATCGGACGCATCCTATCGCGGATAACCAGGAACACGGGTTTAGATCCCAAGTCGAGTGCCCGCGCGCATCCAGGCCCGCAGCACGCCTAGCGCCAGAGCCGGTACACAGCGCCCGCCGCTTCACAGCACCCTCACCCGCCGCAACCAGGCCACCACCTCGGGCCGAAGCGCTTTCAGCCGGTCTTCACACAGGCCAGGCAATCGTCGGCCCAGTGCGTAGCGCGCGCCGCCGAGCGTGACCACCTCGGCCGAGCCCTTGGGCCCATAGGGCGCCATCAATCGAGAGACACGTACCGATCTTGGCCAGGTGCGGTACAGGCCGGCATTCGCCAATAGCGTCGCGTCACATTCATGCCTTAGTGGGCGGCCACCCAGGCATGGATGCAGCGCGATCAAGCGGGTTCAGCGTGCACTAACTGCCACGGCGCGCCGGCACCTCTGTCAGGTTCACGGGGCCGACCACGGCCGGCGCAGGGGACAGATCCATGGCCTGTGAGGCTGGGGCTCAACCTCTGTGCATGGTTGCCGCCCTGCCCGCCCAATCGGTGCACAGCCAAGAACAGCTCGACTTCATCGCCGACGAGATCAACAACCGACCTCGCAACCGCCTGGGTTGGGACAGCCCGCTCCAGCGCTTGCGGGCGATCATGCAGGCGCTGCAAGGATCCCCTTCCTCACCAATTCACTGACCGCTACGGCCAGTGTTGCAGCTGCGATTCGATACCGCCCTGTTGTCAAACACCCCTGGCATCGGCGCCGGGTTTGGGTATCTCGGTGTGCCCGGAAAGCAGAGGTCCCGCGGACGCGCGACTGGACCACCCTGCAATTGGCGGTTCGTCCTAGGTTGGCGGTTAAGGCTCTGTGCCTTCACTAGACTGGTTAAAACGGTATAAATGCCACCTTTGCTCTATCGAAAATATCATTTAAATCGATTTAATCGTAGAGTGCCGGTCTCGCTCTATTCCCGCAGAGCAGCGGACTGCCTCAATCTGCCAAACGCGGGTCAGACAACCTTCTCCGTACGCCATGAACCACTGGACTCTTAAGAGGAAGCTCTTCGCGACCTTCGCTTCACTTCTCACCGTTGCTGGCTTGTTGATCGCCATCGCCCTGGTGAACACGAACCGGCTGCTGGACAGCGTGAAGTGGAACAACCACACGTATGAGGTGCTCACAGAGTCCGACAAGCTGCTACTCAGCATGGTCAACATCGAAACGGGCTTGCGTGGCTTTGTGGCCAGCGGCAATGACAGATTCCTGGAGCCCTTCAACACGGGCAAGAAAGACTTCTCGGAGCACTTTGAAAAGTCCAAGTCGCTGACCTCCGACAACTCGTCTCAGCAGGCACGCCTGAGCAATCTGATGGGCTACTACCAGGCTTTCCTGGAAGTGGCTGATGGGCTGGCCGCCAAGCGTCGTGAAGTTACGGAAGGCAAACTGTCAGCCGATACTCTGTTCAAGGAGTTCGAGCAAGGCAAGGACAAGGCTGCCATGGACGCCTTCCGCGCCGGCATTGCCGAATACGCACAGGCCGAGTCCGCCCTGCTGGCCCAGCGCTCACGACAGATGGCGGATTCCGGCACTAGCACCACGGCCACGCTGGTCTTCGGCGGCCTGGCCCTGTGTGGCTTGGCCATCGCGCTGGGGATGCTACTGACTCGTAGCCTCTTTTCCCAACTGGGAGCCGAGCCCGGCTTAGCGGTGGCCGTGGCAGAGCGCGTGGCGCGCGGTGACCTGAGTGCAGAAGTGGGTCTGAAGTCGGGCGATTCTTCCAGCTTGATGGCCAACTTGGCCAAGATGCAGGTCAGCCTGGCGCAAGTGGTGGCCAATGTGCGCCAGAACTCGGAGAGCGTGGCCACCGCCAGTGCACAGATTGCACAGGGCAACCAGGACCTCTCTAGCCGCACCGAACAACAGGCCAGTGCGCTGCAGCAAACGGCCGCCACGATGGAAGAACTCGGCACAACGGTCCGCCACAACGCTGACAGTGCCCGGCAGGCCAACCAACTGGCGCAGAGCGCCTCGTCTGTGGCTGCTGAAGGCGGTCAAGTGGTCGGCAAGGTCGTGACTACCATGCAGGGCATCACCGACAGCAGCCGCAAGATCGGCGACATCATCGGAGTGATCGACGGCATCGCCTTCCAGACCAACATCCTCGCTCTGAACGCCGCCGTCGAAGCCGCACGTGCCGGGGAGCAGGGCCGCGGCTTTGCCGTCGTCGCCTCCGAAGTGCGCAGCCTCGCGCAGCGCAGCGCGGAGGCTGCCAAGGAAATCAAGTCCCTGATCGGTCGCAGCGTCGAACAGGTGGAACAGGGCACGCTTCTGGTCGACCAGGCTGGCAAGACCATGGGCGACATCGTCGGCTCCATCCAGCGCGTGAGCGACATCGTGGCTGAGATTACATCCGCCAGCGCCGAGCAGAGCACGGGTGTGCAACAGGTCGGCGAAGCCGTCACGGCGATGGATCAGGCGACGCAGCAGAACGCAGCGCTCGTCGAGGAGAGCGCCGCGGCAGCGGAGAGCCTGCGCAGTCAGGCTCAGCAACTGGTGCAGGCGGTGGCGGTGTTCAAGCTGTCTTCCGGCGATGCATCGGCCTGGACGAGCCACCAAGCCGCATCCCAAGTGGCGACTCGGGGTATGGCACCGAGGGTCAGCGCGCCCGTTCGCCCGACGGCGCCTAAGCCTGCACCCGCCCCAACGCCGCGCCCGGCGCCCTCGAAGGCCGCCGCTGCCGACAGCGAAGAGTGGGCCACCTTCTGACCCGCGCGCATCAGTTCGCTCCCTCGTAGCCGTCAAGTCCAACCACCATGAGTCTCGTCACCGAAACCCATCACACCACACCGTCGCACGGCGCCCTGGCCGCCCTGCCTGCCGACCCGCGCGGCCAATTGCTCAACGTCGCTCGTGCGGTGCCAGGCGAGTACCTCAGCTTCCGTCTAGGGGCCGAGGAGTACGGGATCGACATTCTGCGCGTCCAAGAGATTCGGAGCTATGAGCCACCCACACAAGAATCGCCAATGCACCTCCGTTCGTCATGGGTGTCGTCAATCTGCGGGGCGTTATCGTTCCCATCATCGATCTTCGCCTCAAGCTCGGTTGCCTATCTGCCGAGTACAACGACTTCACTGTAGTCATCGTGCTGACAGTCTTGACGCGAGTGATCGGCGTGGTAGTAGATTCAGTGTCGGACGTATTGGAGATCCCCCTCGAAAACATACGAGCAGCTCCGCCGCTGAGCGCGTCCATCGAATCCAGCCACATCATCGGGATGGGATGTCTAGGAAGCGGACAGGCGCAGAGGATGTTGATCCTCACCGACATTCAGGCTCTGATGAGTTCTCCAGAAATGGGACTCTTTGACAGTCCACCCCATCTTGCGGCTTGACTGCAAGCGACTGCTCCAGCGCTTGCGGGCGATCATGCAGGCGCTTGGCCCCACCCTGGTGGTGGCCGCCGGCGGCGTGAGCCGTGCGGGTCGCCCTCGGCTGCCGATCCGGTTGATGGTCTCGCTGCTGTACCTCAAGCACGCCTTCAACGAGAGTGACGAATCCGTCGTTGAGCGCTGGTCGGAGAATGTCGTTTGGCAGCTCTTCAGCGGGATGGAGTACT
>NZ_JBIGHY010000012.1:0-91957 GCF_043555865.1 Pelomonas dachongensis
GAAAGTAGGTCATCGTCAGGCTATTTATTGAGCCAACCCCCACCATTGAAAGATGGTGGGGGTTTTGCTTTTGGGAATTCGGAACGCAACTGACAGAGCGGCAGTGGTCGCCTGGTTCCAATCGCTGCTTTGGTGGCGTCGTGGCTTCTGCGCCGAATCTTCTCGTCAGGTGTGCCATCGCCACGCATCTCTTGCCAACCCCCAAGCAGTGCAGGCACCTCAAGTTGTCTTGCCCTTGACGACCCCATATCGCCTCAGCGTCTGCTCTCGCGCTTCAGCATGGTCGACGATGGGTTTGGGGTAGTCGATCCCCTGCATTTCGAGTGGCGCTCGCGCCCATGGGGCGTGGATGGCTCGGTCGTCCAGCGCGGCAAGCTCGGAGCATTCGCGGCGACTTGCCGCCGATGGCAAAGGTCGACGGCGATTTATAGACAACATTTCTGTGCCTAACGTTCGGCGACAACTCGGTATTCGCGTCAGGTCTGCGTTCGAGCTTCAAGCGCTTCAAGGCCATGGTCTGGAAACCACGGTCACTATCGCGTCATGACCGACCGTCAGCATGCCGGCATGCCGACGAACGACCCCCAAGCCGCTGATGGGACTGCCGCCGACACGCCCTCGCTGTCGGTACGCACCGTCTGGATCTCTGACCTCCACCTGGGCACGCCCGGGTGCCAGGCCAAGGCCCTGCTCGACTTCCTGCGAGATGTCGAGTGCGAGACGCTCTACCTCGTGGGCGACATCATCGACGGCTGGCAGCTGCGGCGCAGCTGGTACTGGCCGCAGCCGCACAACGACGTGGTTCAGAAGCTGCTGCGCAAGGCGCGCAAGGGCACGCGGGTCATCTTCATCCCGGGCAACCATGACGAGTTCGCGCGCAAGTATTTGATGCACAACTTCGGCGGCGTGGATGTGATGGAAGAAGCCATGCACGTGACCGCGGACGGCAAGCGGCTGTGGGTCACGCACGGCGACTTGTACGACGGTGTCATCCAGTGCGCGCGCTGGCTCGCCATCGCGGGGGACCTGGCTTACGAGTTCACCCTCAAGGTCAACCGCTGGTTCAACCGGCTGCGCGCCAAGTGCGGCCTCCCGTACTGGAGCCTGTCGCGCTACCTCAAGCACAAGGTCAAGCGCGCGGTCAGTTACATCAATGAGTTCGAGAACGCGGTGGCGCGCGAAGCCAAGAAGCGCGGCGCACATGGCGTCGTGTGTGGTCACATCCACCATGCCGAGATCCGCGAGATCGACGGCGTGTTGTACTGCAACGATGGCGACTGGGTGGAGAGCCTGACTGCGTTGGTCGAGCACTTCGACGGCCGGCTGGAGATCATCGACCGCGGCGACCAGGCCGCGCTACCGGGCATATTGCCTGCGGTGAAGACCAGGCCGGCGGCGCCGGTCGTCATGCCGGTGCCGGTGGGGGCAAGCGCGACCGCCGAACCCGAGTCTGCCCTCAGCTGATCTTCAGCAGCGCCTGACCGGCGCGGATGTACGCGCCGTGGGCGATGCCCTCGGCCAGCTCGAAGCCCCGCGGCACGAAAACGATGATGGTCGAGCCGTGCTCGAACCAGCCCATCTCCTGGCCCTTCGCGTGCGGCGCCGAGCAGGGCATCTCGTTGGCGCCCTTTGACTCCAAATCCAGGCCGATGTGAAGCAGCACGTCCAGCCAGTGCAGGCGGATGCTGGCCACCAACACGGCGGCCACCGGTACGAGTGCGACGGGCTGACCACCACGGAGCCGCATCCGCACGACGGCGCGCTCGTTGCGGCAGAACAGCCGCTCCACGCGCTTCAGCGCGACCGGGTTGACGTTCCAGGTGTCGCCGCTGAGGTAGGTCACGTGCTCCACCGTGCCATCGGCCGGTGCGTGGAAGCGGTGGTACATCGCCGACGTGAGTCGCAGCGTGATGAAGCGGCCGCCCTCGAAGACGCTGGCGTCCTGCGTCGGGCCGAAGAGCTCCGCGGTCGAGTACGGGAAACCCTTGGCCTGGTAGACCTGGCCTCGCTGCACGACGCCTGTTGCGCCGACGATGGCGTCGCAGGGGCTGGCGAACACGTCGGGCCGCATATCGAACGGCCGCGCGCCGTCCTTCAGCTCGCGCGTGAAGCAGTCCTTGATGGACGTGAAGCGTTGGTGCTTCGCTTCGCTCAGATCCAGCGGCGTGAACCACTGCCACAGCCGAAGCGCCAGCCGCGTGAACGCCGGGCTCTCGATGTTGGCGATGCGGCCCATCAGCCGCGTTGCGGCGATGCGCGGAATGCGGTTGGTCAGCAGGAAGTTCAGGTCTTCCTGCGCACCCAGCCGGGCGAGCAAGCCGCGCTGCAGCGGTGCTGCGGTGGTGTCGTTCATGTCGCCCTCAAAACTTCTGTGCCAGCATCTCGCGGAACACGCTGCGGCGGATGGTCTTGGCCGTCAGCTCGGGCGCGGTCCACCACCAGCCATCGGCGCGCATCTCGCCGCAGGCGGCGACGAAGCGGTCCATGACTTCGTCGAACTCGGCGTCGCCGTAGTTCAGGCTGAAGATCAGCCGGCCGGTGCCGACCCAGCTCAGGGCCAAGCCGTGCTTGCGCAGGTAGAACTGCAGCATCCAGTGATAGCGGCCGGGCTGCTCGTACATGACAGTCCAGATCGTTGACAAGTTGGCCAGGCGCACCGGTGCGCCGGCTGCCTGCAGCCGCGCGTTGAACCGCGCGCAGCGCGCATCCCAGCGCGTGTCCAGCCCGTCATACAGCGAACGCACCTCAGGCCGCTCCATGCGCTTCAGGAAGGCCGACATCGCCGCCACCACGTAGGGATGCGCATTGAAGGTGCCGCGCGCGAAGCAGATGTCGGCCGGCCGTTCCTCGCGGTAGCGCTGCATCAGCGCGCGGCTGCCACAGACCACGCCCACCGGCAGCCCGCCGCCCAGCGTCTTGCCGTAGGTGACAAGGTCCGCCTTCACGCCAAAGTATTGCTGCGCGCCGCCGGGCGCGAGGCGAAAGCCCACGAACACCTCGTCGAAGATCAGCACGATGCCGCGCGCCGTGCACACCTCGCGCAGCTGCTTCAGCCACGCCGTGTAGGCCTCGCGGTCGTAGGCCGCGCGACGGCTGCCGTCGATCAGCGCGGAGTCACCCGGCGCGTTGACGTTGGGGTGCAGCGCCTGCAGCGGGTTCACCAGTACGCAGGCGATGTCGCGCCGCGTGGCCAGCACCTGCAGTGAGCGCTCGGCCATGTCCTGCAGCGTGAAGGTCTCGCGCGGCGGCAGCGGATTGCCGGGACCGGGCTGCACGTCCTCCCACCAGCCGTGATACGCCCCGGCAAAGCGAACCAGGCGCTTCCTCTTCGTGTGATAACGCGCCAACCGCACGGCTTGCATGACCGCCTCGGTGCCGCTCATGTGGAAGCTGAACTCGTCATGGCCGGAGACGGCCTTCAGGCGGGCCAGCACGTCCAGCACGCAGGGGTGGTAAGCGCCGAGCACCGGGCCCAGCGCGCGCGCCGTGGCCACGGCCTCGTCGATGCATTCCTTGTAGGCGTCGACCCCCAGCACATTGACGCCGTAGGAGCCGGTCAGGTCGTAGAGGCGGTTGCCGTCCAGGTCCTGGACCTGCACGCCATCGCTGTGCTGCAGGAAGGCGCCCACCTTCAGGTGCTCGCGCAGCACTGGGCTGAACTGGAAGGGCACGCGGTAGCGGCCCGTGAACTTCAGGTCGGAAATGGCATCGCGCGCCTGTTCGGTGGCCGCCAACGTCTTCGCGAAGCGCTTGTCGAACTCGGCGCCCAGCCGCTGCAACGCGGCCTTGCGCGTCGCCGCCACATCGGCCGGTGCGCCGTCGGCAGCGAAGAACTGCGCCTCGTCATATGCATAGCCAGGCACCCAGCGCGCCAGCCGCTTGGCCATGCGCGAGTGGCCGGCCAGCGAGCGGTGCTTGGCGCGCGACAGCTCGATGCGCCGCTTGGCGGCTGGCAGCAGCGCCAGCGCGCCGAGCGCGAGCGCCGACAGCGTGAAAGCTGCTTCCATCAATGCGCCTGGGCGTGGCCCACGTGGTCCATGGGGTCGATCAGCTGGCCGCGCAGCAGATGGAAGGGCGACTTCCAGTACAGCAGCACGTCATGGAACGGGTCCGTGATGATCTTGAAGCCCCAGGCCAGGCCCTGCATCAGGTTCTGAGTGACCCACAGCTGCGCGACGCGGAACACCAGGCCCGTGACGCCCAGACAAAACCAAGCCATGCCCACGTCTTCGACGAAGCCGCGCAAGCCCACGGCCGGTTCGATCAGGCCGCCCAATGAGGGCGCCATCCACAGCACCGCCGGCAGTGCGACCCACACGGCCATCAGCACGATCTTGCGTCGGATGTTGTAGCCGATCTTGATGGCTTCCTTGTACTCGTCGGTGGCCTGGTTCACGTGGTCGTAGCCGCGTGGCTCGAAGAAGAAGTGGCCCGCCTGGCGCGTTGTCATCGACACGCACCACGCCAGCAGCGCGGCCCAGGCCGGGTTCACGAACACCAGACCGTAGGCCACCAGGAAGCTCAGTGCGCTGATGAGGTGCAGGCTCTGGTTGATGCGGCTGTGGTGGTAGTAGCGGTGGTCGTCCCAGCGCTGCGTCTTCAGGGTTTGGAAGAACTCGTTCACGTCGTCCCGTCCTCGTATGGGGTGGCAAGCGGGGCGGATGGTGGGGTGCTTGCGTGAAATCGGCGTGACGGTCGCGTTGTCATCTTGCTGTTGCATGAAGTGCTGACCATGCGCGCCATGAACACCCTCGACACCGACGACATCCTGGTGGACGACCTGCCTGCGCCGCGCCACTCGCGCCGGCTTGCGGTGGTCACGGAGACCTACCCGCCCGAGGTCAACGGCGTCGCGATGTCGATGGCCCGCGTGGTGGATGGCCTGCACCGCCGCAACCACGACGTCCAGCTGATCCGCCCGCGGCAGTCCGCCAAGCTGATGTCAAGGGCGCCGACCGGCAACCGCGAGGTCGACGAGGTGCTGACCAAGGGCCTGCCCGTACCCCTGTACCCCAACCTGCGCATGGGCGTGCCCAGCAAACGCGCGCTGGTGAAGCTATGGTCGCTGAAGCGGCCGGACGTCGTCCACATCGCCACCGAAGGGCCGCTCGGCTGGTCGGCGCTGCAGGCTGCGCAACACCTGGCGCTGCCGGTCACGTCGGACTACCGCACCAACTTCCACGCCTATGGCCGGCACTACCGCCTGGGCCTGCTGAGCAAGCCCATCATGGGCTACCTGCGCAAGTTCCATAACCGCTGCGACGCAACCATGGTGCCCACCGAGACGATGCGCGTGCTGCTGGCGGAGCGCGGCTTCGAGCGCCTGCATGTGGTTGGGCGCGGCGTCGACGCACAGCGTTTCGATCCGGCACGGCGCAGCGACGCGATGCGCGCCAGCTGGGGCGCGGGGCTGGACGACCTGGTCATGGGCTACGTCGGCCGCCTGGCTCCCGAGAAGAACCTGGGCGTGCTGCTGGCCGCCTACGAGGCCGTGAAGGCTCAGCGGCCCAACGTGAAGCTGGTGTTCGTGGGTGACGGGCCGCTGCGAGCCGAACTGGCCACACGCGCACCCGAGGCCCATTTCGCCGGCCAGCGCAGCGGCGACGACCTCGCGGCGCACTACGCGGGGCTGGACCTGTTCCTGTTCCCTAGCCTGACCGAGACCTTCGGCAACGTGACGACCGAGGCCATGGCCAGCGGCTGCGCGGTCGTTGCGTTCGAGAGCGCAGCGGCGGGTGAGTTGATCCGCAGCGGCGTGAACGGCTGGTTGGCGGGTGCAGGCCGGGAGGCCGACTTTGTGGCAGCGACGCGCGTGGCGGCTGCCGATGCCCAGGCGCGTCGTGCCGTCGCCGAACAAGGGCGGGCAACGGCGCGGCGGCTGGACTGGAGTGACATCACGGCGCGGTTTGAGGCGGTGCTTGAGAGCGCGATTGCGCGACAGCAGCCTGCAGTCACGTTGCCGAGCTTGCAGCCGGCGGCGTGAGGCCTGTTGATGGGTGAGAAGCGCTGTGCGTCGACCGCCGTCGCGGCGCTAGCGTGAGCACCATTGCTTCTCGCAAGGGATGCCATTGCGGTCGCCGTCCATCTTGACGCCGGGGCAGTTGGCAAGGAACTGCTTTGCCTCCGCGCACGACGTCATCTGTGAGCAGTGCTGCCGGCCATCGCAGTGGAAGCCGGTGGCCCTGGCTGGTGCAAGCGAAGGAGCGACTGCGTTGGCGCTTGCCGCCGAGGCCGAGCTGATCGCGGCAGAGGCCTTGCGTTTCTTCTCGGCGTCGTTCAGCTCCTGCAGGGTGGGCTCCTTTCGAGCCTGGTTGGCGGGGCAGGGGCTTTGCTGATAGGTGGTGGTGCCATTCATGACGCATTTGTGCAACGGCGCGGCTTGAGATGCCGTGGTGGCGACGAGGAGCGCTGCGAGGGCCAACTGTTTTCCAAGAGCTATTGGCATGAGCCCATCCCATGTGATGTGGCGAGACAGCTGCTGACGGCATGGCACCGCGGCGGCGCCGAGCAGCTGTTGAGTTGAACCACTATGCCAACAAACTGCCGCCAGAAGTAACGTTTCAATGCAACGACATCGACGAGTTTTCCCGGCTGCGTGCGTCCGCCCAGATCAACACCAGGATCGATGCCGCCACGATCCCGCCCAACCCGCTGAGCGTCACTGCAATCGGCACCGCCGCCGCTTCGCACCCCGCATACGCGGCCAGCATCACTAGCACGCTCGCGTTCTCGTTGAAGCCCTGCACCGCAATCGACCGCCCCGCGCTCAGCAGCGTCGCACCGCGGTGCTGCAGCAGCGCGTTCAGTGGAACGACCATCGCGCCACCGACCGCGCCCACGATGCACAGCATCACCGCCGCCAAGACCACGTCACCGACCTGGGCCACTACCGGCATCAGCAGGCCCAGCGCCACGCCGGCCCACAGGCCCAGGCGTGCCTGGTGCAGCGCCAGCCAGCGCCCCGCCGCACCGGCGCCGGCAATGACGCCCACCGCCACCGCCGCCTGCAGATACGCCGCCTCGCTCAGCGGCAGCGCCAGCGCCTCGCCCGCCCAGCGCAGCACGGCAAACTGCAGCGTCGCGCCCGCGCCCCAGAACAGCGTCGTCGCTGCCAGCGACAACCCGCCCTCACGATCGCGCCACAACAGCTGATTCGCCTCGCGGAACTCGCGCAGCAGTGTCAGCGGGGCATGCGAGGTGCTGCGCTGGCGCCGGCCGCTGTCGGGAATGCCGGCGTTCAGACCGCTGCTCAGCGCGTAGATCAGCAGCAGCGCGACCAGTGAGCCGGTCAACCGTTCGGCCGGCATTCGCAGCCCGTCGCCCAGCGCGGCCAGGTCGGACGCCAGCCACCACGGGCTCACCAGCACGCCGCCCAGCACCGCGCCCAGCAGCGCGGCGGACACGACAGTGATCTCGATCCAGCCATTCGCCCTCACCAGCGCCTCGGGTGCGGCCAGTTCGGTGATGAGGCCGTACTTGGCCGGCGCGTAGGCCGCTGCGCCCAGGCCCACCACGGCCAGCGCCGCGACCGGGTGCACGCCCAGCGCGAGCAAGCCCAGGCCGCCCATCTTCACGACGTTCATCGCCGCCATCACGCGGCCCTTGGCGAAGGCGTCGGCCAGCGGGCCCACCCACGGCGCAAACACGACGTAGGCCAGCGTGAAGCCCACCTTCAGCAGCGGTGCCCACCAGGGTGGCAGATCCTGCTGCATCAACAGTGCGATGGCGACGATGAGCAGCGCGTTGTCGGCCAGCGCGGAGGCGAACTGCGCACTGATGACGAGGCCGAAGCCGCGCGGCAGCGCGGGGCGCGAGGCGGAGGCGCTGGAGATCGAGGCATGCACGGGCGCTGCACTGTCACACCACGGCGTGAAGGGGCGATGAAACCCGCCGGCCGGCTCAGCGGGACGCGGCCAGCGCGGTCTTCAGCCGTCGCAGCGGCTGCTGGCGGTAGTCGCTGGCAGCTGGCAGCCGCGTGAAGGCGGCCTGCGCCCGCTCGGCCTCGCGGCGCACCAGCGCCGGGTCGCCCAGCGCCAGCGCGCACTGGCCGGCCACGGCGTGCAGCCGCGCCAGGTCCGTGTCCAGCGGGTCGTCGCGCGTCCTGCGGGCCAGGGTCAGGCTTTGCTGCAGGTCGTCCAGCCCGGCGCGCCGCTGTGCGGGCAGCGCGCAGCGCGCCTCACCGCGCAGCGCCAGCGCCACCTGCGCGTCGTAGCGGCTGACGCGGTCGGCGCCCGGCACCAGCAGGGCCGCGGGCAGCGTGGCCAGCGCGTCGGCGGTGCGGCCGGCGTCCAGCAGCGTGCGGGCGCGCGCCAGGGTGACGAGATCGGCATAGCGGTTGGGGTTGCCGGCGCCTTCGCCGCGCACGGGCGGGAAGGCTGGCGCCTGGTCCAGCAGGGCCAGCGCGTCGGCCGTGCGGCCCGCGGCCGACAGGTTCAGAGCGGCGGACATGTACTGGAAGGCCGTCACCGGGTGCTGGCCGTAGCCGCCGTCGATGCGGGCCTGCAGCGCCAGGCGGTAGTAGCGGTCGGCCTCGGCGTGGCGGCCCAGCGTTTCGTAGATCTCACCCAGCGTGTGGCCCAGCCGCAGCCGCTCGGGCGGCGTGCGTGCGTCGGACTCCAGCGCGGCGCGGCTGCGCTCCAGCAGCGGCAGCGCGGCGGCGGCGTCGCCCTGGCGGGCCAGGACCGTCGCTTCGTACAGGTCCAGCGGCGCGGTGATCTCGTCAGGCAAGGCCTGGCCCCGTTCGGCCAAGCGCGCGCGGCTGGCGCGGATGGTGGCCAGCGCCTCCTCGGCAGAAATCTGGAAGAAGCCGGTGTAGCGCGCCGCGGCCATGCGCGCGGCCACCAGCGCCGAGCGCACCGCGTGCGCGCCGCCCAGGCGGTCCAGCGTGGCCAGCGCGGCGTCGAGCTGGGCCTGCATCTCGCGCGCCTGCTCGGCGGGCAGCAGCGCCTCGGCCGCGGCCAGACGCAGTGCCACCAGGTCCAGCGAGTGGGGCCCCGCCGCCACCAGCGCCGTGGAGATGGACCGCAGGAGAAGCGGCGTGGCCTCGTCGCGGCGGTTCTCGGCCTGCAGCAGCCGGCCGCGCAGCGACTGCGCCCAGGCCGTGGCGAGGCCGCCACCGCCAGCGCTTGGCAGCCGCGCCTCCAGCGCCGCCAGGCGCGGCGCCGCCTCGGCGAAGCGGTGGCGGGCCACGAGGCTGCGCAACATCAGCAACTCGGCCTCGACGTCGCCGGGCTGCAGGTCCAGCGCCTGCCGGGCGCTGGCGCCGGCGGCCTCGGGCTCGCGCGCATCGAGCTGCACGGCGGCCTGCTGGCGCAGTGCGTCGGCCTGCACGCGGGCATCGGCCTTGGCGTCGTGCAGCGCGGCGAGACGGCGGCTGCCCACATCGGCGGCTAGGCGCGGCGCGCCCATGTCGGCCAGCAGCCGGCTCAGGCCGCCGTACATCTCGGCGCGGGCGGCGGGCTCGAAGCGCGGCTCGATCAGCGCGGAGCTGCGCGCCAGCAGGTCCTGCGGCGTCTGCCCGGCGGACGAGGCCGCGGCGCTCTGCAGCTTGAACACCTCGGCGACGAAGTCCCGCGCGGCCTGCTCGCGCTCGCTGGCGTGCGCGGCGCGCTGTGCCTGCATGACGGCCACGCCAGCCCCCAGGCCCAGCGCGACGAACACCGCCGCGCCGACCAGCGAGGCGGTCGCCACCGCACGGCGCTGCCGCCGCCCGGCGGGGCCCAGGCGCTGCTGTTCGTGCTCCAGGGCTGCGGCGAAGGCGGATGCGCTGCCAGGCCGCTGTGCGGGGTCGGGCGACAAGGCCTGCTGCAGCAGCGCATCCAGCGCGCCGCGCAGCGCGCGCTGGCGGGCCGGATCGGCGCAGCGCTCGCTGGCCGGCAGCGGCGTCGCGCCTGACCGGGCGCCGGTGCGGCCGTGGGGCAGTTCGCCGCACAGCATCTCGTAGGCCAGCACGCCCAGCGAGTAGACGTCGCTGGCCTCGGTGGCGGGCGCGCCGGCCAGCTGTTCGGGTGCGGCGTGGGTGGGCGTCAGGCCGCCTGAGTCCGGCCTGCTGGTAGCTGCCATGCCGCCGCTGCCGCGCAGCGTCGCGATGCCGAAGTCCAGCAGTCGCGGCGTGCCATCCGCCGCCACGCGCACGTTGCCGGGCTTCAGGTCGCAATGGATGACCCCGCGGCTGTGCGCATGCGCCACCGCTCGCGCAATCTGTGCCAGCAGGCCCAGCTGCGCGGGCATGTCCAGCGGCCGCGCGTGTTCCAGCAGCGGCAGGCCCGCCACCAGCTCCATCGCCAGGTACGGCCGGCCCCGTGCGTCCAGGCCGGCGTCATACAGGCGCGCGATGAGCGGGTGCTCCAGCCGCGCGGCAATGCGCAGCTCGGCGGCCAGGCGCTCGGCCAGCGCCGCGTCGCCGGGTCGCGTGCGACGCGGCAGCTTCAGCGCCACCTCGCGCTCATAGACGCCGTCGGCCCGCTCGGCGCGCCACACGCTGCCCATGCCGCCCCGGCCGATCTCCTCCACCAGCCGCCACGGCCCAATGCGCTCTCCGGGCTGACCCGGCGCGGCCTCGCGCGGGGCCAGGCGGGGCAGCGTCGCGAAGGCGCCGCTTTCGTCCAGCCTCGCGTGGTCCGCCAGCATGCGGGCCAGCTCGTCACGCCAGCGCGGGTTGTCGATGGCGGCCAGCCACGCCGCGCGCTGCTGCGCCGGCACCGCCAGCGCCTCGTCCAGCAGGCGGCTCAGCGCGATCAGGTCACTGGTGTTCAGTCGGACCATGGTCAGCGCAACAGCGCCAGCAGCATCAGCCGCGCCTTGTCCCAGTCACGGCGCACGGTGCGTTCGGTCAGGCCCAGCGTGTCGCCGATCTCGACCTCGGTGTAGCCGCCGAAGTAGCGCATCTCCACGACCTGCGCCAGCCGCGGCTCCACGGCCTGCAGCGCGGCCAGCGCCTCGTGCACGCGCAGCACCTCGTTGGCCGCCGCGGGCAGGCCTACCTCGGCCTGCGTGTCCAGCGTCTGTGGCTCGCCGGCGCGTGGGCGCTTCAGCGCCTCGACGATGTACTCGCGCATCACACGCGCGGCATGCGCGAAGAAGGCCTGGCGGCTCTCGGCGCGCAGCCGGGCGCTGCGGGTGAGGCGCAGGTAGCTCTCGTGCACCAGCAGCGTGGTGTGCAGGCCGCCGCCGGGGTCGCCGCTGTCGCGCAGCCGTGCGCGGGCCAGCTCGCGCAGGGCCGGGTAGGCGGTGGCGAACAGCGCGTCCTGCGCGCCGGGCTCGCCGGCGTTGACGCGAGCGATCAGGGAGTCGACGTCCTCGTGAGGCATGCCGGCATCTTGCCGCAACGCGTTGCCGGATTGCGTTGCCGAGTTGTGAACTGGCCCTCGTGCTTGCTTGCGCCGCGTCTACAGGCCCTAAGCTTGCGATGATGCCCATCTCCGACCTGCCGCCCGACGAAGACCGGCGCCTGGCCCGCCTGGCGGCGCTGGCCATCATGGACAGCGAGCCCGAACCGCTGTTCGACCACCTGACCGCGCTGGCCGCGCAGTTGTGCGGCACGCCCGTGGCGTTGCTGGGCCTGCTGGATGAGAAGCGGCAGTGGTTCAAGTCTGCCTTGGGTTTCGGCCGCAGCGAGACGCCGCGCGCCCAGACCTTCTGCGCGCACACGCTGCTGGCGGACGGCTTGTTCGAGGTCCGCGACGCGTTGCGGGACGCGCGCTTCGCCGCACACCCCGACGTGCTGGCCGAGCCGGCGCTGCGCTTCTACGCCGGCGTGCCCATACGGCTGGACGACGGCAGCCACCCGGGCACGCTGTGCGTGGTCGACTTCCAGCCGCGCGAGCTGACCGACGCGCAGTGCGAGGCGCTGACGCGGCTGGCCGGCGTGGCGGCCGAGGCGCTGATGATGCGGGAGCGCGTGCAGGCGCGGAGCGACGGGGGCGGCGAGCAGTCTTTCCAACTGCTCGCCGAAACGGCGCCGCTGGGCGTGTTCCGTGCCGATGCGGCCGGGCAGTTCATCTACACCAACTCGGTCTGGCAGCGCATCTGCGGCCTGGGGGCTCAGGCTGCGCTGGGCGATGGCTGGGTGGCCCTGCTGACCGCCGAGGACGGGCCGTCGGTGCTGGACCACTGGCGGCGCTGCGTGACGCGCCGCCAGCCGTTCGAGGTGCGTTACCGGCTGCACCGGCCGGGTCACGAGGGCACCCGCCAGGTCTGGGCGCGGGCCCGCCCGCTGCTGATCGCCGAGGGGCAGCTGGCGGGCTACGTGGGCATTGCCGAGGACGTGACCGACCGCATCAGCGTCGAGCGGGAACTGCACGAGAACAAATCGCTGCTGGACCGCACCGGCCGGGTGGCCGGCGTGGGCGGCTGGAGCCTGGACCTGCAGACGCAGGAGCTGGTGTGGAGCGACCAGACCTGCCGCCTGCACGACCTGGAGGCCGGGTACCGGCCCACGCTGGAGGAGGCCATTTCGTACTACGCGCCCGAGGCCCGTCCCGTCATCGAGGCGGCTGTGCAGCGCGCCATCAGCCACGGCGAGGCGTGGAGCATGGAGCTGCCGATGACGACCGCGTCAGGCCGCGGCATCTGGGTGCTGGCGCAGGGCCAGGTCGACTGGCGCGACGGCGCGCCAGTGCGGCTGGTGGGCGCGCTGCAGGACGTCACCGAGCACCACCGCGCTGCGGTGGAGCTGGAGCTCAACCGGCAGCGGCTGCGCAAGCTGTACGAGTCCACCCCGGCGCTGATGCACTCGGTCGATGCGAATGGGCGGCTGCTCAGCGTGTCTGACCGCTGGCTGGAGCGGCTGGGCTACCGGCGCGAGCAGGTGCTGGGCCGCCTGGTGGAGGACTTCATGACGTCGGAGTCCAGCCGGCAGGTGCGGGAGGTATTCCGCCCGGCGCTGTGGCGCGACGGGCATGTGGACGACTGCCCCACGCAGTTCATCGGTGCCGACGGCCGGCTGCGTGACGCGCTGGTGTCCGCCGTGGCCGAATACGACACCGACGGCCGGCCCCTGCGCGCACTGGCGCTGCTGGACGACATCACCGAGGAGCTGGAGCGCCGCGCCGAGCTGGCGCGCGAGCAGCAGATGCGCCGCCAGACCGAACGCCACGTGCAGGAGCTGGACCAGCTGCTGCGCGAGCGGTCCGAGATGCTGGACGTGTTGGCCCACGAGGTGCGCCAGCCGCTGAACAACGCCAGCGCCGCGCTGCAGAGCGCGGCCGCCAGCCTGGCCGGCCGTGGTGAACATCAGGCGCAGCAGCGGCTGATGCGTGCCCAGGCGGTGCTGGGCCAGGTGCTGGCCGGTGTGGACAACACGCTGGCCGCCGCCAGCCTGCTAGCCGTCGCCGCGAGCATCGCGCGGGTGGACACCGACATCGACACGCTGATCGCCGTGACCATCGCCGACCTGCCGCGCGAGCAGCGCGACCGCATCGTCGTGCACCGCCATACCGCCACGCGCACCGCGTTGATGGACATGAGCCTGCTGCGGCTGGCGCTGCGCAACCTGCTGTCCAACGCGCTGAAGTACGCGCCGGGCGCCAGCCCCGTGACGCTGCACGTGATGGACTTCGACGAGCCCGCCGCGCTTCAGTTCGAGGTGGCCGACACCGGCCCCGGCATTCCGCGCGAACTGCTGCCGCGGCTGTTCATGCGCGGGGCGCGCGGCCATGTCGGCACGGAAGCGGCCCACGGACTGGGCCTGCACATCGTGCGCCGCGTGATGGACCTGCACGGCGGCAGCGCCGAGCTGGCCCGCACGGGGCCGCTGGGAACGGTCATGCGTCTCACATTGCCGCAGGCGGGGTGATAACCGCGTCAGGCAACGGGGTATGCGGGGCCCTAGACTTTCACCGCCCCGGCTTGTTGCATCCCGATGTCAGAACCTGTCCGCACCGACCCCGTCCGCACCGATCCCGCCGCCGCGCCCGCCAGGCGCCTGCCCACCCTGCGCGGGCAGCTGAGCCTGTGGCTGGGCGGCCTGGCACTGGCCATCCTGACGCTGGTGGGCGGCTATCTGGGCAACGTGGCGACCGACGAGTTGTTCACGACGCAGCAGGCCGCGGTGCGCGCCACGGCTCAGTCCGCGGCCGAGCTGCTGGCCGTGCAACTGCGCGACCGCGAGCGCCAGATCGAGCTGCTCAGCACGACGCCTCACCTGGTGGACGGGCCGCTGGATTCGCCGCGGGTGCGCGAGTCGCTAGATCGTCGCCAGGCGCTGCACGACGAGTTCGCGTGGCTGGGCGTGGTGGCGCCCGACGGCACCGTCATGCAGGGCACCGGCGGCATGCTGACCGGCCGCTCCGTCGCGCAACGGGACTGGTTCATGGGCGGGCGCGAGCGCGTCTTCGTCGGCGACGTGCACGAGGCCAAGCTGCTGGCCACCATGCTGCCGGCGCTGCCCAACGGCGAGCCCACGCGCTTCATCGATTTCGCGGCGCCCATCCGCAGCGCCGACGGGCGCCTGATGGGCGTGGTGGGGTCGCATGCGCACTGGCGCTGGGTCACCGGCCTGGTGGAGAGCGTCGTGCGACGGCAGAGCCCGGGCAGCCGCATCGACGCCATGATCCTGGACCGCGAGGGGCGCGTGCTCTATCCCGAGTCGATGAAGCTGGCGCAGGCCAAGGGCGGCGCCGTGCTGCCCGCGCTGGTGGGCCAAGGGCATTACGACGGCGAGCTGGTGTTCGGCGACGGCAGGGCTTACCTGACCAGCGAGGCGCAGCTGCCGGAGCGGACCCGGGCCGCACTGGGCTGGCGCATCGTGGCCCGTCAGCCCCTGGACCAGGCGATGCGCCCGGTGCGGGCGCTGGCCCGGGAGCTGGTGCTGCTGGGCGTTCTTGCGGCTGCCGCGCTGACGCTGGCGGCGCTGCTGCTGGCGCGGCGCATCAGCAAGCCGGTGGAACAGCTGGCGCGCATCGCCGCGCGCATCGAGACCGAGCGGCGCGTGCCCGACTTTCCGGTGCAACCCGCCGTGCGCGAGCTGGATGGGCTCAGCCGCGCCATGCAGTCCATGGCGCAGGCGCTGCTGCGCAGCGAGCAGGACCTGCAGCGGGCCAATGCGACGCTGGAGAGCCAGGTGCAGCAGCGCACCGCCGAACTGCAGGCAGCCAACGCGCAGCTGGAGCACCTGGCCACGCGTGACCCGCTGACAGGGCTGCACAACCGCCGCAGCCTGGATGCGCGCCTCATCGAGGCCCACGCGCTGGACCGACGCTACGGCCGGCAGAACGGCCGCGTGCACGGGCTGCTGCTGGTGGATGTGGACCACTTCAAGCGCATCAACGACACGCACGGCCATCCGGCCGGCGACGCGGTGCTGAGCCAGCTGGGTCAGCTGCTGCTGGCGTCGGTGCGTGTGAGCGACGTGGCCGCGCGCTTCGGCGGCGAGGAATTCGCGGTGTTGCTGCCCGAACTGGCGGGGCCGCTGGACGCGGTCATGGCGGCCGAAAAGATCCGCACGGCCGTGGCTGCGGCGACCTTCCCGGGGGTGGGCAAGCTGACCGTCAGCATCGGCGTCAGCCTGGCCTCCCCGGACGATGAACAACTGGGCCCGCTGATCGCCCGGGCGGACGCGGCGCTCTACGAAGCCAAGCGAGGTGGGCGCAATGCGGTGGTGCTGAAGGACGTGGGCGACGCGGTCGCCTGAGGTCTCAGCCGCCCGTCTGCCGCCGCAATGGCACGGCGTAGTAGGCGCAGAACGCCTGCCCATTGCAGGTCGGATTCATCGTCGGCACGAGCAGCACCGCGTCCGGCAGACCCGGCTTCGTGATGTCGAGCTGGCACAGCGGGCCCCAATCGCCATCGGCTGTGCTGACGCACTGCCGGTAGCGCGCCTGACTTTCGAGCACCGGGCGCAGATCGGCCAGCACCGGGCCCTCGCGGCCTGTGTAGAGCGCCGGGTCCGCCTGCACCGCCTCGCGCGTGTAGGTCAGGTTGTTGTTCGCCACTTGGGCGTCGACCGGCGCGATGTCGCGCGCCCGCCGGCGCAGCACCGGCTGCACCGCAGCATCGCCTGGACCGAAGGTGTACTCGCAAGCGCGCAGCGAATCGCAGGTCAGCGTGACCTGCATCTTGTCGAACACGCCCGTGAAGCTGCCATGGGGCCAGGCCTTGTCGGCCTGCGAGTGGCCGATCACGGGGAGCGCGCAGGCGGCAATCATCGACAGCGCGGGCAGCGACATCGGACGCGTCATGGGCCGGCCTAGATGAGCTGCAGGGGCGCTCGGAACACGTAGCCCACGCGTGACTTGCTTTGCAGCGGCACCAGCGTGGGCGTCGCGCGTTCGATGCGGCGGCGCAGCCGGTAGATGGTGGCGGACAGGCCGTCGTCGCTCTCGCCCTCGACCACCTCACGGCCCAGCTTGTTCAGCAGCGCCTCGCGCGTGACCGGCTCGCCGTTGGCCTGCGCGAAGCATTCCAGCAGCTGACGATCGGCCTCGCTGAGCTGGATGCGCGTGCCGTCCGGCACGATGAGCTCGCCACTGGCGCGGTCCAGCTTCCACACTGCATCGGCCGCTGACGGCTTGGCCACGCGCCGCTGCACGGCGGCGATGGCCAGCGCCACCTGCTCGAACTGCACGGGCTTGACCAAGTACATGTCGGCGCCGGCCGTGATGACCTCGCGGAACACCTCCGGCCCCAGCCGGCCCGACACCACCACCACGCCGGCGTCGGTGCGGCGGCGCAGGATCTTGATCAGCTCCACGCCGTTGACGCCCGGCAGCATCAGGTCCACGAGGTAGAACTCGAACGAGAAGGCGTCGGGGGCAGCCAGCAGCGCGTTGCTGTCGTCGAAGCGGCTGACCGCGATGCCCTGCTGCTCCTGCAGGAACTGGGTGAGGAACTCGGAGTACTCGGCGTCGTCGTCGATCAGGGCGAGAGTCTTGGGCTGCATGGCGGCGGGGGGCGTCAGAGCAATCGCGGAGTTTGCCGCATGACTGAGGCGTCAGGTCTCGTTTTGTGCCGTGCGCCGTGAGGTATTGCGCAAGCCCTCGGTCAGCCAGGCTTGACATCGGCGCGGCACAGTGTCACACCGGGGCCACAGAGCCCCGCGAGGAGACACACATGGCCGATACCGGCAGCGAGGAAGGCGAAGCAGGTGGAGCCGGCGAAACAGGCGCGGGCGGCGACGGCGAAACCGATGACGTGATCGGCTGGCTGCTGCCGGGCCACCGCACGGCGCCAGCCGAAGCGCTGGCACGCATTCAGCGGCTGTGCGCCGCCTGGCCCGACCTGCATGCCGCGATGTTCATCGTGCTGGCCACGCACCCGCGCCTGCCGCGCGACATGCTGGCCGCCGCCATCAAGCAGTTCCGCCCCGACCTGGACGCCTACACGCGCGAGGACGTGGTGAGCCTGCTGACCGCGATCTGGAACGGCGGCAAGAGCGGCTTCGACGCGGTGCTTCGCACGCGCGCCAACTCGCCGAAGAAAGGTGCCGGCGGCTTCTCCTGGGTGAAGGAGTGAGCCCCTCGTCGGGTCTCGCCGCGCTGAATGCGGGCGAGTCCAGCCGGTCTTGCAGACCGCGCTGCGGCAGTGCCGCAACTCCTTGGCAAGCACATGTCGCCCGCTGGGCGCCATGTGTCCGGCTTCAGCCTCCGAGGGGACGGCGCTCGGCCCGAAGAGGCTTCAGCGCTTGAGGCCCAGCGTCGCCCAGCCCTCGTGGCCGAGCTTGTCCAGCGTGGCGAGGTTGTTCTCGTAGATGGACGCGGTGTCCGGCATGGACTCGACGGCGCGCTCGATGCTGTCCTCGCGCAGGATGTGCAGCGTGGGGTAGGGCGAGCGGTTGCTGTAGTTGGCAATGTCGCCGGGCTCGTTGTCGGCGAACTGGTAGTCCGGGTGGAAGTCGGCGATCTGCAGGATGCCGTCGAGCTTCAGCTCTTCCACGAGCGCGTCGGCAGCATCCAGGAAATCGTTGAAGTCCAGGAAGTCGGTCAGCACGCGGGGGTGGATCACCAGTGTGGTGTCGATCTCGTCCGGGTCGGCGCGGTTCAGCGCCAGCAGCTCGCGGGCCAGGTCCTTCAACAGCGCCTCGGGCTCGGTCGCGTCGCTGACGACGTAGCGGATGCGCTCGTTGACGTGCACGGCCTTGGCGAACGGGCACAGGTTCAGGCCGATGACGGCCTTGATGACCCAGTCGCGTGTGTCGGCGATGACTTGATCGTGTTTCATGGTTTCGGCGTGTTCAGCCACTCTTCAGCCATGCGGACCCACATGGAGCCGCCCAGCGGAATCAGGTCGTCGTTGAAGTCGTAGCTGGGGTTGTGCAGCATGCAAGGACCCAGGCCGTGGCCGCCCACGCGGTGCTCGCCGTCGCCGTTGCCGATCAGGAAGTAGCAGCCGGGCTTGTCCAGCAGGTAGTAGCTGAAGTCCTCCGCGCCCATCGTCGGCTCGAACTCCTGCACGTTGTCGGCGCCCACCATGTCCGCCAGCACGCGGCGCACGAAGTCGCTCTCGGCGGGGTGGTTGATCGTGGGCGGGTAGTTGCGCCGGAACTCGAATTCGGCCGTCAGCTCGAAGGCACCGGCCAGTTGTTCGGTCATGTCCTTCATGCGGCGCTCCAGCAGGTCCAGCAGCTCCAGCGTGAAGGTGCGCACCGTGCCTTCCATGACGACCGAGTCCGGCACGACGTTGGTCGCCTCGCCAGCGTGGATCATCGTCACGGAGATGACGCCCGGGTCGATGGGGCGCTTGTTGCGGCTGATGATGGTCTGGAAGGCCGACACCAGCTGGCAGGCGGCCGGCACGGGGTCCACGCCCAGGTGCGGCATGGCCGCATGCGAACCCTTGCCGCGCAGCGTGATCTTGAACTCGTTGCTGGACGCGAACACCGGGCCGGTCTTCACGGCGAACTGGCCGGCCTTCATGCCGGGCCAGTTGTGGGCGCCGAACATGGCCTCCATCGGGAACTTCTCGAACAGGCCGTCCTTGATCATCTCGCGCGCGCCGCCCCCGCCTTCCTCGGCAGGCTGGAACACCAGGTAAACCGTGCCGTCGAAATTGCGGTTTTTTGCCAAGTGCTTGGCGGCGGCCAGCAGCATGGCGGTGTGGCCGTCGTGGCCGCAGGCGTGCATGCGGCCAAGATAGCTGCTGGCATGCGGGAACTGGTTGCGCTCGGTCATGGGCAGCGCATCGATGTCGGCGCGCAGGCCCACGGCGCGGTCGGACGTGCCGTTCTTGACGATGCCCACCACGCCTGTCTTGCCCAGGCCGCGGTGGACGGGAATGCCCCAGTCGGTCAGCGCCTTCGCGATGACGTCGGCGGTGCGTTCTTCGTGGAAGCAGAGTTCAGGGTGCTTGTGCAGGTCGCGGCGGATGGCCGTGATCTCGGGCGCGTCGGCGAGGATGGTGTCGATGAGCTTCATGACGGCGTGACTTCAGGCGCTGTGAGAGGCCGAGTTTAGGATTGCGGCCGTGAACATGCGCCGCAACCTTCGCGGCTGGCTTCTGTGGCTGGCCCTGATCCTGCCCATCGCCCAGGCGATGGCCGGGGCGCACGCGCTGTCGCACGTCGGCGATCGCCAGGACGACGGCGTTGCCCATCTGGTCCATTGCGACCTGTGCCTGACCGCCGCCCAGTTGGGTGCAGGCGCGCCAGTCGCCGAGCCGGCGGCGCTGCCTGCCAGCCCGGCCCGCCACGCGGCGCCCGGCGCCGGCGCCAGCGTCGCGCCTGGCCACACCCGCCTGGGCCTGCCGCCGGCACGCGCCCCTCCCGCTTTCGTCTGAACCCCAAGTCCTGTCGCGCACGCCGCTCCCGGCGGTGCGCGCGCTTTGCGTTTTCAGATTTCGGAAGTCTCCTCCATGCGTTTGCACGTCTTGGCGCCCATCGCGGCTGCCTGCTTCACCCTGGTCGCTCAGGCCCAATCTCCCTCCACATCGGCATCTGCCGCCCCCACGGAGTCGCTCGACAAGGTCGTCGTCACCGGCAACCCGCTGAAGAGCCAGGTGCTGGCCCAGCCCAGCGATTCGCTCAGCGGCGACCAGCTGGTGCTGACCCGCGCTGCCAACCTCGGCGACACGCTGCAGGGCCTGCCCGGCGTGGCGGCCACCAATTTCGGCCCCAACGCCAGCCGGCCCAGCATCCGCGGGCTGGACGGCGACCGGGTGCGCATCCTCAACAACTCTGGCGCGTCGGTCGATGCGTCCAACCTCAGCTTCGACCACGGCGTGGCCATCGACCCGCTGGTCATCGACAAGGTCGAGGTGCTGCGCGGCGCGACCGCGCTGCTGTACGGCGGCAACGCGGTGGGCGGTGTCGTCAACACGCTGGACAACCGCATCCCGCGCATGTTCACGTCGGGCCTGAGCGGCGCGGCGGAAGTGCGCCTGGGCGGCGCCGCCCGCGACAAGAGCGGGGCCGTGGTACTGGACGGCGGCAGCGGCCAGGCCAATTCAGGCTTCGGGTGGCATGTGGACCTGGCCGGCCGCGATGCCGACGACCTGCGCACGCCGCGCTTCAGCAGCCCCACCGAAGACGGCAGCGAGAGCCGCACCAGCGTGCGCAACTCGGCGGCCAAAAGCCACGGCGGCGCGGTGGGCGGATCGGTGTTCTTCCAGGGCGGCTTTGCCGGCGTGTCGGTGGACGATTTCCACACCGACTACGGCACCACCGCCGAGGCAGACGTGACCATCAAGATGCAGCGCCAGCGCCTGGCCACGGCCGGTGAATGGGCCGCCACGGAGGGTCCGGTGCACCGTATCAGCTGGCAGCTCAGCCGCAACCGCTACGAACACACGGAGATGGAAGGTGACGAGGTCGGCACCACGTTCAAGAGCCGTGGCACGGACGGTCGGCTGGAGGTGGAGCACGCCCCGTTGGGCCCACTGCGCGGCATCGTGGGCGTGCAGACCGAGTCGCTGGACTTTTCGGCGCTGGGCGAGGAAGCCTTCGTGCCCAGCACGCGCACGCGCAGCACCGGCGTCTTCGTGCTGGAGCAGGCGAAGCTGGGCGGCGTGGACTGGTCGGCCGGCGCGCGCACGGAGCGGGTGACGGTCAGCTCCGACGGTGGCGACCGCTTCGGCGCCGCCGCAGAGCGCCAGTTCAGCCCGCTGAGCCTGGCATTCAGCGGTGTGCTGCCGCTGGACAAGTCCTGGAGTGTCAGCGCCAACCTGAACCGCACGCAGCGCGCGCCGGCGTACTACGAGCTGTTTGCCAACGGCCTGCACGTGGCCAGCGCGGCGTTCGAGCGCGGCGACGCCAGCCTGGGCCTGGAGCGCTCGCACGGCGCCGACCTCGGCCTGAAGTGGGAGGGCGGCGACAGCCATGTGCACGTCAATGCCTTCCAGACGCGCTTCTCCAACTACATCGCCCTGCAGGCCACCGGTGACGAGGTGGACAACGACGGTGAGATGGTGCCGGTCTACGCCTTCCAGGCCGTGCCCGCCAAACTGCGCGGTGTGGAGCTGGAGGCGCGCTGGCAGGCTCACCCGGCCGTCGCGCTGCTGGGCCAGTTGGACGCGGTGCGGGGCGAGAACACGCAGACCGGCGAGCCGCTGCCGCGGCTGGCGCCACTGCGGGCGATGCTGGGGCTGGAAGGAAAGTGGGGCGAATGGTCCGGACGGCTGGAGTGGCGCGGCGCCGCACGCCAGACCCGCGTCGCGCAGTTCGATACCGCCACCGCCGGCTACGGCACCGTGCGTCTGAGCGTCGCGCGCCAGCTGCGCTGGGGCCAGACCGAGGCGCTGTGGTACCTGAAGCTGGACAACCTCGGCAACAAGCTGGCCTACAACGCGACCGCGGTGCCCACCATCCGCGACCTGTCGCCGCAGGCCGGGCGCTCGGCCAGCACGGGGTTGCAGGTCAGGTTCTGATGCGGCCGCCGGGGCGCCGGGTATAACCGTGGTGCCTCGGCGCTTGCTCCACGGGCGGGATGTGCAACTTTGGTGCCGCGTGCACCACAAGCCGCCGCCCAAAGTTGGCGCGGAACTTGCGTCGCCAGGCTCGCACGAGGAGCAACGATGCAGACCGCCTTTGACGAAATGAACGCCGCGGGGTCCAACACCCGGGCGCATTACGAGTCCTACGCCCGCTGGCTGGCCGACCAGCCCGAGTCCCTGATGCGCGAACGGCGCGAACAGGCGGAGCTGATCTTCCGCCGCGTCGGCATCACCTTCGCTGTCTATGGCGACAAGGATTCCGGGGAGGGCACCGAGCGGCTGATCCCGTTCGACCTGATCCCGCGGGTCATCCCGGCGGCCGAATGGACGTCCATGCAGGCCGGCCTGGCTCAGCGTGTGACGGCGCTGAACCGCTTCATCCACGACGTCTATCACGACCAGGAGATCCTGAAGGCCGGCATCGTGCCCGCCGACGAGATACTGAACAACGCCCAGTTCCGCAAGGAGATGATGGGCGTGGACGTGCCGGGCGGCGTCTACAGCCACATCGCCGGCGTCGACATCGTGCGCGCTGGCCACCCGGACGGCAGCGGCCAGTACTACGTGCTGGAAGACAACCTGCGCGTGCCCAGCGGTGTCAGCTACATGCTGGAGAACCGCAAGATGATGATGCGGCTTTTCCCCGAGCTGTTCGTCAGCCACCGCATCGCGCCGGTTGCGCACTACCCGGACCTGCTGCTGGACACGCTGCGCAGCGTGGCGCCCCCGGGCGTGTCCGACCCGACCGTCGTCGTGCTGACGCCGGGCATGTACAACTCGGCCTACTTCGAGCATGCCTTCCTCGCGCAGCAGATGGGCGTGGAGCTGGTCGAGGGTCAGGACTTGTTCGTCGATGGCGGATTCGTCTACATGCGCACCACGCGCGGGCCGAAGCGCGTGGACGTGATCTACCGCCGGCTGGACGACGACTTCCTCGACCCCACCGTATTCCGCGCCGATTCACAGCTGGGCTGTGCGGGCCTGGTGGACGCCTACAAGGCGGGCAAGGTGACGCTGTCCAACGCCATCGGCACGGGCATCGCGGACGACAAGTCCATCTACCCCTATGTGCCGAAGATGATCGAGTTCTACCTCGGCGAGAAACCCATCCTGCAGAACGTGCCCACCTACGTCTGCCGCGAGAAGGACGACCTCGCCTACACGCTGGCGCACCTGTCCGAGTTGGTCGTGAAGGAGGTGCACGGCGCGGGCGGCTACGGCATGTTGGTGGGGCCGGCGGCGACCAAGGCCGAGATTGAGGCATTTCGCGCGCAGCTGGTGGCCAACCCGGGCAACTACATCGCGCAGCCGACGCTGTCGCTGTCCACCTGCCCGACGTTCGTCGAGAGCGGCATCGCGCCGCGTCACATTGATCTGCGACCCTTCGTGCTGTCGGGTTCGTCGGTGCGCATGGTGCCGGGCGGGCTGACGCGCGTCGCGCTGAAGGCGGGCTCCCTGGTGGTGAACAGCAGCCAGGGCGGCGGCACCAAGGACACCTGGGTGCTGGAAGACTGAGGGAGACGCACACATGCTTTCAAGAACCGCAGATCACTTGTACTGGATGGCGCGCTATGTGGAGCGGGCCGAGAACACCGCGCGCCTGCTGGACATCGCCTACCAGACCACGCTGCAGCCGCAGGCCGCCATCGACGCCGAGCAGACCTGGCGCAGCCTGCTGTCCATTTCGGAGCTGAACGCGCTGCACGCCCACGGCTACACGTCGGTGGATGCGCGCAGCGTCATGAAGTTCTTCGTCGCCGACGAGAGCAACCTGTCGTCCATCTTCAACTGCCTGCGCGCGGCGCGCGAGAACGCCCGCGCGGTGCGCGGCGCGCTGACCACCGAGGTCTGGGAGACCACCAACCAGACCTGGCTGGAGTTCCGCAAGCTGCTGAAGGCCGACTGGCTGCGCGACCCGAGCGCGCTGTTCGAGTGGGTCAAATACCGCAGCCACCTGTCGCGCGGCGTGACCGTGGGCACCATGCTGCAGGACGAGGCCTTCCACTTCATCCGCATCGGCTCTTTCCTGGAGCGGGCCGACAACACGGCGCGGCTGCTGGACGTGAAGTTCTACGACGATAGCGAAGCGCCGTCGGAGCGCGACGCCGCGCGCGACTTCTACTACTGGTCCGCCGTGCTGCGCTCCGTGTCGGGCTTTGAGATCTATCGCAAGGTCTACAGCAACGTCATCCAGCCCGACAAGGTGGCCGATCTGCTGATCCTGCGCCAGGACATGCCGCGCTCGCTCGCGCACTGCACGTCGCGGCTGGTGGGCAACCTCAAGCGCGTGGCCAACCCGCAGTCCGCCGAGACGCTGCGCCGCGCCGGCCGGCTGGAGGCCGAGCTGAATTTCGGCCGCATCGACGAGATCCTCGCGACCGGGCTGCACAACTACCTCGATGACTTCCTCGCCAAGGTCGCCGACCTGGGTGGCGGCATCAGCAAAGACTTCCTCGTCTAAAGGCAGACATGTCCATTCACGTCGCCCTCAAGCACGTCACCCGCTACAAGTACGACCGGGCGGTCGCCCTCGGCCCGCAGGTCGTGCGCCTGCGCCCGGCGCCGCATTGCCGCACGCCCATCCTCAGCTACTCGCTGCGCATCGAGCCCGAGAACCACTTCATCAACTGGCAGCAGGACCCGTTCGCCAACTACCTGGCGCGGCTGGTGTTTCCGGAGAAGACGACCGAGTTCACCGTCACGGTGGACCTGGTCGCCGAGATGGCGGTCTACAACCCGTTCGACTTCTTCCTGGAGCCGCACGCGCAGACCTTCCCGTTCGCGTATGACGAGGCACAGCAGGTCGAGCTGGCGCCCTATCTGCAGGCACAGCCGGCCACGCCGCTGCTGGCGGCCTACCTGGCCGACATCCCGCGCACCGAGCGCGCGACCATCGACTTCCTGGTCGACCTGAACCAGCGCGTGCAGAACAGCGTCTCGTACCTGATCCGCCTGGAGCCTGGCGTGCAGACGCCCGAGGAGACGCTGCAAAAGGCCTCCGGCTCCTGCCGCGATTCCGGCTGGCTGCTGGTGGAGGTCATGCGCCACCTGGGCCTGGCGGCGCGCTTCGTGTCCGGCTACCTGATCCAGCTGACGCCCGACGAGAAGGCGCTGGACGGCCCCAGCGGCACCGAGGTGGACTTCACCGACCTGCACGCCTGGTGCGAGGTCTACCTGCCCGGCGCCGGCTGGGTGGGGCTGGACCCGACCTCGGGCCTGATGGCCGGCGAGGGCCACATCCCGCTGGCCGCCACGCCCACGCCGGGCAGCGCCGCGCCCATCAGCGGCGGCGTGGACGAGAGCGAGGTCGAGTTCGACCACGAGATGAGCGTCACGCGCATCTACGAGTCGCCGCGCGTCACCAAGCCCTACACCGAAGACCAGTGGGCCGAGGTGCTGAAGTTGGGCGAGCAGGTCGATGCCGAACTGCAGGCCGGCGATGTGCGGCTGACGATGGGCGGCGAGCCCACCTTCGTGGCCGTGGAAGACCGCGATGCGCCCGAGTGGAACACCGAGGCACTGGGCCCCACCAAGCGGCTCTACGCCCAGCAGCTGACGCACCGGCTGCGCGACGAGTACGGCCAGGGCGGCTTCCTGCATTTCGGCCAGGGCAAGTGGTATCCGGGCGAGCAGCTGCCGCGCTGGGCCTTGTCCATCTACTGGCGCGCCGACGGCCAGCCCTGCTGGCGCAACCCCGACTGGTTCGCCGACGAGCGCGAGGGCCACCAGTACACCAGCGACGACGCCAACACCTTCATGGGCGCGCTCACGCGCCGCCTGGGCCTGCCCGACACGCATGTGCGGCCTGGCTACGAGGACACCTTCTACTACCTGTGGCGTGAGCGCCGCCTGCCGGTCAACGTCGACCCCTTCGACTCGCGCGTGGACGACGAGATGGAGCGCGTGCGCCTGCGCCGCGTGTTCGAGCAAGGCCTCTCGCACGTCGTGGGCTACGTGCTGCCGCTGCGGCACAGCGGGGACGCGCCCGCACTGGCCGGCACGCGCTGGCAGACCGGGCCGTGGTTCCTGCGCGATGACCGCCTGTACCTGCACCCCGGCGACTCGCCGATGGGCTGGCGGCTGCCGCTGGACTCGTTGCCCTGGGTCAGCCAGGGCGACTACCCCTATCTGATCGAGCAGGACCCGTTCGCGCCGCGCGGCGCGCTGCCGGCCACCGCCGCGCTGCGCACGCAGGTGCCGGGCGTGACGGCGGCTGGCCCGGCGCCGGGGGTGTCGCGCGATGGCGGCGCGCTGGTGGGCAACGGCTTCGCGCCGGGCGACTCGCCGTGGAGCGCGTCGGCCGACCCCAGCGCGCCGGTGCGCTTCGAGAGTGCCCACTGGATCACGCGGACCGCGTTGTGCGTCGAGGCCCGCGACCCGCGGCGCGCCAATGGCCCGGCGGCCGAGAGGAAGGGCAGCGCCAGCGGCGTGCTGTACGTCTTCATGCCGCCGCTGGAAAAGCTGGAGCACTACCTGGAACTGCTGACGGCTGTGGAAGCCGCCTGCGAGGACACGGGTTTCAAGATCGTGCTGGAGGGCTATCCGCCGCCGCGCGACCCGCGGCTGAAGCTGCTGGCGGTCACGCCGGACCCGGGCGTCATCGAGGTCAACATCCACCCCGCGCACAACTGGGGCGAGCTGGTCGCACACACCGAATTCCTGTACGAGGCCGCGCGCCTGACGCGGCTGTCCAGCGAGAAATTCATGATGGACGGCCGCCACAGCGGCACCGGGGGCGGCAACCACTTCGTGCTGGGCGGTGCTACGCCAGCGGACTCGCCCTTCCTGCGCAAGCCGGGTCTGCTGGCCTCGCTGCTGGCCTACTGGCACAACCACCCGAGTCTCAGCTACCTGTTCAGCGGCCTGTTCATCGGCCCGACCAGCCAGGCCCCCCGCGTGGACGAGGCGCGCAACGACCAGCTGCGTGAGCTGGAAATCGCGTTAGGGGAGATCCACAAGCTGGGCGACAACGTTGCTCCGTGGCTGATCGACCGCGCGCTGCGCAACGTGCTGGTGGACGTCACCGGCAACACCCACCGCAGCGAGTTCTGCATCGACAAGCTGTACTCGCCGGACTCGACCACCGGCCGCCTGGGCCTGCTGGAACTGCGCGCCTTCGAGATGCCGCCGCATGCGCGCATGAGCATCGTGCAGCAACTGCTGCTGCGCGCGCTGATTGCCCGCTTCTGGAAGACGCCGTACCGCGCGCCGCTGGTGCGCTGGGGCACCGAGCTGCACGACCGCTGGCTGCTGCCGCACTTCATCAGCGACGACTTCGCCGACGTAATGCAGGACATGAACGAGGCCGGCTACGCGCTCGACGCAGCCTGGTTCGCGCCGCACGTGGAGTTCCGCTTCCCCAAGGTCGGCGAGTTCGCGTCGCGCGGCGTGCACGTGACGCTGCGCAGCGCGCTGGAGCCCTGGCACGTGATGGGCGAGGAGGGCTCGGCCGGCGGCACGGTGCGCTACGTGGACGCGTCGCTGGAGCGGCTGGAGGTGCATGTGAGCGGCCTGGTCGACCCGCGCCACCGCATCACCGTCAACGGCCAGCCGCTGCCGCTGCAGCCCACCGGCCGCGTCGGCGAGTTCGTCTGCGGCGTGCGCTACCGCGCGTGGCTGCCGGAGTCGGCGCTGCACCCCACCATCGGCATCCACGCGCCGCTGACGCTGGACCTGGTGGACACCTGGCAGCAGAAGTCGCTGGGCGGGTGCCGCTACTTCGTCGCCCACCCGGGTGGCCGCAACTACGCGACCCTGCCCGTCAACGCCTACGAGGCCGAGAGCCGGCGCCTGGCGCGTTTCGCGTCCATCGGCCACACGCCGGGCCGCGTGGAGGTGGGCGAGCCCCAGCGCAGCCTGGAGTTCCCGTTCACGCTGGACCTGCGCAAGGTGGGGTGATGCAGCACAATTGCGCTACTCGTCCGCAGGAGCAGGGCATGTCGACCACCACGATCCGCCTTGAAGACGAGCTGAAGGAGCGCGGGAGCGCCGCAGCGCAGCGGGCGGGCAAAACCGCCCGCGCCTTCCTCCGCGATGCCGTCACCGAGTCCGTCGAGCAGTCGGAGTTCGACGCCGAGATGGATCGCATCTGCAAGGCGCGCTGGGCGGAGTTCCTGGTGACGGGCGAGGCCGTTGACTGGGAAGAAGCCAAGGCGTACCGGACCGCGCCTGTCGCGTCCCACGTCCGGTACCGCGCAAGATTCTGTGACGCGGATCAAGCTGGCCGCGAGTGCACTGCGCGACCTGAGCCGCATTCGTGATTTCCTCTTGGCGCATGATCAGGACAACGAGCCGGAGCGCATGCGGTAGTTGCGGGCCACTCTGGACGTCTTGACCTATGCCCCGGAAATCGGCCGACGCGTTTCGCCCGAACATCGCGAACTCGTCATCGGGCGTGACGCCCGGGGTACGTGGCCCAGTGCCGATACATCAGACCCGCCAACACCGTGATGATCATGGCGGTTCGCCACCTGCGCGAGTCCCGTTAGTCCTCGCCCCGCCTCACCCATGCACATCGAAATCCAACCCGGCGTCCGCCTCTTCGTCGACATCGAAGGCGCGGGCCTCGTGCCCGATGGCCGCAGCCTGCGCGAGAAGCCCACGCTGATCCTCATCCACGGAGGCCCGGGCTTCGACCACACCGGGTTCCGGCCTTTCTTTAGCCGCTTTGCCGATCAGTTCCAGATCGTCTACTACGACCAGCGCGGCCATGGCCGCAGCAGCCCCAGGCCGCTGGACGAGATGCGGCTGGATGTGTTTGCCGACGACGTCGTGCGGCTGTGCGACGCGCTGGGTGTGCAGCGGCCCATCGTGCTGGGCCAGAGCTTCGGCGGCTTCGTCGCGCAGCGCTACCTGGCGCGGCATCCCGCGCATGCGTCCAAGGTCGTGCTGTCCAGCACGTCGCACCATTTCGGTCTGCCGCGCAAGGTGGAGTGCTTCGGCCGCCTGGGCGGCCCGGCCGCTGCGCAGGCCACGCGCGACTTCTGGGAGCACCCCGGGCCTGACACCTGGGCCGCGTACGAGCAGCACTGCCGCCACCTCTACAACACCCAGCCCAAGAACCCCGACGCCGGCGGCTGGATGATTTTCAAGCCCGAGATCCTGTTCGAGCACACCCGCACCGAACTGCCCGGCATGGATCTGCGACCCGGTCTGGTACACGTGCAATGCCCGGTGCTGGTGATGGTGGGCGATGAAGACCCAGTCACGCCGCCCGAGGATGCCGCCGAGATCGCTGCAGCCATCCCCTCGCGCTGGCTGGCCGGCTTCAAGCGCTTCCCCGGCGTGGGCCATGGCGCGTGGCGCGACGACCCCGAGGCCGCCGAAGCGGTGCTGCGGCGCTTCTTCACGACCTGACCCTGCGCGCCTGCGGGCGCGGCCACCGCGGCGCGGACATTGCTTGACAATGCCTTTCGTCGTCTCCGCGACCCCGCCCCGCTGCTTCTTCCCCATGTCTTCCGAGCTCACGCCCAGCCAGTGGAGCCTGCTTCCCGACGAACCGGAAGAGGCGCTGGCGCCCGATCCGGTCGCGCTGGCCACGTCGGCCGCGCTGCGCAGCCGCGACGGGCACTTCTACGAGCTGACGGGCCAGGTCAACGAAGCGGGCGAGCCGCACGGCGCGCTGGCCGAGCGCTGGCAGCGCTTCTTTGCGGCCGGCGGTGCCGCCGGCTGGCAGGAGCTATCGGCGAAGGCCTTGCGCGTGCAGCGCCGCGTGCTGGAGGACGGCGCCAGCTACAACGTGCACAGCGATGGCCCGCCGCTGCCGGGCGAGGAGCGCGCCGGCAGCGCGCTGGCGCGCCACTGGCCGCTGGAACTGCTGCCCATGCTGATCGCGCCCGACGAGTGGCGACACATCGAGAGCGGCGTGCTGCAGCGCGCCCGACTGCTGGACGCCGTCATGGCCGACACCTACGGCGAGCGCCGGCTGCTGCAGCAGGGGCTGCTGCCGGCGTCGCTGGTGCTGGCGCACCCGCAGTACCTGCGAGAGATGCACGGCACCGTGCCGCCTGGCGGCGTGCACCTGCACATGCTGGCGTTCGACCTGACTCGCTGCAACGACGGCCACTGGTGGGTGGTGGGCCAGCGCACGCAGGCGGCGTCCGGCCTGGGCTATGTGCTGGAGAACCGCCTCATCATTGCGCAGCAGTTCCCCGAGGCATTCCGCCAGATGGCCGTGCAGCGGCTGGCGGCGACGTACCGCGACTTCCTGCGGGCGCTGCAGAAGCTGTCGCCCGCCGGCGAGCGCAGCCGGGTGGCACTGCTGACGCCGGGGCCGCGCAACGAGACCTATTTCGAGCAGGCCTTCCTCGCGCGTTATCTCGGCCTCACGCTGGTGGAGGGCGCCGACCTGACCGTGCGAGCCGACAAGGTCTACCTGAAGACCCTGGCGGGCCTGGAGCGCGTGCATGTGCTGCTGCGCCGCGTGGACGACACGTGGCTGGACCCGCTGGAGCTGCGGCCCGAGTCGATGCTGGGCGTGCCGGGCCTGCTGCAGGCTGCACGCGCGGGCGAGGTGGTCGTCGCCAACATGCCCGGTGCCGGCTGGCTGGAAAGCCCCGGCCTCACCGCCTTCTGGCCGGCCGTGGCCGAGAGCCTGCTGGGCGAGCCGCTGCAACTGCCAGCCATCCAGAGCTGGTGGTGCGGTGAGGAGAGTGCCTGGCGCGCGCTGCGCCCGCGGCTGGCGGAATTCATCGTCGTGCCCACGTTCTCGTCGGGCAGCACCACGCGCAGCTTCAACCCGATCGTCGCCGCCGAGCTGGACGGCGATGCGCGGCGCGAGCTGGCTGAGCGCATCGACGCCGAGCCCACCGCCTACACGCTGCAGGCACGCGTGAAGCCCACCAAGCAGCCGGTCTGGACGCGCGGCGCGCTGGAGCCGCGCGTGGCCGTGCTGCGCGTGTTCGCGCTCACCGACGGGCAGGGCGGTTGGAAGGTCGTGCCCGGCGGCCTCACCCGCGTGGCGCCGCGCCGCGACCCGCTGGCCGACGCGTGGCTGTCCATCCAGCGCGGCTCGCTGAGTGCCGACACCTGGGTCATGACCGACGGCGAGGTGGACCCGACCACGTTGCTGGCCCAGCCGCTGCTGCCGGCCGACCTGCGCGACGTGCACTGGACCGTCACCAGCCGTGCCGCCGAGAACCTGTTCTGGCTGGGACGCTACACCGAGCGTGCCGAGAACAGCGCACGGCTGGCGCGCACCATCATCGAGGCCAGCGTCATGGTGCAGCGGGGCGCCATGCCCCCACCCATGTTGCCGCTGCTGGACACGCTGGCGCGCCGCCATGGCCTGCTGGCCGTCGACGCGCCGCATGCCGGCGACGACCCGCGCGGCTTCGAGCGCGCGCTGCTGGCAGCGCTGCTGCCCGTGTCGGGCGTGCCCAGCGTGGGCTGGAACCTGCGCGCGCTGCAGGGCTGTGCGCAATCACTGCGGGAGCGCCTGTCGCCCGAGACCTGGCGCCTCATCCACGAGACGGCGGCGCAGTTCGAGCAGCACCTGCGCGCCGTGCTGGACCGCCCCGGCACCGCCACGCCGGTGACCGACGTGCTGGCCGTGCTGGCGCGCGCCGACACGCATCTGGCCGCCATCACCGGCGCGCAGACCGACCGCATGACGCGGGACGACGGCTGGCGGTTGCTCTCCATCGGCCGCCAGCTGGAGCGGCTGTCCTTCCATGCCGAGGTGCTGGCCGAAGTGTTCGAGCAAGGCCT
This sequence comes from Pelomonas dachongensis, assembly GCF_043555865.1. Classification (NCBI taxonomy): domain Bacteria; kingdom Pseudomonadati; phylum Pseudomonadota; class Betaproteobacteria; order Burkholderiales; family Sphaerotilaceae; genus Roseateles; species Pelomonas dachongensis. The sequence continues at coordinate 31,570 of NZ_JBIGHY010000012.1, forward strand.
GGCCCTGACCGAGGATGGCTTCGCGCTGCTGCTCGGCGTGTTCGACTCCACGATCACCTACCGCGCGCAGTTCCAGGCGCGGCGCGAGGCCGCGCCGTTGCTTCACCTGCTGGTGCACGACACCGAGAACCCGCGTTCGCTGGGCTGGGTGGCCCGCACGCTGCGGGAGCGCTTCGTCAAGCTGGCCCGCCACGACCCGGGCTGGGCCGCCGACATCGCCGCCGACCTGCCCATGCCCGACGCCTGGCCGCTCGACGACCTGGCGGCGCCTGGCCCGGCGCTGGTGGAGCGGCTGCGCCTCGCAGCCGACCAGGCCGGCGAGCTGTCCAGCCTGATCAGCCAGCGTTACTTCGCGCATGTCATCGGGGCCGAGCAGCGCGTATGGCAGTGAAGCTCAGCGTGCACCACGTCACCGAGTACACCTACGAGGACTCGGTGGAATGGGCTCACCACGCCGCCTGCCTGGCGCCGCAGCACACGCCGTGGCAACACGTCGCCGGCTGGCGGCTGACCATCGATCCGCTGCCCGACGGCTGGGGCGTGGACGGCCTGGAGCTGGATGCCGCCGAGCTGGCCCGCCACCTGCGCCGCGACCCCTGGGGCAATCGCCACCTGACCTTCGGACATGCGCGCGTGCACGAGAAGCTGGTGGTGGACAGCCGGTTCGTCGTCGAGCTGCAGCCGCGCCCCGCGCCGGATCCCAACCGCGGTCCGTCGTGGGAGGCTGTGGCCGCCGGCCTGCGCTACCGCGCCGGCCGCGCGCTACAGGAGGCCGACGAGTTCGCGCTCGCCTCGGCCTATGCCGCGCCGGACGCCACACTGGTCGTCTACGCGCGCCGCGCGTTCTCGCCCGGCCGCACGCTGGCTGCCGCCGGCCTGTCGCTGATGCACCAGATCCACGCCGACCTGTGCTACCTGCCGCACAGCACCACGGTCGCCACGCGCGCGGCGGACGCGTTGAAGCAGCGCAGCGGCGTCTGCCAGGACTTCGCCCATGTTTTCATCGCGGCCTGCCGCGCGCTGGGGCTGGCGGCGCGCTACGTGTCGGGCTACCTGCTGACCCGCCCGCCCGAGGGCACGCCGAAGCTGGTGGGCGCCGATGCCTCCCACGCCTGGGTCGAGCTGTGGTGCCCCGAGCAGGGCTGGCTGGCGCTGGACCCGACCAACGCCGTGCCGGCCGACCTGGACCACGTCACGCTGGCCTGGGGGCGCGACTACGCCGATGTGGCCCCGCTGCGCGGCGTGTTGCGTGGGGGCGGCTTGGCGACGTTGCGGGTGGGCGTCACCGTGGAGCCGGTGGGCGACGCCTGAGCAGCGCCGCCGCGCTGGCCAGCGCCAGCAGCCATAGCACCGACATCGATCCACCCCCGCCGCCGCCGCCCGCGCTGTTGGACGTACCGGCGGCGGCTGCCGGCGCCGTCACAGTGATCGTCTGCGTCTTCGTCGCCTGCGCGCCGGCACTGTCGGTGAGCGTCAGCTGCACCGTGAACGTGCCCGTGGCGCTGGTGGTGACGGTGGCTGTCGGCCCTGTCGTGCTGCCGCTGAAGGCCGCGATGGCGCTGCCGCTGGTCAGGCTCCACTGGTAGCCCGCCAGCGTGCGGCCGGTGGGCGCGCTGGAGCCGGTGCTGTCCAGGCTCACCGTGCTGCCAGCCGCCACCGACGTGGCCGCCGTGCCGATGGCGGCGGTCGGGCCGAGCCCCGTCACGGCCACGGTGGTGCTGGCGGTGCCGGTGCGGCCCAGCGAGTCGGTCACGGTCAACGTGACGGCCACGGTGCCGCTGCTGTTGCCCAGCGTCGCGAGCGCGGCAGTGCTGGCGTTGGTGGCGGTGGTAAAGCTGGCGAGGTTGACCGGCGTGGCGGCGATGCTCCACTGGTAGCCAGTGATCGCGAATCCGTTAGCGGCCTGCGAGCCGCTGGCATCGAGGCTGACCGGGCTGCCCGCGGCCACGGTGGTGGCCGAGGCGACCAGCGTGGCCGTGGGCGCGGCCGGCGTGATGGCGGTAAGCGTGGTGCTGCTGCTGGCCTGCTTGCCGGCGCTGTCGGTCACCGTGAGCTGCACGGTGATGCTGCCGACGCCGCTGGTCTTGAGGCTCGCGGTGGCCGTGTTCGTGGCGCCGGTGAAGGCGGCGATGCCGCTGCCGGCGGCGAGCGTCCATTGCCAGCCGGTGATGCTGCGGCCGGCGGGCGCTGTGGAGGCGGCGGCATCCAGCGTGACGGTGCTGCCCGCCGCCACACTGGTGGCGTTGGCGGCGATGCTAGCGGTGGGCGCGGCTGCGCCTGCTGCAGCGGCCACCGCAGCGCCCACGTCCAGCAGGCCGGCGCCGCAGGTGGAGGTGGTGCAGTGACATTCGTCCTGCGCCACGGCGGTGGGCGCGCGGCACACGGGCACGCTGGCGTTGGTGGCCGACGCTGGGAAGCGGCGCGCGGCGGATTGCAGCATCGACTTGATCTGCGCGGGCTGGAGCGACGGGTTGGCCGACAGCATCAGCGCCGCCGCCCCTGCCACCATGGGCGCCGCGAAGCTGGTGCCCACCGAGTAGTTGCTGCTGTTGCTGTAGGTGTAGCCACTGGTGCTGGCCGTGGTGGTGCCGCTGTTCGTGGCGGTAAGGATGGGGTAGAGGCAGGCGCCGCTGGCGTTGACGCAGTTGCCGCCGGGCGCAGCGATCGCCACCTCGGGGCCGATGCTGGAGAAGCCGACCTTGGTGCCCACGTGGCGCACCCCGGCCACGGCGATGACGCCGCTGCAGTTCGCCGGCAGGCCCACCGCCAGGCCTTCCTCGTTGCCGGCGGCCGCCACCACGGTGACACCGGCCGCGACGAGCTGGTTCACGGCGTCTTGATAGGCCGCGTTGCAGCTGCCGCTGCCGCCCAGGCTCAGGTTGATGACCTTGGCGGGATTCGGGTTCGCACTGGGCAAGCGGCTGACGCCGCCGGCCCACAGCATGCCGGCAATGATGTCGGAGTCCAGCCCGCCGCACTTGCCCAGCACGCGAACGGGCAGCAGCTTCACGTCGTAGCCCACCGAGGCCATGCCAGCGCCGTTGTTCGTCTGCGCGCCGATGATGGACGCCGTCTGCGTGCCATGCCAGCTGCTGTTGGTGGCGGCTTCGCCGCTGCCGCACTGGCCGGCGCTGGTCCAGTCGCCGGGGTCGTTGGCATCGGCGTCCCGGCCGCCACCATCGCCGGCTGCACTGGCAGCGGCGATGAAGTCGTAGCCGGGCAGCAGCTTGGCGGCGAGGTCGGGGTGGGCGCCGAGCACGCCGGTGTCGATGTCGGCCACCACGATGCTGGCGCTGCCCGTGGTGATCGCCCACGCGCCCACCGCGTTGATGGCGGACACCAGCGTGGCGTCCGCCGGCTGCAGGTACCACTGGCCTGCCGCCAGCGCGGCGCCGGTGCTGGCGGGCAGCAGCGGATCGTTGGGCAGCGCCAGCGCGCGACGGCGGCCGTCCGGCACGGCGTACTCCACGTCGGCGTCCTTCGCGAGCCGGGCGGCCAGCGCTGCCGCGGTGAGCGTGCCGTCGCTGCGCACTACTTGGCTGCGCGCGTCGATCATGCGGCCGTCGCGCAGCCCCAGGGCGTGGCGCGCGGCCAGCATGGCGGCGTGCTGCGGGCCGCGCTCACCGCGCTCGCGTGCGGCGCGCATCAGCGGGCCCAGCGCCTTGAACTTGACGATGACGCCTTCGGGCGCGGCGGGCGTGTCCGCCAGTGCAGGCGGCACGGCGGCCAGCGCGGCGAGCGCGAGCCAGGCCGGGGCGAGACACCGGAGAGCGGCAGAAGCGGTGACAGGGGCAGGCACGGGCGGCTCCGGCAGGACAGCAGAACTTGAATGCTGCCGTGCAAGCGTGTCGGGTGCGATGCCGCTGTGTGTCGCGGTGGACACAAGCGCGCCGAAGGCGGTGGTTCTTAACGCGCGTCGTGTTTGCCGACCGCCAGCACCATCGACTTCGCCACCATCGTCGCGCGCCACGTGGCGGTAGCAGTCAGCGGAGCGAGCGTCGCAAGAGGGGTTCGCGGCGGGCGACTTGCTGGGGTATGAGCGCGTCTCTCGTCGCGGCAGTCAGCACCCGGCTGCGATCACGGCTTAACGCCGTGTGTACTGGCACGAGCGATGCCAGACCCGCCCGCGTGGCCGCCGTACGTGTTTCAGCCGCGCAGCAGCGGCAGCACTGAGAGGACCATCAGCGCCGCCGCGCCCCAGTTGAACGCCTGCAGCGCGTGCGGGCGATGCAGCCAGCGGCGCATCTGCACGCCCAGCAGCGCCCACGAGCCGCAGCACGGCAGGTTCACCAGCACGAACACCGTGGTCATCGCGGCGATGCCCATCTCGCCGTAGGCCGTCACGGCGGTCAGCGCCATCGCCCATGCCTTCGGGTTGACGACCTGGAACAAGGCTGCCGCACCGAAGCCCATGGGGCGGTTGCGGCCCGGGTCGCCCGCCGCCGGAAGTGCGGCCGTGGCCACGCGCCAAGCGAGGTACAGCAGGTAGCCCAGGCTCACCCACTTCAACACGTCGTGCAGCACCGGCGCGCGGGCGAAAGCCTTGCCCAGCCCCAGGCCCATCAGCGCCAGCATCACGCCGAAACCGAACGAGATGCCCAGCAGGTGCGGCACGCTGCGCCGCCAGCCGAAGTGCGTGCCGGACGCGAGCAGCATCAGGTTGTTGGGGCCGGGCGTGATGGAGGTGACGAAGGCGAAGCCGGTGAGGGCGGCCAGGGTGCTGAAGGTGACGCTGTCCATGGGGCCGCCACTGTAGGCAAGGCATGCAGGCATGGGCTTGCGTTTCTCAGCGTGTGGTGGGAGTCTTGTGCAATCATGTGCGGCCATGGATGCCATAGACGAGAAAATATTGCGCGAGCTGGTGCGCGATGGCCGCGTGACGAACGCGGAGCTGGCCCAGCGCATCGCGCTCAGTCCGTCCGCCTGCCTGCGCCGAGTGCAGGAGCTGGAGCGGCTGGGCGTCGTCAAGGGCTACCGAGCCGTGCTGGACCCGGCGCAGCTGGGCGTGGGCTTCGTGGCGTACGTGGCCATCGGCTTGTCGCGCCACACGCTGGGAGAGCAGCAGGGTTTCGAGCAGGCGATGCGCGATTGCGCGGCGGTGCGCGAGTGCCACAACGTGACGGGCGCGTTCGAGTACCTGTTGCGCGTGGAGGTGGCAGACCTGCCGGCCTACAAGCGCTTCCATGCCGACGTGCTGGGCGGGCTGCCGCAGGTCAGCATGATCACGAGCTACATCGTCATGGACTCGCCCAAGGATGGCCGAGGGTGAGGTGGGTCGCGGTGCAGGCCGAGCGCCGGGCTGCACCCCAAACGGCAGGCATGGTCGTATTTCCGGAGTGCCGGCCGGGCTCGCCGCGTTCAGCGGGTGAGAGGCCTGTCAGCGCCGCACCTTGCCGTCCGCCGTCAGCATCGACAGCTCGACGAAGCTGGAGCCGACGTGCTTACCCGCTGAGAAGTTGAGCCGGTAGCCGCGTGCGTCGTAGCCCGACAGCGATTCCAGCGCCCCCACCAGGGCTTCGCGCGAGGGCTTGGGGCCGGCGCGGCGCAATGCGTCCACCAACACGCGCGCGGCCATGTAGCCCTCGATGCTGGTGTAGTTCGGCTCGGGTTTGCCGTCCAGGCGCTGCAGGGCCTGCTGGTAGTCATTGACCAGCCCGGCTGCCGTGCCGAAGGGCGACGGCATGACCTGCGAGATGACCACGCCGGCGGCGTCCTTGCCCAGTTCGTCCGCCAGCGCCTGCGTGCCGACGAAGGAGACGTTGTAGAACTGGCCGAAGTAGCCGGCCTTGCGCGCCTCGCGGATGAACGCGGCGCAGCCCTTGTAAGCGCCGATCTGCACGATGGCCTCGGGTTGGCTGGGCAGCAGCGTCTTCAGTGCTGCAGAGACGTCCACGCTGTTGCGCTCCACGGTGGCCACGGCGGTGGGCTTGAGGCCGCGCTTCTCCAGCGCGCGCATCACGCCCTTCAGGCCGGCCTGGCCGTAGGCGTCGTTCTGGTGGAAGACGGCGATCTTCTTCATGTCCAGCTGTGTGAGCTGCTTGACGATCAGCTCGGTCTCGTCGAAGTAGCTCGCGCGGATGTGGAAGACCAGCTTGTTGAACGGGTCGCGCAGTGACTCCGCGCCGGTGAAGGGCGCGATGAACGGCACCCTGGCGGCCGTGGCCAGCGGCAGGGCCGCCACCGAGGTGGGCGTACCCACGTAGCCGAACAGCGCGAACACGTCGTCCTGGATGAGCTTCTCGGTGTTGGCCTTGCAGCGTGCGGGGTCGTAGCCGTCGTCCAGCGTTTTCAAGGTGACGGGCACGCCGTGCACGCCGCCCGCCGCGTTGACGGTGTCGAAGTAGGCCTTCGCGCCCAGCTGCATCTGCAGGCCCAGTTGCGCGGCCGGGCCGGTGAGTGGCGCCGACTGGCCGAGCACGATGCCACGGCGGTCCTGCGCAAAGGTGGAAAACGAGGCAGCCGGCATGGCCAGGCCTGCGAGCGCGAGTTGGTGAAAGCGGCGACGGGTCTGCATGGGTCGATGATCAGGGATAGGACTGATTGTGCCGAGTGAAAAATCAGCACTCGGGCGCGCTTGTGCGTGGCCGGCGTGCGCGTTTGTTGGCAAACATGGCTTCATCGGCGTGCCGGGTGAGCGCATCGGCGGTGCGGCCGTCGGCCGGGTAGTGCGCCACGCCCAGGCTGCTGCCCACCGCCACGGCCGTGCCGCTGGCGAGCGTGATGGGCTGGCTCAGCGCCTCCAGCAGGCGGCCGAGCACCACGCCGGCCTCGGCGGGCGCGGTGGGCGGCGACAGCAGCACGACGAACTCGTCGCCGCCCAGGCGGCTCACCGTGTCGGTGGCGCGCAGGCCGGCCTGCAGGCGCGCGGCGACGGCCTTCAGCACCTCGTCGCCGGCGTCGTGGCCTTGCGTGTCGTTGATCTGCTTGAAGCCGTCCAGGTCCAGGAAGGCCAGCGCGAACACCTGGCCGCCGCGCTCCGCCAGATGCAGGGCCTGCCGCAGCCGGTCGGCCAGCAGCAGGCGGTTGGGCAGGCCGGTCAGCGCGTCGTGCAGCGCGGCATGCTCCATGCGGGCCTCGTGCGCCTTGCTCTGCGTGATGTCCACCATCATCCACAGCGTCTCGTCGCCGCTGCCGGGCAGCTGCACGCCGTACAAGTCCACCCAGATCAGCGAGCCGTCCTTGCGCCGCATCTGCAGCTGGGTGCGAAAGCGCCGGCCCGCGCTCAGCTGCGGGTAGGCCTGTGCGCCGAGCGCGTCGTAAGACGCGTCGTCGGCGTAGAGCTGGCGAGCCGGCGCGTGCAGCAGTTCGCCGTCGGCATAGCCGAACATGCGCTCCAGCGCCGGGTTGCGCCAGACCGTGCGGCGGTGGCGCAGCTTCGCGATGCCCACCAGGTCGCTCTCCAGCATGGCCTCCTGGTCCAGCGTCAGCTGCTGCAGGCGCTGGCGGATCAGGTGGGTCTCCGTGATGTCGAACATCACCGAGCGGCTGCGCACGAACTCGCCGTCCGGGCCGTAGACCGCGGTGGCCGACAGGCTGACGCGGCGCCGCTGACCGTCGCGGCCGATCAGGTTGAGCTCCAGGTCGGAGACGCGGCCTTCCTGCATGAAGCGTGGGAAGACGCGCGCGAACGCGGCGCGGCCTTCGTCGTCCAGGAAGTCGGCGGAGCTGGCCCGGCCGATGAGCTCCTCGGCGGTCGCGCCCAGCCACTTCTGTCCGAGCGCATTGATCTGCAGGAAGCGGCCGTCCCGGTCCAGCGCGTAGTAGGCGCACGGGGCGTTGTCGTAGAGGTCTTGCAGGCTTTGTCGCGCTTCGTCGGCCTGGGCCTGCAAGGCCTTGCGGGCGGTGATGTCGGACTCGATGTGCAGGAAGCCGCTCAGCTCGCCGGCGTCGTTGAACAGCGGCTGCATCTCCACCTCTGCCCAGTAATCCCGGCCGTCCTTGGTACGCTTCTCCAGCTCTGCCTCGCAGCCCAGGCCCACGCTTATTGCCTCCTGCATGCCGTGCCAGGTGTCGGCATCGGTGCGCTCGGAGTGCAGCAGCGCGTGCGGCCGCTGGCCGAGGGCCTCGTCGGTGCCGTAGCCGGTCACCCGCGTGAAGCCCTCGTTCACCCAGACGATGCGCTGCTGCGCGTCGGTGATGATGACCGCGTTGGTCGTGCGGCTGGCCACCATGGCGAGCCGGGCAAGGTCGGCTGTCATGCCGCGTGCCAGGTGCTCGGCCCGCATGCGTCCGGCCGCCAGCAGCCAGACGGTGACCGCCAGCAGCAGGCTCAGCAGTGCGCCCCCGATCTGGATGCCGAGGCCCGACAGCCCGATCAGCCGGCGCGCCGCGTCGTCCCTGAGCGCCGCCTGCAGCTCGAAGGGCCGGCCGGCAATGTCGAACCGGCGCGTGTCAACCATCGGCGCGTTCGCCAGCGAGTGGTCGTTCATCTCGCTCATGGGCAGCATGGCGCCGGCACGGGCCGCCAGCAGCGGCAGGAACTCGCCGTCGACCTGGCGCACCGACAGCTTCAGGTCCAGCAGCAGCGCGGCTTGGCTGGCCACGCCCTCCAGCAGCTCGCTGGCCACCAGCGGGGCGTACAGCAGCCCCAGCAGCGCGGCACGTCGCTTCTCGGGCGTGCCAGGGTCGTAGCCTTGCGCGTAGACGGGCACCAGCAGCACGAAGCCTGAGCCTTTGAGCGGGGCCTGGACCAACGGCAGCGGGCCCGACAGCGTGACGGCGCCGCTGTCGATGGCCTGCTCGATGGCCTGGCGGCGCACCGGGTTGGCGCCGGAGTCCAGGCCCCAGGCCGCGAGGTTGTTGGAGCGCGGCGCGATCTGCGTGACGACGTAGAGCACGGGGTCATCGGGGCGGGAGCCATGCACGCGGAAGTCCACGCCGTCATCGCGCCGCTGCGCAGCCACGAAGGCGTCCAGGTGCTGGCGCTCCACGCGTTCGATGAAGCCGAAGCCGCGCACGCCGGGGAACTCGCGGGCCAGCTCGCGCGACGCGACATAGGCCGTGAAGGCGCTGCGGCTGAGCTTGCCATCCACCGCGGCCATCGCGGCGCGCGCCCCCTTGAGGCCGTAGACCGGCGTGGACAGGCGCTTGACGAGATCGGCCTCCAGCCGCTCGATCTGGTATTGCTGCAGGCCCTGGGCCTCGGTGCGCGCACGCACCTGCTGCCAGATGGCGGCGGCGGCCGTAAGCGCGAGGCCCACCGACAGCACGATGGCCGACGCCACCCACGCTGTCGTGCTGACCCTGTCCGGACCGGTATAGCCGTCTCCGATGCGCAAGCCGCCGTCTCCTGTCGCTTGGGTGCTGCCATTGAAGCACGGCCGCTGGCGGGCGTCAGCAGGGGCCGCGCGAACGTTCAGTCAGGGCAGCGCGCGCAGCACCTCGGCCTGGGCGCGGATGCGCGCGCGCTCGGCCTCGTTCACGCGCGCCAGGCCGCGCACCTGCAGCGCCAGCCGCGGGTGGTCTGCGAAGCGGGCCTCGTGACGCAGCAAAAAGTCCCAGTACAGCGTCGTGAACGGGCAGGCCCGCTCGCCCACGCGCTCATCCGGCCGGTAGCGGCAGCGATCGCACAGCGGGCTCTGGCGCGCGATGTACTTGCCGCTGGCGATGTAGGGCTTGCTGGCCATCAGGCCGCCGTCGGCGTACTGGCTCATGCCCAGCGTGTTGGGCAGCTCCACCCACTCCACCGCGTCCACGTAGACGCTGAGATACCAGCCGTGCAGCTGCCGGGGCTCGACGCCGTACAGCAGCGCGAACAGCCCGGTCACCATCAGGCGCTGGATGTGGTGGGCGTAGCCGTGATCCAGCGTCTGTTGTATGGCGTCACGCAGGCAGGCCATGTCGGTGTCGCCGTTCCAGTACCAGGCGGGCAGGTCGCGCCGGGCGTCCAGCGCGTTGGCGTTGGCATAGCCGGGCATGCGGGTCCAGTAGATGCCGCGCACGTACTCGCGCCAGCCCAGGATCTGGCGGACGAAGCCCTCGCCACTGGCGACAGGCACGCGGCCCGCGCGCACCTCGCGCTCGGCCGCGGCCACCACCTCCTGCGGCGTCAGCAGCTTGAGATTGAGCGCGGCGGACAGCTGCGCGTGGTACAGCCAGGGCTCGCCGGGCCAGATGGCGTCCTGGTAGGGGCCGAACAGCGGCAGCCGCTCGGTGACGAAGGCGTCGAGCGCCTGCAAGGCCTGGGCGCGCGTCAGCGGCCAGGCGAAGCTGTCCAGACGGCCGGGGTGGCTGGCAAAGCGCTCGCGCACGAGCGCGATGACCTCGCGGGTGATGGCGTCGGGCTCGAAGCGCGGCGGCTGCGGCATGTCGAAGCCGGGACCTTGCGCGCCGAAGGCCTCGCGGTTCTCGGCGTCGTAATTCCAGGCGCCGCCCAGCGGCTGGCCGCCGTCCATCAGGATGCCGAAGCGCTGGCGCTGCTCGCGGTAGAAGTACTCCATCCGCAGGCCATGGCGGCCGCGCGCGTGGGCGGCGAAGTCGGACGGCGTGGTGAAGAAGTGGTGGTCCTCGCGCAGGTCCAGCTGCAGGCCGGCGTCGGCGGCCACCGCCTGCAGCGCCTGCAGCACGCGCCAGTCGCCGGGGCGGGTCAGCACCAGGCGCTGCGGCCGCAGCGCGGCGATGTCGATGCTCAGTTGCGCGGCGAGGCTTTCGCGCGTGCCCGGGTCGTCCAGCCGGCGGTAGTGCAGCGGGCGGCCGGCGTCGCGCAGCGCCTGCGCGAAATGTCGCATGCCGGCCAGAAAGATCGCGATGCGCGGCTGGCTGCTCCACACATGCGTGGACTCCTCGGCCACCTCGGCCATCCAGACGGCGTCCCGCGCAGCGTCGAAGCCGTCGAAGGCGGACGAGGCCAGGTCCAGCTGGTCGCCCAGCACCAGCACCAGGTCACGCATGGGCGCTGCCCTTGTCGCGGCGGCAGCGCTCGCTGCAGTACTTCACCTCGGCCCAGTTCTTGGTCCAGGCCTTGCGCCAGCTCATGGGCCGGCCGCAGGCCAGGCAGGGCTTGCTGGGCAGTCTGGCCTTGTTGCCTCGGTGGCCTTTTTCTTCGCGCATGGGCGCGCAGCATAGGCAGGCCGGCAAGGCCCCGCGGCCTGCTCGGCTTCCGCCGGGTCAGAGCTCGGCCACGCCCTTCACGCGCACCGGCATCGCCACCGGCTGCGCGGCGACCTCCACGGCGCGGCCGTGGAAGCGGTCCAGCAGGGCTGCCCACTGCTGCCTCACCGCGACGACGTTGGCATGCTTCACATGGCCGTAGCCACGGATCTTCTCGGGCAGCCGGGCCAGTTCGACGGCAGTGTTCAGGTTGTCGGCGGTCAGCGAGGCCAGGATCTCGTCGATCAGCGCTTCGTAGTCGACGATCAACTGGCGCTCCATGCGGCGCTCGGCGGTCTTGCCGAAGAGGTCTATCGCCGTGCCGCGCAAGCGCTTGAACCTCGCCAGCCATTTGAAGGCCGTGAAGGTCCACGAACCCAGCTCGATCTTCTTCGCGCGGCGGTCGGCGCCGGGCCTGGAGATCAGCGGCGGGGCGAGATGGAAGCTCAAGGACTGCCAGTTCTCGAACTGGTCCTTCATGGCGGCCATGAAGCGGCCGTCGGTGTAGAGGCGCGCCACTTCGTACTCGTCCTTGATGGCCAGCAGCTTGGCGTGGTAGCGGGCCACGGCCTGCGTCAGGCGCTGGCCTTTGCCGAGCTTCGTCTCGGCCGCGCGCACGCGCTCCACGAGCCCGCGGTAGCGCTGTGCGTAGGCGGCGTCCTGGTAGTCGGTCAGGAACTGCGCGCGACGCTCGATCAGGCCGTCTGCACCGTCGAGCTGATCGAAGTTGAACAGCTTCACGACATTGACATCGCCGGCCAGCCGGGCGACGGCGTCGGGTGCTGCGATCGCGAGCCGGCCCAGCGCGAAGGCAGTCTTGTTGGCGTCTACGGCCACGCCGTTCAGCTCGATGGCGCGCATCAGCGCCCCCTCGCTGACGGGCACGAGCCCACGCTGCCAGCAGGCGCCCAGCATGACGATGTTGCTGGGCAGCGTGTCGCCCATCAGGCGCTGGGCGATGTCCTGCGCATCGATGCGGTCCAGCAGCGCGTCATTGCCGACAGCGTGGCGCATCTTGTCCAGCAGCGACGGCGCCTGCAGCGAGGCGTCGGGGTTGCGCACAAAGCCGGCCGTGGGCAGCTCGTGCGTGTTGGCGAGGATGACGGTGCGGCCCGCCTTGACGGTGCCCAAGGCGTCGGGCGACGCGCCCACCACCATGTCGCAGGCCAGCAGCACGTCGGCCTGCTGGGTGTCGATGCGCACCTGGTTGAGCAGGTCGGGCGTGGGCGCCACGCGCACGAAGCTCAGCACCGCGCCGCCTTTTTGTGCAAAGCCCATGAAGTCCAGCACCGAGGCCTGCTTGCCTTCCAGGTGGGCGGCCATCGTGACCAGCGCGCCGACCGTCACGACGCCGGTGCCGCCGACGCCGGTGACCAGCATGTCGAACGGGCCGGTCCAATCCCAGGCGACGGGCGGCTGGATGGCGGCGAGCTCGCGGGCCAGGTCTTGCGGCGTGTAGGCCGCGCCGGCCTTCTTCTTGAGCACCGGCTCGTGCACCGACACGAAGCTGGGGCAGAAGCCGTTGACGCAGGAGAAGTCCTTGTTGCAGCTGCTCTGCTCGATGGCGCGCTTGCGGCCCCAGTCGGTCTCGACCGGCACCACGCTCAGGCAGTTGCTGGCCACGCCGCAGTCGCCGCAGCCTTCGCAGACGGCCTCGTTGATGAAGATGCGTTTCGGTGGGTCCGCAAACTCGCCCTTCTTGCGACGACGGCGCTTCTCGGCGGCGCAGGTCTGGTCGTAGATCAGCACCGTGACACCTTCGATGTCGCGCAGCTCGCGCTGCACGGCGTCCAGTTCGCTGCGGTCGTGGAAGGTCGTACCTGCCGGAAACAGGGCGTGGTGGCCGTCGTACTTGCCAATCTCGTCGGACACGACCACCAGCCGCTTCACGCCTTCGGCCTCCACCTGCCGCGCGATCTGCGGCACGCTGGTCTGGCCGTCCACCGGCTGGCCGCCGGTCATGGCCACCGCGTCGTTGTAGAGGATCTTGTAGGTGATATTGGCCTTGGCCGCGATGGCCTGCCGGATGGCCAGATAGCCCGAGTGGTAGTAGGTGCCGTCGCCCAGGTTCTGGAAGACGTGCTTCTCCTTCGTGAAGCGGCTGTGGGCGGCCCAGTCCACGCCCTCGGCGCCCATCTGGATCAGGCCCGAGGTGCCGCGCTCCATCCAGCTGGCCATGAAGTGGCAGCCGATGCCGGCCAGCGCGCGCGAGCCCTCGGGCAGCTTGGTTGACGTGTTGTGCGGGCAGCCCGAGCAGAAGTAGGGCTGGCGGCGCACGCCGTCGGCGGCGTTGCTGAGCAGACAAGGTGTCAGGAAGTCCACCACCAAATGGCGACGGTCCAGCGCCGGGTTCAGCCGCGCCAGCCAGTCAGCCACCGTGCCCATGATGCGGCTGGGGCGCAGCTCGCCGAGGGCGCTCAGCACCGGCGAACCGTGTTCATCGGTCTTGCCCACCACGCGCGGGCGCTGGAACTCCGGCAGGTGGTAGAGCAGCTCCTTGATCTGGCGCTCGACGACCGGCCCCTTCTCCTCGATGACGAGCACGTCGGTCAGGTTGCTGCAGAACTCGACGATGCGTGTGGGTTCCAGCGGGAACACCAGACCCACCTTGTAGACGCGCACGCCGGCCGCGGCCAAGGCGTTCGGGTCCAGGTCCAGCCGGCGCAGCACTTCCATGAAGTCGTAGTGCGCCTTGCCGACGGTCACGATGCCCAAGGTGGCGGCCGGGCTGGTGACGATGTGCTTGTCGATGCTGTTGAGCTGGGCGAAGGCGCGCACCGCGTCCAGCTTGTGCGCCAGGCGCGATTCCAGTTCGAGTGAGGGCAGGTCGACGGCGCGGATGTGCAGGTCGGTCGGTGCGACGTGTTCGACCGCGTGCTCGAAGTCCAGCGGCACGGCGTCCAGGTCCACCGTCATGCCGCTCTCGACCACCTCGGAGATCGCCTTGAAGCCCACCCACGCGCCCGAGAAGCGCGACAGCGCCCAGCCGTAGAGGCCGAACTCGAGGTACTCCGCCACATTGGCCGGGTGCACCAGCGGCATGCTCCAGGCCTGCAGCGCCTGGTCGCTCTGGTGCGGCGTGCTGCTGGACACGCAGCCGTGGTCGTCACCCACGACAACCAGCACGCCGCCTTGGCGGCTCGTTCCGTAGACATTGCCGTGCTTGAGCGCGTCGCCCGAGCGGTCCACGCCCGGGCCCTTGCCGTACCACATCGCAAACACGCCATCGACGGTGCGTTGCGGGTCCAGCGCCACGCGCTGCACGCCCAGGCACGCGGTGGCGGCGAGGTCTTCGTTGATGGCGGGCAGGAACTCGATGTGCGCCGCGTCCAGGAACTTCTTAGCCTTCCACAGCTGCTGGTCCACCATGCCCAGCGGCGAGCCGCGGTAGCCGGAAACGAAGCCGGCCGTACTCAGCCCGGCGCGCTCGTCGAGCTTCTTTTGCGCCAGCAGCAGCCTCACCAGCGCCTGCGTGCCGGTCAGGAACACGGCGCCTGCGTCGGCGGCCAGGTTGTCGCTGAGCTGGTAGGGGCGCAGTGGGTTGGTCATCGAAAGCTCCTTGTGGGGGCGGAAATTCTTCCTCTCCTGGCGCGGAGGAAATTGCCTCAATGCCTAGCGATGTCGCGGTCGATGAGATGATTCATCTCAAAAGGTGCCAAACATGGAAATGAATGAACTCGATCGTGCCAGCCTGCAGATCCTCGAGGTGCTGCAGGCCGATGCGCGGCTGTCCACCCAGGCGCTGGCGGAGCGGGTGGGCTTGTCTGCCACGCCGGTGTGGCGGCGCGTGAAGGAGCTGGAGGAGCGCGGCGTCATCCGGGGCCAGGTCGTGCTGGTGGACCGCGAGAAGGTCGGCCTGTCCATCCTGGTGCTGGCCCAGGTGAGCCTGGTGCGGCACAGCGAAGGCGCGGTGGAGCAGTTCGAGCAGTTGGTCGGCACACGGCGCGAGATCATCGAATGCCATGCCATCACCGGCGATTCGGACTACGTCATCAAGGTCGTCGCCGCCGACATGAAGGCCTATGACCAGTTCCTGCAGCAGCACATTTTCAAGGTGCCCGGCGTGGCCAGCGTGCGCAGCAACGTGGTGCTGCGCGAGGTGAAGTACGAGACGGCATTGCCGGTGGCCTGAGCTGTGCCTACAGTTGGGCGGGTAGCCACTCGCGGGATCGCCATGGATACCTTCTTTGCCCAGTTGTCCCACTCCGTTCAACAAGCTCGTACGCTGGAAGATCTGACCCGGCCGCTGCTGGAGATGCTGGAGGCGGTGACGGGCCTGGAATCTACCTACCTGACCACGGTGGACCTGGCGCAGGGGCTGCAGCATGTCATCTACGCCCGCAACTCGCGCGACCTGCAGATCCCTGAAGGCCTGTCCGTGCCCTGGGGCGACACGCTGTGCAAGCGGGCGCTGGACGAGGGCCGGCCGTTCACCGACGACGTCAGCAGCGTGTGGGGCGACTCCGGCGCCGCGCGCGACCTGGGCATACAGACTTACGTCAGCACGCCGGTGCGCACCGACGACGGCCGGTTGTACGGCACGCTGTGCGCGGCCAGCTCGCAGCGCCAGACGTTGAGCGTCGAGGCCCAGCATGTGCTGAGCTTGTTCGCGCGGCTCATCGAACAGCATGTCGCGCGCGAGCGGCTGGTCGGCCAGTTGCAGCAGGCCAACAACGAGCTGCAAACGCAGGCGCTGACCGACGCGCTGACCGGCCTGCCCAACCGCCGCGCGCTGTTGGTGGAGCTGACGCGGCTCACGTCGCTGGCCCAGCGCACGGGCTGCTGGCTGATGGCGGGCGCCATCGATCTGGACGGCTTCAAGCAGATCCACGACGGCCACGGCCCCGCCGCGGGCGACGAGTTCCTGCGCTCCGTGTCGACGCGGTTGCTGGCCGTGCTGCGCAAGGGCGACGTGCTGGCGCGCATGGGCAGCGACGAGCTCCTCGTCGTGGGCCTGGGGCCGCGCCTGGACGACAACTGCGAAGCCGCAGCCGAACAGCTGCGCCAGCGGCTGATGAGCGTCAGCGAGGGGCACTACAGCACGGGTGCTGCCGAGCTGGACTACGGCGGCGCCAGCGTGGGCGTCGTCTGCATGGACCCGCTGCAGGCCAGCGCCGAGGAAACGCTGCGCCGGTCAGACGCCGCGATGTACCGCGTCAAGCTCGAGCGCCGCCACGCATCGCAACACCAGGCCCCCCGTCCGGTCTCGCCTTGCTGAACGCAGGTGTGCCCAGCCGCTCCCCCGAGGGGACGGCGAAGCATGCGGCGTCGAGCCGCACGCACATCGCCCTGGCGGGCCGGCTAGGCGCGGCCCAGCGCTCGGCCCGCGTCGAGGGCGACAGCGTCAGAGTTCGCCGTAGCTGTGCAAGCCCGACAAGAACATGTTGACGCCCAGGAACGCAAACGTGGTGACCAGCAGACCGACCAACGCCCACCAGGCCGACACGGCGCCGCGCAGGCCCTTCATCAGCCGCATGTGCAACCAGGCGGCGTAGTTCAGCCAGACGATGAGCGCCCAGGTTTCCTTGGGGTCCCAGCTCCAGTAGCCGCCCCAGGCCTCGGCAGCCCAGAATGCGCCCAGGATGGTCGCGATGGTGAAGAACGCGAAGCCCAACGCGATGGCCTTGTACATCAGGTCATCGAGCTGCGGCAGGTCCGGCAGGCGGGCGCTCAGACGGCTGCGCAGTGCGACGCAGACGCCCAGGAACACCATCACGCCGGCGATCTTGCCAGCCCAGCCGTCCAGCCCGGTGATGGTCTGCGGCGTCACGTCGGCCAGGAGACGCACAGCCACGATGAGCACGATGATGAAGCCCGGCACGCCCACCAAGCCCACCAGCAGCGCGCGCGTGGTGGCGGTCTTCAGCAGGTAGGCCAGCGCCACCATCGCGGCCAGCGCGAAGCAGCCGTAGCCGACGAAGTTGGCCGGCACGTGGATCTTCATCCACCAGCTCTGCAGCGCCGGCACCAGCGGTTGGATCTCCTGCGCGCCGCGCGCCACCGTGTACCAGAGCAGGAAGGCCACCGCCGCGCTGACCACCAGCATCACGTAGGCGCCCAGCGACTTGGTCGCGAACTTCTCTTCGTAGTACAGGTGGAATAGCGTGGTCATCCAGCAGAACAGCACGAACACTTCGTACAGGTTGCTGACCGGGATGTGGCCGATGTCGGGCGCGATCTGGTGGCTCTCGAACCAGCGCACCATGGTGCCCACCAGCGCCATGAACACGCCGCCCCAGGCCAGCTTGGAGCCCGCGGCCTCGGCCACGCTGTGCCGGCCCGCGCCTGTGAAGAAGCCTCCCCAGTAGAAGAGGTTGCTCATGAAGAACAGCAGGCTCATCCAGAGGATGGCGCTCTGGCTGGACAGCATGTACTTCAGCAGAAAGACCTGCTCGCCAGCCGCCAAGTCGGCGCCGAAGTCATCCATCTGGCGCGTGTACAGCGCGATGGCCAGCAGCACCGCCGCGCCGGTGGCCAGGCTCAGCCAGCGCAGCGGCTTCCAGAACCAGCCCAGCGCGATCAGCGTCGGCAGCGTGAAGCCCAGGATGGCCTGCTCGTAGACGTCCATGGAGGCCTGGTAGCGGCTGAACGCATAGCCGCCGCCGGCCAGCACCAGCAGGGCGAAGGCCCAGTCCATGGCGCCGCGGCGCTGCAGGGCATGGCGGCGCGGCAGGTCGAAGGTGGTGGTGTTCATGACGTTTCCTTCAGTACGGCAGCCTTCAGCTGGGCGAACAGCGTGGCGTTGTCGGGCGACTCGCGGGTGCTGGACATGGCCATGCGTACCTGCGAGCCGGCAGCGTCGGCGGTGGGGGCGATCCACACCCACAGCCGGCGCTCTTTGACGTACAGCATGGCGAAGACGCCGACGATCAGCAAGATGGCACCCAGATAGACCAGCTTCTGACCAGGGGCGCGTGCGACCTGGAACACGCTGGCCTGCAGCTGCTCAAAGCTTTCCAGCTTGAGCAGCATGGGGGCCGGGTAGTAAAGGCTGTCGGACAGCGACAGCACGGCCTGCGTCATGAAGGCCTGCGTGTCGGCATCGACGGCTGCGGGTGCCAGGCCGGCGCGCGAGCGGGCCAGCTGGTGCAGCTCGAACAGGCTGCCGTTGAGGATGCGCAGGAGCACCTCGGACACGCGCGCGCGCTCGGGCTCTGGCACGTCGCGCTCAATGAACTGCGACAGCGCGGGCAGGCCGCCCTTGGCCTCGTCCGCGGGCTGGGCGGCGGCGCCGGAGAAGAGCGTCAGCGCCCGCAGCGCGGTGGTCACCAGCTGCGCCTGCATCTGCGGCTGGCCGTCGGGCGTGGCCGAGCGCGCATAGGCGCGCGCCGCCGCTTCGCGCAGCGCAGGCTGCCCGAGTGCCGCGCGCAGGCGCAGCCAGCCGGCCAGCTCGCCGTTCTCGTCGGCAGGCATGCGCAGGTAGCGGAAGTTCTCTGCCGGCGTCTCGCGCATGCCCGATAGGAAGAACTTGTGGCCGTCCAGCGTCACCGGCAGCATGTAATTGTTGAACTCGCGCGCCTGGCCGGCCGCGTCGCGCAGCTTGTAGCTGAACGATGGACCGACGTTGTGCAGCACCTTCTCGCCGTCGCCCTTGGCGCCGCTGCCCAGGTGCTTGGACAAGGTGTTGCGCAGGTCCACCTTGCGCACGTCGGCGCCGCTGGCGTCGGGCGTGCTCATGTTCTCGACGTTGATGACGCGCAGGCCCTCCAGCTCCAGCGTCTGATCGCCGAACGGCAGCCGCGTGCCGACGCGCCCCTCGAAAGCGCGCGGTTCGCTGCCGTCCAGCGGCAGTGCCGTCAGCGCCAGCTTGCTGCCGCCGTCCTCGAAGCTGCTCTGGTAGATTGCGACGCCTTTGTGGATGGCTGGCTCGTTCACCTTGACGATGGCGCTGCGTGTCGTGCCGCCATCGTGGATGACGATGTCGCTGGCGAAGCTCTTGGGCATGCCGGTCGAGTAGTACTCGACGCTGAACTTCTTCAGCTCGATGTCGAACGGCAGGTCCTGCAGCACCACGCCGCTGGGCAGGCTCAGGATGGCGATGCCCTGGCGTTGTCCTTCGGTGACGGACACGTTGCCGCGAAAGCCCGGGTTGGCGGCGCTGAGCCGGTGCTCGGGC
Organism: Pelomonas dachongensis; assembly: GCF_043555865.1. Lineage (NCBI taxonomy): Bacteria > Pseudomonadati > Pseudomonadota > Betaproteobacteria > Burkholderiales > Sphaerotilaceae > Roseateles > Pelomonas dachongensis. The sequence continues at coordinate 50,774 of NZ_JBIGHY010000012.1, forward strand.
TTGATGTCGGCGACGAAGCCGGAGCCCGTGTACAGCTGCTTGCCCTGCAGCCACATCGTCAGCTTCACCATTGCGTTGCCGTCGAGCACGCCGCCGATGAGGATGAGCACGATGGCCGAGTGCGCGGCCAGGTAGCCGATCTTGTTGGCCGCCCCGCGGCGGGCCGCGATCATGGTGCCGTTGTCGCGCTGCTGGACGCGGGCGCGCCAGCCCAGCGCGGTCAGCGTGGCGCCGATCTCGGCCAGCGCCATTTGCGGGTTGCTGTGCAGCTCGCCGATGGCCTTGTGGTGATGGGCCTGCAGCGACTGTTCGCGCACGCCTTCCTTGTAGTTCTTCAGGTCCGCGACGATCTTGGGCGCGTTGCGCGCAATGCACAGGCTGGTGGACACCACCAGGAACGCCAGGATCACCAGGAACCACGGTGCGCTGTAGACCGTGTACAGGCCCACCCGACCGAACACCTCGGCCCAGAAGGGGCCGAACTGGTTGATGTAGTTGCCCAGTGGCTCACTCTGGCGCAGCACCGTGCCGATGACCGAGGCGATGCAGATGACGCTGAGCAACGCGATCGCGAAGCGCATGGACGCCAGCAGGTCCAACAGTTCTCGGGCGACGGAGGGGCGGGGGGCGGAGGTGGACATCTGGGCATCAAGAAAAAAGGCCGGTGCGAGTCACCGGCCTTTCTTCGCAGGCTTGGAAAAATTCAGCGCAGGCCGGCAATGTAGTCGGACACAGCCTTGATTTCCTTGTCATTCATCTTCGCGGCGATGGCGGTCATCATGGGTGCGTTGGCACGGGTGCCGGCGCGGAACGCGGTCATCTGGGCGTCGATGTAGTCGCCATGCTGGCCGCCCAGGCGCGGGTACTGGGCCGGCATGCCCGAGCCGGTCGGGCCGTGGCAGCCCGCGCAGGCCGGGATGTTGCGATCGGCGATGCCGCCGCGGTAGATCTTCTCGCCCAGGGCGACGGTGGCCTTGTTCTTGGCGAAGCCCGGCTTGGCGGTCTTGGAGGCATAGAAAGCCGACACGTTGCGGATGTCCTCTTCCGACAACGGGGCCGCCATGCCGCTCATGATGGCGTTCTTGCGCTTGCCGCTCTTGAACTCGTGCAACTGCTTCGCCAGGTATTCGGGATGCTGGCCGGCGATGATGGGGTTGGCGGGCGCGCCGCGCGAGCCGTCGGCGGTGTGGCAGGCCACGCAGACCTGCGTCGAGATGGCGCCACCCTTGGCCAGGTCCGGCTTGGCGGATGCGGCGGCAGGCTCGTTCGCGTGAGCCGCGGCGGTCAGCATCAGACTCGACAGGAGGAGGGCGACAGTCTTCATGGATTTATGGTTTCGTTGGGCGCAACCTTGAAATTTTACAATGCCGAATCACAGCGTCCCATCCGTCCATGACCAACGAAATCCCTGATGCAGCACCTGCCCCTTCTTCGGAGCCCGTCACCGAGAAGCTGGCGCTGGCCTGGACGCACACGGCGCGCTTCCTGACGACGGCCAGCCAACTGCACCACCTACCGGCCACCGAACTGCCCGAGATCGCCTTCGTCGGCCGCTCCAATGCGGGCAAGTCCACGGCCATCAACACGCTGGCGCAGCAAAAGCGGCTGGCCTTCGCGTCCAAGACGCCGGGCCGCACCCAGCACATCAACCTGTTCGAGCTGGGCCCGAAGGACGCCGCCGATGCGCTGTTCGCCGACCTGCCGGGCTACGGCTACGCGGCCGTCAACAAGTCCGCCAAGCTGCGCTGGCAGAAGGTGATGGCCGACTACCTGGCCGTGCGCCGCAGCCTGTCGGGCGTGGTGTTGATGGTGGACTCGCGCCTGGGCCTGACCGACCTGGACCGCCAGTTGCTGGAATTCGTTGCCGCCCGCGTGGCCACCGGCGAGATCAAGCTGCTGGTGCTGCTGACCAAGTCGGACAAGCTCAATCGCAAGGAGGCCGATGCGTCGCTGCGCGCGACCACCGAGTTCCTGGCCAGCATGACGACCGAGCATTCGGAGGTGGCGGTGACACTGTTCTCAGCGCTGAAGAAAAGCGGCGTGGGCGACGTGGCGCAGGCGCTGCACGAATGGACGCATGGCGCCGAACAGCTGGCCGCCAGGGCCGCCGCTGCACAGGCCGCCCAGGCGGCCGAGGTGCATCCTCCGGCCGAAAGCGCCGACAGCGCCGACTGACATGACCACGCTGCTGCGCTTCACCACCGCGCCCGGCATCGAGCTGGCCTGCCGCGCCAGCGGGCCGGTGGATGCGCCGCGGCTGGTCTTCCTGCATGGCTTCCCGGAGGGCGGCTTCATCTGGGACGCGCTGCGGGCCCGCTTCAGCGACCGTTTCCGCTGCCTGGCGCCGGACCTGCGCGGCTATGGTGACTCCAGCGCGCCGGCCGACGTGGCGGCCTACCGCGCCCGGCACCTGGTGGCCGACATCGCGGCGCTGATCGAGCACAGCGGCGGTGCTCCGGTGCATGCGGTCATCGCGCACGACTGGGGGGGCGCGCTGGCCTGGAACCTGGCGGCATTGCGGCCCGAGCTGCTGCAGCGGCTGGTCATCGTCAACTCGCCCCACCCCGGGCTGTTCCAGCGTGCCCTGGCCAGCGATGCTGCCCAGCAGGCCGGCAGTGCCTACATGAACGACCTGTGCGCGCCGGACGCCGAAGCCCGCTACGCGGCCGATGACTTCGCCGGGCTGTTCGAGCTTCTGACCCACCAGGGCGGCGCCGGAACGTGGCTGGACGATGCCGTGCGCCAGCGCTACCGCGACCTGTGGTCACGCGGGCTCAGCGGGCCGCTGAACTTCTACCGCGCCTCGCCGCTGCGCCCGCCGAGTGGCAGCGATACGGGCGCCGCCGCCGTGCAGCTGCCGCCCGAGATGCTGCATGTGCGCGTGCCAACGCTGGTGATCTGGGGCGAGGCCGACACGGCGCTGCCGCCCACCTTGCTGGACGGGCTGGGCGAGTTCGTCCCGGAGCTGCGCGTGGAGCGCGTGCCGGGGGGCACCCACTGGCTGTTGCATGAGCAGCCGACGCGCGTGGGCGACCTGATCGAATCCGTGCTCTGAGCGCGGCGGTTGGCTGATCAGCCCCCGTCCAGGTCGCTCATCAGCGTGTCGACGGCGCGTTGCACGACGCTGTCGTCCTCCAGCGCGGTGATCAGTCCGTTGGCCAGCAGCGCCTCCAGCGCGCGCCGCGTCAGCGGCAGCCGCTCGTCCGACTCGCGGCCTACAAACAGCATGAACTGACGACCTTCGCTGATCCAGGCGATCTGCGCGGTGTGCCAGTCGCCCTGGATGAACAGGTGGTACCAGTGGCCCAGCTGCATGCCGTTCACCCAGCGCTGCAGCGCGGCGCTGGCATCGGGCGAATCGTGTTCGTTGTACAGCTGCACGGGCACCGTGGGCAGCCCTGCGCGGTCGACCTCGGTCCGCAGCCAGTGCGAGGGCACTTGCGAGTCGCGCTCCTCCATCAGCCGCTTGACGATCTCCTCGGCCGACGCGGGCGCGGCGTTGCCAGCCGTGCTTGTCGGGCGCGGCGCGACGGGGCGGCGCTCGGCCGGGTCCAGTGCCGGCAGGCCGCGCAGCAGGCGGGCGTGCTGGCCCATCAGTTCCTGCAGCGCCGGCTCGCGCTTGGGCGCCGCCAGGCCGATGCTGTCACAGCCGGCGTTCAGCGTCTCGATGAGCACCGGCAGGCGCATGCGCAAGGCCTCGCGGTCAGCCTGGTCGCGCGGCGTGACCAGGCTGTCGAGCAACGCGTCGACCAGTTCCACGGCGGCCTGCGCCTCTTGCGAGTCCCGGCCGTGGCCGACCATCGCCGTCACGATGACGTCGACCCAGACGGTCTGCAGGAAGCGGTGCATGCGCGGCCCCAACGGCGCACCCGCGGTCTGCTGGTCGATCTGCTCGCGGATCAAGTCGCGCCATTCAGTGCGCAGCTGCTCGCGCTCCAGCGCGGCCAACGCGACGGCGTTGCACTCGCTGCTCTGGCGCGCCTGCTGGTCGACATGCGCTGTGACGCGCGCCAGCGCCTGCTGGAAAAGCGCCGCCGTCGGGGTGGGCGCGTCGACCAGCAGCTGGGACTCGGCCTCCATGAAGCGCAGGAAAGCGACCAGGCGGGGGTCGTCGACGCGCTCGAACGCCATGCCGTGCGCGGCGACGCGGTTCAGCAGCGCCCAGGTGGGGTGGTCCTGGCGGCGCAGCAGCGTCGAGTCGCTGCGGGCCAGGCGCACGACGGCAATCTGCAGGCGACCCAGCAAGGCCTTCAGCGGCGGCAGCAGGCGCGGGTCAGCCAGGATCTGGTCGTACAGCCGGCTCAGCATGTCCGGTCCGGTCGTGCGCACGAACGGCGCGGGCGCCTGCGCGTCACGGGGGCTGCCCAGGCCCTGGCGCCGCGAGTTGACGGCGTCGATGCGGCGCGACAGGCCGTCCAGCGTGCCCGGCATGGTTGCCTTGGCGCCGATGCCGCGCGCCGCGGCCAGGCGTTGGTGCGCCAGCGGGTCAGTCTTGGGCTGGCCGTGCGATGCCACCATGTCGCTGATGTCGGCGGCGCGCAGCTGCGCGCAGGCGTGGCTGTAGAGGCGGTGGAGCGACCGGGCCAGCGGCGCCGCTGCCACCCGCATCAGCTCGTACTGGGCCTGCGCGGCCACCGGGCTGGCGGCCAGCGCGTGGTGCAGCGCATGCGCGTACAGCGCGGGGCGCAGCGGGTTGTCGCGCTCGCGCGCCCGGGCAATGCCGCGAGAGGCGGCGAAAAAGTTGCCGATCTGGTGCAGCTCGGCGCGGCTGGCTTCTTCGGCGGCCTGCGCCACGTGCGCAACGGCCACATCCTGCAGCGCCTGATGCTCGTCCACCAGGCTGAGGCCTTCGAGGCCGCCCAGTTGCAGCGCTGGCCGGTGCAGCGGGTCGTCGCCGCGCCGGCCGGCCTGCAGCAGCTCGATGAGCTTGCCTTCGAAATCCGTCGCGAAGTGGGCGCGAACCTTGCGCCAGCTTTCCCGCAGTGCGAAGTGCTGGGGCTGGGCGTCCAGTTCATCCTGCACGACGTTCAGCAGCTCGCGGGCCAGCGGCCCGGCTTCCGTCAGTGCGTGATCGAGCAGTTCGTGGGGATGCAAGGCAGCGGCGTGAGCAGAGGGGACGTTTCCATTATCCGGCGCGCCTTCAGCGAGGCCCGCCGAGTTACGCCCGCTGAACGCCCCTGATCCGCAGGGCCGCTGGCGCAGTTCGGGAACGTTGTCACGCTTTCGCCGCGTTTGTGGCCGCGTTTGTGGCCGCGTTTGTGGCCGCGGTTGTGGCGAGGCGACACGCGGCATGATGCGCGCGGTACGGGTTTCGGGAATGACATGAAGCGTCTTCTTCTCATTGCAGGTTGGATCGCTGGCGCGGGCGCCGCGAGCGCGCAGACTGAGGAGGCCACGCCGCGGCGCGAGGCGCTGCCGCTGTGGGAGCTGGGGGTGGCGGCTGGCGGGTTGTCGCAGCAGGCCTATCCGGGGTCTGACCAGCAGGCCCGCCGCGTGCTGGCGCTGCCGTATCTGGTCTACCGCGGCAAGGTGCTGCGGGCCGAGGGCGGCAGCGCCGGCCTGCGCACGGTGCGGACGGAGCGCTTCGAGCTGGACGTGTCGTTCGCCGGCTCGCTGAGTTCGGGTTCGGAGTCCCTGCGGGCGCGCGAGGGCATGGCGCGGCTGGGCACGCTGGTGGAGGCGGGGCCCGTGGCTCGCTGGTTCTTGAACGGCCGCAGTGCCAGCGACCGCATCAGCTTGGAGCTGCCGGTGCGTGGCGTGTTCGAGGCCCGCGATCCCAGGCGTCATCGCGGCATGACCCTGGAGCCGGAGCTGAGCTGGCAGCGCCGCCCTCAGGCGGGCGGCTGGGGCTACGGACTCAGCGTGGGCGCCTTGTTCGGGGATCGCCGCATGGGATCAACGTTCTACGGCGTGGCGCCTGGTGAGGCGCGGCCGGACCGGCCGGCGTTCGATGCGCGGGCCGGCCTGATCGCTTGGCGGCTGGGGGCCAGGGCGGCGACGCACCTGACGCCGGACCTGCGCCTGTTTGCGTTCGGCCGTCTCGACAGCCTCGCCGGTGCGGCCAACCGTGACAGCGCGTTGGTGCGGCGCACGACGGGCATCAGCTACGGCATCGGCTTGACCTACACGCTGAAGCGCTCCGCGGCCAGCGCGAATGACTGACGCTGGCAGAGCGCCAATGAAAAAGGGGCTGCTCGCGCAGCCCTTTGTTGATACCGATGTGAGTCGTCACGCGACACCATCGGTGCGGCAGTCGGCGTCGCGAGCGGGTCCTGGGCGGTGTGAAGCGCGCAACCGCACTCGCGTGCGGTGCGCACTGCAGCGCCGTCCAGCGCCTGCGCAGTCGCCGAATGCCGTGCCGATTACATGTCCATGCCGCCCATGCCGCCCATGCCGCCCATGCCACCGGGCATGCCGCCGCCGGCAGCTTCTTCCTTCGGCGACTCGGCAACCATGCACTCGGTCGTCAGCATCAGCGAAGAAACGGAAGCAGCGTTCTGCAGGGCAGTGCGCGTCACCTTGGTCGGGTCCAGGATGCCCATTTCGATCATGTCGCCATAGGTGTCGTTGGCGGCGTTGAAGCCGTAGTTGCCCGAACCGGCCAGCACGGCGTTGACGACGACGGAGGCTTCGCCACCGGCGTTGTAGACGATCTCGCGCAGCGGGGCTTCGATCGCCTTCAGCACCAGCTTGATGCCAGCGTCTTGGTCGGCGTTGTCGCCCTTGATGGCGCCAGCAGCTTGCTTGGCGCGCAGCAGCGCGACGCCACCACCGGCCACGATGCCTTCTTCAACGGCTGCGCGCGTGGCGTGCAGCGCGTCTTCAACGCGGGCCTTCTTTTCCTTCATCTCGACTTCGGTGGCGGCACCGACCTTGATGACGGCGACGCCGCCGGCCAGCTTGGCCACGCGCTCTTGCAGCTTCTCGCGGTCGTAGTCGCTGGTGGCTTCCTCGATCTGGATACGCACTTGCTTGACGCGGGCTTCGATGTCGGCAGCAGCGCCGGCGCCGTCGATGATGGTGGTGTTTTCCTTGCCCACTTCGACGCGCTTGGCCTGGCCCAGGTCGGCCAGCGTGACCTTCTCGAGCGTCAGGCCCACTTCTTCGGCGATGACCTTGCCGCCCGTCAGGATGGCGATGTCTTCCAGCATGGCCTTGCGACGGTCACCGAAGCCAGGCGCCTTGACGGCGACGACCTTCAGAATGCCGCGGATGGTGTTGACCACCAGGGTCGCCAGCGCTTCGCCGTCAACTTCTTCAGCAATGATCAGCAGCGGGCGGCCGGCCTTGGCCACTTGCTCCAGCGTGGGCAGCAGGTCGCGGATGTTCGAGATCTTCTTGTCGAACAGCAGGACGAACGGGTTGTCCAGCAGCGCGGCTTGCTTCTCGGGGTTGTTGATGAAGTAGGGCGACAGGTAGCCGCGGTCGAACTGCATGCCTTCGACGACGTCGAGTTCGCTGTCCAGGCTCTTGCCGTCTTCAACGGTGATGACGCCTTCCTTGCCAACCTTGTCCATTGCTTCGGCAATGATGCGGCCGACTTCGGAGTCGCTGTTGGCCGAGATCGTGCCGACTTGAGCGATTTCCTTGGAGGTCGTGGTGGCCTTGGAGGCCTTCTTCAACTCGGCGACCAGGGCGGTGACCGCCTTGTCGATGCCGCGCTTCAGGTCCATCGGGTTCATGCCGGCGGCCACGTACTTCATGCCTTCGCGGACGATGGCTTGTGCCAGCACCGTGGCGGTGGTGGTGCCGTCACCGGCGTTGTCAGACGTCTTGGAAGCGACTTCCTTGACCATCTGCGCGCCCATGTTCTGCAGCTTGTCCTTCAGCTCGATTTCCTTGGCCACGGACACACCGTCCTTGGTCACGGTGGGGGCGCCGAAAGAGCGCTCGAGCACCACGTTGCGGCCCTTGGGGCCCAGCGTCACCTTGACCGCGTTGGCCAGGATGTTCACGCCTTCAACCATGCGGGCGCGGGCTTCGCCGCCAAAGATCACGTCTTTTGCTGCCATTTGAATTCTCCGAATCTAAATTGGGGTCAGAGTCAGTTTCCTGACACTGGTTTGAGGAGGGCGGCGCGTCGCGCTATCGCCCTCGGTGCATCACTTCTGGACGATCGCGAAGAGGTCTTCTTCGCGCATGACCAGCAGCTCGTCGCCGTCGACCTTGACGGTCTGGCCGGAGTACTTGCCGAACAGGACGCGGTCGCCGACGGCGACGTTCAGGGCAACGAATTCACCTTTGTCGTTGCGCTTGCCCGGACCGACGGCCAGCACTTCACCTTGATCAGGCTTCTCGGCGGCGTTGTCGGGAATGACGATGCCAGAGGCGGTCTTGGTTTCTTGCTCCAGACGGCGAACGATCACGCGATCGTGCAGGGGGCGCAGCTTCATGGGATCTCCTTGCGAGTTGGAAGCGGCCGCAGGCCAGAGGCGGTCTGCGGCTCGCCGAAAAAATGGGGTCGAGGATTCGGCCCGATCTGTTAGCACTCGAAAGTGCAGAGTGCTAGCAATCGGATTATAGGGACGCGGCCTCGCGATTCAAGAGGGTTGCTGACAGACGTGATGTGCAGACCCCTGCCGGGATGGCGGGCCCGAAATACAAAAAGGACCGCCGAGGCGGTCCTTTGACGCGAGGTCGCGCAGTTTCAGCGCGACGCGCGGCGGCGTGTCCAGCCGAGAGCGCCCAGTGCGCCGAGAGCCAGTGCCATGCTGGCGGGTTCCGGCAGCGGGTTGGGGTTGGTCGCATCGCGGGTGGTGAAGCTGAGGTCGTCCAGCATCACGCGCTTGTCGAAGCCGGAGAATGTGATCGAGTAGGCGGTGCCCTGGAATTCGATGGCGTCGTCTTCCCAGCCGCAGAAGCGGACGTTGGGCTGGTCGCAACCCGGTTCCAGCAGGTTGGACAGCAGGGCCAGCGGTTGGCCGGTGCCGTCGCGGCTGCCGAACACCGAAATGGACAGGCCGCCCGCGGCGCGCTGGCCGTAAGTGAACGACACCATATCAATGAAGCCGCTATCCACGCTGATCGTGAACTCGCGGAGTTCGCCGGTTTCCCGGTCGGCGGGATTGCCCAGGATCAGTGCGCCGCAACTGCCGGGCTTGTCGAACGACAGGCCGCTGCCGCAGCCGTTCAGCTGGGAGTTGACACCCCACGCGTTGCCGGTGAAGTGCAGGCCGAGGTCCTTGAACTGCTCCGACAGCTGGCCGCGTTCGGCGGCATCTTCGAAGTCGAGCGTCACGGTTCCGGCGAGGGCCGGCTGCAGCGTGGTGGTCAGCAAGGCCAGAGCCAGAAATTTCCTCGTCGCGCGCATGGCGTTCTCCGTCGGGTTTTCGAGTTGGGATTTGGCGCTAAATGTAAACAAGCACTCCGGGACTGGGCCGCGCGCGGCCCCTCCAGTTGAGGGGGCGTTGCGCGCGCGACGCCCGGCTTAGGGGGGCGAGGGGCGCATGGCTAAACTGCCGTCGTGGAAACCAAATGGCTCGAAGACTTCGTCAGCTTGGCCGAGACGCGCAGCTTCTCCCGCTCGGCACAGCTGCGTCATGTGACCCAGCCGGCGTTCTCGCGCCGCATCCAGGCGCTGGAAGCCTGGGCGGGGGTCGACCTGGTGGACCGCTCGTCATACCCCACGCGGCTGACCGTAGCCGGCGCAACGCTGCTGGCCCAGGCGGTTGATCTGCTTGGCAACCTGCAGGCCACGCGCAACATGCTGCGCAGCCACCAGTCGGCCGACCAGGACATGATCGAGTTCGCCGTGCCGCACTCGCTGGCGTTCTCTTTTTTCCCGCATTGGCTGATGGGGCTGCGACGCGGTTTCGGCGCGATCAAGTGCCGGCTCAACGCCGCCAACGTGCATGACGCGATGCTGCAGCTCAGCGAGGGCAACTGCGACCTGCTGCTGGTCTATCACCATGCCAGCCAGCCTTTGCAACTGGACCCCGAGCGCTACCAGATGGTGTCGCTGGGGCACGAGACGCTGCAGCCCTACGCACGTGCGGACGCCCAAGGCGAGCCGCTGTTCCGGCTGCCGGGGCGGCCTGGGCAGAAGATTCCCTTTCTCAGCTACGCCGCTGGGGCCTATCTGGGGCGCCTGGTCGAGCTGATCGTCAAGGAGGCCGGCAGTGCGTTGAACCTTGACTCCATCTACGAGACGGACATGGCCGAGGGGCTGAAGGCGATGGCACTGGAGGGGCATGGTCTGGCGTTCCTGCCCGCCAGCTCCGTGCAGAAGGAACTGGCTGTCGGGCGGTTGGTGCCCGCCGCGCCTGCGGGCGAGTTCGCCGTCAGCATGGAATTGCGCATCTACCGTGAGCGCCCGGAGCTGGCGCGTCGCCAGAAGGCCGCAGCGCGGGCGTTGTGGGACTATCTTGCAGCGCGTGCATGAAGGCATCCGCCTTTTGCATGCGTCGTATAAACCCGCATATGGGCAGCACGCACGGCGTGATCTGCTCATGGATGCGACCGATCCCACCCATTCTGTTGTTGGAGTGTTCATGAAAAAAGTACTGCTCGTCGCGGCCCTGGCCGCCGTTGCCATGGCGGCCCAGGCCGACACGCTGAAGAAGATCAAGGACAGCGGCGTCATCACGCTGGGCGTGCGCGAGTCCTCGGGCCTGTCGTACACCATCGGCGACGGCAAGTTCGTCGGCTACCACATCGACGTCTGCACCAAGGTCGTGTCCGACCTGGAAAAAGTGGTCGGCCGCAAGCTGGAGACCAAGTACCAGCCGGTCACGTCTGCCAACCGCATCCCGCTGACGGTCAACGGCACCATCGACCTGGAGTGCGGCTCGACGACCAACAACGTGGCCCGCCAGAAGGACGTCGCCTTCGCCGTGACGACCTATGTCGAGGAAGTGCGCATCGCCGTGAAGGCCAGTTCCGGCATCAACGCCATCAACCAGCTGGCTGGCAAGACCATCGCGACCACCACCGGCACGACGTCGGTGCAGACGCTGCGCAAGCACGAGCGCGCCGCGGGCGTGGACTTCAAGGAAGTGTTCGGCAAGGACCACGCCGACAGCTTCCTGCTGCTGGAGTCCGGCCGCGCCGATGCCTTTGTGATGGACGGCTCCATCCTGGCCAAGAACATCGCCACTTCCAAGGCGCCTGCCGAGTACAAGATCGTCGGCGACGTGCTGGCGGTCGAGCCCATCGCCATCATGCTGCGCAAGGACGACCCGGCCTTCAAGAAGGCGGTCGACGACAGCATCAAGGGGCAGATGAAGTCGGGCGATCTGGCCAAGACTTACGACAAGTGGTTCCTGCAGCCCATCCCGCCGACCAATGTCCGGATCGGTCTGCCGCTGTCGGCCGCGACGAAGGACGCCTGGGCCAACCCCAACGACAAGCCGACGGAAGACTACGCGAAGAAGTGATCGCGGGCACGTTTTGAGCTAGTGCAAGGCGGGTGCGGGTCACCCGCCTTTTCGTAGGAGAGTCAATGAGCTGGGATTGGCAGGTGTTCTGCAAGAACACCATCGACGGTGAAGTCGTCGCCAGCTGCTTCGGCAGCGGCGGCGACATCACCTATCTGCAATGGATGATTTCGGCCTGGGGCTGGACGCTGAGCGTGGCGGTGCTGGCGCTGGTGCTGGCGTTGAGCGTCGGCGCGCTGATGGGCATCCTGCGCACCACGCCGAGCCGGACCTTGGTGGCGATCGGCAATACGTGGACGGAGTTGTTTCGCAATATCCCGCTGCTGGTGCAGATCTTCCTCTGGTACCACGTGCTGCCGTCGCTGTTCCCGGTGCTGCGTGAGGTGCCGAGCTTCATCCTGGTCGTGTTCGCGCTGGGCTTCTTCACGTCGGCGCGCATTGCCGAGCAGGTGAAGGCCGGGATCCAGAGCCTGCCCAAGGGCCAGCGTTATGCCGGCCTGGCCATGGGGTTCACGCTGCCACAGACCTACCGCTACGTGCTGCTGCCCATGGCCTTTCGCATCGTCATCCCGCCGCTGACCAGCGAGAGCATGAACATCATCAAGAACTCGTCGGTGGCCTTCGCCGTGAGCATTGCCGAGCTGACGATGTTCTCCATCCAGGCCAGTGAGGAAACGTCGCGCAACATGGAGATCTACATCGCCGTGACCGGCCTGTACTTCATCTCGGCGTTCGCCATCAACCGCATCGCGCTCGTCATCGAGAACCGGACGCGCGTCCCCGGCATGGTGGGAGGCAAATGATGCAGCAGCTCGACTTCAGCTTCCTGAACTGGGACGTCATCTCCGGCTTTGTCGCCAAGGGCTTCATCTTCTCCATCCAGCTGACGCTGATCGCGATGATCGGCGGCATTCTGCTGGGCACGGTGCTGGCGCTGATGCGCCTGTCCGGCAAGGCCTGGCTGGTGATGCCTGCCGCGGCCTACGTGAACACGCTGCGTTCCATCCCGCTGGTGATGGTGATCCTGTGGTTCTACCTGCTCATTCCGCTGCTGACCGGCAAGGCGCTGGGCACGGAGCTGTCGGCCATCGTCACCTTCACGCTGTTCGAAGCGGCCTACTACTCCGAGATCATGCGGGCGGGCATCCAGAGCGTGCCCAAGGGCCAGGTGCACGCGGGTTACGCGGTGGGCATGACCTATGGCCAGACCATGCAGCTCGTCGTGCTGCCGCAGGCCTTCCGCAACATGCTGCCGGTGCTGATGACGCAGACCATCATCCTGTTCCAGGACACCTCGCTGGTCTATGCCATCGGCGCTTACGACCTGCTGAAGGGTTTCGAGGTTGCGGGCAAGAACTTCAACCGTCCGGTCGAAACCTACCTGATCGCCGCCGTCGTCTATTTCGTCATCTGCTTCGGCCTGTCCATGCTGGTCCGCCGCCTGCAGAAGAAGATCGCCATCATTCGCTGAATGCGCTGAATCACCATGATCGACATCAAGAACGTTTCCAAGTGGTACGGCAGCTTCCAGGTGCTGACCGACTGCACGACGTCCATCCAGAAGGGTGAGGTGGTCGTCGTCTGCGGGCCTTCGGGGTCCGGCAAGTCCACGCTGATCAAGACGGTCAACGCGCTGGAGCCCTTCCAGAAGGGCGACATCGTTGTGGACGGCATCTCCATCGCCGACCCCAAGACCAACCTGCCCAAGCTGCGCTCGCGCGTGGGCATGGTGTTCCAGCACTTCGAGCTGTTCCCGCACCTGTCGGTGACGGAGAACCTGACCATCGCGCAGGTCAAGGTGCTGGGCCGCTCGGTGGCGGACGCCAAGGTGCGTGGTCTGAAGATGCTGGACCGCGTGGGCCTGTCCGCGCACAAGGACAAGTTCCCGGGACAGCTCTCCGGCGGCCAGCAGCAACGCGTGGCCATCGCGCGCGCGCTGTCGATGGACCCCATCGTCATGCTGTTCGACGAGCCCACCTCGGCGCTGGACCCGGAGATGGTGGGCGAGGTGCTGGACGTGATGGTGCAACTGGCCCAGGAGGGCATGACCATGATGTGCGTCACGCACGAGATGGGCTTTGCCAAGAAGGTCAGCAACCGCGTCATCTTCATGGACGCCGGCAAGATCGTCGAGGACTGCTCCAGCGCCGACTTCTTCAGCAAGCCCGAGGAGCGCACGCCGCGAGCCAAGGACTTCCTGGCCAAGATCCTGCAGCACTGAGTTGCAGGCCGCATGAAAAACGCCCGCCAGATGGCGGGCGTTTTGATTGAAGTCGTGCGGACTCAGGGCTCGATGGCCGCGCCGACGACCGGGCCGCCAGAGATGCCCGCAATGCGCGTCGCCTTGCCGGTGGCCAGGTCGATGCGGTACCAGACTGACTGGCCGCCCGTCGTGATGGCCGAGTAGGCTGCATTGGACACGTCCGAGATGTCCAGCGTCGCCTTGTCGAACGAGCCCACGCCCAGCGAGCCCACCGTGTACAGCTTGCCGGTGTTGGGCGACACCATGGGCTGCACGCCCTCCTTGGTGCCCTGGTGCGCCAGCACACCCGCCTGGCCGTCCAGCGCGTAGTTGGTGGTGATCTTCTCGTTGCCCTTGTTGTACGTGTAGCCGGCCGCCACCACGTTAGCGGCCTTGCTGGCGTTCACGTCGCCGCTGTCGTACTGCAGGCGGCCATCCAGTTGCAGGCCGGGCGTGTTGGGGTCGGCATCGACGACGGCGCCCGTGTCGGGGTGCACCCGCATGTTGAAGCCAGTGTTGCTGACGACGCGGATGCGGTCCACCGTCGGATTGAAGTCGAAGCCCCATTCAGTCGCGCCAGCGGGCAGGCCAATCGGCGTACCGACGGCACTGGCGGCCGACGTCTTGGTGTCGATGCGGTACAGCTGGCCGCTGGCGCCCAGGCCGAACAGCTGGCCCTTGGCGACACGGAAGTCGATGCCCACCAGCGTGTCGCCGGAAGCCAGACCGGTCAGCGCGCGGCTGGACAGTGTCTTCTGCGGCTGGCCGGCGTTGAACTGGATCAGCTGATTGCCGGCCGTCACCGCGTAGATGGTCTCCTTGGCCATCGGGCCGAGCGGTTCGGTTGGCTGGCTGGCGCAGGCGGCGAGCAGAACGGCGGTGGCGGCAAGCGTGAGGGCGTGGCTTCTCATGGCGTCTCCAGAGTTGGGATAAACCCGATTTATACGTGTCCATCCCCGGCTTGGATTGAAGCGGTTACAGAAACATGCCGCCGGAGGCTTCCATGCGCTGGCCGGTGATCCAGCCGGCGCCCGGGCGCATCAGTGTGGCCGCGGCGCCGCCGATGTCGTCGGCCTCGCCCACCCGGCCCAGCGCCGTGACCGACGCGACGAACCGGTTCAGCTCGGCGTTGTCGCGCACCGCGCCATCGCCGAAGTCGGTCGCGATCGCGCCCGGCGCCAGCGTGTTGACGCGGATGCCGCGGGCAGCCAGCTCTTTGGCCTGGTAGCGGCTCAGCACCTCGACCGCGCCCTTCATCGCGGCATAGGCCGCATAGCCGGGCAGGGAGAAGCGGGTCAGGCCGCTGGAGATGTTGAGGATGCACGCACCCGTCCGGTCGCCCGTGGCGAGCAGCGGCAGCAGCGCCTGCGTCAGGAAGAACGGACCGCGCAGGTGCATGGCCAGCAGCGCGTCGAACTGCGCCGGTGTCGTCTCGGCAAACGGCACGTGCACACCAGCGCCGGCGTTGTTGATGAGGCCGTCCAGCGCGGGTGCACCCCAGGCGTGCAGCGTGTCGCGCACCTGCTGCACAAAGAGGCCGAAGGAGGAAGCGGTCACGTCCAGGGCCAGCGCCTGAGCGCGGCGGCCGAGGGCCTGGATCTGCGCGACGACGGCCTGGGCGGCTCCCGCCTGGTCGCGGTAGGTGATGAGCAGGTCGTGGCCGTCTCGGGCCAGCGCCAGCGCCATGGCGGCGCCGAGGCCGCGGCTGCCGCCGGTGATGAGGGTGATGGGTGCTGTCATGGTTGGCTCCGTCAGCGGTTGAGAGGGGACGGCGTGAAATTTATTGATTCGGTAGCAATGGATAAAGTCGCGTGTTCGGAACTCAATGTGTTTGAAATGGCGACCAATCTGGATCTCGCCGCGCTGCGCGTGTTTCTGCGCGTGGCCGAGCTGGCGCACTTCAGCCGCGCCGCCGACGAGCTGGCGCTGCCCAAGGGCCGAGTCAGTCGGATCGTGCGCGACCTGGAGGCGCGCCTGGGCACGCGGCTGCTGCAGCGCACGACGCGGCGCGTCAGCCTCACGGCCGACGGCGAACTGCTGGCCGAACGCGCGCAGGTGCTGCTGGCCGATGCCGGCGAGATCGAGTCGCTGTTCCAGCAGGACGCGCAGCTCACCGGCCGGCTGCGTGTCGATCTGCCGGTGCGGCTGGCGCTGGACGTGGTGCTGCCGGCGCTGCCTGCGTTCCTCGCGGCGCATCCGGGCCTGGCCATCGAGGTGAGCTGCAGCGACCGCCGCGTCGACCTCATCGAGGAGGGTTTCGACTGCGTGCTGCGCGTCGGTGCCGTGCACGACCCGATGCTCGTCGCACGGCCGCTGGGTCAGATGAGCATGGTCAACGTCGCCAGCCCCGCCTACCTCGCCGCGCATGGCACGCCGGCCACGCCGGACGAACTGCTCGCTGGCGGGCATGTGCTGGTGCACTACAGCCAGACCTGGGCCGACCGCCGCCCGCGCTTCGACTGGCTGGATGCATCAGGCCAGGAGCGCAGCCTGACGCTGCCGTCTCGCGTCACCGTCAACAACACCGACGCTTACCAAGCTGCGGTGCTGGCCGGCGCCGGCGTCGCACAGTTTCCGGTTCAGGGCGTGCGCCACCTGCTGGCCGATGGCCGCCTCGTGCGGCTGCTGGAAGGCTTCGAGGCCGCGCCGCTGCCGGTGCGGCTGGTCATGAGCCAGCGCCGCCACACACCGCGGCGCGTGCGGGTGTTCATGGACTGGCTGGCCGAACGGGTTGCCAGCCGGTTGGACGGTTAGACGCTCAGAGATTCACCGGCCCATCGATCGCCACCCCGCCCATCGCCGCCTTGGCCTGCTGTTGGCGCACGCGGTCGATGTAGGTCTCGGACCGCGCCAGCTGCTCCTGGATGAGCTTGTTGTTGGTGCCCATCGTCGCGATGGCCTGGCTGCGGAAGTTGTCCATCGCGTCCATGGCCTGGAAGGTCTGGTCGAACATGGACTGGATCTGCTGGATGCCCAGCATCGGGTTGGACGAGAACTCGGCCGTCGCATCGACGTGCTGGTTCAGCGCCGTGCCGGTCTGGTGGATGAGGTCGCCGATGGTCTTGTTGACGCCCTGCAGCATCTGCATGACTTCGATCTGGTTGCCGGTGGCGCGCGCCACGGTCTGCGCCACGGCCAGCGCGCTCATGCCGGTGGTGGCGACGCGGTCGCAGCCGATCATCATTTCGCGGCCGGTCTTCTTCAGCACATCCAGCGCCAGGTAGCCGTTCACGCAGACGGCCTGCTGGGTCTGGATGTCGGCGAGGTTCTGGCGCGCGTAGAACAGCACTTCCTGCTCCAGCGCCTTGGCCTTCAGCGGGTCGCTGGCCTTGAGCTGCTGCACGCGCTCGTCCAGCCGGGCGTCCAGCGTGCGGGCGAAGCGGGCGGCGGCGGCCAGCGCCTGCATGGCCTCCCACAGCTTGCCGCGCGTGGCCTCGATGTCGATGACGTCCTTCTGGATGTCGTCCTTGGCCGCATAGAGCTGGGTCATCGCCGTCTGCAGCTGCGAGCTGGCCGACTCGAACTTGCGGAAATAGGCCTCCAGCTTGTTGCCGAACGGGATCAGGCCCAGCAGCTTGCGCGGCTGCAGCAGGTCGCCGTCCTTGCCAGGGTTCAATTCGTCGAGCTGGCCGCGGATGGCGGCGATGGCCTTGTACGCCGGCGTGTCCGTCGCGCCGACAAAGTTGCGCTGCATCAGGCTGCCCTGCATCAGGCCGGCCGCGATGCTGATCTCCTGGCGGCCAAGCTGGAAGGCGCTGTCCAGCTTGGCCTTGAAGGGCTCGCTGTGCAGGTCTTCCTTCTCCAGCGCCTCGATGAAGCGGCGCACCTGCTCGTCGACCTTGTCGGCCACCTCGGCCTTCAGCGGCACGGCCTCGACCGCCTGGACCGGTTGCACCGGCGTGATGACCTCGGGCGGCGTCAGCGTGAATGAAGGGGTGGCCGTGGTGGTCGTCGTCGTGCTCATGCGATGTCCTTGTTGCCGAATTTCTGTCTCAGGAATTCACTGTGGCGCAGGAAGGCCTGCGCGTCCTGGCCGGCGAGGTCGTCGCCGAGCTGGTCGACCTTGGTCTCCAGCTCGGCCAGCACGCCCTCGAAGGTGGTCTGCGCCGTCTTGCCGTTGGCCAGCAGCTTGGTGGTGGCGAACTGCTGCGGGATGCTGAGGTAGGTGTTCAGCGCCTCGGGCAGGTAGGTGATGGCAATGTGGCGCGCATGGAAGGTCTCCTGCAGGCTCAAGCTGCCCTTGCTGCGCTCCCACTGGTTGAGCAGGCCTTCGAGCCGCTCGCACAGGCGCTGGATGCGCTGCGCCAGCACGAAGGGGATGCGCTGCCCGGGGTTGTGCTCGGTCAGCCGCCGCACGCCGCTGAGCGCGCGGCCCATGGCCTCACGGGCGTCGCCCTCGTCCTCGAACTTCAGCGCCTCCCAGGCGTCTTCCTTGGTGCTCGGCCAGCCCCACCACAGCGCGCCGGCGCCCAGGCCCACGCCGTAGCCCAGTGCAGCGAGGCCCAGCGCCCAGCCGCCAAGAAGGCCCAGGGCCTTCAGCACCAGCACGCCGGTGGCCACCAGCAGGCCGCACCAGTTCGCAGGCGCGTTCAGCCATCTGAAGAGACCCGTCATTTGTCGACCCCCACGGCGCTGCGCGCCTGCCCCCCAAGGGGGCGCTCGCCAGTTCGGAACGGCCGTGCGTGGCTCATTGGTAGGCCCGGATGTCCTTGAACACCGCATACAGCGGCGTCTTGCGCGCGTCGAACACCTTGCCGCCGGTGATGTTGACCAACTCCTTCAGGTCGGCCTCGCCGGCCTCGCCGAACAGCACCATGAAGACCGGGATGCCGCGCACGTCCTCAGGCAGCTGCTCGTAGGCGCGCTTGAAGTCTTCCAGCTTGCGGCCCGCGGTGTTCTTGCCGTCGGTGAAAGCGACGACCGAGTACTGGTAGTCGGGCCGGCGCTGGCGCTCCTCCAGCATGTGCTGCAAGCCGGCCAGCACCGCGTCGTACAAGGCCGTGCCGCCGGCCATCTTCAGCTCGTCAGCGGTGTCGCGCACGCGCTTCAGTTCGGCCAGCTTGGCCTCGGTGTCCACCTGCGGCGCCACGCCCTTGGCGACCTTGCTGCCGGCCGGGATCTCGAACGGCACCGGCGCGCGCGGCGCATTGCTGAACGGCAGGAACCACAGCCGCTCACGGTTGGTCAGCTTG
Organism: Pelomonas dachongensis; assembly: GCF_043555865.1. Taxonomy (NCBI): domain Bacteria; kingdom Pseudomonadati; phylum Pseudomonadota; class Betaproteobacteria; order Burkholderiales; family Sphaerotilaceae; genus Roseateles; species Pelomonas dachongensis. The sequence continues at coordinate 69,583 of NZ_JBIGHY010000012.1, forward strand.
GCGACGCGGCCGGTCAGCGACGCATCAGCGCCGGCCAGGTAGTGGATGGCTTCCACCAGCTGCTCGCGACGTTGGCCCTGCATGCTGCCGCTGGTGTCCAGCACGAAGGTGGACGCAATCGGCTTGCGGAACTCGTTCAGGTAGGCGTCGATCAAGCCGTCGGCCAGCTGGCGGTCGGGCGAGAACGGCAGCTCCACCTGGAAGCCCAGCGGCGGCAGCAGGTCGGCCACGCGCGCGGCGACCTCGGCGCGCATGGGCCGGCGCAGCGTCTGGCGCGCCAGCCACAGCTGGGCCTCGTCGCCCTTCAGGTACTCGACGACCTTCACGTAGTCGGCCCGGCGCGCGTCGTTCAGCAGCATCAGCGGGTAGTCGGCCGTGGACACGCCCTCGAATGGGTAGATCAGGTGCAGCGGCTCGCGCAGCTTGCCGCTGGCGTTCAGGCTCAGCAACCAACTCTCGTAGTTGATGAAGGCATTGGCGCGCGTGCCCTGCTGCTTGATGAACTGCTCGGCCAGATACGTCGAGTTGTCGCCAACGATCTTGTAGCCCTTCAGGAAGTCGGCGATGGCACCGCGGTCCACGTCGCCTGCTGTCAGCGCCTCGCCCTTGCCGCCGGCCGCGGCGACAACGCCCAGCAGCGCCATGAAGCCCTGATTGCTGGTGGCGGGGTTGGACAGTGCGTACTGCAGCTGGCCGGCCCTGGCCGCGCGGGCGATGTCGGCCCAGGTCATCTTCGTGCCGGGCTTGTCCCAGCCGTATTTCGCGGCATCGCTCTTGCTGACGCCCACCGCGATGGGCGACAGCATGATCTTTTCCTGCACCTTGACCTTGCTCTGGCCAGCCGCGTCGCTGAGCAGGTACTTGGCGTTGGCGAACCAGGCGGCGTCGGCCTGCGATCCGCTCAGCACCTCCTGCGTACTCTCCATCGTGCCGCCGAAGCGGAACTGCACGTCCACGCCCGTGGCCTTGCGGATCTGCGCGGCCAGCGGCTCGATGTCCTTCAAGTCGCTGGTGGCCAGCACGTGCAGGGGTGTCGTGGCTTCGCTGGTTGGAATGTCCGGCGCGTCCGAGGCGGTCTCGGGCGCCTTGCCGCAGGCGGCCAGCAAGGCAAGGGCGAACACACAGAAGGCACGGCGCATCACTGGTTCATCTCCCGGCTGACGATGTCGATCATTTCAAACATCAGGTCGAACCCTGGCGGGTCGATGACCTGGTTCATACGCACGTCCACGGCCAGCCCGGCCTTCTCGGCGGCGGCTGTGAAGGCGGCCGTGTCACCGGTGCGGAAGCCCTGCTCCAGCGCGACGGCCTGCAGCGTCTGGTCAGCGGCGAGCCGCTCGGCCAGCAGGCGGGCACGGTCGCTCATCGCGACGAACACGATCTTGTTGACGATGGTGGGCTGCGGGTACATCAGCACCATCTCGGGCCGTACGCCACCCTTTTGTGCCTGGGCCAGCATCTGGCTCTCGTAGATGAAGGTCAGCGGCGTCTTGCCCATGCCGATGGCCAGGTAGTCATCGAACGCGCCGTTGACGTAGTTCTCCTGGAAGCCCTGGCGCTTGAACAGCTCGGCCAGCTGGCCCGCGTACTTCATCGCCGCGCTTCGGTCGGCCACCACGTCGCCGTTCAGTGCGGCCGACGTCAGCGCCAGGTACATCGCGGCGGAGTTGCTGCGGCGGATGTCGGTGGTGCTCACCAGCACGCTGCGCGAAACCGCGTAGTCGCCGCTGCTCTTGAGGTCACGCCAGCGCTGCTTGGCCAGCATGGCCTGCGTCAGCTTTTCCATGTCCAGGCCGTAGACGCGCGGCGCGCCCGGCTCGGCGATGCCATTGGCGGACAGGATCTTCGCGATCGGCTCCCACGAGGCCACCACCAGCGGCGTGTGGAAGGGCGAGGTCTGCGTGGCCGTCTTGCCGGCCTTGCGCGCGGCGTCGGCAATCATGTTGGCGGCGACGACGCCGCTGGCGAGGAAGAAGTCCGGCTGGTCGGCGCCCCCGATGCGGGCTGCCATGTCGCGGCTGCCCACGCGGGCCACTTGCACCGGCAGCTTCGCCTGGGCCAGCGCGCGGATCACGCGCTCATCCTTGAACAACGGCTCCATCTCGACGGTGATGAAACCCTTCAGCGGCTCGGCGGTGGCGACGGCGGCCTGTTCCTGCGCGATCAGCCTGTTTTCGTCGTTGCTGCGCAAGGCAAAGAAGAGGGCGCCGCCAAACAGCGCCAGCAGAACCAGGGTGCCGATCAGGCGTTTCGCGTTGTTCATGATGGTGAGAAGCTGCCTCCTTTGAATCAGGTGCGGAGTGTGCATCCTTCCGGCGACGACAATCGGCGGCCATGAGTGACATCCTTACCCTCACCCGACCTGACGACTGGCACTTGCACCTGCGCGACGAGGCCGCGCTCGCCAGCGTGCTGCCGTACAGCGCGCGCCAGTTCGCCCGCGCCATCGTCATGCCCAACCTGCGCCCGCCGGTCACCACCGCCGCCCAGGCCGTGGCCTACCGCGAGCGCATCCTGGCCGCGTTGCCGCAAGGCCTGGACTTCCAGCCGCTGATGACGATGTACTTGACGGACAACACGCCGCCGGACGAGATCAAGCGCGCCAAGGACGCCGGCGTCGTCGCGTTGAAGCTGTACCCGGCCGGCGCCACCACCAACAGCGACGCCGGCGTGACCGACCTGCGCAAGACCTACGCGACGCTGGAGGCCATGCAGCGCGAGGGCCTGCTGTTCCTCGTGCACGGCGAGGTCACCGACGCCGACATCGACCTGTTCGACCGCGAGGCCGTGTTCGTCGACCGCGTGATGGGCCCGCTGCGCGCGGCCATGCCCGAGCTGAAGATCGTCATGGAGCACCTGACGACGCGCGAGGGCGTGCAGTTTGTTGCCGGCAGCGACCGCTTCACGGCCGCCACCGTCACGCCGCAGCATCTGCTGTTCAACCGCAATGCCATCTTCACCGGAGGCCTGCGCCCGCACTACTACTGCCTGCCCGTGCTGAAGCGCGAGGAGCATCGCCAAGCGCTGCTGCAGGCCGTCGCTTCAGGTTCGCCGAAGTTCTTCCTTGGCACCGACAGCGCGCCGCATGCGTCGCAGCTGAAGGAGGCAGCCGTCTGCGGCGCCGGCTGCTTCACGGCGATGTCGGCGCTGGAGCTGTATGCCGAGGCCTTCGAGGGCATCGGCGCGCTGGACAAGCTCGAGGCCTTCGCCAGCCACCACGGCCCCGACTTTTACGGCCTGCCGCGGAACACCGGCACCGTCACGCTGAAGCGCGAGCCCTGGACGCTGCCCACCGCCGTGCCCTTCGGCGACGCCCAACTGAAGCCGCTGCGCGGTGGCGAGACCCTGAACTGGAAGCTGATCGCATGAACGCATCGGACAAGAAGATTGCTTTCCTCGTCGACTTCGACAACGTCGCCACCGACGTCATCGAGCAGGCGCTGAACATGGTGTTCAAGGACTACGGCGCGGCCCACATCCGCCGCGCCTACTGCAACGCCGAGCAGGCGCACCACCAGCAGGCCTTCATGAAGCGCCTGGGCCTGCGCGCCATCGTCAACCTCGCCATCGGCAAGAACTCCACCGACATCGCGCTGGCCGTCGATGCGATGGACATCGCCATCACCGAGAAGCCCGACGTCATCGTGCTGGTGTCGTCCGACAGCGACTTCGCGCCGCTGGTGCTGCGACTGCGCGAGAAGGGCGCCTGGCTGCGCGGCTTCGGCCAGTACGGCAAGACCGGCGACGGCGTCATCCAGATCTACGACCAGTTCAATGAGCTGGCCCACGGCACGAGCCGCAGCGCTCGCGACCCCGCACCGGCCAAGGCCAGTGGCCGCGGTCGACGTGGCGGTGCTGCCAGGTCGGGCGGCGGTCGCGTGCCGGCCGAGACGCCGCGTGGCCAGGCCGTGGCACGGTCGTTGCCGGTCGAGCCTGCGGCACCCGTCGCCGCAGCCCCGGCGCCGGCGATGGAGCAGACCGGGGTGCCGGCACCCGTTGTCGTCACCGCTGCGCCCGTCGAGGCTTCAGCAGCACCGCGCGCCGAAGCGGCCAAGCCTGCCTCGAAGGGCGCTGCCAAGCCGGCGCGCAAGGCTGCTGCCAAGGCTGAGGTGAAGGAGGCTGCGGCCAAGCCCGCTACCAAGCCCGTCGCCAAGGCCGCAGCCCCAGTCACAGCGCCCGTGCAGCCCAAGGGGGCGGCCAAGACGTCGGCCGCGCCCGAGGACAAACAAGTCGCCGCGGCCAAGGAGATCAACGCCGTACTGAAGCTGCTGCCCAAGCTGGTCGATGGCCAGTGGCACGACCTCGGTGCCGCCGCCAAGGCTTTGAAGGACGCCGGCCTGCTGCCCAAGTCCGCGCCGGCCACCAAGCTGTTCCGCAAACATCCGCACGCCTTCGAGCTGCAGCCCGAGAAACAGCCCAATCAGGTCCGTTTCGCCACTTGAGGATCGCCGCCGACTGGGCCGCGCCGTGGTTCGAGCCGTACCGCGACGTGGCTGCGCCGGTCATGGCGCGGCTCGCGGCGGGGGCGCCGGTGCACGAGGCGCTGGGCCACGCGCGTTTTGAGCCGGCCGGGCCGCTGGCCCAGGGCTATGAACTGCACGTCGCCGCCACCGGCCGCGTGCCCACGCGCGACAACGCGCACGACCTGTTCAACGGCCTGGTGTGGCTGCGCTGCCCGCGGTTCAAGGCCGCGCTGAACGGCGCCCACCTTGCCGCGCCGCCCGCGCCGCCGGGCCGACGGGGCCCGCTGCGCGACGCGCTGACGCTGCTGGATGAAAGCGGACTGCTGCTGGTCGCGCCACCGCCGCTGCGTGCGGCGCTGTGTGCGCAGGACTGGATCACGCTGTTTGTCACGCAGCGCGCGTTGTGGCGCGAGGCCCGCGCGATGGTCGTGGGCCATGCGCTGCTGGAGAAGCTGCTCAGTCCCCGCAAGCCGCTGTGCGCCCGCGTGCTGTTTGTCGACGACCTCGACAGCGCGGACCTGCCCGACGTGCTGACGCCCGCCTCGTTGCCCCCGCTGCCCGTGCTCGGCATCCCCGGCTGGTGGGCGCCCAATGCGTCACGGGACTTCTACGCCGACGACCAGGTCTTCCGGCCAAAACGGCTAGCATCGGCGCCCGCCCTGGGAGGTCTTGCTTGCTGCTGATGAAGTCCTGTTTGAAGCCGTTGCTGGGTCTGGCACTGGCCGGCCTGGCCTGCCTGTCCGGCGCGCAGCCTGCGCCGCCCGCGCCTGCGCCTGCTGCGCTGGCGGCATCGCAGCCGGGCACCGCCCCCGTCGTGTCGGCCAGTGCGCGCCGGCTGTACGAGCGCAGCAAGGGCCAGTTGCTGCAGGTTCGCACGCTGCTGAAGACGCAGGACAGCCAGGCCTCCGTGGGCTCGGGCTTCCTGGTCAGCGAAGACGGGCATGTGGTCACCAACTACCACGTCATCAGCCAGTTCGCGCTGGAGCCCGAGAGCTACCGGCTGCGCTACGCGACGACCGACGGCCAGGGCGGTGCGCTGGAGTTGCTGGACTTCGACGCGCGCCGCGACCTGGCGCTGCTGCGCGCCGTCGGCGACGGACTGAAGGGCCGCGGCACGCTGGCATTCCGGCCGCAGAGCCAGCCGCTGGCCAAGGGCGAGCGCATCTACTCGATGGGCAACCCGCACGACGTCGCGTTTGCCGTCGTCGAGGGCAACTACAACGGTCTGGTGGACCGCAGCTTCGACCCGCTCATTTACTACGCGGGCGGCATCAATCCGGGCATGAGCGGCGGGCCGGTGCTGGACGAGGACGGCCTCGTCGTCGGGGTCAATGTGTCGACGATGCTGTTCTCGCAGCAGGTCAGCTTCCTGGTGCCGGGCGAGTTCGCGGCGGGACTGGTCCAGCGCAGCCTGGGCGCCAAACCCATCCGCACGGCGTCCTGGCCGCGGCTGCGCGAGCAGCTCACCAAGTACCAGGACGAACTGGTCACGCGCTTCCTGTCACTGCCCTGGGAGAGCGCCAACCACGCGCGCTACCGGTTGCCGGTGCCGAGGCAGGACTTCATGCGCTGCTGGGGCCGCGGCACGCCGGCCGACAACAAGGGCCTGGACTTCGAGCGCTCGCAGTGCCGCATGGATCACGCCGTCTTCGTCGGCGGCAACCTGCAGACCGGCTGGCTGGACATGTCGCACGAGGCCTACGACGGCGACAAGCTCGGCGCGCTGCGTTTCGCGCGACAGTACTCGGGCAGCTTCCGCAACGAACGCCTGGGCGGCAACGACAAGACCCGCACCGCGCCCTACTGCAAGGAGCAGTTCGTCGACCGCGACGGCTTGCCGCTGCGTGCCGTCGTGTGCCTGCGTGCCTACCGCAAGCTGGAAGGCCTGCACGACCTCAGCATCCTCGTGACGACGGTGGACGCCGCCACACAGGGCGCTCTGGGCCGCTTCGACGCCCGTGGCGTCAGCTTCGACAACGCGCTCAAGCTCGCGGCGCACTACCTGGAGGGCTTCGCGTGGACGAACAGCAGCAAGGCCGCGAAATGACGGCCCCCGCTTCCACCACGCCCGCCGTTCCCGCAGCCGCCGTCGTCGAACTGCTGGGCCGTGACGGCCGCGCCGTCCAGGTGCAGCGCGTGACCGGCTGGCCGGTGCGCATTGGCCGCTCGCCGGCCTGCGACATCGTGCTGGACGACGCCCACCTGGCCGCCGAACACGCCGAGCTGCAACCGGGCGAGGACGGGCGTGTGCGCCTGCGTCTGCTGGACAGCCGCAACGGCGGCAGCGTCGCCGGCAAGCGCCTGGCGACCGGCGACAGCGCCGACCTGCCGCGCAGCGGAGGCTTTCAGCTCGCCGGCGTGTCGCTGCGGCTGCGCACCAGCGCTGATGCGCTGGCGCCGGAGCAGCCGCTCATCGTGCAGCCGTCGCGCCACTGGGCGCTGGCGCCGGGGCTGATGCTGGCGCTGCTGTTCTTCCAGTGGGTCGACCGCTGGAGCGCCGTGGACCCTGACGCGCGCTGGATCGACTACGCCGCGCCGCTGCTGGGCCCGCTGGCTTTCGTGTTGGCGTGGGCGGGGCTGTGGTCGCTGGCCAGCCAGATCTTCCAGCACCGCTTCCCGTTCACGGCGCATCTGCGTCGGGCGCTCATCGTCATGGTCGCGCTGCAGGCGCTGGAGTGGCTGCTGCCGGCCGTCGCCTACGCCTTCTCGTGGCCGCGCTTGATGATGTTGGAAGCGCTGGCCGGCCCGGTGGCCGGCGCGGGGCTGGTGGCCTGGCATGCACGCCTGGTGTGGCCCGGCGCGCGGCGCACGCTGAACGTCGGCATCGCCGCGTTGCTGCTGCTGGGCCTGGGCTTGCAGGTCGGCAACCGCCAGGAGCAGCAGTACGTGTTCGGCCCGCCCTACCTGGCCAGCTTGCCGCCGCCGGCGCTGCGCGTCGTGTCGCCCAAGCCGCCCGAGGCGCTGATCGAGTCGTTGAAGCCGCTGAAGGACGATCTGGCGCGCCAGGCGCGCAAGGACAACGAGGGTGGCGAAGGCGACGCGGACGAGTGATCAGCCCGCCGGCAGGAAACCTTCCACCGACAGGTAGCGCTCGCCAGTGTCGTAGTTGAAGCCCAGCACACGGGCGCCTGCCGGCAGCTCAGGCAGTTTCTGCGCGATGGCGGCCAGCGTGGCGCCGCTGGAAATGCCCACAAGCAGGCCTTCCTCACGGGCGCAGCGGCGGGCATACTCGCGCGCGGCCTCGGCCTCCACCTGGATGACGCCGTCCAGCAGCGCCGTGTCCAGCACGGCCGGAATGAAGCCGGCGCCGATGCCCTGGATGGGGTGGGGGCTGGGCTGGCCACCGCTGATGACTGGCGACGCGGTCGGCTCCACGGCGTAGACCTTCAGCTGCGGCCAGGCGCGCTTGAGCACCTGCGCGCAGCCGGTGATGTGGCCGCCGGTGCCGACACCGGTGATCAGCGCGTCCAGCCCGTCTGGAAAGTCGGCCAGGATCTCCTGCGCCGTGGTCTGTACGTGCACGGCGGGGTTCGCAGCGTTCTCGAACTGCTGCGGCATCCACGAGCCCGGGTGTTGCTCCAGCAGTTCCTTGGCGCGGGCAATGGCGCCCTTCATGCCCTTCTCGCGCGGCGTCAGATCGAATGACGCCCCGTAGGCCAGCATCAGGCGGCGGCGCTCGATGCTCATGCTGTCGGGCATGACGAGGATGAGCTTGTAGCCCTTGACGGCTGCCACCATGGCCAGGCCCACGCCGGTGTTGCCGGAGGTTGGCTCGACGATGGTGCCGCCGGGCTGTAGCAGCCCGCGCGCTTCGGCGTCCTCGACCATCGCCAGCGCGATGCGGTCCTTGATGGAGCCGCCCGGGTTGCTGCGTTCCGACTTGACCCACACCTCGGCCGCGCCGAACAGGCGTTGCAGGCGGATGTGCGGCGTATTGCCGATGGTGTCGAGAATGCTGCTTGCTTTCATGAGGTGCTCCTGTGATGCGGGGATAATCGCACGGGTGAAGCAAGCCAGACCGCCGCTGGGGCAATCTCGGAAACGAGGCCCTGGAGGAAGGTCCGGACTGCACAGAGCGGCGTAGCAGCTAACGGCTGCCCGGCGAAAGCCGAGGATCAGAGCAACAGAGACGAGTTCAGGTGGGTTCGCCCAACTGAGGTGAAACGGGCAATCTCTACGCGCAGCAACACCAAGTAGGCCAGCGTTGATGCGGCTCGCAGAGCTGGCGGGTAGGTGGCACCGAGCCGGGCAGTGATGTCCGGCCCAGAGGAATGGCGGTCACGCCGTCCGGCCCGCAAGGGCAGGGCGGTGCACAGAATCCGGCCTATCGGCTTGCTTCACACTTTTACCTGCCGTGCGCGTCAACCCCGTGACGCGTGCTGCGAAGGCAGGTCGATACACTGGCCGCCGGCCGCAACCCGTGGCCGCTGCGCACGTCCCACCCGACCGCTCCCCGATGAATCCTGAAGCCAGCCGCCTTTGGCGCGCGCCCCGCTGGGCCCTGTCCGTGATGCTGGCCTGCCTGGGCATGCTCGGGCCGTTCTCCATCGATACCTACCTGCCCGCCTTTTCCGGCATCGCCGCGGCGCTGCAGGCGACGCCGGTGCAGATGCAGCAGACGCTGTCGGCCTACCTGCTCGGGTTCGCGGTGATGAACCTGTTCCACGGCGCGCTGTCGGACTGCTTCGGCCGGCGCCCCGTCGTGCTGATTGGCCTTGCGGTGTTCACCGGCGCGAGCCTGGGCTGCGCGCTGGCCAGCTCCATTGGCGAGCTGGTGTTCTGGCGCACGGTGCAGGGCATGTCGGCCGGGGCCGGCATCGTCGTGTCGCGCGCCATCATCCGCGACATGTTCCCGCCGTCCGAGGCGCAGCGCGTGATGTCGCAGGTGACGCTGTTCTTCGGCGTCGCGCCGGCCATCGCACCCATCGTCGGCGGCTTCCTGTTCGTGCACGCCGACTGGCACTCCATCTTCTGGTTCCTGACCGCCGTCGGCGGCGCGCTGTTCGTGTCCAACTGGCGGTTGCTGCCGGAAACGCTGCACAAGGACCTCGTGCAGCCGTTTCACGTGGGCACGCTGATGCGCGGCTACTGGCGGCTGTGCAGCAGCCCCAAGTTCATGATGCTGGTGCTGGCCAGCGGCATCCCCTTCAACGGCATGTTCCTGTATGTGCTGGCCACGCCGGTGTTCCTGGGTGAGCACCTGCAGTTTGCGCCCACGGAGTTCTTCTGGTTCTTCCTGTGCACCATCGGCGGCATCATGGCCGGCGCCTGGGTCAGCGGTCGGCTGGCGGGCAAGATGTCGGCCAAGCGCCAGATCATGCGGGGCTTTCGCATCATGGTGGCGGTGTCGCTGCTCAACGTCGCACTGAACCTGTTCGTGCCGCTGAGCGCCTGGTGGGCGCTGCCGCTGATCGGCCTGTTCTCGTTCGGCTGGGCGCTGATGGTGCCGGTGGTCACGCTGCTGGTGCTGGACCAGGTGCCCGAGCGGCGCGGCATGGCGTCGTCGCTGCAGGCCTGCATCGGCTCGGCGGCCAACGGTCTGGTGGCCGGCGTGCTGGTGCCGCTGGTCATGCATTCCACCGTCGCGCTGGCGGTCGCGTCGGCCGTGCTGATGGCGGTGGGGCTGGTGGCCTGGTACGGCGTGCGTCGCACCATCCCAGCCTGATCGGACTCAAGCGCCCCGCCGTGCTGCCGAAATCTCCGGGATGAGGATCAGAACCCCCCGGCTCGTCGCTGCGCTGCTGACCGCCGCCAGCATGGCCGCTTTGGCCCAGGAACAGCAACCCGTCGAGGTGTTGCGCCAGCGGCTGGCGGATCGGCTGGTCACGCAGGGTGCCGAAGTCACCGCCAAGCCCGCCGCCAAGCCGTCGGCCGGAAAGGGCCGTGCCGAGGCTGCCAAGCCGCCGGCCCGATCCTCCTCCCGCTGGAGCTACGTGGGCGACACAGGCCCGGAGCACTGGGCCGAACTCGCGCCCGAGAACAAGCTCTGCAAGACCGGCACGCGCCAGAGCCCCATCGACATTCGCGACGGCATGGGGGTCGACCTGGAGCCCATCGCTTTCGACTACAAGCCCGGCGCCTTTTCGGTGCTGGACAACGGCCACACCATCGACGTGCAGATGGCGGCGGGCACGGGCAACGGCCTGACCGTCATGGGCCGGCGCTATGAGCTGACCGGCCTGCATTTCCACCGCCCCGGCGAGGACCGCGTGGCGGGGCGGCAGTTCGACATGGTGGCGCACCTGATGCACCGCGACGCGCAGGGGCGCCAGGCCATCGTGGCGGTGCAGCTGGAGCGCGGCACCGACGATGCGCCGCAACTGGTGCTGCAGCGCATCTGGGCCAACCTGCCGCTGGAGCGCGGCGAGAGCCTACCCGCCCAGGGCCAGATCGACCTGACACAGCTGCTACCGGTCGAGCGCGGCTACTACACCTACATGGGCTCGCTGACGACCCCGCCCTGCACCGAGGGCGTGCTGTGGATGGTGATGCAGCGCCCGGTGCAGCTGACGGCGCAGCAGATCGAGGTCTTCGCGCGGCTGTACCCGATGAATGCCCGGCCGTTGCAGGCCGTCTCCGGCCGGCTTATCAAGCAGTCGCAGTGACCTCGCCGACCCGGCGCTCGCCCGACAACCAGTCGTGCAGCGTCGAGAACAGCTGCTCGGCGACCACCGGCTTTGCCACGTGGTCATCCATGCCGGCCTCCAGGCACCGCCTGCGCTCCTCGTCGAACGCATTGGCCGTCATGGCCAGGATGGGCAGGGCGGCTCCCTGCGGCAGCCGGCGGATCGCCCGTGTCGCGTCCAAGCCGTCCATGACGGGCATCTGCACGTCCATCAGCACCAGCTGGTAGTTGCCCGACTGCACCATGTCGACGGCTTGCTGGCCGTCCTCCGCCACGTCCACCTGGATGCCTGCGCTGCCCAGCAGCGCGACGGCGACTTCCTGGTTGACGGGGTTGTCCTCGGCCAGCAGCACGCGGCAGGGATGGCGCTGCGCCAGTTCGGCCAGCCGGTCGCGTGCCGAATGCATGCGCGGCGCCTGCTCGGCATGGACCGGCACGCGCGCGGACGGGTCGAGGTCGATCGCGAACCAGAACGTGCTGCCCTGGCCTGGCACGCTGGTCACGCCGACGCGGCCACCCATCAGCTCCGCGAGGCGGCGGCAGATGGCCAGCCCCAGGCCCGTGCCGCCATAGCGACGCGTCGTGGAACTGTCGGCCTGCTCGAAGTCGCGGAACAGCCGCGCCTGCGCGTCGGCATCGATGCCGATGCCGCTGTCCTGCACCTCGAAGAGCAGCGGCAGGCGCTGGCTGGTGGGCGGGCCCGCGAGGCGGGCCGCCAGGCGGACGAAGCCGGTGTCCGTGAACTTGACGGCATTGCCGGCGAAGTTCAGCAGCACCTCGGCGATGCGCTGCGGATCGCCCAGCAGCGGGCGGTCGAGGAGCTCGGGTGCGATGTCGGTCTCGACGCGCAGGCGCTTGGCGGCGGCCGACTGCGTCGTCATGTTGGCGATGTTGTCCAGGACCTCGGCGACCATGAACTCGCGCCGCTCCAGCTGCAGCTTGCCCGCCTCGATCTTGGAGAAATCCAGCACGTTGTTGATGACGCTCAGCAGGTGCTCCGCCGCGTTGGCCACCTTCTGCAGCCGCTGCTGCTGCTGGGGCTCCACCGCGTCGCTCTGCGCCAGATAGGTCAGCCCGATGATGGCGTTCATCGGCGTGCGGATCTCGTGGCTCATGTTGGCCAGGAAGGCGCTCTTGGCCAGATTCGCGGCCTGCGCTGCCTGCGTGGCCTCAGCCAGCTCCGCGGTGCGCGCCTCGACCAATTCTTCCAGGTGGTGGCGGTAGCGCTCTAGCTCCAGCGCGTCGCGGCGCTGGCGCGAGATGTCGGTCAGGAAGCCGTGCCACAGCACGCTGCCGTCCGCCTCGCGCTGCGCAATGGCGTTGCCGTAGATCCAGCGCTCTGCGCCATCGGCCTGCGGGGTGCGGAACTCCAGTTGCCACGGGCTGAGGTTGCGTGCTGACGCGAGCAGGCTGTCGCGCACGGCGGCGCGGTCGTCCGGGTGGATGCGTTCGAACCACGGCGCGGCGCTGCGGCTCAGCTCTGCGCTGCCGAGCAGGAAGTACTCGCGCACCGCTTCGCTGACGTAGGCGAACGAGAACTCGCCATTGACTGCGAGCCGCAGCTGGTAGACCACGCCGGGCACGGTCTCGGCCATGCCGCGCAGCCGCTCGATGAGGGCCCGCTGCGCATCGAACTGCTGCTGCAGCGCATCGCGCATGTGTTCCAGATGGCCGCCCAGCAGCCCGATCTCGTCCTGGCGCCGGTGCTCCAGCTGGGCATTGAAGCGCCCCTGCGCCAGGTCGTTGGCAAAGCCGCCCAGCTCGCGCAGAGGCCGGAACAGGCGTGAATTCAGCAGCCACAGCACCAGCGCGAGCGACACGAGCAACTGGCCGCCCACGGTGGCGATGTACAGCCAGCGCTGGCGCGTCACTGCGGTCGTGCTGAGGTGGTCGTCGATCTCGATTTGGATGTGGCCGATGCGCGAGGTGCCGCGCATGATGTCGCGCTCACCGGTCAGCACCCGGCCCAGGCGCCGCTCGGGCTGGTGGTTCTCGATGAAGGGCACGCCCTGGGACGCGTCGCTGACGCTGACGCGCACGACCTCGGGCGATTTGACGATGGCCGAAACCACCTCGCGGGCGGCCACGGTGTCCAGGTTCCACAGCAGCTCAGGCAGGCTGCTGGCCAGCACATCGAGCTTGGCGTCCAGGTCGCGCTGCAGCGACTGCTCGGCCACCTCCGACTCGCGCAGGCCGATGAACAACCCGCCCACCGCCAGCGCAGGCACCAGCAGCCCGATGCTGGCGCCAAGGGCCAGGGCGGCAAACAGCGAGGAAGAGGACTGTCGACTCAAGATGTAGGCGGACGGGTTCGGGACTTGCCCCGCGGCGGTGCAGGGACGACCACCAGCGTCGCGCCGCGGATGGTATGCGGGGCCTGGGTGCTGCCAGCCGTTCGCGCAGGCCCGTTGTGCGTGATCTTGCCCACGATGCCCGCTTTCGTTGCTCGGCCGCCACCACCGCCGGGTCATGGGCTGCCGCGCATGGCTGCGGGTTGGCTGGGCGAGATGCGCCGTTCACGCGCTGTGCGGCGCTGTCACGGCAGCTGACTTTCCGATTGGATAGGGGAACAGGATGGATTCGTAAGTGTTTGAGTTTTAAGGATTCTTTTCGGCGCGGGATCGATTTGGATGGCGGCGGCGAAACCAAGTCTTCACATCGTGAAATCAGCGTTGGCCCGGCTGATGACGGCGGGCGAGGCATCCACCGCATGCATCTCAGCCGGCAGTCTTAGATCTCGCGCACCTAAAGCGATGGAGGGAACTCCGTAGTGGATGTGTCGGCAAGCACTCGATCGGAAGGATCGTCCACGGCGATCGGCCTCGAGTGAACAAGAACGCTTCAGGTTCACGGCGTCAACGAGCGCCGCCTGGATGCGGTAACTGCTGCTGTGAGTCGGATCGTTGTGGCTGGCTGGCCGTGCAGCCCATTGACATGCGCGCCAGCGTTGACCGATTGCTGGTCCAGCGTCGTGCAGGTGTTTTCCACTGCACCGCGTCACGGCTACCTGTCCCAAGTTGCGGAAGCGCGTGAACAAGTCGCGCCGAACCGGTTGCTCAACAGTGCGTGAAACGTGCAGTCACTTGGCATCCAAACCGCGGCCCGGCGCGACCACGTGGTCGGCGTTGAACCTATAGAGACAGGCTGAGCGACAGCACGCCAGCGGCTACTTGCTGGCCAACTCCAGCCCTCCGTCACGCAAGGTGACCACAAGGTCGAACAGCCTTGCCACCGCCTGCGCGAAAGCATTGTTGTCGCCTGTCCGGAAGGTACCGCTGATGCGCAGCGCATTCAACGTCTCCTGATCACGAAGCGTGATCGGCACCCTGCTGTAACGGTTCATCTCGGCGACAGCCTCTGGCAACGTGGTCCCGTCGAGCATCACGAAGCCACGATTCCAAGCGAGCAGCCGGTCAAGCTGGGGCCGATCCAACCGTATCTGCGCGGGTGCCTGGCGCGCTGCGCTGAGCGACAAGGCCACACGCAAACGTTCGCCCGGCGCCATGACGACTGGCGCCTCGGGCACGCCATGCGCTGATCCCGCCGAGCGTTGCACGGTCACCTGACCTTCGATCAGCGTGATGCCAAACGCATCACCCGCCACTTCAGCCGGCGGTGTAGATCGGACCAGAAACTGCGTACCCGTGGCAACAACCTGGGCGTCCGCCACCTTCACGACGAATGGCCGGCCCGCGTCCTTCGCCACCTCGAAAAGCGCCTCTCCGTGTTCGACGGTCACGGTCCGTTGGGAGTCTGTCAACCTGACGCGAGCCTCAGTCGACGTGTTCAGCGTCATGCGGCTGCCATCGGCCAGGATGATCATCCGCTGCTCGCCGACCCCGGTGCCGTACGTGTGACCCGGCCACAGAAGCACGACAGACACCGCCGCCAGGCACAGCATCGCAAGGCCAACGGCCACGCGTCCTGCGCGGCCGCGCAAGGAACCCGCGCTGCGCCGCTTTCCTACAGCTGCCTGGATCTGCGCCCGCGACAGGCCCCCCACCTCCTGCCACGTGTCCGTGCAGCGCTCGAAGGCCAGGCGATGCGCCGTCGACTGGGCCTGCCACGCCAGGCACTCGCGCTCCATCGCCCGCGACCGCTCAGGACCGTGCAGCCGCGTCACCCACACGGCAGCCTCGGCCAAGATCTCACGCGTCACGCGCGGCGTGTCGCTTGCCCCCTGCGTCCCGGAGGCGTCCCACGGTTGCACGGCTACCAGCCTTCCATCCACTCGTTCAGCCGCAGTGTCGCCTTGGCAAGGTGTTGATGCACGGTCGCGACGTTGATGTCGAAGCGCTTCGCGATTTCAGCGGGGGGCAGCCCATCGATTCGATTCGCCACGAGGATTTCTCGCGTCCGCTCAGTCAGCCGGCTCACACCCAGCGCAAGTCGAGCCATGCGCTCTCTGGCCAGCACCACGGCCTCAGTGGAGGGGGCTGCGTCCAGAATCACCACATCCTCCAGCAGGACGTGCTCGCCCCGTCCCACGGCTGTGCGATGCGCATCAATGGACAAGTTCAGTGCCGTGCGCATCAGGAAGGCCTCAGGCTGTTCGACGGGTTGCCGCGCGTCTTCGTAGCGAACCAGCCTCAGCCACGCCTCCTGAACAAGATCCTCGGCCTCGTGCTCGGTCTGCCCACGGCGTCGCAAGGCGCTACGCACCCGTGCAAGAACCTCCGGCCAGTTCACAAGCCAAGCCGACATGGGGGTCAGGCCGCTCGTGCCAGAACTCGGGGCGCGGCACTGAGGCCATACGGTGCCGGCTTGGCACGATACCAATAGTCAGCCAGCAAGTCCTTGTCTGCGCGCTGGAACGCCTGCGCGAGGAAGTCGCCTGCACCGGCGTGATCGGCAAAAGGGCCGTGCCTCTTCGCAGCACGGGACAGGCGTCCCTGCAAGTGCTGTGCGGCGGTGTCGGTCCAACGGATGGCCTGCCGCATGCGCGAGCTGGCAGAGCCCGACGCGACAAGCTCGGCCACAGAGCGTTCACAGAACTGGGGCCGCTGGGCCTTCATGGCGGTGAC
The DNA here is from genome assembly GCF_043555865.1 of Pelomonas dachongensis. Classification (NCBI taxonomy): domain Bacteria; kingdom Pseudomonadati; phylum Pseudomonadota; class Betaproteobacteria; order Burkholderiales; family Sphaerotilaceae; genus Roseateles; species Pelomonas dachongensis. Next base: position 85,695 of record NZ_JBIGHY010000012.1, read on the forward strand.
AACGCTCTCGTCAGCCGCCAGCGCACTCACCCGCTCCAACCCGCGATTGTGAAGATCTGCGGCAATGCGCTGGCCCGTATCAGGGCCCTCATCGCGCCAAGCGCCGAGCACCTGGAACTGCCCGTCGGTAAACAGGCCAAGCGCCCAGTGCCATTCAGCAGTGACGCGCACCCCGTCAATCCGCATCGGAAGCTGGAGCATGCCGAACTGCACAACGGTGTAGCGGCAGCAGAGCGCGCTATTGAGCCAGCGGATGGACTCCCAGAAACGGTAAGACATAGGTCACTCCTAGGGACTAACCAACCTCGCTTGGGACACAGCACTTCTGCCCGTTGTTCCTCTCATCGCTGCTGCCGGATGTTCCAAACGCGGCGCAGATTACGAGCGACAGAGATGTCCCGCCTGGGTTGGATGATCAGAGGGCTCCTCATCGCTCGCGCCACATGTAGCGGGAGCTCGCTGCGCGATTCGGGAAGTAGCACCCGGCGAAATTCCCACTATGGTTGGCAGACAAAATGATAGCCCACCGGCCCAATTTCTCCAACCATAGTTGGAGAATTCGTTGGATCTCGCAGTCAAGTTCGGGCAGGTTCTGCGGGAGCTGCGTAAGCAAGTCGGACTGACGCAGGAGCAACTTGGCTTCGAGGCAGGTCTGGAGCGGAATTACATCAGCATGCTGGAACGTGGCGAACGGCAGCCCACCCTTTCCACCTTGGTCAAGCTGGCTAAACCGTTGCGAAAGCGAGCATCTCAGCTGGTGGAGTTAGTAGAGACTGCCTGCGATGCCGCAGGGAGCGACTAACAATCCCATTCACTTGGCGCCGGACCGCCACGACACGGCTGCTCTCTCAGGTGCTGGTGGCCAAGTATCTCGACCATCTCCCGCATTGCCCCCAGACCAGCGGCCATCTTCGAACGCGCAGGCTTGGCCATCACGCGGTCGACCCTTGCGCAGTGGGTATGACCTGCCCGGTTTCTCCGAGACGCTGATTCCCAGAGAAGATTGACCTGCAGCCAGGACCCAGCGCTCGACCACCTGCACGCCCACCTCGACCTTGGCCTTGTCCTGGGGCCGGCCGGGACGTGCCGGCAGCACGGCCACGCCGTAGTGCTCGCCCAGCTCCTGCATCAGCCGTCGGTGACGGGCTCGTAGGCATCGGGGTTGGCGATGAGCGCGCGGGGCTGGTCGGGCACCAGCAACTTGGGCACGCCCTTGATGAACGTCAGCGTGGCGATGATGGCGCCCACCCAGTCGGCGGCCGTCTGCTGCCAGGTCGCGCAGGCGTAGGTGTAGTTCGACGCCCCCAGCACCGCCACGAACACCTGGGCGCGGCGGATCTCGCCTGTGCCGGCGTCCACGACCGGCACCGTCTGGCCGGCGTAGTCGACGAACAGCCGCTCGCCGCCGGGATGGATCTGGCGCATCGAGCGCTTCAGGCGCTTGGCCCAGGCGCGGTACTTCTCGCAGAAGGCGCTGTAGCGGTAGGCCGCCTCGCCGGCGGCCGCGCGGTACTCCTCCCACAGCAGCTGCAGGGTGACACCGGGGCGCTTGAGTTCTTAGTGCAGCAGCGCGTAGTCGGGCTCGTGGCGGGTGCTGCTTCGAGGTCGTGGCGGTGGATACAGCCGCGTCTGCAGCTCGTCGTCGCTGAGCGTGGCCGCCTGGGGCCATGCGATGCCGGCGTCGCGCGCATACATCGCGATCTCGCTGACGGTGGTCTTGCTGATGCCCAGGGCGGCGGCCACTTGCCGGGTGCTGAGGCTGGCGTCGGCCAGCAGTTGAAGCGCTTGTCTGATCTTGCTCATGAGGACCCTTGGTGTGGGCATCGCCTCTCCCGGCCAAAAAGCCGGGCAGCCTATGCCTCGTTGGGTCACTCAGGACACCCTCCCGGTGTCCGCGATCAGTTTGGAATGCTGTCCGCCATCAGCGTGGAACGGTGTCCGCCATCACGGCGGAATGCTGTCCGCCATCACAGGGGAACGGTGTCCGTGATCGTCTGGAATACGCAAGCTCGCCATCGTCAGCAGCCTGGCGCCGCCGCTTGTGCACGTGGTTTGCGTTGAGCCTGTAGCTCATCGCCATTTGGGCCACCGACCTAAGCGCGCGGTCAGTCATCTTGACGAACACCTCGTCGCGTGAGCGGAACTTGCATCCCAGGCACCGCTCAGCGGATCAACATGACTTGCCAGGACGCTTACCTTTCAGCGGCAGCTACGCACCTTCAACAGCTTGGCGCGGGCGCTGACGGCTGTGTACGGCAAGCACGAAGTGCGTCCCGAGGAAGAATGGGTCCGCGGAGCTTGGCATTCTGGTCGCGCGGTGACAGGTTGACGCGCTAGTCGGATGGCAGCTCGGGCACCTTCAGGCAAGGCGCGCCAGGCTCGCTCTTCCTCTTGATCCGATAGATCACATTGCGGTCGACCGACTCGACGTTCTTCGCAGGATCAAGCACCACGGCTTCGCCAAGAAGGGCCTCAGTGAAGAAGCGGCACAGGTAGATCTGGCCGTTCATAGCGCCTTTGCCGAACACCTCGTGGTCCTCGTCCTTCTTGCCGACGGCTCCCATCAGCGATATGTCGATGTACTTCGCATGAGCAGCCAGAGGCTCTTGAGTGCCAAGGCCAAGCGCATGAGTTCCGTCCGGACGGCCGTCGGTTGACCGCCTTAAGACGTGGTCGTCCGCGTTCATGGTCACGTAGGTCTTCTCTCGCTCGGCGACCTCTTCGAGCCACGCCGAGTGGCCCTTGTCGTCCGCATCTGGTTGGGAGAATAGAACTGCTGAAAACAGGTTCTTGGAATCCGGCCAATGCCCGTCTTGGACTGCGCGCTGGACGACCACAGATCCCATGCTGTGAACCAGCAGTGACGGCTTCTTGGTGTCTGGATTGGCGGCCTGAAACTGCTTGAGCTGCTGAAGCAGAAGGCCCAGCGCCGTGCCCGCTGCCGGTGTGTGGCTCAGCGGAACTTCGCGATCCAGGAAGTTCAAGCCCTTGAAGGCCGAGTCCCAGTTGAACATCAGAACGCTGACGTCATACCCGCGCTCTATCTTGTGCACGGCCAGGCCTTGCGTGAAGGTTGCGCCGAACAGGCTCTTCCCAGGCTCTTTGCCGCGGCCGTGGACGAAGATGACTACCGGCTTGTTGAGCGCAACGAGCTGGGCCATGACCGCGTGGAAGTCTTGCATCCGCCATGCCTTGCCATCCGAGGTGTACAGAGGCGTCTCTGCATTGAACCTGAGCTTGGACATTGCGAGGTCTCCTAGGTCCAGGTACTTGACGCGCGGGGGGTGGCGACGGGTCGTCTGTTGCTATACCGGCAGTCCGCGAGCTTTATCGAACGCCTTCTTCCAGATCGGTGCGAGCTTTTCCCAACCATCTCGGTTCGGATGAATTTCGTTGACCCAATCGCCACTGTTGCCGGTGCTCCCAGGGACTGCAGGCGTCAACACGCCGCGAGTGGGGACGAGAGACACGCTGGGACGCTTGTCCGTCCAAGAGAGCAGCTCTTCGCTGATGGAACCAAAAATCTCCTTAGTGACCTCTGGCCAAAGAACCGGAGGAATGTTGTTCTTGACGTAGGCGTTGTAGAGCCAGGCTTCCTTCACCGCCGGCGCATTGCGTGCAACCGGCACCTCATAGCTGTTCACGAGGATGGGAATGCCCTTGTTCTGGCTCTGCTGGACCATGTCGTAGATTGCCTTGAAGCACTTGGTCAGGTACTCCGTACGCAGTTCACCGACCGCGGCCCAGTTGATGCAGGACTTGGCGTCAGTCGGGGCGCCGCCACCGACGTAGCTGTGCAGGATCCCTTTGCCCGGGTCCGGGTTCTTCGCCGCGTCGATGTAGTCGTTGCCGCCAGCACTGAAAAGCACCGCGTCGTACTTGAACTGTCTCAGCCAGTACTTGAACTCTTTGCGCTGAACGGTGCCGATGCGCCGGAGCTCGTCGCCGAACATCGCCAGGTTGATGATGAGCACGGGGTCATGGAGTGAATCCATGTAGTAGCCGAAGAAGTCGGGGAGCGATCCTTGCAGGACTGCACTTCGCTCCATCCACGAGTCGCCCTCGGCCAGGAAGATGTACTTGAAGTCTCCAACCCCCAGCCCCTGGTCGACGAACACGCGGTTGAAGTCGACAGGCTGTGAGCGTCCAGTCCGACCATCTTGAAGACCCGTTAGGTGCGTAGGAGTCTCGTGTCCACCTCAACTCTTGGTGGACACATGAACACTACGCCTTCCCAACAAGCCGGTGCACGTCGGCGGCGCCGCCGGCATAGCGACGAGTTCAAGGCCGACCTAGTCGCGGCCTGCATGCAGCCGGGCATCTCCATCGCGGCAGTGGCAATGGCCAACGGCGTCAACGCCAATCTCCTGCGTCGCTGGGTGACGGAAGCGGAGATGAAGCCGTCTGTCGGCGATGACCGCGGGGAGGCTGCGGTGGCCGCGACCAGGCCGACGGCCGCGCCCTCGTTCGTTCCCGTGTCGCTGCCAGTGCCCGTCACCCCAGCGCCGCAGCCCGACATCCGCATCGAGCTGCAGCGCGGCGCGACGGCCGTCACGGTGACGTGGCCTGCTAGTGCGGCCAGCGAGTGCGCGGCCTGGATGCGCGAGCTGCTCCGATGATCCGCATCGACGCCATGTGGCTGTCGGCGGAGCCCGTCGACATGCGCGCCGGCACTGAGCGGTTGCTCGCGCGGGTGGTGCAGGTGTTCGGCATCGCGCACGCACACCACGGCTACCTCTTCGCGAATGCGCGGGGCACGCGCATCAAGCTGCTCGTGCACGACGGCTTCGGCGTGTGGTGCGCGGCCCGGCGCTTGAACGCCGGCCGTTTCGTCTGGCCGGTCGCTGGCGTTGCACCGTCCCTGGCGCTCACAGCCGCCCAGTTCGACGCTCTGGTGTTGGGCCTGCCGTGGCAGCGCCTGCCCGAGCTCAGCAGCATCACGCGGGTCTGAGTCTCGTCGCAAGGTCAACCGTGAATCGGTTGACAGTGCATGTGCCGATGGGCTGCGTTGGCCAGCTCTGGCACGATGCCACGCATGCTCGGCATGCGTGGTCTTCCCCCCTCTGATCCTCAGGGCCTCCCGCCTGAGATCGCTGCGCTGATTGCTGGGTTGCAGCAGCAGGTGCAAGACCAGGCTCGGCAACTCGACGAGCGCGACCACGTCATCACCCAACGCGATCAAGCCCTCGCTGAGCGGGCTCTGGAACTCGCCCAGCGCGACGCGCAGCTGCTACGCAAGGACCGCGAGATCGCGCTGCGAGAGGCCAAGATCGAGAAGATCAACTTCGAACTGGCTCGGCTCAAGCGCTGGACCTACGGCGCGAAGTCCGAGGCCATGAATGCCGACCAGCGGCGCCTCTTCGAAGAGACACTGGCCGAGGACGAAGCCGCGCTGCGTGCGCAGCTCGAGCGCCTGCGTCGTGAGGCCGAGGAGGCTGCAGCGGCCGCCGGCGCCAAGCCCAAGGCGCCGCCTCGCAAGCCCCGTCGCAATGCATTGCCCGATCACCTGCGTCGCGTGGATCACCGTCACGAGCCCGACAGCACAGACTGCCAGGAGCCCGACTGCGGGCGCCCCATGACGCGCATCGGTGAAGACGTCACCGAGCGGCTGGACATCGTGCCGGCCGAGTTCTTCGTGCATCGGCACATCTACGGCAAGTGGGCCTGCCGGCACTGCCAAGTGCTCAAGCAGGCGCAGAGCGTGCCGGAGATCATCGAGGGCGGCATCGCCGCCAGTGGGCTGCTGGCACACACGGCGATCAGCCGCTTCGTGGATCACCTGCCGTACTACCGGCAGGAGACCATCAATGCGCGTTCAGGTGTGCACACCCCGCGCTCGACATTGGCGGCTGGGACAGGCCAGGTGGGCGCGGCCCTGGAGCCGCTGTACGACCTGCACAAGCGCTTCATCCTCGATTGCCGCGTGCTGCACGCTGACGAGACGCCGGTGGCCTTGCTGGACCCGGGAGCAGGCAAGACACGCAGGGCCTACATGTGGGCCTACGCGCGAAGTTGGCACGACCCGGTGCCCGGCGTCATCTACGAGTTCTGTCGAGGGCGCGGGGCGCAGTACCCCGTGGCATTCCTCAACGGCGACGAGAAGCTCGGCACGCGACGATGGACCGGGACGTTGCTCACCGACCGCTACGGCGCGTACGACACCGTGGTGGACCCGCAGCACTACCCCGGGCGCATCAGCGCCGCGTGCGCGGCGCACGCACGCCGGAACTTCGAAGAGCTGACGAAGGCCGGAACGAGCCCGA
>NZ_JBIGHY010000013.1:0-89734 GCF_043555865.1 Pelomonas dachongensis
TGCGAACCCTCCAACTCAAACAGTGGAAATGCGGCACCACCATCTACCGGGAACTGCTTGGTCTGGGGGCTCCACCGCAGGTTGCAAGACGGGTGGCGCCGAACAGCCGTCACTGGTGGAGAAACAGCGGCAAGGCCCTCAACAGCGTGCTCACCATCGCCCGGTTCGACCGATTGGGGCTACCCCGCCTCTCATGACCTCAAACTCTCGAACCGCCAGGTGCGGACCCGCATGCCGGTGGTGCGGCAGGGGCGTCTCCGATGATTGGAGGCCCCCTATGCCGATTTGAGCTCTACTGACGGCATGAGAAGCACAGTCCTCCTGAGCGTCAGCCTGCTGCTGGCTGCCTGCGCCACGCCCGCCTGGGTGAACCCCAAGAACCCTCAGGCCGACCTGCAGGCCGATCTGGCCGCCTGCGACGCCGACGTGCAGCGCCAGGCGCGACTGGGCCAGATGATGAATGCCGGCAGCCGCAGCTGCATGGACGGCCAGACCTGCGCGGCGCTGGAGCAGACCCAGGCCATCCAGGCCAGCGCGGAGGCCGTCGGCGCGCAAAAGCGCTGCATGGCTGCGCGCGGCTGGCGGCAATAGAGTTGTAGTTCGGTCAGCCTGCGGCCCATTGGCCCGGCGCCAGGCCGGTCCAGCGCTTGAACGAGCGGCGGAAGTTGGCGCCGTCGAAATAGCCCAGCGCCTGCGCCACCGCATCGCGGCCCTGGCCGCGCGGGCCCAGAAGGTAGAGCGCCACCAGCGTGCGCACGCGGTCCACCTCGGCCTGGTAGTGCGTACCATGGCGGGCCAGCCGGCGCTTGAAGGTGGCCGGGCTCATGCCGGCTTCGGCCGCCAGCGCTTCCAGGCTGGGCGGCGCGGCGATCTGCGCGAGCAGCCGGTCGCTCAAGCCCGCCAGCAGCCCGCGGCGCAGCGCCTGCGGGTCTGCCTCGCGGGCCAGCGCGGTCGCGGCCACGCCCGGTGCGGCCGGCCAGCGCACGTCGGCCTGCACCAGCGGCAGCCGCATGGCGTCCACCTGGCAGCCGAAGTGCAGGGCCGTGCCCAAGTGCACCGCATGCTGGGCGCGGTCGCGCGGCGCGGTGCGGTCGAAGCTGAAGCGCCAGGGCAGGCGCCGACCCACGCGCCATGCGCACAGGCTGGCGACGGCGCTCATGTGCAGGTCCACGACGAAACCGCGCAGGCCGGCCGGCAGGCCGCAGGCGTCGGTCCAGACGAGGATCAGCTCCCGCTCGTCCACCAGCAGCCGGGGCGTCAGCAGCGGCGTGAGGCGCCCGGCGTGGCGGCACAGCAGCTGCAGCAGGTCGACCAGGTTGCCGGCCTGCAGCAGCGCCTGGCTGGCCAGGCCGTAGTGGCCGGGCAGCAGCAACTGACCCAGTGCGAAGGCGCTGTCGGCGCCGGCCTCGCGCAGCGGGGCGATCAGGTTGAGCAACTCGCGCGGCGAGATCAGCGGCTGTGCCGGCCGCGGCAGGGCGATGCCGCGGTGGTGTGCGAACTCGGCCAGCAGCGCGGCATGGTCGGTCGCCGGCAGGCAATCGGTGTCGATCTCGTACGGCGGCAGTGCCAGTGCCGTGCCCCGCAGCATGTCAAGCTGGGACTGCAGCGCCGTCATGGTTGTTGCAGCAGGTCGAGTAGCACCTGCTCGGGCGGCTGCGTGCCGGTGGTGGCGCGCAGCGTGGTGTGCACGGGCAGGCGATTGCCGGGGCGCAGGTTCAACGCGGCCAGCGCGGCCTGCAGCTCGCTGAGCCGTGTCTCACCCTCCGCCGTGCCGCAGTCGGGCAGCAGCACGACGAAGCGGTCGCCCGCATAGCGGCAAAGCAGGTCGCCGTCGCGCAGGTTCAGCGCCAGCGTGAGGCCGGCGGCTTCCAGCGCGCGGTCGGCGGCCTGGATGCCGTGCTGGCGCACGAAGCCGTCGAAGCCGTCCAGCCCCAGCATGGCGACACAGCCGGCGCGGCCCAGGTCGCGCTGCAGCTGGATCTGCTGCGCCATGTAGCCAGCATCGGCCAGCTGCGTGACGCGGTCCACGGCGCGGTGGTCGCGGAAGAATCGCTCGCGCTGCGCCAGCTGGCGGTTCAGCACCCGCTGCTCCTGGCGCCAATGGTGCAGGCCCACGGTCAGCAGCGCCATGCCCAGTGGCGTCAGCGCCTCCAGCGCGTTGTCCCAGATCATGGCCTTGGGCAGGCGCCAGATCTCGTCCAGCGTGTCCACCCACTCGCCAATGAGCATGGCCGCCAGGCCCAGCACCAGCCAGCTCGTCACACGGCCCGCTGGGCGGCTGCCGCGCACGTAGACCAGCCACACGCCCACCATGACGGCCGTGCCGCCTTCGCTGCCCAGGTCCATCCAGTGCCACTCGGCCAGCGGCTTGAGCGTGCCCAGCGTTGCGAAGGCCAGCACCAGCGCGGCCACCAGCGTGGCCAGCAGCGGGTAGAACAGCTCGTGCGCAAGCAGCGGAAGCGGCCGGTCGGCAACGGCGGCGGGCAGAGTCAGGCGTGGCATGGCGGCCATCGTATGAACAGCGTGTGACAGCGTGGCGAAGTGGTGGCGGGGGAGTCGCAACGGCTCATGTGCGCTGCGCCGGCTGCGCTGGTCAGCGTTTGTGACGGTGTTGTCAAACGGGCGCCATGGCGGCTCGCGAGCATGGTGGCCATTCGCTACTTCGCTACTTTGCCCCCCGCCATGCACTACAAGAAACTCCCGCTGGCCCTGTCGCTGGGCCTCGCGTTCGCCGCCCAGGCCCAGACGGCGGCCAAGCCAGAACAGCTCGACACCATCGTCGTCACCGGCCAGCGCGCCAGCCTGCAGTCGGCGCTGGACAAGCAGCGTGAGGCACAGGGCGTTCTCAGCGTCGTGCATGCCGACGGCATCGGCCAGCTGCCCGACGGCAACGCGGCCGAAGCGCTAGCCCGCCTGCCGGGCGTCACGCTGGAGCGCGACCAGGGGGAGGGCCGCTTCGTGCGCGTGCGCGGTCTGGGCTCGGACTACAACACCATCAGCATCAACGGCGCTACCGTGCCTGCCTCCGAGGCGGGCCGGCGCGCGCCGGGGCTGGACGTGGTGCCGGCCGGGCTGATCCGCTCGCTGGAAGTTCACAAGACGCTGACGCCCGACATGGACGCGAGCAGCTTGGGAGGCAGCGTGGGCGTCAACACGCTGACCGCCTTCGACGTGAAGGGCCGTCTGCTCAGCATCGACCTGGGCGCCAACCACGACGCCAACCTGGGCGCCACAAAGCCACGCCTGGGGGCAACCTACGCGGACCGCTTCGCCGGCGGCAAGCTGGGCGTGGCGCTCGCCGTGTCGCGTGACGAGCGCCGCTTTGCCAGCGACAACGTCGAGACCGGCGGTGCCTGGGAAGATGATGGCAAGCTGGAAGAGCTGGAGCTGCGCCGCTACACCATCCTGCGCTCGCGCACCGGCGCGGCGATGAGTCTGGACTGGCGCCCGGCGCCCGGCCAGCGGCTCTACCTGCGCGGCTTTGCCAGCCGCTTCACCGACGACGAGCAGCGCCAGGCGCTGGCCGTCGAGTTCGAGGAGGCGCAGGCGCCGGGCGAGCTGGGCGACGGCACCGTGGTGCGCAGCCTGAAGGCGCGCAAGGAGACCGCCCGCACCGCCTCGCTGGCGCTGGGCGGCAGCCTGGACATCGCCGGTTGGCAGCTCGGCGCCGAGGCCGGCATGGGCCGCGCCGAGGAGCGCACGCCCGAGGGGCTGGCGGGTGCCAAGTTCGAAGCCGACTTCTCCGGGTTGGGCTTCAGCGACAGCCGTCGTCCGCTGCTGCAAGGCCCTGGCGCGCTGCGCCAGGCAGCGGCCTACGAGCTGGACGAGGTGGAGGTGGAAGACTCGCGTGCCCGCGACCATGTGCGTCATCTGAAGCTGGACCTGAAGCGCAACGTCGAGGTGGCGGGCGGCGACGGCGTGGAGCTCAAGGCCGGGGCCAAGGCCACGCGCCGGCACAAGGACAACCAGCAGGAGACCTACAAGCTGGACAGCGACTTGTTGGGCGAACCCAGCCTGGCCGATGTGGTCGGCGGCGGCAATGTCAGCTACCCGTGGGGCGGCAGCTTCGGGCCCGCAGCCGATGCCGGCAAGTTGCGCGCGTTGAGGCGCGGTGTGAACCTGGCCGAAGGGCGTGATGACGAGGATTCGCTGGTTGGCGACGTTGACCTCAAGGAGCACGTCGACGCAGCCTACGCGCAGGCGACGTGGGAGCGCGGCGGCTTCCAGCTGCTGGGCGGCTTGCGCATGGAGCGCATCACCTTCAAGGCGCGTGGCAACGGCCTGGTGGCCGGCGACGTGCAGCCGGTCAGCGTGGACACGCGCAGCACCCACTGGCTGCCGGCGCTACTGCTGCGTCAGGACCTCGGCGGCCAGCTGCTGCTGCGCGCAGCGCTGACGAACTCGCTGGTGCGGCCCAGCTTCGATCAGCTGTCGCCCGGCAGGGTGGTGGACGGCGACGAGGCCGAGCTGGGTAACCCGAATCTGAAGCCGCTGCGCTCGCGAAACCTGGACTTCGGCGTCGAGCAGGGCCTGGGCCGCGACGGCACGCTGTCGGCCTTCGCGTTCACGAAGCGCATCCGCGACTTCGTGTTCCAGACCGACCTGGCCGGCACGCCGGGCTGGGAGAACTTCGGCCAGGTCAACACCTTCGCCAACGGCGACAGCGCCAGATTGCACGGCGTGGAGCTGGCGTACGCGCAGGCGCTGCGCAGCCTGCCGGCGCCGTTCAACGGCCTGATCGTCGGCGCGAACGCCAGCTTCGTGCGCTCGAAGGCGCGCGTCGGCGGGTATGAAGATGGCGTGTGGAAGAGCCGCGAGATCAGCCTGCCCAGCCAGTCGGACCGCAGCTTCAACCTCAGCCTCGGTTGGGAGGGGCAGGGCCTGTCCATGCGGCTGGCGCTGAACCAGCAGTCGTCCTACCTGCTGGAAGTGCGCGACGTGTTCGACGCCGCCAAAGACCTGCGCGTGGATGGCCAGAAGCGGCTGGACTTCTCGATGAAATACGCGGTCGGCAAGCAGCTGGAAGTCAGCTTCGAGGCCGCCAACCTGACCAACCAGGCCTACTACGTCTACCAGGCCAACCCGGCCCAGAATGCGCAGTACGAGCGTTATGGCCGCAGCTTCAAGCTGGGTATGAAGTGGAGCCTGAACTGATGCACCGCCTGTTGTTGACCCTGGCACTCGCTGCCTGTGCGACCTTCCCTGGTGGCGTGCAGGCTGAGCGCTTCGTGCTGGCCAAGACGGCGTTGGAGCTGCATGACGACGCCGGCCGCACGCTCGCCCGCTACGCGATCCGCGCCAAGCACATGGATCAGCGCAGTGACGATGGCCGGTTCGCCGTGCTGCAGGACGCCGACAGCGGCCGCATCGAGCTGTGGCGCGCCGCCGCCGGCCAGCTGCAGCGCGAGGCCGCCTGGCCCGCGCCGGCGCTGGAGGTGGAGCAGCTGTGCCTGCACCGCGACGCGCAAGGCCTGCTGCAGCTGTTCCTGCTGGGCAACGAGGGCTTGTCGGAGCAATGGCTGATCGACGGTCGGCGTGCGCTGCCGGTGCAGCGCCTGGCCACGCCGTTCGAGCCTAGCGCCTGCCGCGTGCGCGATGGTGAGGCGACGCTGTATGTGGCCGAGCCGGGCGTCGGCCTATGGGCGCTGTCGGCCAACGCCGAGCGGCCTGGCCGCCGCCTGCTGCTGGCGGAGCCGCAGCTGGGCGAGAAGTCGCTGAACGGGCGTCTGGATGCTTGGCTGGCCGAACACCCGGCCGCGGCACCGGCGGCGCGCCATCCGGTCGTGATGCCGATGGGCCAGACCCAGCCGATGCGCGAGGTCGGCGACGCGGCCGATGACCCGGCCATCTGGGTGCACCGCTCGCGCGGCGCGCAGAGCCTCATCCTCGCCACCGACAAGAAGCGCGGCCTGGCTGTCTACGGCCTGGACGGCCGCGAGCGTCAGTTCCTGCCAGTGGGCCGCATCAACAACGTGGACCTGCGCCAGGGCCTGGTCTACGGCGGCCGCCAGCTGGATCTGGCGGTCGCCACGCAGCGCGACGAGGCCGGGCTGGTGCTGTTCGGCATCTCGCCGGGCGGGCGGGTGAGCGAACTGGCGCGGCTGAAGACGACGCTGGACGACATCTACGGCGTCTGCGTGGGCCGCAATGCCGACGGCGGGCTGGACGTGTTTCCCAACGACAAGGACGGGCGCGTGCAGCGGCTGCGGTTGAAGCTGGCAGGCAAGACCTGGAACGTCGAGCCGGTCGGCGAGTTCCGGCTGGACAGCCAGCCCGAAGGCTGTGTCGTCGACGAGGCGAACCAGGCCTTGTTCGTCGGCGAGGAAAAACGCGGCATCTGGCGCGTCGACCTGGGCGGGGAGGGCAGCAAGCCAGCGCTGGTCATCACCGCCGGCCCGGGCCTGATGCCGGACGTGGAAGGCCTCGCCATCCACCCGGGGCGCGGCTGGCTGGTGGTGTCGTCGCAGGGCAGCGACTCGTTCGCCGTCTACGACATCCGGCCGCCGTTCGCGCAGCGCGGCACCTTCGCCATCGGCACGAACGCGGCGCTGGGCATCGACGGCGTGTCCGAGACCGATGGCCTTGACCTGACGCCTGCCAACCTGGGCGGCCCGTACGCCGACGGCGTGCTGGTCGTGCAGGACGGCCACAAGCGCCTGCCGCACGGGCCGCAGAACTTCAAGCTGGTGCCGTGGCGCGACGTGGAGAAGGCAGTGCAGGCCCGCTGACCTAGAGCGCAGCCTTTCACCGCGGGTGAAGAACCCGCCCGGAAAGGTCTGCATTGCCATGACGGATGACGAGACGCCGCCGGACGACGGCCCGCTGCGGCTGCGGTTGAGCCGCTGCAAGCGGCACCTGTCGCGCGGCCGTGCGGCCTGCTAGGCTCACGCCCGCCAACGGTGGCGGAACGGGAGCATCAGGCATGGCGGAGTTGACGGTCAATGGCAAGCAGGTGCAGTACGAGGCGGAAGCCGACACGCCACTGCTGTGGGTGCTGCGTGAGCAGCTGAGCCTCACGGGCACCAAGTACGGCTGCGGTGTCGCGCAGTGCGGCGCTTGCACGGTGCATGTGGACGGCGCGCCGATGCGCAGCTGCGTGATGCCGGCCTCCGCGATCACGCCGGCACAGAAGATCACCACCATCGAGGGCTTGTCTCCCGACGCCAGCCACCCGCTGCAGAAGGCCTGGGCGGCGCTGGACGTGCCGCAGTGCGGCTTCTGCCAGAGCGGCATGCTGATGGCCGCCGCGGCGCTGCTGAAGGACAAGCCCCGGCCGACCGATGCCGACATCGACGCGGCCATGACCAACATCTGCCGCTGCGGCACCTACAACCGCGTGCGCGCCGCCATCCATCTTGCGTCGGGGCGGTTGACGCGCAAGCAGATCCCCATCGTCATCGAAGGAGGCCAGGCATGAGCGCCGATCCCAAGCGGGCCGAGCGCCGGGCCGCCCCAAGCCGGCCCGTCATGACGCTTTCTCGCAGAGCTTTCCTGCACAAGACGTCGGCCGCGGCCGGCGGGCTGCTTGTGGGCTTCCACGTGCCGGGTCTTGCGCAGTCGGACGCGGCGGCCACGCCCGAACTGAACGTGTGGGTGCAGGTGCTGCCGGACGAGAGCACCGTCATCCGCATCGCGCGCTCGGAGATGGGGCAGGGCACGCTGACCGGCCTGGCGCAGCTGGTGGCTGAGGAACTGGAGTGCGACTGGGCCCGGGTGAAGACCGAGTACCCGACGCCGGGCCAGAACCTGGCGCGTAAGCGTGCGTGGGGCAGCATGAGCACCGGCGGCAGCCGGGGCATGCGTGATTCGCACGAGTACGTGCGCAAGGGTGGTGCGCTGGCGCGCGCGCTGCTGATCCAGGCAGCGGCCAACCAGTGGAACGTCGCCGTCGTGGAATGCACCACCCAGGCCGGCTGGGTGCTGCATGCGGGCAAGAAGCTGAGCTACGGCCAGCTGGCCGCCGAGGCCGCCAAGTTGGCGGCGCCGGCCGACATCCAGCTGAAGGACCCGCGGAACTGGCGAATAGCCGGCAAGCCACTGAAGCGGCTGGATACGCGGCCCAAGCTGGACGGCTCGCTGGTCTACGGCATGGACCTGCAGCTGCCCGGCATGCTGAACGCCGCGATCAAGGACTGCCCGGTGTTCGGTGGCAAGCTGAAGAGCTTCGACGCGAGCGAAGTGGAGAAGCGGCCGGGCGTGAAGAGGGTCGTGCGCGTCGGCGAGACGGCCGTGGCCGTGGTGGCCGACACCTGGTGGCGCGCCAAGACAGCGCTGGATGCGCTGACCGTCGTCTGGGACGAGGGCCCCAATGCCGCGCTCAGCAGCGCCGACGTGGCCGCCACGCTCAAGGCAGGCCTGGACGCACCCGAAGCCGCCGTGGGCAGTCGCCAGGGCGACGTGACCGCGGCGCTGTCGGCGGCGGCGCGAAAGGTCCAGGCCGTTTACAGCTACCCGCACCAGAACCACGCCTGCATGGAGGTCATGAACGCGACCGCCAAATGGACACCTGAGCGCTGCGAGGTCTGGACGCCCACTCAGAACGGCGAGGCTGCGCTGGCTGCCACGGCCGAGTCGGCGGGCCTGCCGCCAGCGCAGTGCGAGGTCTACAAGCTGCACCTGGGCGGCGGCTTCGGCCGGCGCGGTGGGACGCAGGACTGGGTGCGCCAGGCGGTGGCCATCGCCAAGGAGATGCCCGGCACACCGATCAAGCTGATCTGGAGCCGCGAGGAGGACATGGTGCAGGGCCGCTACCACCCGGTCACGCAGTGCAGGCTGACGGCAGGGCTGGACGCCGCCGGCAAGCTGACGGCGCTGCACATGCGCGTGTCGGGCCAGAGCATCGTGGCCGGCATGTTCCCGCAGAACATCCGCGACGGCCGCGATCCGGCGGTCTTCCAGGGTCTCAGCGCCGGCGGCGTCGAGGGCGCGCTGGGCTACGCCGTTCCGCACCTGCTAATCGACCACGCGATGCGCAACCCGCCGGTGCCGCCGGGCTTCTGGCGCGGCGTGAACCTGAACCAGAACGCGATCTACCTGGAGTGCTTCCTGGACGAGGTGGCCCATGCCGCCAAGCGCGATCCGCTGGAGCTGCGTCGAGAGCTGTTGTCCGCATCGCCGAAGCACCTGGCCGTGCTGAACTCGGTGGCGGCCAAGGCCGGTTGGGGCAAGCCGCGCGCGAAAGGACGGCATCTGGGGCTGGCGCAGATCATGGGCTTCGGCAGCTACGTGGCGGCCTGCGCCGAGGTGTCAGTCAGCAAGACGGGCGAGCTGAAGATCCATCGCATCGTCGCCGCCACCGACCCCGGCCACGCGGTCAACCCGCAGCAGATCGCGGCGCAGGTGGAGGGCAGCTTCGTCTACGGCTTGTCGGCGGCGCTGTTCGGCGAGATCACGATCAAGGACGGCCGTGTCGAGCAGCAGAACTTCGACACCTACCCGGTGTTGAAGATGGCGCATATGCCGGCGGTGGAAACCATCGTCATGCCGTCGGGCGGCTTCTGGGGCGGCGTGGGCGAGCCCACCATCGCGGTGGCTGCGCCCGCCGTGCTGAATGCGATCTTTGCAGCGACGGGCAAGCGCATCCGTGACCTGCCGCTGGCCAAGCACAAGCTCTGAGAAGCTGTGAACGCCCCCCGCACGCCCGCTCATCCCGCCGCAACGCCGCCACTCGGCGTTGCAAATGCTCGCCGCAGCACGCGCTGCGACTCCGCTTTGCGCCATGATTGGCGTCGCCGCGACGGTCTGCTCGGCCGCGCGGAGGACGTTCGCAGCTTCTGATGCGTGCGCTTGCGGCCTTGCTGTTCGTCGCTGGCGCGCACGCCGGCGACGTGGAGCGTGGCCGCGCGCTGGTGGCCGACCGCAGCACCAGCCTGTGCCTGTTGTGCCATTCATTGACGGCGGCTGGCGACGTCAACCAGGGCAATCTGGCACCGTCGCTGGCGTCTGCGGCGCGGCTCAAGCCCGCGGAGCTGCGGGAACGCATCGCTGACATGCGCCGCTTCAACCCGGCCACGGTCATGCCGCCGTTCCGCTCCACCGAAGGCCTGCGGGACGTGGCGCCCGCGTGGCGGGGCCGCGCGGTGCTGACCGAGCAGCAACTGGACGACATCGTGGCCTATCTCGGCACACTGGCGCCATGAAACGGCGAGAACTGGTCATGGCGGCTGCCGCGTTCGCGGCCTTGCCCCACGCGCAGGCCAGCGACGACGCGATGCGCGGCGCCATCCTCGTCTGGGCGGGCAGCGAGCCTGCACCGGGCGTGCTGAAGATCGAGATCGCCGAGCTGGTGGAGAACGGCAACGCCGTGCCGGTGCGCGTGGCCGCCAGCGAGCCGGTCGTGGGCCTGGCCCTGTTCACGCCGCAGAACCCCGAGCCGGAGGTCGTGCACGTGGCGTTCGGCGCTTCGGTCGCTCGGCCCGAGTTCGGCACGCGCATGCGGCTGGCGCGCAGCCAGCGCATCGTGGCTGTGGCTAAGGCGGCCGACGGGCGCTGCTGGCAGACTGCCGTGGAGGTCATCGTGACGCTGGCCGCCTGCGTGGAACCCTGATGAGCACGCGCGCCGTCATCACGCTGCCTATCGCCATCAAGGCTGGTGAGCCCTTCGAGGTGCGCGCCACGGTCGCGCATCCCATGGAGACCGGCTACCGCACCGGCGACGACGGCGCCCGCTTGCCGCGTGACCTGGTGCGGCGCTTCGAGTGCCGGCTGGGCGACGAACTGGTGTTCGCCGCCGACCTGTACGCTGCGATCTCAGCCAACCCCTGGCTGAGCTTCTGGATGCGCGCGGAGCGGCCGGGCGAGCTGAGCTTCGTCTGGCGCGGCGACCGTGGCTTCGAGCACCGCGAGACGCGCGCGCTGCGGTTCGCATGAAGGCGGCCTGGCTGCTGCTGGTGGCCTTCGCCGTAGTGGCGCAGGCAGATGACGCCCGGCGCTCCGGCCGCGACACCATGAGCGCCGCACTGCGCACGCTGCAGGCGGACGCCAGCCAGCATCCGGCCCAACTGGCCCTTGCGCTGGGCCGCGACCTGTGGGGGCAGGGACCAAAGTCTTGCGCCAGCTGCCACGGCGAGCCGGAGCAGCTGCAGGGCGTGGCGACGCGCTATCCGGCGTTCAACGACGGCCTTCTGAACCTGCCCGGCCGCATCCAGCGCTGCCGCGTGCGCCACCAGCGGCAACCGGCCTGGGCGCCCGAGGCCGAACCTCTGCTGGCGCTGACGGCGCTGGTGGCGCAGCAGTCGCGCGGGCTGCCGCTGGCGCCGCCACGAGGGGCCGAGCTGGATGCGGCCGCCGCGCAGGGGCAGCGCCTGTACACCACGCGCGTTGGCGCACTGAACCTGTCCTGCGCGCAATGCCATGACGAGCGCGCCGGTCAGCGCCTGGGCGGCAGCACCATCCCGCAAGGCCATGTGGACGATTACCCGGTCTACCGGCTGGAGTGGCAGCAGCTGGGCAGCCTCCAGCGTCGGCTGCGTGGCTGCTACAGCGGCGTGCGTGCCACCGTGCCCGAGTGGAACAGCGGCGAGCTGCTGGCGCTGGAAGTCCACCTCGCCCGCCGCACTGCGGGCATGGCGATGCAGCCGCCCGGCGTGCGCCCCTGAGCGCTCACCGCTGTTCCACCTGCCGTCTGCCGAACAGCACCTCGCGGGCCTTGTCGTCGGTCAACGGCTTGCGCGCGCCGGCAAGCACCTCCAGCCCTCGCTGCACGGCGGGGCGTTTGGCGATCTCGTCGAACCAGCCGCGCAGATGCGGGTAGTCGCTCATTTCGACACCCTGGTTCTTCCAGGAGCGCAGCCACGGGAAGACGGCGATGTCCGCAATGGAGTAGTCGGTCCCGCCCAGGTACGTGGTGTGAGCCAGGCGCTTGTTGATGACGGCATACAGGCGCTTGGCCTCGTTGGTGTAGCGCTCGATGGCGTAGGGCAGCTTCTCGCGGGCGTAGATGCGGAAGTGGTGCGCCTGGCCCAGCATAGGACCCACGCCGCCCATCTGGAACATCAGCCACTGCAGCACCTCGTACTTGGCTGCCACGTCGGCCGGCAGCAGCTTGCCGGTCTTGCCTGCCAGGTACAGCAGGATGGCGCCGCTCTCGAACATCGAGAGGGGGCGACCGTCGGGTCCATCGGGGTCGGTGATGGCCGGGATCTTGTTGTTCGGGCTGATGGCGAGGAACGCAGGCGTGAATTGATCACCTGCACCGATGTCCACGGGATGCACCCGGTACGCGAGACCGCACTCCTCCAGCATGATGTGCACCTTGTGCCCGTTGGGCGTAGGCCATGAATACACTTCGATCATTGGTCGCCTCCGTCAGCAATCGGTTCGTGGATTCTCAGACTTCTGTCGACTCATGGTGGTAAAGCAGGTCAAGAACTGGCTCGTCTCGCGGGCGAATGCCGTACGCTGGCGCCCCCTCATGGACTGGGCCGAGGCCCGCGGCGCTGAGTTCGCGCAGACCCGTGAAGGGCAGGGCTTCGTGATCGAGCAGCCGCAGGCGGTGCCAGGGCCGTTGCGCATTGAATGGGGCGAGTCGCAGCGCAGCTACCTTCCGGGTACCGAACTGCGGCTGCGCTGCGAGCTGGGACTTCACCCGGACGTGCAGCTGATGGTGCTGTGCAGCGATCTGATGGAAGAGCTGGAGAGCAAGGTGTTCGAGGCCTACACGGACACGTTGAAGACCCGCGTCGACACCGACACGCCGGAAGAGATGCGCTGGCTGGTGATGTTCCCAAAGTTCGAGGGCGCGAGCCTGCAGATCGTGCGCCAGCGTTACGGCGTGGTGGGCGTCACGCGCGAGCTTGCCCATGCCTGGATGGAGAGCGAACTGGGCGCCGCGCTGGCTCAGGCCAGCCAGGACCTGCTGCCCCCCGGCCACCCGTTCGTGCTGATGTGCATGCGCGGCAACCTGTACCTGCGTACGGCCATGAGCGAGGCCGAACTGCCGCGCGTCGAGGGGCTGGTGCGGCTGGTGGAATGCGCGGCTCGCGAAGCGCAGCGCGTCAGCAACCGCGTTGCCGAAACCGGCGCCTGGCCCACCACCACGTCGGTCGCCTGGACCCATTCCTCACGGCCCGGCGACGCGGGCTGAACTGCCTTCCTGGCTTTCAGGCTTTCAGGCTTTCTGCGCGAAGCGCCACGCCAGTTGCGACAGCGGCTGGGCGGATGCAGCCGTCTCGCGGGCCTGGGCGCTGGAGGCGGTGCCGTCCTCCACGCGCTTTGCGATGCCCTGGACGATGGCCGCGATGCGGAACAGGTTGTAGGCCAGGTAGAAGTTCCAGTCAGCCATGACGGCGTCGACATCGGGGCGGCCGGTGCGCTCGCAGTAGCGCCGTACATAGTCGCGCTCGGTCGGAATGCCCAGAGCGGCAATGTCCTTGCCGCCCAGCCCACGCGCGGCGCCTGAGGTCTGGATGTGCCAGCTCATGCAGTGGTAGCTGAAGTCGGCCAGCGGATGGCCCAGCGTGGACAGCTCCCAGTCCAGCACCGCGATGACGCGCGGCTCGGTGGGGTGAAACACCAGGTTGTCCAGCCGGTAATCGCCATGCACGACGGACACCTCGCGCTCATCGCGCGCCGATGCCGGGATGTGCGCCGGCAGCCAAGCCAGCAGCGCGTCCATTGCCGGGTTGGGTTCCGTGACCGAGGCCAGGTACTGCTTGCTCCAGCGGCCGATCTGACGCTCGAAGTAGTTGCCGGGCTTGCCATAGCCCTCCAGCCCGGCGGCTTGGAAGTCGACCAGGTGCAGCGCCGCGATGACGCGGTTCATCTCGTCGTAGTGAGCTGCGCGCTCTGCGTTGGACATGCCCGGCAGGCTCTGGTCCCACAGCACGCGGCCCGGCATGAATTCCATGACGAAGAACGCGCGGCCGATGACGGACTCGTCTTCGCACAGGGCCCGCATCGCCGGTACCGGTACGGCGGTGCCGGCCAGCGCGTGCATCACCTGGAACTCGCGCTCGATGGCGTGGGCCGACGGCAGCAACTTGGCGACCGGCGCCGGCTTGCTGCGCAACACGTATTTCGCGTCAGGCGTGGTCAGCAGGTAGGTCGGGTTGGACTGGCCACCCTTGAACTGCTCGATCGACAGCGGGCCCGTGAACCCGTCCACGTGTGCGGCCAGCCAGGCTTGCAGCGACGGCAGGTCGACGGGCTGGGAGACGGGACGGGTGCCGGTGAATGCTTCCATGGAGATCGTTCTGTTGGACGTGAACTTTCCATTCTGCGAGCCGGCTCTTGCGCGCCGTGTCGCGCCAGCGTCAGCGCGCGGCTGCCGCCAGCAGCTTGTCCTTGCTGAGAACGACCAGCCGGGTCGGCTCCACGCGCACGGCGCCTTCGCGCTCGAAAGCCTTCAGCTCCTGATTGACGCGCTGGCGCGACGCACCCAGCAGCTGCGCGAGGTCTTCCTGCGCCAGCTGCAGGCCGATGCGGACTTCGTCGCCCTCCTGCACGCCGTAGGAACGCGCCAGCAGCAGCACTTGCTTGGCCAGCCGCGCGGCCAGCGGGCGGGTGTTGAGATCCTCGATCATGTCGAACATCAGCCGCAGACGGCGGCAGTTCAGGCGCAACAGCGCGTCGTACAGCTCGCTGTGCGCGGCCAGCAGAGCGCGGAAGTCGGCCTTGCGCACGCACAGCAGCGTGGTCTCGCCATGGGCGTAGGCGTCGTGCGTGCGGGGCAGGCCGTCGAACAGCGCGATGTCGCCGAACCAGGTGCCGGGCTCGACGTACGTCAGCGAGATCTGCTTGCCGGCAAGCGACACCGAGCTGACGCGCACGGCACCCTTGACGACGGCCGACCATTCCTCGGCCGGCTCGCCGCGATGCGACAGCATGGTCTCGTCGGCCAGCCGGCGCACGAAGGCGCGCTGCAGGATGTCGTTGCGCAGCGGCTCTGACAGTTTGGAAAACCAGGGGCCCTGGTCGATCTGCTGACGTTCTTCGGGGGTGAGGCTGAGTGCGTTCATGCTGGCGGACGATTGTGCCGGGTACCGTGGCGCCCGTCGAAACGTGCATGCTAGAGTGAACCGCAGTGATTGCCGCCCCGCGTTCAACCGAATCTCAAGCCGCCAGCAGCCGATGCCCTTCAAGGCCCCGCGCCCGACATTGCTGACTGCCCGTGCGCCGGCGCTGGCCTTGTGTCTGGGCCTTGCGGCGCAGGCCGCGCTGGCACTGGGAGTGGGGCGCCCCCAGGTGAGCTCCGCCCTGGGCCAACCGCTGGACGTCAGTATCGCGCTGAACCTCTCTCCCGGCGAGACGCTGACCGAGGCGTGCGCGCGCGTCGAGGTGTCGGCCGGCGATGCCCGCGTGCCGGCCGGCCTGCTGCAGGTCCGTATCGAAGGCGAGTCCGGCCAGCAACGCATCCGCGTGCAGAGCCTGGCGCGCATCGAGGAACCGGCGCTGCGCGTCACGCTGGCCCTGGGTTGCCCGCTGCGGTTGACCCGCGAGTTCAACGCCTTCGTCGATCCGCCTGCTGGTGTGGCGCCATCCGCGCCGGTGGCCCTGCCGTCTGCTGCTGCGCCGGCTCCTGCAGCGGTGATCGCTGAACCGGTGGCAGAGGCACCGCGGCCGCAGCTTCCGGCGCCGCGCGCTGCGGCGGCGTCCCGCCCCAAGGTGCAGGCCAAGCGCCGTTCCATTGGCCCGCGGCTTGTGCTGGAGCGCCCCGAGGTGCTGGTCGACCGACCCACCGTGCAGGCCGCGGCCCGCGAGCCGGCGAGCGACGTGACCCCCGAGCTGGAAGCGCAGATCACCGCGCTGGAGCAGACCGTGGCGGCACTGCGCGCCGGGCTGGAGTCGCGCCTGCGGGCCGAAGCTGCCCTGGCTGCGGCATCTGCTGCGGCATCCGCGGCGGCGCCAGCGCCCGCTTCGGCTGTAGCCGAGGCGGCGCCGGTGGCACGCGCGCCCCTCCTGCAAGCGCCGGCATCCCCAGCGCCCTATCGCGATCCATGGACCTGGTTGTGGACCTTGGGCGTGGGTCTCGTGGCGGGGGCCGGCGCCTATCACCTCAGCCGCTGGCGGGACGAGCGGCGCCGCCGCGAGCTGACGTACCAGCGATCCGTTCAGGTGGCCGAAGGGCATACCAGCGCGGCCATGGCGCCGGCAGCGTCGCCATCGCCGGGGATCGCGCCGCAGGTGTGGGCCGATCCGGTGTCGCTGCCGGACGAAGGCCAACACACGGTCACGCGTCCGCAGCCGCGCCCGATGGCCTGGTCGGTCCCGACGCAGGTGGATGTGCCCGTTGCCGGGCCCCTCGATTCGTCGATGCTGGCCACGCGACCCATGCCGGTGCATCCCTCCGTGGCGCCGACGCTGGCGCAGGAACTGACCGTGGCGGACGAGCTGCTGGATCTGTGCCAGCAGGTGGATTTCCTGAACCTTCTGGGCCAGCACGACGCCGCTGCCGATCTGCTGGCCGCCAGGCTCAAGCGCGGCTCGCTGGGGCCGTTGCCGCTGCTGATGCTGATGGACACGTGTCAGCGGCGCGGCGAGCCGGACGCGTTCGCCGAGCTGGCGCGGCAGTTCGAGCAGCAGGTGAGGGCGCCCGCGCCCTCGTGGGCGCAGAGCCAGGCGCGTGGCCGCGGGCTGGACGGCTGTGCCAGCGTCATCGCGCACCTGCAGGTGGTGTGGTCAGAACCGTCGGCGTCGATGCAGATGCTGCAGGACCTGCTGGCGCGCGGCGGCGGCCCTGGTGTGCAGCAGTTCGAGCTGCCGGCCTACGGCGACCTGCTGCTGCTGTACAGCGTGGCGCGCGACCTCTTCGAGGCCGGTCAGCGCAGCGACGGCGTGGACCTCATGCTCCCGCTGGACTCGCAGTTCGGCGACCAGACCTGACGCTGGTCGACGCGGGGGTCAAAGGGCGAAGTCGTCGGCCTCGCCGCTCATGGCCTTATCGATGAGCTTGCGCGGCAGTCGCTCGGACAGCAGCTCGGCGAACGCGTACACGTAATTGCGCAGGTAGGCGCCGCGCTTGAATGCCACGCGCGTCACGTTGCTGCCCAGCAGCGTGCCCAGCGGCCGGGCCACCAGGTCGCTGTTGGCGGGCTCCTCGCGCATCGCCATCTCGGCCACGATACCCACCCCCATGCCCAGGCGCACATAGGTCTTGATGACGTCCGAGTCGATGGCCTCCAGCACGACGTTGGGCGTCAGGTGGCGCGCGGCGAAGGCCTTGTCGATGCGCGTGCGACCCGTGAAGCTGGGGTGGTAGGACACCAGCGGCATGCCGGCGAGCTGTTCCAGGCTGATGCGCTCGGCCGCCGCCAGCGGATGGTCGCGCGGCACCACCATCACGTGCTGCCACTCGTAGCAGGGCAGCGTGACCAGTTCGCTGTACTGCGCCAGCGACTCGGTCGCTAGGCCAAGGTCGGCGGTCTCGTCGATCAGCATGCGCGCCACCTGGTCGGGGCTGCCCTGGTGCAGGCTGATGCGCAGGTTGGGCAGTTGCTTGCGCAACTGCGCGACCGGTGCTGGCAGCACGTAGCGGGCCTGCGTGTGGGTGGTAGCGATGGAGAAGGTGCCGCTATCCTGGCGCGAGTACTCCTCGCCGATGCGCTTCAGGTTGCCGACCTCGCGCATGATGATCTCGACGCAGGCCAGCACCTGCTGGCCGGGTTCGGTGATGCTGCGCAGCCGCTTGCCGTGGCGCGAGAAGATGTCGATGCCCAGCTCTTCTTCCAGCTCCAGGATGGCCTTGGACACGCCCGGCTGCGACGTGAACAGCGCCTTGGCCGTCTCGGTCAGGTTGAGGTTGCGGCGCGCGGCTTCCTGGACGAAGCGGAATTGGTGCAGGTTCATGTCAGAGGCGCTCGGGCGTTGCGGAGTCGCTGAAGCGCCCGCTCGCGAGGCAGTGAACGGGATGAGCGTGAGGGCAGTTCATTCGAGGACCCTCAGGCAGGCCTGGGTGATGGCATGGAGCACGGCATCCTGGTCGCCCAGCGGCGCGTGCAGCACCCACGCCACGGCATCGCCGTGCCGCTCCCGCAGGCGGTCCAGCAGCAGCGGGACATCGCGCCGCACATGGCCGCCCGTGCCGAGGAACAGGGGCATCACATGCACGCGCGTGCAGCCGGCGGCCACGAGCTTCGCGGCAGCCTCATCCATGTCGGGCGACATGAACTCGAGATACGCCATCGCCAGCGGCGTGGCCGGCTGCGCAGCGCGCAGTCGTTCGGTCACGATCTCGAACGGCCGTGCCCAGGCGGGGTCGCGCGCACCGTGCGCGAAGAGAAGCAGACCGTCCATCATCGGAAGCGCACGAGCCATGTGAAGGCTGCCATCGACAAGCCCAGGTAGAGGAGGCTGGGTGTGGCGGCCACGGCCCAGGGAGTCCAGTTCTTCAGCAGGCCCAGATGCCGTGACAGCTCGTTCAACAACACGAAACTGATGCCCAGCATGATGCCGCCGAACACCTTGATGCTGATGCCGCCCGAGCGGCCGTGCAGGTAGGCGAACGGCAGCGCCAGCGCCACCATGACGAAGCAGGCGAACGGATAGAAGGCCTTGCGCCAGAACTGGATGTTGTGAGCCTGCGCCGACTGTTCTTGCGCCGACAGATGTTCGGTGTAGCGGTACAGCTCGAGCGTGGACATGGACATGGCCGGCAGCACGGCCGCCGCGATGACGCCGGCATGCAGCGAACTCTGCCAGTTCAGCCGGTCGAGCTTCTGCTCGCTGATGACCACGTCGCCAACGCCGCTGGTGGTCGTGTCTCCCGAACTCCATATCGTCCGCTGGATCTGCTGCAGGTGCCATATGCCCCGGCCGTCGACGTCCGCCTTGCCTGCATCGGTGCGCGACATCAATCGGCCCTTGGCATCGAACTCGTAGATGTGCACGTCTTCCAACTCGCCGCCACTGCCGACACGGCCCACCTTGACGGAATAACTGCGTTCCTCGCCGTCGACCTTCAGGTGGTCCTTCAGCCAGGCGCCGCGCTTGCCGGCGCCCGGGTCCTTGCCGAGATGGGCGCTGAGCGTGTCGCGCTCCCGCTCGAAGCGTGGCGCCACGTAGTCGCCGATGACGAAGGTCAGCACCGCGAACACCGCGGCCAGGCCAGCCAACAGGCTCAGCGCCCGCGCCGGCCCCAGGCCCCCGGTGCGCAGGATGGTGAACTCGCTGCTCTGCGCCAACCGCGCCAGCGCCAGGATGGAGCCGATCAGCACGGCGATGGGGAACAGCTCGTAGAAATGCCCGGGCAGCTCCATCAGCGCCAGCAGCGCCGCCTTCGCCGCGCCGGCACCAATGCGGTTCATGCGCTCCAGCTCGTCGACGAAGTCGAAGAAGAAGAACAGCGACAGGAAGGCGGAGGCGACCAGCAGCACGGAGCCGACGATGTCTTTGTAGAGCAGGCGGCGGACTGTTTTCATGCAGAAGCTCCCGCCAGCCGCCGGCGCAGGCAGAAGCGGTTGCCGTTGTCGCGCAGCCAGACGATGGCCAGCGCGAGCAGCAGCACGCCGCCATGCAGGCTGAGCAGCGCCTGGGGCAGGGAAGCCCGGCTGTTGGCCACCCAGGATTGGGACAGGTTGATCAGGTTGAAGTAGATGATGAAGGCTAGCAGCGCGAACAGCAGGTTCCAGTTGTTGGCGCGGCGCGGGTTGGACGCCGACAGCCCCACGCCCAGCAGCGCCATGTTGATGCCGCCCAGGATCATGCCCAGGCGCCAGGCCAGTTCGCCCAGGTTCTTGGGCGTCGGCGTGCGCAGCAGGTCCAGCGTCGGCAGGGCCTTGGGCGGCAGCTGGCTGGCGCCGGACAGCACCTGGGTGTCGGTCATCACCTTGTACTGCTCGAAGCGCGCCAGGCTCTTTTCGCCGCTCTTGCCGTTGGTCTCGTTGCGCTGGCCGTGGTCCAGCACCAGGAAGCGGTCGTCGCCCTCCATCAGCAGCCGGCCGCGCGAGGCGGTGGTCACCGACTCGCGCTCGTTCTCGTTGCCGAGGATGAAGACATTGCGGCCTGTGGCGGGGTCGTTGCCATCGCGTTCGATGAAGAACACGCGGCTGCCGTCGCGCGAGCTCTGGAACTGGCCGGGGGTCACGCGGCTCAGGTCGCTGCGCTTCTGGTAGCGGTCCTTCAGCTCGGCGCTGTTCTGGTTGCCCCAGGGCCACACCAGCAGCTGCAGCACGACGACGGCCAGCAGCACCGGCCAGGCCATGTACAACACTGGCCGCACGAAGCGCGACAACGGGATGCCGCTGGCGAACCAGATCGTCATTTCGGACTCGCGGTACAGCCGGCCGAGCGTGACGACGATGGACACGAACAGCGACAACGTCAGCATCGGCGCCAGGTAGGCAATGGTGGCGTAGCCGAGCAGCAGCACCACGTCCTGCGGCGCCACGTTGCCGCCTGCGGCCTGGCCCAGCGTGCGCATCAACGTGGACGTGAGCACGATGGTAAGGATGACCACCAGCGTGACGCCGAAGCTCTTGGCCAACTCTGACCGCGTGGACGAATCGAATAACATCAATCGCACTTCTATCTACTTTTGGTCATTATGGACTTCAAGGTTCAAACCACAGAGCTGGACGCGCTGGCTACCGTCGGTGCAGATGCTCTCGTCGTGGTGCTCGGTGGCGACACGCTGCCGCAAGGCCTGGACGCCGCTGTCGCCCAACAGGCACAGTCCGCGATCAAGCTCGGAGACTTCGCGTTGAAGGCCGGGCAGGCCCTCACCATGACGCAGGCGCCAGGCATCAAGGCGACGCGTCTGGTGCTGGCGGCCAGTGGCAAGACGACGCTGGCCGCTGCGCGTTCGGCGCTGGCGGCGGCACTGGCCCAGGTCAAGTCGCGCGGCGTGGCCAGTGCGGCCGTCGTGTTCGCAGGCTTTGACGCCGGGCTGGCCGAGGCGCTGGCCGAGCAGGCCGCGGTCACCGCCACCGATGCCGTCTACGTCTACCGCCACACCAAGCCCAGCGCTCCGGCCGCGTCCAAGCTGGCGAAGCTGGCGCTGCTGGTGGCCAAGGCCGATCTGAAGGCGGCCAAGGCCGGCCTGATGCGGGGCGAGGCCATCGCCGCCGGCATCGAGCTGGCACGCGAATGCGCCAACCGCCCGGCCAACTACGCAACGCCCACGTACCTGGGCGAGGTCGTGCAGCAGATCGGCAAGACCCACGGCCTGAAGGTCGAGGTTATGGACAAGAAGGCCGTCGAGAAGCTCGGCATGGGCAGCTTCCTGTCGGTGGCCCAGGGCTCGGACGAGCCGCTGCGCTTCATCGTCGCCCGCTACGAAGGCGCGGCCAAGACGGTGGCGCCGGTGGTGCTGGTCGGCAAGGGCATCACGTTCGACACCGGCGGCATCTCGCTGAAGCCGGGCGCCGAGATGGACGAGATGAAGTTCGACATGGGCGGCGCGGCCAGTGTCATCGGCACGCTGCGCGCGGTGGCCGAACTTCGTCCGAAGCTGAACCTGGTCATGATCGTGGCCGCCTGCGAAAACATGCCTAGCGGCCGTGCCGTGAAGCCGGGCGACGTGGTCACGTCCATGTCGGGCCAGACCATCGAGATCCTGAATACCGATGCGGAGGGGCGCCTGATCCTGTGCGACGCGCTGACCTACGCCGAGCGCTTCAAGCCGGCGGTGGTGGTGGACGTGGCGACGCTGACCGGCGCCTGCGTCATCGCACTGGGCGGCGTGC
Organism: Pelomonas dachongensis; assembly: GCF_043555865.1. Lineage (NCBI taxonomy): Bacteria > Pseudomonadati > Pseudomonadota > Betaproteobacteria > Burkholderiales > Sphaerotilaceae > Roseateles > Pelomonas dachongensis. The sequence goes on from NZ_JBIGHY010000013.1 coordinate 21,621, forward strand.
GCAGCGGCATGTATGCCAGCGACGACGAACTGGCTGCCGCGCTGACTGCCGCCGGCGACGCGGCGCTGGACCCGTGCTGGCGCATGCCGCTGGACGACGAATACGCCGAAGGCCTGAAGAGCAACTTCGCCGACGTGCCCAACATCGCCGGCCGCGCGGGCGGCTCCATCACGGCGGCCAAGTTCCTGCAGCGCTTCGCCGGCAAGTACCGCTGGGGCCATCTGGACATCGCCGGCACGGCCTGGAAAGGCGGCGCCGCCAAGGGCGCGACGGGGCGCCCGGTGGGGCTGCTGACGCACTTCGTGCTGAGTCACGCGAAGTAAGTGGTTCAACAGGTCAGCTTCTACAGCGAGTCGTCCGAGCCGCTGCGATTCGCCTGCCGGCTGGTGCGCAAGGCGCTGGCTGCTGGCAAGCCGCTGGGCATCTGCGTGGATGCGGCGAAGGCGGCGGCGCTGGACCAGCTGCTGTGGAGCTTCGACGCGGCCGAGTTCATCCCGCACCGGCGCTGGGATGGCGCGACGCCGCCCATGGCCGGCGAGGTGTTGCTGGTGGACGATGCGGCGCAACTGCCGCATCGCGGGCTGCTGCTGAACCTGTCGGCGTCACTGCCGACGGCCGCGTTCGAGTTCGAGCGCGTGTTGGAGGTCGTGGGCCAGTCGGCCGAAGCGGTGCAGGCGGGGCGCGTCCGCTACCGCGCTTACAAGCAGTCCGGTGCCACGCTGGACCACTTCACCGCCAACGGTTGACAAGCCGGCGTCCAGGCTTTCCCGTATGAGTCCGCCCCCTGGAATTGGGGTATGTTCTCGCGGTTGAAAACATCAACGGTTTTTGTCTTTCCATCTCTTCCAAACCGGAGTTGATCCATGCAAGTCAAACTGAATGTGGTAGTGGGTGCAGTGGCAGTGCTGCTGAGCGGCACGGCGATGTCGCAGGAGGTCGTCAAAATCGGCCACGTGGGCCCGACCAGCGGCCAGATCGCTCACCTGGGCAAGGACAACGAGATGGGCGCGCGCCTGGCCATCGAGGAGCTGAACGCCAAGGGCGTCACCATCGGCGGCAAGAAGGTCAAGCTGGAACTGCTGGCTGAAGACGATGCCGGCGACCCGAAGCAGGGCACGGCAGCCGCGCAAAAGCTGGTCGACGCAAAGGTCGCCGGCGTGGTGGGCCACCTGAACTCGGGCACTTCCATCCCGGCCTCCAAGGTCTACAGCGACGCCGGCATCCCGCAGATCTCGCCGTCCGCCACCAATCCCAAGTTCACCCGCAACGGCTACAAGACGACGTTCCGCGTCGTGGCTGACGACGTGCACCTGGGCGGCACGCTGGGCAAGTACGCGGTCAACTCGCTGAAGGGCAAGTCGATCGCCGTCATCGACGACCGCACGGCCTACGGCCAGGGCGTCGCCGACGAGTTCGAGAAGGGCGTCAAGGGCGCAGGCGGCAAGGTCGTCGGTCGCCAGTTCACCACCGACAAGGCCACGGACTTCACTGCAATCCTGACCTCCTTGAAGTCCAACAAGCCCGACGTCGTCTTCTTCGGCGGCATGGACGCCGTGGCCGGCCCGATGCTGCGCCAGATGAAGCAGCTGGGCATCAACGCCAAGTTCATGGGCGGTGATGGCATCTGCACGGGCGAGCTGCCCAAGCTGGCCGCCGGCACCATGGCCGACAGCCAGGTCTACTGTGCCGAGGCCGGTGGCGTCGAGGGCGAAGCCAAGAAGTCGATGGACGACTTCAAGGCCAAGTTCAAGACCAAGTTCAATGCCGACGTGCAGATCTACGCTCCGTACGTCTACGATGCGGTCAACGTGCTGGTGGCCGCGATGGTCAAGGCCGGCTCGTCCGACCCCGCCAAGTACCTGCCGGTGCTGGCCAAGACCACCGGCTACAAGGGCGTAACGGGCACCATCGCCTTCGACGAGAAGGGTGACATCAAGAACGGCGCGCTGACGTTGTACACCTACAAGGGTGGCAACCGCGAGCAGGTCGCCGTGGTTCGTTAAGCAGGCTTGAAGCGGGCCCTTGGCCCGCGACGCAGACCCCTGTCATCGGCTCGCTGTGTTATCACAGCGGGCCGGTTTTCATTGGTGCGCATGTCAGCGGTGTGTTGCGAGCAGCGCGTTCAGCGGAATGCGCAGGTAGGCCACGCCGTTGTCTTCGGGAGCCGGCAACCGACCGGCGCGGATGTTGACCTGGATGGACGGCAGGATCAGCGTGGGCACGTCCAGCGTCGCGTCACGCGTCTGGCGCATGGCGATGAATGCCTGCTCGCTGATGCCGTGGCGCACATGGATGTTGCCTGCGCGTTGGTCCGCCACCGTGCTCTCCCAGGCCGGGGCTCGCTGCGTGGGCGGGTAGTCATGGCAGACGAACACGCGGGTCTGCGGCGGCATTGCCAGGATGCGTTGCACCGAGGCATACAACGTGCGAGCGTCGCCACCGGGAAAATCGGCGCGTGCGGTGCCCACGTCGGGCATGAACAGGGTGTCGCCCACGAACACGGCATCGCCCACGACGTAGGCCATGTCGGCCGGCGTGTGGCCCGGCACCAGCAGCGCCTGCGCCTTCAGCTCGCCGATGTGAAACGCCTCGCCATCCTGGAACAGGTGGTCGAACTGCGAGCCGTCCGGCAGGAAGCCGCGCTCCAGGTTGTAGAGCTTCCTGAACGTCGCCTGCACCTCGCGGATGTGCTCGCCGATCGCGATGCGCCCGCCGACCTGCTGCTGCAGCCAGTGCGCGGCGGACAGGTGGTCGGCATGGGCGTGCGTCTCAAGGATCCATTGCACGGTCAGGTCCTGCTCCCGCAGATGCTCCAGTAGCCGCTGCGCCTGGACGGTGCCAGTGCGGCCTGACTTCAGGTCGAAGTCCAGCACGGGGTCGACCACCGCCGCGCAGCGGCTGGCCGGGTCGGCGATGACGTAGGAGACGGTGCCGGTGGCGTCGTCGAAGAAAGCCTGGATGGACGGTCGCGCGGTCATGGGAACTCCCGGTGGCTTCAATGTATTGACAAATATTATATTGATCAATAAAGTGAAGTCAACACATCGGAGCGACGCATGTCTCACCCAGTCATCAACCCCGACCAGTTGCGCGCCGCCGCCGGCGAGGCCGTGGCCGCGCTGAAGCTACTGGCCAACCCCGAGCGCCTGCTGCTGCTGTGCCAGCTGTCGCAGGGCGAGATGTCGGTGGGCGACCTGGAGGCCGTGCTCGGCATCCATCAGCCGACCTTGTCGCAGCAACTGGGCGTGTTGCGCGGGGAGGGGGTCGTGGACACGCGCCGCGACGGCAAGCGCATCTTCTACAGCGTGTCAGACCCGCGGGTGCTGCAGGTGCTGGCGGTGCTGTACGACCTCTATTGCCCCAAGGAGTGAACGATGAACATCGACTGGAACGCCTTCACACCGATGGCCGCGCTGGCCGGCGGTGCATTGATCGGGCTGGGGGCGGCGCTTTTGCTGCTGCTCAACGGCCGCATCGCCGGCATCAGCGGCGTGCTCGGCGGCCTGCTGAGGCCGGTGCGCGGCGACGTAGCCTGGCGGGCGGCCTTTGTGGGCGGCCTGGTGGTCGCGCCGCTGGCCTATGCGCTGCTGGCCGCCGTGCCGGCGCCGCGCATCGACGCCGGCTGGGGCCTGCTGGTGCTGGCCGGGCTGGCGGTCGGCGTGGGCACGCGCTACGGCTCGGGCTGCACCAGCGGGCACGGGGTCTGCGGCCTGTCCCGGCTGTCGCCACGTTCGCTGGTGGCCACGCTGGCGTTCATGGGCGCGGGTTTCGCCACGGTCGGCGTGATGCGCCACTTGTTGAGCTTTTGAGGAGTCGTCATGCCTGTTCTTGCTGCCCTGATCGCCGGCCTGGTGTTCGGCCTGGGTCTCATCGTGTCCGCCATGGCCGACCCGGCCAAGGTGCTGGGCTTTCTCGACCTTGCCGGGCCCTGGGACCCGTCGCTGGCCTTGGTCATGGTGGGTGCCATCGCTGTGGGCATGGTGGCTTTCGCCATCGCGGCCCGGTCGGGGCGCACGCTGATGGGTCTGGATTTCAAGCTGCCCACTGCGCGGCACATCGACCGCCGGCTGATCGGCGGCAGCCTGCTGTTCGGCGTGGGCTGGGGGCTGGCTGGCTTCTGCCCGGGGCCCGCGCTGGTCGCGCTGGGCATGGGAGAGTTGAAGGCGCTTGTCTTCGTCGCCGCGATGTTGGCCGGCATGGGGCTGTTCGAGCTGCTGCAGCGCAAGGGCTGAGCCATGGATGCCTCGTGGATGCCGGTCTGCCTGACGGTGGCGGTGCTGCTGGCCTACGAGGGCTTGCTGGTGCTGCTGCCGCGGCGGCTGGCTGCGGCCCGCCATGCCGGACTGCGGGAGGAGTGGCTGCGCGTGGTCTCGGCGCAGCCGGGCGCGGAGCTGCTGGCCGTGCAGACGCTGCGCAACTCGCTGATGTCCGCCACGCTGCTGGCCTCCACGGCCGCGCTGGCGCTGATGGGCAGCGTCACGCTGGCGGCGCCGTCGCTGCACGCCGGCCTGGCGTCGACCACGCCCCACCCGCGCCTGCTGCTGGAGCTGGTGCTGCTGGCACTGCTGTTTGCGTCGCTGGCGTCCACGCTGATGGCGGTGCGCCTGTACAACCATGCCGGCTTCATCGGCGGCCTGCCGGTGGGCTCGCCGGCGCGGGTGCGCTGGACCGAGGCCGGCGTCGGCTACGTGCGCCGGGCCGGCCTGCTCTACGGCGTGGGCCTGCGCCAGCTGGTGCTGGTAGCGCCGGTCGTCGCGGCCCTGTTGCTGCCAGCCGCCGGCCCGGTTGCCGCGGCGCTGGTCGCTGCGGTGCTGTACTCGCTGGACCGCTTCGACGCGGACGCGGTAGGGGGCTGAGCGCGGCGGCCGACGCGCATGCCTCAAAATCCGCGCCCATGCTGTTCCTGCTCTCCCCAGCCAAGTCGCTGGATTACGACACGCCCACGCCCCCCGAACTGGCCGACGCGCTGACCCGCCCGCAGTTCCTTGACGACACCGTTGCGCTGATCGCCGTGCTGCGCACCAAGAGCGTGGCGGACGTGCGCGAGCTGATGGATTTGTCCGAGCCGCTGGCGCAGCTCAACGTGGACCGCTACGCCGCCTGGCGCCCGCGCTTCACGGACAAGAACAGCAAGCCCGCCGTGCTGGCCTTCAACGGCGACGTCTACGACGGACTGGACGCCAAGTCGCTGACCGCCGACGACCTCGCCTGGGCGCAGCAGCACGTACGCATGCTGTCGGGCCTGTACGGCCTGCTGCGCCCGCTGGACCGCATGCAGCCCTACCGACTTGAGATGGGCACGCGGCTGGCGAGCGAGGCCGGGGCCAGCCTGTACGACTGGTGGGGCGACCGCCTGGCGCTGCACCTGAACAAGCTGGCGCGGGGCGAGAAAGCGCCCGTCATCGTCAACCTCGCGTCGCAGGAATACTTCCGTGCCGCCGACCGCAAGGTGCTGAAGCCGCGCGTCGTCGACTGCCAGTTCCTGGACTGGAAGAACGGCGACTACAAGATCATCAGCTTCTTCGCCAAGCGCGCACGCGGGCTGATGGCGCGCTGGTGCGTACAGAATCGCATCGAAACGCCCGACGGCCTGAAGGGCTTCGACCTGGATGGCTACCGCCTCGCACCCGACGCGTCCACCCCCGACCAACTCGTGTTCCGCCGCAAGCCGTAAACCATGAGCCAACAAGTCATCACCACCGAACTGTGCGAGTGGATCACTGAGCAGAGCCGCGTCGGCCACCCGTCCGAGAGCATCCTTGCGGCCATGACGGGCAGCGGCTGGGACGAAGGCATCGCACGCCAGGCACTGGCGCGGGTGCTGGGCCAGTCGGCCACGCTGACGGCGCCGCCCGGCGCGACGCCCGGCCTGCCGGAGCCCGAGTTGAGTCGCTTCTCGCCGGTGCTGCACGCCGGCGACCGCGAGGTCAAGGTCGTCATGGCGATGCGCCAGCCGCGCGTGGTGGTGTTCGCCGACCTGCTGTCGCACGAGGAGTGCGACGGCATCGTCGCGCTGGCCACCAAGCGCCTGGCGCGCTCCGAGACGGTGGCCACCGGCGCGGACGGCAGCGAGGTGAATGCTGCGCGCACCAGTGAAGGCATGTTCTTCGAGCGTTGCGAGACGGACCTGATACGCCGCGTCGAGTCGCGCATCGCGACGCTGCTGCGCTGGCCGCTGGACCACGGTGAAGGCCTGCAGGTGCTGCGCTACCGCCCCGGTGCCGAGTACCAGCCGCACTACGACTACTTCGACCCCGGCCACGTCAGCACACCCAACATCCTCAAGCGTGGCGGCCAGCGCGTCGCCACGCTCGTGATCTACCTGAACACACCCACGGCCGGCGGCTCCACGATTTTTCCGGACATCGGCCTGGACGTCGCGCCGCTGAAGGGCCACGCGGTGTTCTTCAGCTACGACCGGCCGCACCCCTCCACGCAGAGCCTGCACGGCGGCTCGCCGGTGCTGGACGGCGAGAAGTGGGTGGCGACCAAATGGTTGCGCCAGGGCGTGTTCAACTGATCAAGAGGTGGCCGCGATCAGCGTCAGCGTCGCGAGCACCATGACGGCCAGCAGCACGAAGTACAGGAGGCTGAGCAGCCCGCCACGCCAGAATGCGCCCCACCAGCGCAGGTCGTAGACGCGGCGCATCGCCGCCAGGCCGTGGATGAAGACGGCCAGCAACACGGGGCCCTCCAGGCCGATCGCAATCGCCAGCAGCAGTGCCAGGAACCACAAACTGTGGCTGTGCAGCGAGAACACGAAGTGCTCCGCGTAGCGCCGGCCGCTGCCGGCGAACATGCCCAGCAGCAGCGCCGCAAAAATGGGCTGCATGGCCAGCATCGCGTATGGTGCCAACGCGCGGCCGCGCGCCTTCCACTGATCAAACGTCACCGCCTCCGCCTTGTTGACGAGCCGGGTCAGCATGCGCTCGACGACGGTGCAGGTGTGCGGACGTGCCGGGTCGCAGTCGCCAATGCGGGTATGCACCTGCACGCTGGCCGGCGCACTGGCACCCTGTGCGAGGGCCGCGGCCTCCCGGGCTGCGTCTGCGGGCGACATGCCGGGCTTCACGCGCAGGCGCACCGACCCATCCGCGCGTGTGACGACCTCGCTGTCCGGCTCCACCGTCTGCGTCGGCCCCTGCGGCAGCAGTGCCCAGCCGATGAAGAAGATGAAGCTCGCGCTTAGGTAGACCCGCAGCGGCAACACATAGCGCCGCCGCGCGCCGTGAAAGTAGGCATTGGTCAGGTGGCCGGGCATGCAGACCAGTGCCCACAGCGTGCGCCAGAGCGGGCCGTCAAAGGCGACGTAGTGGCCCAGGTACTCGGTAAACATCTCGCGCACCGACGGCGGATGCAGGTCGGTCTCCTGCCCACAATGGCCACAATGGACCGGCCGGGGCACGGCGAGCGTGAAATGGCAGTTGCGGCAGTAGGGCAGCTCGGGCGCGTGTGGATGCGAGTGCGGGTGGCTCATGCGGACAGCAGTTTGTGGATCAGGTCGGGCGTGCTGGACGCCTGGTATTTCTTCATCAGCCGCGCGCGGTAGACGTCCACCGTGCGGTGGCTGATGCCCAGGCGCCGGCCGACGAGCTTGCTGGTCAGGCCGTCGATCAGCAGCGCCGCGATCTCGCGCTCGCGCGGCGTGAGTTCGGCGCTCAGCGTGCGGCGGGCGGACAGATCCTCAAAGCTCCAGATGCCGCGCGCATGCGGGTCGCGCGGGTCCAGCGCGCGGCCGGTCACGTGGCACCAAAACAGGCTGCCGTCGACGCGCTTCATGACGCGGTCGTCACCGTAGCGGCCCTGCTCGTCCAGGCTGGCGACGATGCGTTCGCCGGTGCGCTGGTACTCATCGGGCGAGGGGTAGAGCTGCTCGAAGCTCTGACCCACGATCTGCTCGCGGCGCGCGCCGAAGATGGCGAGCACATGCTGGTTGCAGTCGCGCACGATGCGCTGTTCGGACAGTACCAGGCCGATGGGCGCCAGCTCGAAGGCCAGCCGGTAGTCCGGGACGTCGCTGGTCATGGCCTCAAGCCGCCGGTGGGATTACGCGATTCTACGTAAGCCACTACGTAGCTCCGCGCCGCTACGCTGTGCGCCTGTTTGCACTGATGGAGACGGTGGCATGAACAAGCTGTACCCGAGCGCCGGCGAGGCGCTGCGCGGCATCGTGAAGGACGGGCAGTTGCTGGCGGTGGGCGGATTCGGCCTGTGCGGCATTCCCGAGGCGCTGATCGCGGCGCTGCGCGACACCGGCGTGAAGAACCTGACGGTCATCTCGAACAACGCCGGCGTGGACGGCTTCGGCCTGGGCCAGCTGCTGGAGACGCGCCAGATCAGCAAGATGATCTCCAGCTACGTCGGCGAGAACAAGGAGTTCGAGCGCCAGTACCTGGCCGGCGAGCTGGAACTGGAGTTCACGCCGCAGGGCACGCTGGCCGAGAAGCTGCGCGCCGGCGGCGCCGGCATCCCGGCCTTCTTCACGAAGACCGGCGTGGGCACCCTGGTGGCCGAGGGCAAGGAGCTGCGCGAGTTCGACGGCGACACCTACGTCATGGAGCGGGCGTTGCTGCCCGAGGTGTCGCTGGTCAAGGCCTGGCGGGCAGACAAGAGCGGCAACCTGCAGTTCCGCCGCACAGCGCGCAACTTCAACCCGGCCGTGGCCATGGCCGGCAAGCTGACGGTCGTGGAGGTGGAGCAGATCGTCGAGACCGGCGCGCTGGACCCCGACAGCGTCCACCTGCCGGGCATCTACGTGCACCGCATCGTCCTCAATGCGCACCCCGAGAAGCGCATCGAGAAGAAAACCCTCAGGCAGGAGGCTTGACATGGCCTGGACCCAAGACCAGATGGCCGCCCGTGCGGCCCAGGAGCTGGAAGACGGCTTCTACGTGAACCTCGGCATCGGCATCCCGACGCTGGTGGCCAACCATGTGCCGGCGGACAAGGAAGTCTGGCTGCAGAGCGAGAACGGCATGCTGGGCATCGGCCCGTTCCCGACCGAGGACGAGGTGGACGCCGACCTCATCAACGCCGGCAAGCAGACCGTGACCACGCTGCCCGGCAGCAGCATCTTCGGCAGCCACGACAGCTTCGCGATGATCCGCGGCGGCAAGATCAATCTCAGCATCCTGGGCGCCATGCAGGTGAGCGCGGCCGGCGACCTGGCCAACTGGATGATCCCGGGCAAGATGGTCAAGGGCATGGGCGGCGCCATGGACCTGGTGGCCGGCGTGAAGCGCGTCATCGTGCTGATGGAGCACGTGGCCCGCAAGAAGGACGGTAGCGAGGACTTCAAGATCATCCCCAGCTGCACGCTGCCGCTGACCGGCGTGGGGGTGGTGGACCGCATCATCACGGACCTGGGCGTGTTCGACGTCGTGCCGGGTGGCATCCGGGTCGTGGAGCTGGCAGACGGCGTCACGCGCGAGTTCGCGCAGAGCAAGACAGGCGTCCAATTGTTGTGAGATGTTTCTCTCGGTAAACGCAGCGGCGTTTCTCACGGTTGGCAAGTGACAGGCGTGCCAAAGTGCGCCGCCGCAGCGAACATGCGGCGCGCATTGACCTGGACGCCCCATGCCCGATCTGCTGACCGCGCCGCCGCTTCCGGCGGCTGACCTCGAAACGTCGCTCTCACCGGCTGCCGCTGCGCTCGCCGCAGCGGCACTGCTGACCGCCTGCGGTGGTGGGGGTGGCGGCAGCGACGCGGGGCCCGGCGCCGGTCCGACGGGGTCGGCGCCGCCCCCGCCAGCCGCACCGCCGCCCGCGCCGCCCACCGATGCCGAGGCCGCGCGCTTCCTCGCTCAGGCCGGCTTCGCGGCGTCCACTGCCGACATCGCCACCATCAAGGCCAACGGCTATGCCGTCTGGCTGGACGCGCAGTTCGCCCTGCCAGTCAGCGCGGGTCATTTCGACTGGATGGTGGAGCGCGGCTACGCCGTGGAGGCCAACCGCAACAGCTTCACGGGTCTGGACAACACGCTGTGGCGCAAGCTGATCTCGGCACCCGACACGCTGCGACAGCGCGTGGTGCTGGCACTGTCCGAGATCTTTGTCGTCTCCATCGCCGGCCTGCCGGTGCAGTGGCGCGGCCTGATGGGCGCGGCCTACATGGACCTGCTGGAGCAGCACGCCTTTGGCAACTACCGCCAGCTGCTGGAGGCGGTGACGTTGTCGCCCGCGATGGGTGTCTACCTGAACATGCGCGGCAACCAGAAAGCCGACACCCGCACCGGCCGCGTGCCCGACGAGAACTACGCGCGCGAATGCATGCAGCTGTTCAGCATCGGCCTGGTGCTGCTGAATGCCGATGGCAGCCCCAAGCCGGGCGCCGACGGCAAGCCGCAGGAGAGCTACACGCAGGCGCAGATCACCGAGCTGGCACAGATCCTGACCGGCTGGGACTACGACGGCAGCAGCGCCACCGACCCAGCCTACGTCAGGAAACCCATGGTCAACGTGGCCTCGCGCTTCACGGCCGGTGCCAAGAAGGTGCTGGGCGTGGATGTGCCATCCACGGCCGACGCGCCCGCGGCCTTGAAGATCGTGCTGGACACGCTGGCGGCGCACCCCAACGTGGGCCCGTTCATCGGCCGGCAGCTGATCCAGCGGCTGGTGGCGTCCCACCCCAGCCCGGCCTACGTGAGCCGCGTGGCCGCCGTGTGGGCCGACAACGGCGCCGGTGTGCGCGGCGACCTGAGGGCCGTCGTGCGTGCCGTGCTGCTGGATGCCGAAGCGCGGCGACCTGCAGCCAGCCCCTCCACGGGCCGGCTGCGCGAGCCGGTGCAGCGGCTCATCCAGTGGGGCCGCAGCTTCGGCGCCACGTCGCCCACTGGCGTCTGGAACATCGGCGATACCAGCAACCCGGCCACCCGGCTGGGCCAGAGCCCGCTGCGCAGCCCTTCGGTGTTCAACTTCTTCCGCCCGGGCTATGTGCCGCCCAACTCGACGCTGGGCACCAACGGCATCACCGCCCCGGAGTTCCAGCTTTGCAACGAGAGCACCGTCGCGGGTTATCTGAACTTCATGCAGACCGTCATCGGCAGCGGCGTTGGCGAGGTCAAGGGCGACTACACGGCCGAGCTGGCGCTTGCCGCCGACGTGCCGGCGCTGGTCGCCAACCTGGCGCTGCGGCTGGCGGGCGACGCCATCTCGGTGGAGACGCAATCCAAGATCGTCGCGGCCGTCGCCACCATCGCGGCCACCAACGACGCCGGCAAGCGCAACCGCGTCAATGCGGCGGTGCTGATGCTGATGGCGTGCCCCGAGTACCAGGTCCAGAAATGAAGCTCAACCAACTCCCCCAGTTGCAGCGCCGCGAGTTCCTGCGCCGCTCCTCAGCGCTCGGCCTGGCCGGCACGGCCGCACCGTGGGCGCTGAACCTCGCCGCCATGGGCGAGGCCGCCGCGCAGGCCGCGCCCAGCGACTACAAGGCGCTGGTCTGCCTGTTTCTGTACGGCGGCAACGACTACGGCAACACGCTGGTGCCGTTTGATGCCGCCAGCCACGCCGCCTACGCCACCATCCGCCAGACGCTGGCCACGCCGCGCGACGCGCTGGCCGCCACGGCGCTGTCGCAGATCGTCGGCGGCAGGCAGATGGCGCTGGCGCCGCAGATGGGCCGCCTCAAGGGCCTGTGGGACGCCGGCAAACTGGCCGTGCAGCTGAACGTCGGCACGCTGGTGCAGCCGACCACGCTGACCCAGTACAAGGCCAAGAGCGTGCCGCTGCCGCCCAAGCTGTTCTCGCACAACGACCAGCAGTCCGTCTGGCAGGCCAGCACGCCCGAGGGCGCCATCAGCGGCTGGGGGGGGCGCATCGGCGACCTGTTCCTGAACGGCAACGGCACCTCCACCTTCACCTGCATCAACGTGTCGGGCAACGCAGTCTTCATGGCCGGCAAGCAGGCCGTGCAGTACCAGGTCTCCACCGGTGGCGCGGTCGCCATCAATGGCGTCACGCGGCCACTGTTCGGTTCGCAGGCCTGCGCCACGGCGCTGCGCGAGCTGATCACGTCGGACCGCGGCCACTGGATGGAGGCCGAGCTGAACCGCGTCGTCAAGCGCTCGGTGGACGCGCAGGCTACGCTGGGTACGGCGCTGTCCGCCCAGTCCACGCTGGCCACACCCTTCGACACCACCAGCGGCCTGTCCAACCAGCTGCTGATGGTGGCGCGCCTCATCGCGGCGCGCCAGGCGCTAGGCGCGAAGCGCCAAGTCTATTTCGTGTCGCTGGGCGGCTTTGACCTGCACGACCTGCTGGTGGCCCAGCATCCGGGGCTGCTGGGCAGCATCGACGGCGCGCTGGCCAGCTTCCACGCCGCGACCGTCGAGCTGGGCGTGGCCGACCAGGTCACCACCTTCACCGCCAGCGACTTCGGCCGCACGCTCACCAGCAACGGCGACGGCAGCGACCACGGCTGGGGCAGCCACCACTTCATCATGGGCGGCGCGGTCAAGGGCGGGCGCTACTACGGCACGCTGCCATCGGTCAGCGTCAACGGGCCGGACGACGTGGGCCAGGGGCGGTTGCTGCCCACCACCGGCGTCGACCAGCTGGCCGCCACGCTGGCGACGTGGATGGGCGTGTCGGCCACCGACCTGCCGCTGGTACTGCCACAGATTGCCAACTACTCGACGCGGGACCTCGGCTACTTTGCGGCCTGACCGACTCGGCTGGCGGCGGGGGCTGATCCAGGCGCTGCTGTTGATGCCTGCGCTGCTGGCCGTGCTCTGGACCGGCTGGCTGGTCCAGCAGCGTCTCACCTGGCTGCAGGACGGCCTGCGGCTCGAGGGGCGCGTGGTCGAGCTACGCCGCAGCAGCCAGCCGGGCGCGACCGGCACCAGCCGCCGCTCCGTGCGCTTGAGCGTGGTGGTGGAGGTGGCCGATCCGCGTCGCGATGGGCAACTCACCCAGGAAGTGTTCCTGGCACCACTGATCTACGCGCTGATTGACGAGGGCGACTTGTTGGCGGTCTTGCACGACCCGCTAACGCTGCCGGCCCACGAGGCATTCGTGCTGGCTCACCCCTTTCAGTTGTGGCAGGCGCCCGCCCTCGGGTTGCTGCTTGCCGCCGTGGGCTGGGCGCTGCCGCATGCCTCGTTGCACCGGCGCTACGCTGAGCCTGCGGCCAGGCGGCGCGCCGTGCGGCGACGCTTGGCCGTGTTGACGCTGGCGCTGTTGCTGCCCATCGCCGGTGGTCAGGCGCGGGCGCTGCGCGACCGCGCGTCGCACGACGCCGACCTCGCACTCGAAGCACGCTGGCCGGCCTGGCCCGCGCTGGACGCTGCGGTGCCGCGGCCCTGGTGGTGGGCGCGTCTGCCCTGGCATGGCGTCGACCCGGTCTCTGCCGCCGCGTCGCTGGGGTATGTCTGGCGCGACCCGGGTGCGTGGTGGCAGCGCGGCGGGGCTTCCGAGCGCAGCTTCAAGCTGGCCCGCGCCCGCATGCTGGCGCTGCGTGACCAGCCTTCGGCGCTCGCCGGGCTGCTGTCGCGCGGGCACGATGCCAACTTCATTCCCCTTTATCGCTTCTACCTCGCGCACTACCTCGACGCCCGCTGGAACGAGCCCGGCTGCCCGCGCTGCAACGACGCCAGCCAGGTCACCGAGATGGCCGGTGACCTGATGTGGATGCTGGTGCAGCAGGGGCGCCTCGACGAGCCGGACGCCTGGGTGCCAGCCATCGTCCGCGACAAGCTGCCCGGCGCCGACGCGCGGGCGCGACTGGCTTTCCTGACGGCCTATCGCGGCCTGCTGGAGGCGCGCGACGGCGCCGACGCGGCCCGCGAGCACCTGCAGCCGCTGGTCGACGATGCGGTGGCCGCTGCGCATTCGCAGGGCGATGACTGGGCGCTGCCGCGCTGGCGGGACTTCTGGCGGGGCTACGTGCCGCGCCCGCCGGCCAGGCCTGCCTAAGATGCCGGTCATGCGCGCCTTGCTGACCTCACTCTCCACGACGCTGGCCCTGGCCAGCTTGCCGTTGCCCGTGCCGGCGCTGGAGCAACCGGAGACGGCCACCGCCCGCGTCGCGAAGACCGGCAGCCTGACAACGCCCGCGCAGCGCTTTGCCATCACGGCCGCGAACCCGCTGGCTGCGCAGGCGGGTGTCGAGATGCTGCGCGCCGGGGGATCTGCGGTAGACGCGGCCGTCGCCGTGCAACTGGTGCTCGGCCTCGTCGAGCCGCAGTCCAGCGGCATCGGCGGCGGTGCTTTCCTGATGCACTGGGACGGCAAGCAGGTCCAGACGCTGGACGGGCGTGAGACCGCGCCGGCTGCGGCCACGCCGGAGCTGTTCCTGAAGCCCGACGGCCAGCCGCGGCTGATGCGTGAGGCCGTGCTGAGCGGCCTGTCCACCGGCACACCCGGCGTGATGGCCATGCTGGCTTCAGCGCACCGACAGCACGGCAAGCTGCCGTGGGCGCGGCTGTTCGAGCCGGCGATCGCGCTGGCCGAGCAGGGGTTCCTCATCAGCCCGCGGCTGCACGAGCTGGCCGCCAACGAGACCGCGCTGCGCAGCGACCCGCAGGCCGGCCCCTACCTGTACGACGCCACCGGCGCGCCCCGGCCCGTGGGCACGCGGCTGAAGAACCCGGCCTATGCCGCCGTGCTGCGCGCCGTGGCAGAGCAGGGTGTCGCCCGAGCCTTCTACGCAGGGCCCGTGGCCGAGGACATCGTGCGCCGCGTGAAGGCGCACGCCCGGCCGGGGCTGCTGACGCTGGCCGACCTGGCCGCCTACCAGCCGGCCGTGCGCCCGCCGCTGTGCAACGACTGGCGCGCGTACCGCATCTGCGGCTTCGGCCCGCCCTCGTCGGGCCACCTGACGCTGATGCAGATCCTGGGCCTGCTCGACACCCAGCCCGCTGCGCTCGCCGCTCGGGGCCTCACGGCCGACTGGATGCACGCCTACGCCGAGTCCGCCAAGCTGGCTTTCGCCGACCGGGCTCAGTTCATCGGTGATCCTGCCTTCGTGACGGCGCCCGGCGGCGACTGGCAGACCTTGCTGGCGCCGGCCTATCTGACGCAGCGCGGCGCGCTGATCGGCGAGCGGGCGATGGACCGCGCCACGGCGGGTGACCCGGCAGCCACCCAGCAGGCGTGGGCGCCGCAGACCGAGCAGCTGGAGCGGGGCACCAGCCACATCAGCGTCGTCGACGCGCAGGGGCGGGCGGTGTCCATGACCAGCAGCGTGGAGTCCGCGTTCGGCAACCGCGTGATGAGCGATGGCGGCACCGGCTTGGCCGGCGGCTTCATGCTGAACAACCAGCTGACCGATTTCTCGCTGAACCCCGTCGGCGCGGACGGCAAGCCCGTGGCCAACCGCGTTGAGGCCGGCAAGCGGCCGCGCTCCAGCATGGCGCCCACGCTGGTGTTCGACCGCGCGGGCAAGCTGGTCATGGTGGCTGGCTCGCCAGGCGGGCCGGTCATCATCCATTACGTTGCCAAGGTGCTGACCGGCGCGCTGGCCTGGGGCCTGCCGGCGCAGCAGGCGGTGGACCTGCCCAACTTCGGCCACTTCAACAGTGGCACGCTGATCGTCGAGCCGGGCGCGCTGACGCTCGATCAGGCGGCAGCTCTGCGCGAGCGCGGCCACCGCCTCAGCCAGACCGACCTGACCAGCGGCCTGCAGGTGCTGGTGCGCGGCAAGGGCGGCTGGGCCGGCGGCGCCGACCCCCGGCGCGAGGGTGTGGTGCTCGGCGAGTAGCCCGCACGCAGTGCTCACGTAAGTGCCCGGTCGTCCTGCGCGCCGGTGGCGCGTCGTCCGACACCGGCTCTTCGCGCGCGCCGTCTACGCTGCGTTGATCGTTTGCAGCTCTGGGGGTGAGCCATGGACAACGCGTTGGGATGCCTTTCTCGCCGGAACGTGCTGATTGCCAGCGCCGGCACTGCCGCGATGTCGGCTGCAGATGCCGCCGGGCCCGCGGTTAGTGCCGCGCCTGATGCAGCGCGGACGCCGCCACCGGCCGACCTGCCGCCCCACATCGGCCGGGTCACGCTGCGCATCAACGGCCAGCCGCACACCGTGGAGGTCGACACCCGCACCACGCTGCTGGACCTGCTGCGCGAACAGCTTCAGCTGACCGGCACCAAGAAGGGCTGCGACCACGGCCAGTGCGGTGCCTGTACGGTGCTGATGGACGGGCGTCGCATCAACAGCTGCCTGATGCTGGCCGTGATGGCGGAGGGCACCCAGGTGACGACCATCGAAGGCCTGGGCACACCCGCCCAGTTGCATCCGCTGCAGGCCGCGTTCGTCAAACATGACGGGTACCAGTGCGGCTACTGCACGCCGGGCCAGATCTGTTCGGCCGTGGGCATGCTGGACGAGCTGAAACGGGGCATGCCCAGCCATGTGTCACCCGATCTGGCGGTCAAGCCGCTGCTGTCGGCCGACGAGCTGCGTGAGCGCATGAGCGGCAACCTGTGCCGCTGTGGCGCCTACTCCAACATCGCCGAAGCCATCACCGAAGTGGCGGGAGGTGCCGCATGAAGACTTTCAGCTTCGAACGCGCCCGCACGCCGGCCGAGGCCGCCGCTGCCGTCGCCCGCCGGCCCGATGCGCGCTTCATCGCAGGCGGCACCAACCTGCTGGACCTGATGAAGCTGCAGATCGAGGCGCCGGGCCATCTGGTGGACGTCAACGCGCTGGGTCTGGACCGTGTCGAGGAACTGCGCGACGGCGGCCTGCGCATCGGCGCGCTGGTGCGCAACAGCGACCTGGCCGCCGACGCGTCCGTCAGGCGCGACTATCCGGTGCTATCGCGTGCGCTGCTGGCCGGTGCATCGGGCCAGTTGCGCAACCGCGCGACGACGGCCGGCAACCTGCTGCAGCGCACCCGCTGCCCCTACTTCTACGACACCGCCCAGCCCTGCAACAAGCGCCAGCCCGGAAGCGGCTGCAGTGCGGCGGGCGGCGTGACGCGCTCGCTGGCCGTCATCGGTATTAGCAGCCACTGTCTGGCCACGCACCCCAGCGACATGGCCGTGGCGATGCGCGTGCTAGACGCCGAGGTCGAGACCGTCAAGCCCGATGGCCAGACGCGCCGCATACCCATCGCCGACTTCCACCAGCTGCCCGGCGACACGCCGCAGCAGGAGCACGCGCTGTTGCACGGCGAACTGATCACCGGCGTGCGCCTGCCCAAGCCTATCGAGGGTGTGCACGTCTACCGCAAGGTGCGCGACCGCGCGTCCTACGCATTCGCGCTGGTGTCGGTGGCGGGGGTGCTGCAGCGCGACGGTAGCGGCCGCGTAGCCTTCGGCGGCGTGGCGCCCAAACCTTGGCGCGTGGAGGCGGCCGAGCGGCAACTGCCCCAGGGCGCCGCCGCCTTCATGACTCAGGCGTTCGCGGGCGCGCAGCCCACGCACGACAACGCCTTCAAGATCCCGCTGGTCGAGCGCACGCTGGCCGGCCTGCTCCAAGCCGCGAGGGCCGCATGAGATTCGACCAACCCGCCACCACCAATCCCATCGACCAGGGGCGCGTCGTCGGCAAGCCCACGCCGCGCATCGACGGGCCGCTGAAGACCGCTGGCGCCGCGCCTTACGCCTACGAGCACCACGAGCTGACACCCAAGCCGGCCATCGGCTACGTGGTTTGTGCCGGCATCGCCAAGGGGCGTGTCGCCGCCATGGACCTGCGCGCGGCGCGTGCGGCGCCGGGCGTCATCACCATCGTCACGTCGCGCACGGCCGGCAAGCTGGGCAAGGGCAAGATGAACACGGCGCGGCTGCTGGGCGGCCCGCAGGTGGACCACTACCACCAGGCGCTGGCGGTCGTCGTGGCCGAAACATTCGAGCAGGCGCGCGCCGCCGCGGCGCTGGTGGACATCCGCTACGAAACCGCCGCCGGCCGCTTCGACCTCGCCGCGCAGAAGCCCCGCGCCCCGCTGGCCAAGAGCGGCGGTGCCACGGGCCAGGCCGAGACCAAGGTCGGCGACTTCGGAGCCGCGTTTGCGAAGGCACCGGTGCAGCTGGACGCCACCTACACGACGCCCGACCACGGCCACGCGATGATGGAGCCGCATGCCACGTTGGCGGCCTGGAACGGCCGCAAGCTGACCGTGTGGACGTCCAACCAGATGATCGACTGGACCGTGGGCGACTTGGCGCTGACGCTGGGCATCCCTAAGTCCGACGTGCGCATGGTGTCGCCTTACGTCGGCGGCGGCTTCGGCGGCAAGCTGTTCCTGCGCGCCGACGTGCTGCTGGCCGCGCTGGGCGCCAAGGCCGCCGGCCGGCCCGTCAAGCTGGCGCTGCCGCGACCGCTGATGTTCAACAACACGACGCACCGGCCGGCCACGATCCAGCGCATCCGCTTCGGTGCCGACAAGGACGGCCGGCTGACAGCGATCTCGCACGAGGGTTGGTCCGGCGACCTGCCCGGCGGCGGGCCAGAGACCAGCGTCAACCAGACGCGGCTGCTGTACGCCGCCGAACACCGCTACACCGCCAACCGGCTGGCCGTGCTAGACCTGCCCGAGGGCAACGCGATGCGGGCGCCCGGCGAGGCGCCCGGCATGATGGCGCTGGAGATCGCGATGGACGAGATGGCCGAGAAGCTGGGCCTGGACCCGATCGCCTTCCGGCTGCGCAACGACACGATGGTGGACCCCGAGAAGCCGCAGCGCCCGTTCACGCAGCGTCGCCTGGCGGACTGCTTCCAGCTCGGCGCCGAACGCTTCGGCTGGAGCAAGCGCAACGCCAAACCCGCGCAGGTGCGCGACGGCCGCTGGCTGGTGGGCCAGGGCGTGGCGGCGGCGTTTCGCAACAACATGCTGATGAAGTCCAAGGCTCGCGTGCGCGTTGAGGCCGATGGCCGCGTGGCCGTCGAGACCGACATGACCGACATCGGCACGGGCAGCTACACCATCATTGCGCAGACGGCCGCCGAGGTGTTGGGGCTACCGCTGGAGCAGGTCGTCGTGCGGCTGGGCGACTCGGCCTTCCCGGTGTCGTGTGGGTCGGGCGGGCAATGGGGCGGCAACAACGCCTGCGCGGGCGTCTATGCGGCGTGCATGAAGCTGCGCGGCCTCATCGCGCAGCAGGCCGGCATCGCGGCGCACGCGGCCGAGTTCACGGGCGGCGAGGTGCGCGGCGGCGGCAAGGCGCAGCCGCTGGCGCGCTTTGCCGGCCTGGTGGCCGAGGACGGCATCGAGTACGGCGACATCGACAAGCGCGCCCAGCAGTCCACCTTCGGTGCGCATTTCGTCGAGGTGGGCGTGGACGCATTCACCGGCGAGATCCGCGTGCGCCGCATGCTGGCGGTCTGTGCGGCCGGGCGCATCCTGAACCCCATCGCGGCGCGCAGCCAGGTCATCGGTGCGATGACCATGGGCGTCGGCGCCGCGCTGATGGAGGAGTTGCAGGTCGACAAACGCCGCGGCTTCTTCGTCAACCACGACCTGGCGGGCTATGAAGTCCCGGTGCACGCCGACATCCCGCATCAGGACGTGGTGTTCCTGGATGAGGCCGACCCGTCCTCGTCGCCGATGAAAGCCAAGGGCGTGGGCGAGCTCGGCATCTGCGGCGTGGGTGCCGCGGTGGCCAACGCAATCTACAACGCCACCGGCGTGCGGGTGCGGGACTATCCGATCACACTGGAGAAGCTGCTGCCGGGATTGCCGGAAGTTGCCTAGCTTCGACAGTCCCTAACCAAACCTGAAGCTGGACGCGGTCACGCCCCCGAGAAAGCCGGTCTCGTGGTAATTGCAGGTTGCCGTGTCGCCCTCGGCAGCGCCGGCGGCCACCATCAGCGGCAGCAGGTGCTCCTCACGCGGATGCGCCAGCCGGGCGGCGGGGGCGACACGCCAGGCCTGCAGATGCCCCTCGCGGCCCTCGGGTGAGGGCAGCACGGCCTGCAGCCAGCCGTCGAACTGTGCCGACGGCTCGCGCCCCTGCGCGCCGTACAGCCGCAGGTTGTGGAAACTGAAGCCGCTGCCCAGGATCAGCACGCCTTCGTCGCGCAGGGGGTTGAGCGCCCGGCCCAGCGCCAGGTGCTCGGCCGGGTCCAGCCCACGCTTCAGCGACAGCTGCACCACCGGCACGTCGGCCTCGCGGTACATCGGCACCAGCGTGCAGAAGGCGCCGTGGTCGAAGCCTCGCTGGGCGTCGCGCGCGGCGGGCAGGCCGGCGGCCTCGATCAGCGCCACGACGCGCTCGGCCAGCGCAGGGTTACCCGGCGCGGCATAGACCACCTCGTAGGTGTGCGCGGGAAAGCCGCCGTAGTCGTACAGCATGCCGGGCGCGGGTGACGTCATCACCGTGAAGGCGTCTTCCTCCCAGTGCGCCGAGATCATCAGAATGGCCTTGGGCCGCTCCGGCAGCGTGGCCGGCACCGCCTGGAGCGATGCTTCCAGCTGCGCGTGCGCCTGGCGGTAGTCGCCGTCCATGAACGGCCATGGGCCGCCGCCGTGGGACAGGAAGAAGGTGGGCTGTTTCATGATGATGGCAGTGTGGGCCGGCGTCGCCGGACCGGGGTTCAAGCCAGCCGCCGGCAGCGCTCAAAGCGCCTGAATGACGCCGACGATAATCCGCGCCCCATGTCCGCACCCTTGCCCTCACCCCTGCCCGACAGCGACGACGCCCTGCGGCCCGACCGCGTGGAGGACTACTTCCGCGACGGCGCCGCGCCAGCGGACGCGCTGCTGTGGTGGCAGCTCGAACGTCAGGACGCGCTGCAGACGGCGTTGCGCGCGCTGTTCCAGGGGCCAGCCGGGCTGACCCGGCTGCGGCTCTGGGTGTTCTTCGAGGTGCTGGCGCTGCGCGAGTCGCGCCTGACGCGCGAGGCGCTGAACCAGGCCTTCCACGTGTTGCGCGACGAGGTGCTGGACAGTGTGCTCAAGCGCCTGCGCGAAGCCGATTTGCTGGCCTGGGACGCCACCGCGCAGACCTATGCGGTGACGCCGCTGGCCCAGCAGGTTGTGGGCCTGCTGCAGCCGCTGACGCAGGAGCAGTCGCCAGACGGTGACCTGGCCTCGCTGCTGGCTGGCGTGGCCGGTGCGCATCAGCTGGGCACGCTGCAGCCGGCGCAGCTGCAGCACTTGCTGGCGCAGCTGTCCCGCCTGTACGACGAGTTTGCCGACGCGATTGCCAGCGGCAGTGAGTTCGCGCTGCGCCGCGCGCGCACGCGCTTCGAGAAGGCGCTGATGTTGGTGGACCGCGCCGGCGAGGCACTGGGCGCCATCATTGCGCAGGCGGAATCGGCCGGCGAGGCACGGCTGGAGCGGCTGGCCCGCGAGCTGGGCCTGGCGCAGGCGCGGCTGCTGGCAATGGCCAGCCAGTTCAACCGCGCGCTGCAGCAGGCCGACCGCCAGCGCGTGACGCTGGGTTCCACCGGCATCACGACGACAGACGTGCGCCGCTGGCTGCAGAGCCAGGGCGACCTGGCCACGCTGCTGAACGGCGCCTGGGAGCGGCCGGTGCACCCGGTGCTGGTGGCGCAGCGCGACCTCGTCGACACGGCGGAAGCCGAGTTCGAGCGCGACCGACCCAAGCCGGCCGAGCCCGCCGCGCTGCCGCAAGGCCAGGCCGCGCCGACCGGCGAGCTGGCCGTCATGCAGCTGCCGCCCGACATGCAGCAGATGCAGGCGCTGCTGACCGCCTGGGCCGCGTCCGACCCGGTCGAGCACGACCTGGCACCCGCCATCCTGGGCGGCAGCTACGCCCGTGCTGCCTACCGCGCGCAGCTGCTGCCGCTGCTGGGCGACGCGCAGGCCCGCCACCTGAAGGGCGCCACCGGTGACATGGCCCGCCAGCCGTGGTCGGTGCGCTGGTCCGCCGAACAAGGCCCCGTGGACGACGAGTTCGTCAAATGGATGAGCCGCGGCGTCCTCACCCCTGATTCAACAGCGACATGAGCCCTCTCGACGACTCCCAGCAACTTGCCGCGCAACTGCTGGCCCGCCGCTGGCTGCCGCGCAGCCACCCCCTCGTGAAGCGCGCGCTGATCGACACCGAGCTGTGGAACCAGCTTGGCACCCGCCTGGCCGGCGTCGGCCTGCAGCTGGTGGACAACGTGCACGCCGACCACATCGCCGTCGCGCTGCTGCGCCCCGCGGAGAGCGCCGTGTTCGGCGAGACGGGTCTGGCCGCCAACAACAACCTCGACATCCCGCGCGACGGCGTGGCGCTTCTGGTGATTTTGTGGAGCCTCATCGTGCTGCCCAAGCGCCAGCGCCAGGTCGCACGCAGCGATGCCATCCACGCCGGCCAGGGCGAGTTCTTCGCCACCGACAAGCCCATGCCGCAGGCCGCCAGCGTCGCGCCGCTGATCAGCTACCGTAGCCTGCTGGCCGACTTTGGCGACCAGCTCGGCAAGAAGCTGCGGCTGGACACCAACCTCAAGCTGCTGGAGCGCCACGGCTTCATCACGCGCCGCGGCGAGGACATCGCCGAGGGCCCACTGCTGGACCTGCTGATCGACTACGACCTGCTGGCGCCGCGCATCCTCGACGGCGCTTTAGGCGACGTGCTCGCCCGCGCGGGTCATCCCGTCTCGCGACCCGAAGAAGCTGAACAACAAGACATTGACGACTGATGTTCCACCTGCAATCGCTTGAACTGCTGCACTGGGACTACTGCCAGCGCGTCACGCTGCCGCTGGACGGCGCCATCATCACCATCGCGGGCCCCAACGGCTCGGGCAAGACCACCCTGCTGGACGCGATGCGCACGCTGCTGGGCCTCGAATGCTCCGGCGGCCGCACGTACAAGACATACGCCCGCCACGCCAACGCCGAGACGGCCTGGCTGCGCGCGCTGGTGGACAACCGCCCGCGCACCCGCCAGAACAGCAGCCGGCCGTTTGCCAGCTCGCTGCTGTACGCGGACCAGGTGACGCTGGCTTGCCGAATCGAGCGCCACGGCGGTGACTGGGTGCGCCGCTACACCATCCTCGACGGCGTGCACGAGATCGAGCAGCTCGCCGAGAAGGGCGACCGCGACTGGCTGGGCATCGAGGCGTGGAAGAAGCGCCTGGAGGCCGCGGGCCTCACGCGCGCCATCGGCCGCGTGCTGGCGCTGGAGCAGGGCCAGACCGACCGTCTCTGCGAGCTGTCTCCCAAGGAGCTGCTGAGGCTCGTGTTCGAGGTGTTTGGCGACCAGGAGGTGCTGGATCGCTACGAGCAGGCGCGCAGCCACCAGCAGCAGCTGGGCAAGGAAGTGGAGCAGGCCGGCGCCGAGCTGGCGCACACGCAGGCGCAGCTCAGCGACCTGGCCAACCGCGTCAACAGCCACCGCCAGTACCAGTTGAAGATCCAGGAGCGCGAGCGCCTGGCGACCGAGGTACTGCCCGTGCTGCGCTGGAGCGAAGCCCGCGAACGCATCACCCGCGATGCGCGCGAGCTGCACCGCCAGCGCCTGTTCGCATCCGGCGACGTGAAGGCGCTGAGCGACAAGCGCGCAGCGCTGCACAGCCTGTTCACGGCGCAGGAGGCGGCCAAGGAGCGGCTGAAGGCGCTGGATGGCGAACGCCGCGAAGCCCGTGCCGCGTTCGACTCGGCGCGTGAAGCCGAGCGCCCCGCCGAAGCGCTGGTCAAGCGCGAGGACGAACTGAAGGCGCTGGCCGACGTGGAGGCCGACGCCGCCGCACTGACGGCCAGGATGCAGGAGCTGGCGTCCGAACGCGAGCGCCTGCGCGCCGACTACACCCGCGCCAGCGACAAGGCGTCGCGCGCGCAGACGCAGCTGGGCGAGCTGAGCGGCAAGCGCCTGCCCCCGCCGCCGCCCGAGGTCGCGCCGATGAAGCGCGCGCTGGACGATGCCGGCATCGCCCACTACCTCGTCGCCGACAGCATCGACATCGCCGATGAGACCTGGCGTGCCGCTGCCGAAGGCCTGCTGCGCCCGTCGCGCTGGGTCGTCGTGCTGAAGCACCGCAGCGACGAAGGCCGCGCCTTCGACATCGCCGCCAAGCAGCGCTACCGCCACTATGTCGTGTCGGACACGTCGCCCGTCACGCAGGCGCCGGCCGGCACGTTGCTGGCCGCGCTGGACGTCAGCGCGCCGCTGCCTTCTTGGCTCGCGCGCCAGCTCGGTGGCATCCGCTGCGTGACGTCGACGGAAGAGGGCGCCCAGGTGGGCGGCGAGTGGATCACGGCCGATGCCTACTACCGCGACGGCCGTGGTGGCCGCAGCGTGTTCGTCGAACCGCGCGACCACCAGTTCGGCGCCTCGGCCATCGATTCGCGCCGCGGCGCACTGGAAGCCGAGCTGTCCCGCTGGGACGGTGAGCTGAGCCGCATCGCCAAGGCGCAGGCGGAGGTCGAGCGCCAGTTCAAGGACGTGCAGCGAGCGGCCGTCGGCCACAAGGCGGCGCTGGAATTGAGCGAGCGCGCCGACGAGTTCGCCGAAGCGCGTGCCCGCCTGCCGGTGCTGCGCCAGGCGCGCGCCGAGGCCGCGTCGCGCATGAGCGCGCTGGACAGCGAGCACGACCGTGTGGTGCGTGAGTCCACGCGAACCGAGCAGGCCTACGAAGGCGCGCAGATCGCGCTGAAGGACGGCGAGGGCTCGGCCGCGGGCCGACTGCGCGAGCACGAGGTCAAGCGCGAGGCGCTGCGCAAGGCGTCGCGCGAGAGCCGTGAGCAAAAGGCTAAGTTCCCGCCTGCGTGGGTCACGCCTGCGGCGCTGGCCGCCGTGCGCGACGAGTTCGAGAACGCCCGCCAGGCCGAGATCCGCGCCCACCACGTCGACCAGGAACTGCAGACCGGCCACTGGGAGGTGGACGCCACCGTCGTCGACCGCCACGCCCGCATGGCCGCCCAGGTGCACGAGCAGGACACGCAGCTCAGCGACCGCCGCGCCAGCAACGAGCTGGCCCGCATCGCCGCCTTCAACGCCCGCGAGCGCTACATCGACGTCATGCGCGCCACCGTGCGCCGCTACAAAAAGAACGTCGCCGAATTGGGCGAACTGGCCGGCACGACAGCCGAGGCCGTGCTGCCGCACCTGGACAACGACGACACGGTTCTGGCCCAGGCTGGCCTCCATGTGAAGTTCAACTTCGACGGCAAGGGCGAGGTGGGCCTCAACGACGGCGAGGCCTCGGGCGGCCAGCAGGTGCTGAAGAGCCTGATCCTGCTCGTCGGCCTGATGAAGGACGACGAGACGCCCGGCGGCTTCGTCTTCATCGACGAGCCCTTCGCCCACCTGGACGTGCGCAACATCCAGCTCGTCGGCCACTTTCTGCGCAGCACCCGCGCGCAGTACCTGCTGACGACGCCGATCACGCACAACGTCGAGGTTTTCGAGCCCAGCGAGATCACGCTGGTGACCAGCAAGAAGCCGCGCGGCGAGCGCTGGGCGCCGCCCATCGCCGTGCTGGCGCGCCGGCCGGAAGTCTCCGTGTATGAATGACTGGGACCACCCGTCGCCGTTCACGCTCGCACTGACGCCGGCGGCCGAACACATCGACGGGCTGGGCCATACCAACAATGCCGTCTACGTGCAGTGGTGCGAGCAGGCGGGCTGGGCCCATTCCGAGGCGCTGGGCCTGTCTATCGACGACTACCAGCGGCTGGACCGCGCGATGGCCATTCGCGAAGGCCACTACGACTACCTGCTGCCTTCGTTCGGAGGCGAGGCGCTGGTGCTGGGCACGTGGCTGACGGCCAGCGATGGCCGGCTGACGATGGAGCGGCGCTTCCAACTGCGCCGCGCGGGCGATGGCGTGACGCTGGTGCGGGGTCGCTGGGTGCTGGTCTGCATCGAGATCAGCAGCGGCAAGCCCAAACGCATGCCGTCCGAATTCCTGACCATTTACGACGCCGCGGTGGTTGCCAAAGCTGGCTAGGGCTTGCTCCCTCAGGGTAAACAGGCTCTATATACGTTTCGTATACGAAGCGTATATAGTCGCGGCATGGGAATCGTCAAAATCTCCGATCCGTTGCACGAGAGCCTGCGCCTTGCAAGCCAGGCCTTGTCGCGTTCCATCAATGCCCAGGCCGAGCACTGGATGCGCATCGGCATGCTGGCCGAGCTGCACCCGCAGCTGAGCCACAGCGACATCTGCCAGCTGCTGATCCGCGCCGAGCAGGAAGGCGGGCTGGACCTGGCGCGCCTGGCGGGCTGGAGTCAGCCAGCGAAAGCCAAGGGAGCACGCGCATGAAGAGTCTCAAGCTGCGCAGCCCCGAGGAAGTCGCCAAGGCCCGCACGGCCGGCCACCTGATCGCCGAGGTGCTGGCCATGCTGAAGCCCCACGTCGTGCCCGGCGTGACGACCGAAGCGCTGGACGCCATCTGCCACGACTACATCGTCGATGAGCTGAAGTGCACGCCGTCGAACGTCGGCTACCACGGCTTTCCGAAGACGGCCTGCATCTCGCCCAACCATGTCGTCTGCCACGGCATCCCGAGCAAGGACAAGACTCTGAAGAAAGGCGACATCGTCAACGTGGATGTGACGCTGACGACGCCGGACGGTTGGTTCGGCGACAGCAGCCGCATGTTCATCGTCGGCGAGACCAATGTGCTGGCGCGCCGGCTGGTGATGACCACCTACGAGGCGCTGCGCGCCGGCATCCGCCAGGTGCGCCCGGGTGCGACGTTAGGGGATGTGGGCCATGCCATCCAGAAGGTCGCTCACGCGGCCGGATTCAGCGTCGTTCGCGAGTATGGCGGCCATGGCATTGGCGACGTCTATCACGACGACCCGCATGTCAACCACTTCGGCCGGCCGGGCGAAGGTTTGAAGCTGCAGGAGGGCATGATCTTCACGATCGAGCCCATGATCAACGCGGGCGGCGCGGGCATTCGAGAGCTGAACGACGGCTGGACGGTGGTGACGCGCGACAAAGCGCTGTCGGCGCAGTGGGAGCACATGGTCACCGTGACCAAGGACGGCTTCGAGATCCTGACGCCGTGGCCGGATGGGCTGGGGGAGTATCCGGCGATTGAATGATGCAGAGGCATGGGGTACTTCAGTTCCACACGCACTTGGTGCTTGTTGTCGGCGAGGATTTCTTGGATGAGGGGCCACGACGCCATTTCGTGCCGCTCGTTCGCCTTGACGTTGAAGACTTCGGAACATCGCGAAGCGCCGAGAATCACCAAGTCGTAAGGGGCCTGTTCGGGCCATGACAGGTAGTCGTTCAACACGTCGAGATTGCCGGTCCATTTGCCCCCGACAGGGGAGATAAACCCTCTGTTGAACTCATCGATCAGGTCGTCAAGGGACCGAACTTGGCGGCAGTCGACCACGTATCTCATGCCTACCTCGCGGCGTCAGGCGCCTTTTCGATTGCGGCAATGCTAAGCCGACGTGGTGAGCGCTCCGTTCAGACCGCTAACTGCGCCTCGCGCAACGCTCGCGCCGCTTCCACCATCCTCCCCAACGCCGCCTCCGTCTCTGCCCACCCCCGCGTCTTCAACCCGCAGTCCGGGTTGACCCACAGCAGCTCCGGCGGAATGACCTCGGCGGCTTTCTTCAGCAGGCGCAGCATGTCGGCCGTGTCGGGTACGCGCGGCGAGTGGATGTCGTAGACGCCGGGGCCGATCTCGTTGGGGTACTTGAACTGCCCGAAGCCGCGCAGCAACTCCATGTCTGACCGGCTGGTCTCGATGGTGATGACGTCGGCGTCCATCGCGGCGATCTCGGGGAGGATGTCATTGAACTCCGAGTAGCACATGTGGGTGTGGATCTGCGTGTCGTCGCACACCGCGCTGGCGGCCACGCGGAAGGCGCGCGTGGCCCAGGCTAGGTAGGCCGCCCACGCGTCACGGCGCAGCGGCAAGCCTTCGCGGATGGCCGGTTCGTCGATCTGGATGACGGCGATGCCGGCGGCCTCCAGGTCGGCCACCTCGTCGCGGATGGCCAGTGCGACCTGCAGGGCGGTGTCGGCGCGCGGCTGGTCGTCGCGCACGAAGGACCATTGCAAGATGGTGATGGGACCGGTCAGCATGCCCTTCATGGGCTTGGCAGTCAGGCTCTGCGCAAAGACGGTCCAGTCCACCGTCATCGCCTTCGGGCGTGACACATCGCCAAACAGCACCGGTGGCTTCACGCAACGGGAGCCGTAGCTCTGCACCCAGCCGTTGGCTGTGAAGGCGAAGCCGGCAAGCTGTTCGCCGAAGTACTCGACCATGTCGTTGCGCTCGGCTTCGCCGTGCACCAGCACGTCCAGGCCTAACGTCTCCTGCTTGCTAACAGCGAGTTGGATCTCGCGCTTCATGGCTTCGCGATAGTCCACCTCGGCCAGCGTGCCGCGCTTGAAGGCGGCGCGGGCGGCGCGGATGTCGGGCGTCTGCGGGAAGGAGCCGATGGTGGTGGTGGGGAACGCGGGCAGGCGCAAGCGCTGGCGCTGCGCAGCCTGGCGGGTGGGGAAGGGCGAGCGGCGCTGGTCGGCATCGGCCGGCAGCGCGTTGAGCCGGGCCGCGACACTGGCGTTGCGCACACGGCGGCTCGCGATGCGGTTGGCGCGGGCGATGCGCGATTCGGCCAGCTCGCGGGCCACGCCTGCCTCATCACCCCACAGCGCGCGTTTGAGCACGCGCAGTTCGTTCAGCTTCTCGACGGCGCCGGCCAGCCAGCTCTGCAGTTCCGAGTCCAGCGACTTGTCATGCCGCAGGCTGAAGGGCACATGCAGCAGCGAGCACGACGGCGCCACCCAGAGCCGCCCGCCGCGCAGTGCCTGCACCTGGCGCAGCTGCACGAGGGCGGCGTCCAGGTCGCTGCGCCAGATGTTGCGGCCATCGACGATGCCCACCGACAGCTCGCGTTCCAGCGGCAGGCGCCGGGCCACAGGCAGCAGCTCGGCCGGCGCGCGCACCGCGTCGACATGCAGGCCGGCAACAGGCAGCTCGCAGGCCAGGTCGAGGTTGTCGCCAAGCGGCGAGAAGTAGGTGGCCAGCAGCAGCGGCTGGCCGACGACGCCCAGGCGCGCGTAGGCCTGGCGCAGTGCGTCCCGCCAGGCCGGGCTCAGGTCCAGGCCGAGGATGGGTTCGTCCAGCTGCACCCAGGTCACGCCGCGCGAGGCCAGGCGGGTCAGCAGCTGTTCGTAGACGTGCAGCAGACGGTTCAGCAGCGCGAGGCGGTCGAAGCCGTCCTGTTTGCTTTTGCCTAGGAATAGGAAGCTGACTGGCCCGAGCAGCGCGACCTTGGGGCTGGCGGGCAGCGCAATGGCTTCGTCCACCTCGGCCAGCAGGCGCTCAGCGTGGAGTTTGAACTCCGTGGCAGCGTCGAACTCGGGGACGAGGTAGTGGTAGTTGGTGTCGAACCACTTGGTCATCTCCAGCGCCGGCACGCCTTCGCTCGCAGCGCCGCCGCAGCCGCAGGCGTCGATGTGCGCGTGCGTGACCGTGCCGCGGGCCATCGTGAAGTAGCGCTGCAGCGGCGGCTCGCCGCCGGTGAAGCCGAAGCGCGCCGGCTCGCAGCCGAACAGCTGGATCAGCTGGGCGACATGGTCGTAAAGGGCGAAGTCGCCCACGGTGACGTGGTCCAGCCCGGCGTCCTTCTGTAGCGCCCAGTGGCGCGCGCGCAGCGTGGCAGCCTGGACCTCCAGCGCGGCGGCAGGCAGCTCGCCGCGCCAGTGGCGCTCCAGCGCTGTCTTCAGTTCGCGGTGCTCGCCCATGCGCGGGAAGCCGAGAATATGAGTCTTGATCATGATGAATCTATGAAGAATGAATTAGATTCGTGATGATCCGAAAGCAGGCAGAATGAATCAAACGAAACGTTTTCGGGTTCATCAACAGTTCTGCTCATGAAAACCCCGCTTGAACTGCGCCACCTGCGCACGCTGATCGCTCTGCGCGAGGCCGGCAATCTGTCCCGCGCGGCGCAGCTGCTGAACCTCACGCAGTCGGCGCTGTCCCATCAGCTCAAAGGCCTGGAGGAGCACTACGGCGCCGAGCTGTTCGCGCGCAAGAGCCACCCGCTGGTGTTCGGCGTCGTGGGCCAGCGGCTGCTGAAGTTAGCGGACACGGTGCTGCCGCAGGTGGACGAGGCCGACCGCGACGTGCGCCGGCTGGTGGACGGCTCTGCCGGTCAGCTTCGCATCGCAGTGGAGTGCCACACCTGCTTCGACTGGCTGATGCCCGCGATGGACGCCTTCCGCGAGCGCTGGCCGGAGGTGGAGCTGGACATCGTGTCCGGCTTCCAGGCCGACCCCGTGGGCCTGCTGCACCAGGACCGCGCCGAGCTGGCCATCGTGTCGGATGTGGACGCCGACGAGACGGGCGTCGTCGTGCACCCGCTGTTCAGCTTCGAGATCGTGGCGCTGCTGCCGAAGGGGCATGCCTTGCTCGGCAAGCCCTGGCTGACCGCAGAGGACTTCGCCAGCCAGACGCTCATCACCTACCCGGTGCCCGACGACATGCTGGACCTGGTGCGCCGCGTGCTGCAGCCGGCGGGCATCGCGCCGCCGCGCCGCACCAGCGAGCTGACGGTGGCCATGTTGCAGCTGGTGGCCAGCGGGCGCGGCATTGCGGCGCTGCCGATGTGGGCGGTGGAGAACTACCTCGCGCGCGGCTATGTGGCGCGGCAGCGCATCGGCGAGGGCGGGCTGACGGGCAGGCTGTACGCCGTCAGCACGCCGGGCCTGGCGGCCAAACCCTTCCTGGCCGACTTCGTGCGGTTGATGCGCGAGACCTCGCTGCTGAACCTGGCCGGGGTCAGCCTGCTCTGAACGATCAGGCCAGCGCCGGCATGCGCTCCACTAGCACGCAGCGCACCCACTGGCGCGCGGTGATCTGGGCGGTCTGCGCCCGCAGGAACTCCTCGGCCTGCGAGTGGGACGACTCGAACTCGAAACCGCTGAGCTGCACGATGCGGCTCAGCGGGCGCGTCCAGACGCGGCGCACCGCGGCGCTGAACAGCGGCACGCCTCCGTCCTCGCCCAGCAGCAGGCGCAGCTCGTAGTGCGGAGCGTCCAGCACGGGCTCGGCCGCGCAGAGGATCTGCAGGCCGTCCTCGCTGAGGTTGACGACGACCCCACCGTGCGCGTCGGTCAGGCCTTGCGGCTTGATGATCCAGACGGGCAACTGCTCGTGCTCGGCAGGCACGAGGAAGAACTCGACACGGGGGGCGCGGCGCTGGTCAATCGTCGTCATGGGGTGATCCGGGTTCCGTGGTGGGTCGGATCACAGCATGGGCGAATGACAGGCACTTGTCAGCCCCTATCGTCCCTAGGATCAGACCGTCAGCAGTTCCACTTCAAACAGCAGCGTCGCGTTCGGCGGAATGACGCCGCCTGCCCCGTAGGCGCCGTAGCCCAGCTCAGGCGGCAGCACCAGCATGCGCGTGCCGCCGACCTTCATGCCTTGCACGCCTTCGTCCCAACCCTGGATGACCTCACCGCCGCCCAGGCTGAACTTGAAGGGCTGGCCGCGGTCCTTGCTGGAATCGAACTTCTTGCCGCGCATGCCGTCCTTGTAGAGCCAGCCGGTGTAGTGCACCGACACGCGCTGACCTTTCTCGGCCACGGCGCCTTGGCCCACCACGCGGTCCTCGTACTGCAGGCCGCTGGAGGCCGTGTGCAGGTTCAGTTCGACGTGCTCGGGGCCGCCCGCGAGCGCCAGCAGCTCGACCTCGAAGCACAGCGTCGCGTTGGGCGGGATCACGCCGCCGGCGCCGCGTGCGCCATAACCCAGTTCGGCCGGGATGATCAGCGTGCGCTTGCCGCCGATCTGCATGCCCTGCACGCCTTCGTCCCAGCCGCGAATGACCATGCCGGCGCCCAGCTCGAACTCGAACGGGTCGCGGCGGTCCAGGCTGGAGTCGAACTTGGTGGTCTTGGCGCCGTCCACCCACAGCCAGCCGGTGTAGTGCACGGTCACGTCCTGGCCGGCCATGGCGGTCTTGCCGTCGCCGACGGTCGTGTCTTCGTATTGCAGGCCGCTGGGCGTGGTGTTCATGGGTAATCCTTGATCTGTAGGAGAAACAGTCGGCATTGTCGCCGCCGCATCGCACAGCCTTGCCGCCCCGCGATCAGAAGGCCTTCAGCGCGTCAGGACCAGGCCCGACAGCGCCTGCAGCGTCAGCGTCAGCCGGCCGGCCCGGGGCCGCCATGCGGGGCCGCCCAGCGCGTCCGCCAGCTGCGGCGCGTCGGCCAGGCTGGCGGGCAGCCGCACGCTGACCGTGCGCGGTTTCAGGCTGTTGTTGGTGGCGGTGAGGGCCCAGGTGTGGCCGTCCTGTCGGGCCAGCACCAGCACGTGGTCGTCCGCGTGCAGCGGCGCGCGCAGCGTGCCGTGGCGCAGCACCGGCAGGTCGTGGCGCAGTTTCGTCAGCCGCTTGAAGTCGGCCAGCAGCGTCTCGTCGGGCGTGCCGCCTTCGTCAGCCCAGGGATAGGGCGCGCGGTTGAACGGGTCGTCGCCGCCGCCGACCCCCACCTCGTCGCCGTAGTAGATGGTCGGCGCGCCGGGGTAAGTCATCTGGAAGAACACCGCCAGGCGCAGGCGCCGCTTGGCCAGCGCCAGGTCGGCGTCTTCGTCGAAGTGGTGCAGCGCACGCGGCTGGTCGTGCGTGGACAGCAGGTTCATCAGCGCCGAGAAGGCCTGCGGCGGGTAGGCCTCGCGCAGCAATTCCAGGTTGGCGGCCATCTGCCGGGCCGACTTGCCCGCCGCGTAGTCCAGCACCGCGTTGCGGAAGATGTAGTTCATCGTGCTGTCGAACATGTCGCCGAGGAAGTACTTGCTGGCGTCGAACCAGGTCTCCGCCACCGTCAGCGCGTCGGGCTTCCTGGCCTTCAGGGCGGTGCGCCATTCGCGCCAGAAGTCGTCAGGCACCCAGGGCGCCACGTCCATGCGCCAGCCCGCGGCACCGCGGTCCAGCCAGTAGTTGGTCACCGAGTCGGCGTCGCGGTAGGCGTAGGCGCGCCAGGACGGGGCGTTCTTGTCCAGTTCGGGCAGGTCCTTCACGCCGACCCAGCCCTGGAACTGATTGTCGGGGTCGGTCTCGTCAGTCTTGAACTTGAACCATGTCGCATAGGGCGAGGCGGCGTTGATCTTGCCGCCATCAAAGGCCCCGCCGGCGGGGAAGTTGTTGAAGCGGTTGAAGTACGGCGAGTCCGCACCGACGTGGTTCAGTGAGGTGTCGGGGATGACGCGGATGCCGCGCTTGGCGGCTTCGGCGCACAGGCGCTCGAAGTCCGCGTTGGTGCCGAAGGCGGGGTCGATCTGCTTGTAGTCGGCCGCGTCGTACTTGTGGTTGCTGGGCGCGCGGAAGACGGGAGTCAGGTACAGCGCATTGGCGCCGAGGCTCTTGATGTAGTCGAGCTTGTCGATGAGGCCGGCCAGGTCGCCGCCGAAGAAGTCGTTGTTGAACAACGCGTCGGAGCCGTCACCGGTGTTTGGCTTGAAGGGCTTTTCGTTCCACGTCGCGTGGCGTTCCACGTCGCGGTCCTGGTAGCGGTCCTGCGGCCGCCCGCCGCCGGGGCGCGGGTCGTTGGCTTTGTCGCCGTTGCGAAAGCGTTCCGGGAACACGTAGTAGTACACGACGTCTTTCGCCCAGGTCGGCACCTCGAAGCCGGGCGCGTGGATGGTCTGGCGGTAGCGGCGCACGCGGTTCATATTGCTGGGCAGGCGCTCGATGCTGGCCGCACCCATGGAGCCCTTCTCGCGCGTCCAGTAGATGGTGTCCTTGTTGTTTTGCAGCGCGTAGACGCCCTGGTCGGTCTCGATCTCGAACCAGTAGCCGTAGACGCCGGTGTCGGTGAACACGTGGATGGCCTTGAAGGCGCTGCCCTGCGCCGCCATGGTTATGCGCGCGACGGGCTCGTAGCTCAGCTGCTCCTGGTTGCCGCTCAGATGGCGGCGCTCGATGACCAGCGTGGCGCGCTTCAGGCCCGGGCGGTCGCCGGTGACTGTGAAGGCCATCTCGGTGCCGGCGGGCTGCGCGCCGAACGGTGCCTTGAAGGCCACGCTGCGCGAGTCGAAGCGGGCGCCCAGCGCGGCGCGGTCTGTGATGGGCTGGGGAGGCGTGGGATTGAAGGTCTTGGGGCCTACCTTCAGCCTGGCACTGCCGTCGGGCGCAAAGGCCAGCCGCAGCGTGTGCTCGCCGCTGAACTCGCGCTTGAGATTGCCCGTGCCAGTGCGTGTTGGCTGGCCGTCGGCGTCGCCGCCGAAGGTGAGGGCGGGCGACCAGTCCTCGTCGGCCAGCTTGAACTCCTGCGCGCCCGTCGCCTTCAGGTTCAGGAAGTAGGCATCGCAGCGGTACTCGAAGGCGTGCTCGTCCGCAGCCGACCAGTTGTTCAGGCCGCCGCGCAGGTAGATCGTGGCGCTGCCGAGCGGGGCGGGTTTGCAGTCCGCCGCGTAGGCAGGGGCGAGCGAAAGCAGCGCTGCGAGCAGCGCGGTGGTCTTCAACATGGGAATCAGCCTTTCACACCGCCCGCCGTCAGTCCGGACACGATCCAGCGCTGCGCGAGCAGGAAGACCGCCGTGATCGGCAGCCCGGACAGCACGGCGGCGGCGGCAAAGTCGCCCCACAGGAACCGCTGATCGTGCAGGAAGTATTTGGAGCCGACCGCCAGCGTGAGGTTGCCCTCTTCACGCAGCAGGATGGAGGCGACCGGGTATTCGATGATGGTGCCGATGAATGCCAGCACGAACACAACCATCAGAATGGGCACGGACATGGGCAGCAGCACGCGCGAGAACGCTTGCCAGTGCGTCGCGCCGTCGACCTTGGCGTTCTCCTCGATCTCGACTGGGATGGTCTCGAAGTAGCCCTTGATGGTCCACACGTGCGTGGCGATGCCGCCGAGGTAGGCCAGTACCAGGCCCGCATGCGTCTCGACGCCCAGCGCCGGCACGTAGTTGCCGATGGTCTCGAAGATGGCAAAGATGGCGACGAGCGCCAGCACCGGCGGGAACATCTGCAGCAGCAGCATGCCGTTCAGCACCGGCTTGCTGAATGAGAACTTCAGCCGCGCGAAGGCATAGGCGGCGGTCGTCGAGATGGCGACGATGAGGAAGGCTGACACCGTGGCGATCTTGATGGAGTTCCACAGCCAGGTCAGCACGGGGAACGGCGGCTGCACGAGGCTGCCGTCCGCTGCCTGGTACGGGATGCCAAGCGCGAGTTTCCAGTGCTCCAGGCTGATCTCGGTCGGGATCAGGCTGCCGGTGGCGAAGTTGCCGGGGCGCAGCGAGATGGACACGACGGCCAGCAGCGGGAACATCGTGATGGCGATAAACACCCACATCACCGCATGCGCGGCGAGCGTGCGCCAGCGGGCTTGTTTGCCGAGGACGATGGCCATTTTCAGAACTCCCAATGTCTTTCTGTGCGGGACTGGATCAGGCCGGGTGCGCGGTCTGCTCCGTGTCCCCCGCCCGCTGCGCGGGCTCCTCCTTTAGCTGCGCAGCCTGCCCACCCGGGCTGATCCGGCTGCTGCGGGTTTTCTCGTCGAAGAACCGGTGTGTGGTCGGTCGGCGAGTGCGGCGGCCAAGGGACGAGGTTAAAGGAGGAGACCACGCAGCGGGCGGGGGGCGCGAAGTCCCTTGGCTGCCGCGCTTGCCATCTCCAACGAGCGCTACCCATCATCTCTGCGCCTTGGCCGACAAACGGAGGTTGATGAGGGACAGCGCCGCGACGAGGAAGAAGATCAGCGTCGAGATCGCTGCGGCGAGGCCGAAGTCCGAGCCCGAGTCGCGGAAGGCGATGCGGTAGGTGTAGCTGACGAGGATGTCCGTCTGGCCCGCAGGCAGTTTGGTGGACAGAAAGTCCGGCCGGCCGTCGGTCAGCAGCGCGATCAGCACGAAGTTGTTGAAGTTGAATGCGAAGGCGCTGACAAGCAGCGGCGCCAGCGGCTTGATGATGAGCGGCGCGGTGATCTTGAAGAAGTTGGTGGCCGGCGAAGCGCCCACCAGCGCCGAGGCCTCGTACAGGTCCGCGGGAATGGCCTTCAGCAGCCCCGAGCACAGGATCATGATGTACGGGTAGCCCAGCCACACGTTGACGATGAGCAGCATCGTCTTGGCCAGCGTCGGGTCGGCGAACCACGCGGGCTTGACGCCGAACAGCGCGTCCAGGATGGCGTTGATCTCGCCGAAGTTCTGGTTGAACAGGCCCTTGAAGACGAGGATGGAGATGAAGCCTGGCACCGCATACGGCAGGAACAGCAGCGTGCGGTAGGTGGTGCGGAACTTCATGCCCTCCCAGTTCAGCATCACGGCGAACAGCATGCCGATGGCGGTGGCGAAGAACACCGTCAGCGCCGAGAACACCACCGTCCACGTGAAGATGCTCAGGAAGGGGCCGCGGAACTCGGCGTCGAACAGCATGCGCGCGTAGTTGCCCACGCCGATGAAGGCCTTGAAGCCGGGTTGCAGCACCTCGCCACTGGCGGACTCGAAGAAGCCGGTGTCGCGGTTGGGCTTGAAGACGGCGCCGTCTGCGGTGCGGGTCAGGCGGTCGTCGCCTTCTGGTCTCCACTGCGGCTTGACGGGGCCGAACTCGCGCAGGCCGAGATAGTGCAATTCGGTCTTGTCGGGCTGGACCAGCACCAGTTGCGCCAGCGCCTCGCGGTGGCGGATCAACTCGGGCAACGCCAGTGCAGCGCCAGTGGGCGTGGAGGCGTCGGCGGCAGCCAGGTCCACGCGCAGTTTTTTGTCCGCGCGCAGCGCCAGCGGCGGCGACATCCAGCGCGGCGCTGCATCGCCCTCGGCCTTCAGCACCAGGCGGTACTCGGCGCCACTGGCATGCAGGCTGTAGCCCAGCACCTGTTCCTCGACGGCGTCGTACTGCTCCAGCAGGTACTCGCGCACCCGGCTCTCGCTGAGCAGGTGGGTGCTGGAGTAGTTGGTGAAGCCGATCTGCGCCGTGTAGACCAGCGGGAAGGCGATGAACACCAACATGCCGGCTACGCCGGGGAACAGGTAGCGCCACGCAAAGCCGCCGCGGCTCAGGTAGGCGTAGAAGCCGGCTGTGAACAGCACCAGCAGGCCCGTGGCCCACGCGGCCTGGCCGGTCGCGTAGACGGCGAACACCAGGTACAGGGCGCCGACGATGAGGGCGACCACAGCCGGCCAGTACAGCAGCCGGCCGACACGCTCGCCGAAGGAGGGTGGCAGCGTCGAGTAGGCGCCCTGCCCGAGGGGAGAGGACAACGCATTCATTTGTTCAGCAGCATCCGTGCGGCGGCGCCGTCCAGTGCGTCCTTCGGTGATTGCAGTCCGTTGGTGATGGCCTCAAGCGCCGCGTCCATCGCGGTCCAGAAGCGGCCCACTTCGGGGATGTTCGGAATGGGCGCGCCGTTGCGCGCGTTGGTCATGCTTGCGGCGATCAGCGGGTTGACGGACAGCTCGGCGTAGAAGGCCTTGTTGGCCGGCACGCCAATGGGCACGTCCGCGTCCAGCACCTTCAGCGCGTCTGGGCGCATCAGGTGGTTCTCGATGAACTCCTTGGCGATGTCCTTGTTCTTGCTGGGCGCCGAGATCATGCAGCCCAGCACGCCGACGAAGCTCTTGCTTGGCTTGCCAGGCACGACGGCCGGGATGCCGGCGACGCCGAAGTCAATCTTGGCCTTGCGTGCGTTGTCCCAGGCCCACGGGCCGGAGATCATCATGGCCACCTCGCCGCGCGCGAAGCCCGATTCCATCTCGGCGTAAGTCGCGCCCTTGGGCATATGTCCGTCCTTGATGAGACGCTCCATCATCTGCGCGCCCGCCAGAGCGCCAGCGTTGTTCACGGCGACCTGGGTCGCGTCGTAGTCACCCTGCGCGTCGCGGTCGAAGATGACGCCGCCCGCACCCGCCAGCAGCGGCCAGCTGAAGAAACTCTTGCTGTAGTGCCACAGGATGGCGTGCTTGCCCTGTGCCTGCAGCTTCTTGTCCAGCGCGATGACCTCGTCCCACGTCGCGGGCGGCGTGGGCACCAGCGCCTTGTTGTAGATGAGGCCGGTGGTCTCGATGGCGATGGGGTAGCCCCAGATGCGACCGCGGTAGCTCAGCGCCTGCCACGCGGTCTCTTCCGATTCGGCTCTCAGCTTCGCCGAGGGCCGCAGCGGCGTCAGCAGCCCAGCCTTGGCCCATTCGCCGACGCGGTCGTGCGGCCAGCAGAAGATGTCCGGGCCCTTGCCGGCACCGGCGGCCTGCTGGAACTTGTCGGTCGGGTCCACTGGGTGCTCGACGACGACCTTGACACCCGACGCCTTCTCAAACGCGTCGCCGACCTTCTGCAGACCGTTGTAGGCCTTGTCGCCGTTGATCCAGACCATCAGCTTCGGGCTTTCGGCCAGCGCTGGGGCAGCAGCCAGTGCGGCCAGCAGGGGCAGCCACTTCATGAGCGCAGATCCGGCGCGGCCAGGCGGCGCAAGGCCTTGCCGTCGGCATCGAACACGTAAAGCGCCTCGGCCGGCAGGTGCAGGTCCAGCGCCTGGCCGCTGCGCAGGCGGTCGCTGCCGTTGCGGCCCTCGAACTGGCAGGTCAGCGGTTCGTCCAGGCCGGGGTAGGGGCAGTAAGCAAAGGTCAGGCCGCCCAGGGACTCGACGAAAGCCACCGTGCTTTGGAGCAGGTTGCCCTCGCCACCCTGGCGGATGTGCTCGGGCCGCACGCCGACGGTGACGGCGTCGCCCGGCTTGACGCCGCTACCGTCCACGCGGGCGGTCAGCAGCACGCCGCTGCCGGCCAGCTTCACGCCGATGTGGTCGGCCGCATGAGCAGCCACCTCGGCGGCGATGAAGTTCATCTTGGGGCTGCCGATGAAGCCAGCGACGAACAGGTTGCGCGGATGCTCGTACAGCTCCAGCGGCGACCCGACCTGCTCGACCTTGCCGGCCGACAGCACGACGATGCGGTCGGCCAGCGTCATGGCCTCCACCTGGTCGTGGGTCACGTAGATCATCGTGGTCTTCAAGTCCTCGTGCAGCTTGGAGAACTCGTAGCGCATGCGCACGCGCAGCGCCGCGTCGAGGTTGGACAACGGCTCGTCGAACAGGAACACATTGGGCTTGCGCACGATGGCGCGGCCGATGGCGACGCGCTGCCGCTGGCCGCCGGACAAATCCTTGGGCTTGCGGTCCAGCAGATGCTCGATGTGCAGGATCTTGGCGGCATCTCGCACCGCCGTCTCGATCTCGGCCTTGGGTACCTTCGCCAGCTTCAACCCGAACGCCATGTTGTCGAACAGGTTCATGTGCGGATACAGCGCATACGACTGGAACACCATCGCGATGCCGCGCTCGGCAGGCGGCACGTCGTTGACCACGCGCCCGCCGATGCTCAGCGTGCCGCCGGTGATCTCTTCCAGCCCCGCGATGGAGCGCAGCAGCGTGCTCTTGCCGCAGCCCGAAGGCCCCACGAACACCATGAACTCGCCGGCGCGGATCTCCAGGTCGATGCCGTGCAGGATGCGAATGTCGCCGTACGCCTTCTCCACGCCGCTCAGTCGAACGTCTGCCACTTCTCACCTTTCCGTCGCCGGGCGCCTGGCGCCTGGCTTGTCTCGTTTTGACGTCGAAGTTTCTGTGTTTCGACAGTCGTTGTAGACAATATACACGGCTCAAGCGCGTGGTAACAACAGAGGCTACCCTCTTGAATTGGCGTGAAACCCTTAAAAATCAATCATTTGAAGATAGATTCGGGTTATCCCGATGTAGTCAAACTACAAAACTCGTCGGAGGTGTCCGATACTTCGGCCAGCGCTGCCCTCCGGTAGCATTCTTGCTCTCGACCTCCGAGGGCCGGCATTGATGAACACCCCAACCCGCCCCAGCTCCGCGCTGACTGTTCAACGCAAGCCCGGGTCCAAGACTCCCACCGCGATGAAGTCGTCTGCCCTCACTCCCGAAGACAAGGCCTTGCGTGGGGCCTTCGAGAGCGCCTACGAGCGCGAGATCTCGCAGTCCAGCCACGGCGCGACGCTGCAGGCCGCGCTGCATGCCGCGGCCATCGCCTGCCGCGAGACGCTGGCGCGCCGGTGGGCCGCCACGCAGCAGGCCGACGCCGCGCGCGGCGACACGGCGCCGGTGCGCCGCGTGCACTACCTGTCGATGGAGTTCTTGATGGGCCGCGCGCTGTCCAACGCGCTGGCCGCGCTGAAGCTCACCGCGCCGCTGGAGGCCAAGCTGGCCGAGCAAGGCCTGGCCCTGGGTGATGTGCTGGAGCGCGAACCCGACGCGGCTTTGGGCAATGGCGGCCTGGGTCGCCTGGCCGCCTGCTTCCTGGATTCGTTCGCCGAGCTGGAGCTGCCGTCGTTCGGGTACGGCCTGCGCTACCGCTACGGCACGTTCGCCCAGGTCATCAGCCAGGGCCGCCAGCTGGAGCAGCCCGACGACTGGACGCGCCACGCGCCCGACTGGGAGCTGCCGCGCCACGACCTGCGCTACCACGTCGGCTTCGGTGGCCGCGTCGAGGTGGATGCCTCCGGCGTGCGCCGCTGGCAGCCGGCCGAGCGCATCGAGGCCGAGGCCTTCGACTTCGTCGTGCCGGCCCACTACAGCCAGCGCGTGTCCACGCTGCGCCAGTGGCAGGCCACGGCCGCACCCATCGCGTTCAAGCCCTTCTGCGAAGGCGACTACACCCGCGCCGCGCGCCACCAAGTGCTGGCCGACTCGATCAACTGGGTGCTGTACCCGGACGACTCCACCGACGCCGGCCGTGAGCTGCGGCTGAAGCAGGAGGCCTTTCTCGTCAGCGCGTCGCTGCAGGACCTGGTGGCTCGCCACCTGCGCGAGTTCGGTTCGCTGCACAACCTCGGCAAGAGCAACGCCATCCACCTGAACGACACGCACCCGGCGCTGGCGCCGGCCGAGCTGATGCGCCTGCTGCTGGACGAGCACGGCCTGGGCTGGGACGAGGCCTGGAAGATCACGCGCCAGGCGGTGGCCTACACCAACCACACGCTGATGCCCGAGGCGCTGGAGACCTGGCCGGTGCGCATGTTCGAGCACCTGCTGCCGCGCCACCTGGAAATCATCTACGAGATCAACCAGCGCTTCCTGGATGAACTGCAAGCACGCTTCCCCGGTGACGACGCCCTGGCCGCGCGCGTGTCGCTGATCGACGAAGGCCACCACGGCAGCGAGCGCCGCGTGCGCATGGCGTCGCTCGCGCTGGTGGCGTCGCACCGCGTCAACGGCGTGGCGGCACTGCATTCGGAGCTGATGGTGCAAACCATCTTTGCCGACTACGCGCGCATCTGGCCCGAGCGCTTCCACAACGTCACCAACGGCGTCACGCCGCGGCGCTGGCTGCAGCAGGCCAACCCGGCACTATCGGCGCTGCTGGACAGCCGCATCGGCGACGGCTGGCGCAAGAACCTGGCCGAGCTGGGTGAGTTGGCGCCGCTCGCCGCCAACCGCGAGCTGGGCGAGGAGTTCCTGGCCGTCAAGCACGCCAACAAGGAGCGCCTGGCCGCCGTCATCCGCCGCGAGCTGGGCTTGAACGTCAACGTCGACAGCCTGTTCGACATCCAGATCAAGCGCATCCACGAGTACAAGCGCCAGCTGCTGAACCTGCTGCACGTGATCAGCCGCTACCAGGCCATCCGCGACAACCCTGAAGGTGTGAATGGGGCGAGCTGGGTGCCGCGCACGGTCGTCATCGCCGGCAAGGCGGCGTCGGCCTACCAAACGGCCAAGAGCATCGTGCGACTGGCGCACGACGTGGCCCGCGTCATCAACAGCGACCCGCGCGTGGGCGACAAGCTCAAGCTCGTGTTCCTGCCCAACTACAGCGTCACGCTGGCCGAGAACATCATCCCGGCGGCCGACCTGTCCGAGCAGATCTCGACTGCCGGCACCGAGGCTTCGGGCACCGGCAACATGAAGTTCGGCATGAACGGTGCGTTGACCATCGGCACCTGGGACGGCGCCAACATCGAGATGGCCGAAGCCATGGGCGTGGAGAACATGTTCGTGTTCGGCCTGCGCGCCGATGCGGTCGCCAAGATCAAGCAGCTGGGCTACGACCCGCGCCTGTACGTCGAAGAGAATCGCCAGCTCAAGCGCGTCATCGACGCCATTTCCGCCGGGGTCTTCAGCAATGGCGACACCGAGCGTTATCGCAGCCTCGTCGACAGTCTGCTGGGCCGCGACGTCTACCTGCTGATGGCAGATTTCGCCGATTACGTGGCCACCCAGGCCAAGGTCGACCAGCTGTTCGCCGACCGCGCCGCCTGGGCTGAACGCGCCCTGCGCAACATCGCCGGCATGGGCCCGTTCTCGTCCGATCGCACGATCGCCGAGTACGTGGACCGTGTCTGGTCCGTGAAGAGTCTGAACTGAACTGATGCTGACTGAAGCCGACCTCGACGCCCTGCTGGCAGGCCGCCACGCCGACCCCTTCTCGCGGCTGGGCCTGCATGCAGACGACAAAGGCCGGCTGTGGGTGCGTGCGCTGCTGCCGGGGGCGGCCGGCGTCGCGCTGGTGGATGCCGCCAGCGGCAAGCAGCTCGTTGAACTGGAGCCGCGACGCCCGGGCTTCTTCGAGGCGCAGGTGCCGCGCCGCAAGCATCGTTTCGACTACCGGCTGGCCGTGCGCTGGGACGGAGGCGGGGAGGGCGTGTATGCCGACCCGTACGCCTTCTACCCGCAGCTTGGCGACGCCGAGCTGAAGGCCTTTGCCGCTGGCAGCAACGCCCGGCCCTGGCTGAGCCTGGGCGCGCACCTTGTGCAGCACGGCGACGTGGCCGGCGTGCGCTTCGCGGTCTGGGCGCCCAACGCGCGGCGCGTCAGCGTGGTCGGCAGCTTCAACAACTGGGACGGCCGCCGCCACCCGATGCGGCTGCGCCACGAGGCCGGCGTGTGGGAGATCTTCGTGCCGCATGCGGCCGAGGGCGACCTCTACAAGTTCGAGATCGTGTCTGGCAACGGCACGCTGCTGCCGCTGAAGGCCGACCCCTACGCGCGCCGCGCGCAGCTGCGGCCGGACAACGCCAGCATCGTCGCTGCGCTGCCCGAGCCGACGCCGCTGCCCCGCCAGCGCGAGCGCGCGAACCGCCGCGAGTC
This sequence comes from Pelomonas dachongensis, assembly GCF_043555865.1. Lineage (NCBI taxonomy): Bacteria > Pseudomonadati > Pseudomonadota > Betaproteobacteria > Burkholderiales > Sphaerotilaceae > Roseateles > Pelomonas dachongensis. Next base: position 64,495 of record NZ_JBIGHY010000013.1, read on the forward strand.
GGCCATCAGCGTGTACGAGGTGCATGCGGCATCGTGGCGCCGGGGCGTGGCAGGCGAGTTTCCGACCTGGGACGAACTCGCCGAGCAGCTGCCCACCTATGTGGCCGACATGGGCTTCACCCATCTGCAGCTGATGCCCATCAGCGAGCACCCGTTCGACGGCTCCTGGGGCTACCAGACGCTGGGCCTGTACGCGCCCAGCGCGCGCTTCGGCCCGCCCGAGGGCTTCGCGCGTTTCGTGAAGGCCTGCCACGACGCCGCCCTGGGGCTTTTGCTGGACTGGGTGCCGGCGCACTTCCCTGCCGATCCGCATGGTCTCGCCGAGTTCGACGGCACACGCATCTACGAATACGCGGACCCGAAGGAGGGCTTCCACCGCGACTGGAACACGCTGATCTACAACTTCGGCCGCACCGAGGTGCGCCAGTTCCTGGTCGGCAGCGCCGTCTACTGGATCGAGCGCTGGGGTGTGGACGGCCTGCGCGTGGACGCGGTCGCCAGCATGCTGTACCGCGACTACTCGCGGCCGGCCGGCGAATGGATTCCGAACATCCGCGGCGGCCGCGAGAACCTGGAAGCCATCTCCATGTTGCGCGAGATGAACGAGCACGTCGGCGAGATTGCCGGCGCCATCACCGTGGCCGAGGAGAGCACCAGCTTCCCCGGCGTCTCGGCGCCTACCTACACGGGCGGCCTAGGCTTTCACTACAAGTGGAACATGGGCTGGATGAACGACACCTTGCGCTACATGGCCGAGGACCCGATCAACCGCCGCTGGCATCACGACAAGATGACCTTCGGCCTGATCTACGCGTTCAGCGAGAACTTCATGCTGCCCATCTCGCACGACGAGGTCGTGCACGGCAAGGGCTCGATGCTCGCCAAGATGCCGGGCGACGACTGGCAGAAGTTCGCCAACCTGCGCGCCTACTACGGCTTCATGTGGGGGCACCCCGGCAAGAAGCTGCTGTTCATGGGTCAGGAGTTCGCGCAGCGCAACGAATGGAACCACGCCGAGTCGCTGCCCTGGGGACTCCTCGAAGACGACCGCCACGCCGGCGTTCAGCGCCTGGTGCGCGACCTCAACAAGCTCTACCGCGAGCACAGCGCGCTGCACCGGCTGGACTGCGAGGCCGGCGGCTTTGAGTGGATCAGCGCGCATGATGCCGAGCACTCCATCTTCGCCTGGGTGCGCCGTGATGGCACGGGCCGCATGGTGCTCGTCGTCTGCAACATGACGCCCGTGCCGCGCGAGGGCTACTCGCTGGGCGTGCCCGACGGCGTGACCGCGTGGCGCGAGGCGCTGAACACCGACTCGGCCTACTACGGCGGCAGCAACATCGGCAACGGTGTCGCCGCGGCCGGCCTGCCGGTGCAGGATCAGCCGGCACACGGGCGGCGGTTGTCCATCACGATCAACCTGCCGCCGCTGGCTACAGTCTTTTTTGTCCCGATCTGATCGAGTCTGCAGTCGATGGCTCACCTCCCCGACCTTCAGCCCGGCTGGCATGAGCCGCTGGGTTCCTTTGCCCGCGACGGCGGCGTCAACTTTGCGATTCCCAGCGAGCACGCGACGCGCATCGAGCTGTGCGTGTTCGACGCCGAAGGCCAGCGCGAGCTGCGCCGCTACACGCTGGACGGCCCGCATGATGGCGTCTTTCACGGCTTCCTGCCGGGCGTCGGCCCCGGCCTCGTCTACGGCATCCGCGCCCACGGCCCTTACGCGCCGGAGCAGGGCCACCGCTTCAACCCGCACAAGCTGCTGCTGGACCCGTGGGCGCGAGAAATAGTCGGCCACTTCGGCTGGCGTGCCGAGCACCACGGCTATGAGCTGGGCCACCCCGACGGCCCACGCTCGCTGGACCACCGCGACAACGCGACGCAGGCGCTGAAGGCCCGCGTGGCGCCGCCGCCGGTGGCACACGCGCGCGCCCACACGCCGCGCCGCGCGCCGAGCGACGTGGTGCTGTACGAGGTCCACGTCAAGGGCTTCTCCAAACTTCTGCCCGGCCTGCCCGAGGATCTGCGCGGCACTTACGCGGGCCTGGCGCATCCGGCGTCCATCGCGCATTTCAAGCGTCTGGGCGTGACGACGCTGTCGCTGCTGCCGGTGCACTACTGCATCGATGAGCCGCACCTCGCCGAGCGCGGCCTGCACAACTACTGGGGCTACAACACGCTGGGCTTCTTCTGCCCCGACCCGCGCTGGGCGCAGTCGGCTCACCGGCACGACCCGACCGCGGTGACGGCGGAGTTCCGCCAGATGGTCGATGCGCTGCACGCCGCCGGCCTGGAGGTGGTGCTGGACGTCGTCTACAACCACACGCCCGAGGGCAACGAGTTCGGGCCGACGCTGAGCTTCCGCGGCCTGGACAACACCACCTGGTACAGGCTCACGGCCGGCGACCTGGGCCACAACGAGAACCTGACCGGCTGCGGCAACACCGTCAACTGCGCCCATCCGCGCGTGACGCAGTTCGTGCTGGACTCGCTGCGCTACTGGGTCGCCGAGATGGGCGTGGACGGCTTTCGCTTCGACCTGGCACCCGTGCTGGGCCGCACGAGTCACGGCTTCGACCCCGATGCCGCCTTCTTCACCGCACTGCGGCAGGACCCGGTGCTGGCCGGCGTGCACCTCATCGCCGAGCCCTGGGACGCCGCCTACGACGGCTACCAGGTTGGCCGCTTCCCGGGCCGCTTCCTCGAGTGGAACGACAAATTCCGTGACGCGGCGCGCGGCTACTGGCTGGCGGCCGGACCGGGCGTCGGCCGCGGCGAGTTTGCGCGGCGCTTCATGGCGTCCAGCGACGTGTTCCACCACGGCCAGCGCCTGCCGACCGCGTCGATCAACTTCGTGGCCGTACACGACGGCTTCACGCTGGCCGACCTGACCAGCTACGCCACCAAGCACAACGATGCCAACGGCGAGGACAACCGCGACGGCCGCGACGGTGAGCTGGCCGCGAACTTCGGCGTCGAAGGGCCGACCGACGATGCCGCCGTCAACGCCACCCGCGAGCGCGTGCGCCGCGCGCTGCTGGCGACGACGCTGCTGGCGCAGGGCACGCCCATGCTGTGCGCCGGCGACGAGATAGCCAACAGCCAGGGCGGCAACAACAACGCCTACTGCCAGGACAACGAGACGACCTGGCTCAACTGGGACCGCGCCGACGGCGGTCTGACCGAACTGGTCGCGCAGCTGCTGGCGTTGCGTGCGCAGGAGCCGCTGCTGCGCCACCCGCGCTGGTTTGCTGCCGGCCCGGGCGAGGCCAGCATCGCCTGGTACGCACCCAGCGGCCACGAGATGACGCCGCACGATTGGCACGACGCCGGCCAGCGTGCCTTCGGCGCCCAATTGTTTGAAGTTCGGCGCGAGGCAGGCGCGGCTGCACCTCGGCTGATGATCGTCTTCAACCCCGACCCGGCGCCGCTGCCCTTCCTGCTGTGCAACGGACCGTGGCAACTGGTGCTCGACAGCAGCGGCGAATCGGCCGCGCCCCTCGTTCTTCCCGGCCAGCCGCTCAGCGTGCCGGCCCGATCACTCGTCGTGCTGCGACACGCCTAGCCATGAACCTGAACCAACGCTCCTCGGGTGTGCTGCTGCACATCACCTCGCTGCCCGGCCCGCACGGCATGGGTGACTTCGGCCCCGATGCCTATCGCTTCGTCGATTGGCTGCAGTCCGCCGGCCAGAGCGTCTGGCAGCTGCTGCCGACCACGCCCATAGGCCCCGGCGATTCGCCCTACCAGGGCGTGTCGGCGTTTGCCGGCAGCCAGTGGATGGTGGCGCTGGAGCCGCTGATCGCCAAGGGCTGGCTGAAGCAGCCGGATGTGCCGCCGTTCAATGGCGATCATGTCGACTACGGCCAGGTTACGCCGTGGCGTGAGCAACAGCTGCGCGCGGCTGCGAAGGGCTTCTTTGACAGCGCAACGGAAGCCGACCGCAAGGCATTTGCCGCTTGGTGCGAGGCGCAGCAAAGCTGGCTGGACGACTACGCGCTGTTCATGGCGATCCGCTCGCCTCTGAACGGCCAGCCGTGGTGGACTTGGGACGACGGCCTGAAGCGCCGCGAACCCAAGGCGCTCGCGAAGGCGCGCAAGGACCACGCCGACGAGATCGCGTTCTGGCAGTTCGTGCAGTGGCAGTTCGACGTGCAGATCGGCGCGCTGAAGGCCTACGCCAACGAGCGCGGCGTCAACCTCATGGGCGACCTGCCCATCTTCGTCGCGCACGACAGCGCCGACTGCTGGTCGCGCCCCGACCTGTACTCGCTGGACGATGAGTTCCAGACCACGGTCGTCGCCGGCTGCCCGCCCGATGATCTGGGGCCGCTGGGCCAGCGCTGGGGCAACCCGCTGTACCGCTGGGACCGCATGGCCGCCGAGAACTACGCCTGGTGGACGGCACGCATCCGGCGCGCGCTGAGCCAGGCCGACGTGTTCCGCATCGACCATTTCCGCGGTTTCGCCGGTTACTACGAGATTCCTGCCGACAGCCCCGACGCCACGCGCGGCGAATGGAAGATCGGCCCCGGCATGCCGCTGTTCGACGCCATCCGCCAGGCGCTTGGCCCGCTGCCCATCGTGGCCGAAGACCTGGGCTTCATCACCGACGACGTGCATGCGCTGCGCGACGGCTGTGGCTTCCCCGGCATGAAGATCCTGCAGTTCGCGTTCGGCGGCGAAGCCGACCACGAGTTCCTGCCGCACAGGTGGGCCACCACGTCGGTGGCCTACACCGGCACACACGACAACGACACCGTGCGAGGCTGGTGGAACCAGGCCAAGGCCCGTGAGCGCGCGTTCGTTGGATCCTACCTGGCCTGCAGCGAACAGGACATCCACTGGGCCATGATCCGCGCCTGTGCCAACTCGGTGGCCAACATGGCCGTCTACCCGCTGCAGGACGTGCTGGGCCTGGGTTCCGAACACCGGATGAACGTCCCCGGCGTGCTGGGCGGCAACTGGGGCTGGCGCTTCCGCTGGGACTGGCTGGGCAGCGAACCGACGCGCGTGCTGGGGCTCATCACCGCAGCCGCGGGGCGGGGGCCGTTCGAGTTGCTGAAGTTGCCCGACTGAACCGTTCTTTGCGCCATTGACAAGGGCCCCGTGAGGGGCCCTTGTCGTTTTTTCAGCGCTGGTCAGCGACACAGGCCGTCAAGGCCGCTGCACCCGCCGCGCGTTGATCTTCTGCAGCGGTGGCTCCTTCATGCCGTCGCCGAGGAAGAAGCTCGGGTACGGCGGCTGGTTGTAGGCCGTGTTCTGCCAGGCGATGGCGACCCGGTACTGGGCGTCGTGCATCAGCGTGGGCAGGCGCCGCTCGGTAGGGTGGGGCGTGGTGTAGATGTAGAGGAACTGGTCGTCGGCGCTGCGCCACACGACTTCCTCGCGCCAGTCGCCCAGCAGGTCGGCCGACACGAGGGGCACGTTTTTCGTGCCGTTGGTGTGTAGCGCGCCGGCCGCCTCCAGCAGCGGGCGCGAGCTGCCGCTGGCCCAGTCCCACTTGTTGATGCGGTTGCGGTCGAACAGCTCGCGCAGGTCGTCGCCGTCCCACCAGACGACGAAGCTCATTTCGCGCGGGCGCTTGACGCCTTCGATGGGCTTGCCCTGCGCCGTGTAGAGGGTGTCGCCGTTGCTGGCCCAGGCCTCGGCGCCGGGGTGGCGCGGGTCGATGTCAGCGGCCACCGCGCGGCCGGTGTCCTTGTCGGCGGGCGTGCTCCACAGCACCTGGCCCGTGCGCGCGTCCAGCATCGCCGAGCCGATGCCGCCATTGGCGCGCACCGATTCGTGGGCTCCGAACTTCTCCAGCCCGGGGTGCGTCGGGTCCAGGTCGCCGACTGCCATTGCGTCGCCGTGCAGCAGGCCCGAACTCCACAGGCCCTTGCCGTCGTCGTCCACGGCCATCGCGCCGTAGATGATCTCGTCGCGGCCGTCGCCGTCCACGTCGGCCACGCTGAGCTGGTGGTTGCCCTGGCCGCCGAAGCGCTCGTTGCCGGGCGTGGCGCTGTCGAAGGCCCAGCGCCGGCTCAGCTTGCCGTCGCGCCAGTCCCAGGCCGCCAGCGTGGTGCGGCCGTAGTAGCCGCGCGCCATGACGATGCTGGGGCGTTCGCCATCCAGATAGGCCGTGCCGGCCAGAAAGCGGTCGGAGCGGTTCGCGTAGCCGTCGTCCCAGACCTCGGCCATCTGCGCTTCGGTGGGCGCGTCGGTGCGCGGGTCGCGGGCCGGCCAGTAAGGTGCGCTGGCGAGCGCCTTGCCGGTCGGGCCATCGAACACGGTCAGGAACTCGGGGCCCTTGACGATGCGGCCCTGCATGGTGGCGACCATGCTGCCGTCGGTCAGCACCTTGGCTCCGGTGCGGTCGCGCGTGGGGCGCTCGCCGCCGCTCTCGCGCCAGTCGGCGGTGGCATCGCCCAGTACCTGGCCGGTGCCGTCGACCGTGCCGTCGCTGGTGCGCACGGCCAGCTCGGCGCGGCCGTCGCCGTCGTAGTCGTAGACCTGGAACTGCGTGTAGTGCGCGCCGGCGCGGATGTTGCGGCCGAGGTTGATGCGCCACAGCCGCCGGCCGTCGAGCTGGTAGGCATCGATGTAGACCTCGCCCGTGTAGCCGCCGAAGGCGTTGTCCTTGGCGTTGCTCGGGTCCCACTTCAGGATGATCTCGTAGCGGCCGTCGCCGTCCAGGTCGGCCACGCTGGCCTCGTTGGCGACATAGGTGTAGGCCTCGCCGCTGGGCGTGGTGGCGCCCTCGGGCTTCTGCAGCGGCAGGGCCAGCCGGCCGCCGGCCCACACGGGCACGGGCGTGCTGGCACCCACGTCCTTGCCCTGTACGCGGGTCTTGACCACGTAGGTCGAATGCAGCGTGCCGGCCTTGTCGACCAGGTTGGTGGCGCCGTTCAACGGCTTGGCGTTGAGCTTCTCGCCATCGCGGTAGACGTCGAACGCGGTGGCTGGCGCGTCGGTGGCCAGCAGGCGCCAGCTGACCAGCACGCCGCCGTCAGCGGCGGGCACGGCGACGGTACCGCGGTCCAGCGCTTCGAGCCAGCGCGGCGCGTGCTGGGCCTGCTGTGCGTTGGCGCAGGCAGCCAGCGAGAGGGCGGCGGCAACGGCGATCAGGCGCCGCTGCAGGGAAGAAGATCCAGACGAAATCATGGTTCGCGCAGTCCTTGAAAGGCAGGGCGCGGTGCGGCAGAACGGCACCGCGGCTGCGCGCGATGGTAGGACTGCGCGGGCGCCGACAACGGTCAAGGCGCTGCGTGATTCCGCAGGCCTGCTGCTCAGCGTTCCAGCGTCAGTATGAGGGGGCTGCGGGCGGGGACGCTCAGGCTGCTGCCCAGCGTTTGCGTCGTTGTGCCCAGCACGTCGCGAGCGCGCTGGCCCGGGGCGATGCGCTCGGAAAAGCGGGCCAGCGGCAGCGTCACCGCCTTGTCCGTCTTGTTCAGCACCACCATCACCGTGCGCTTCGCGTCGTAGCGGAAGAACACGTAGACGCCGTCCAGTGGCGCGTACTGCATCAGCGCCCCGTCGTGGATGACGCGCTCGCCCTTGCGCCAGTTGAACAGGCGCCGTGTCCAGTCCTGCATGTCGCGCTGCGCGGGCGTCAGGCCTTCGCCGGTGAAGGCGCTGGTGGTGTCGCCGACCCAGCCGCCGGGCATGTCGGCGCGCACGCGGCCATCGTCACGCTCAGTGGGGCTCTGCATCAGCAGCTCGCTGCCGTAGAAGACCTGCGGGATGCGGCGCGTGGTGGCGATGTAGGCCAGTGCGATCTTCGTCAGGCCGACATCGCGCTGAAGCAGCGAGAAAAGGCGCGGCGTGTCGTGGTTGCCGTCGAACAGCACGAGCTGTGCCGGGTCGGGGTAGACGAAGTCGTGCGCCAGGCCCTCGTACAGCTTGGTCAGGCCGGTGTGCGGGCCGTCGTTCTCCAGCAGCGCGGCCAGCAGGTTGGCCTGCATCGGGAAGTCCATCAGGCTGGGCGTGTGCGACACATAGCCGTCGTGGTTCTTCTTGCCGCGCTGCCAGTAGGCCACGACGGCCGGATGCGGGCTCCACTCCTCGCCGACAACGTTCAGGTTCGGGTACTCCTGCATGACGCGGGCGGACCAGCGTGTCAGGAAGTCGCGGTCGGAGTACGAGTAGGTGTCGGTGCGGATGCCGGACAGGCCATAGCGCTCAATCCACCAGAGCGTCATCTGCATCAGATAGGTCGCCAGCTCGGGGCGGCGCTGGTTCAGGTCGGGCATGGTGGGCACGAACCAGCCGTCGGTGAAGCGCCTGCGGTCGCTGGGCGCGGCGTAGGGGTCCTGCAGCGTCATGCGCGCGTGGTGGGTTTCGGTGTACTGCGGCCACTCGTTGACCCAATCCGGCGCAGGCAGATCCTTCATCCACCAGTGGCCGCTGCCGATGTGGTTCAACACCACGTCCTGGATGATGCCCACGCCCCTGGCGCGCGCTTGCGTGACGAAGGCGCCGAAGTCGGCGTTGGTGCCGAAGCGCGGATCGATTTTGTAGAAATCCGTCGCCGCGTAGCCGTGGTAGCTGTACTTGTCGCTGTTGTTCTCGACCAGCGGTGTGGGCCACACCTGCGTGAAACCCAAGTCGGCGATGTAGTCGAGGTGCTGCGTCATGCCGGCCAGGTCGCCACCGTGGCGACCGCTGGGGTCGGCGCGGTTCATGCCTTCCTTCATGCCCGCCTGGCCCAGCTGGGCGCCTTGCGAGAAGCGGTCGGGCACAACCAGGTAGATCGCGTCCTCCGGCCCGAAGCCCTGGCGTTCGGCAGAGCCCGGCGCGCGCGCCAGCAGCGGGTAACGCAGCGTGGTGCCGCCGATGCTGATCGCCAGCTCGCCGGGGCGGGCGCGCGGCGACACCTCCAGGTCCACGAACAGGTAGTTGGTGCTGGTGGCGCGGTGGCTGGCCTTCAGGGTGACGCCTGGGTAGGGCGCCAGTTGCGGCTTCGCATCGGCAATGCCGGCGCCGTGGATCATCAGCTGCAGCGAGGTGTCGCGCATGCCGACCCACCAGTTGGGCGGTTCGATGCGGTGGGCGTCGGCGGCGGAGGCAGGGAGCGTCATCAGTAGTGCAGTGGCAAGGGTGATCAGGGTCTTCATGGCGTTTCCAGACGGTAGACGCGCAGGGACAGAGGCGCCAGCGTCGTGCCAGCGGCCTTCTTGGGGTGCAGCAGACGAGCACCGGCGGGCAGGTTCAGCGGGGCCGGCGTGTCGCCGTAGTTCAGCGCCACCAGCACGCGCTCTTTCCCGTGCGAGCGCTGGAAGGTCCAGACCTGGCCTTGCACTTCGTCGGCTTCGTAGCGGCCCACCGTCAGCGCCGGCGATGCGCGCCGAAGCTGGATCAACTCGCGATAGAAGTTAAACAGCGAGCCGGCGTCGCGCTGCTGCGACTCCGCGTTGTGGCGGCTGCGGTTCAGCGCCAGCGGGCGGAAAGGCGTGGCGCTGGTGGTGAAGCCACCTGCCGCAGTCCAGCTCATCGGCGAGCGCAGCGGCGCGTCGCTGTCTCGCTCGGCATCGATGCCGGCTTGGCCGATCTCCTCGCCGTAGTAGACGAAGGGCGTGCCGGGCAGCAGCAGATAGCTGGCGGCGGCGAGCCGGTAGCGGGCCTCGTCGCCGCGCAGCTGGTCCCACACGCGCTGGCCGGTGAAGATGTCGTGGTTGTGCAGGAAGGTCGCCATCGTCGGCGACATCGCGCGGTAGTAGTCGGCCAGCTTCCGCACCGCCGCCGCGTCGCCCTTGGCAGCCTTCATCAGCTCGTAGTTCTGGTTGAACGCGAAGGCACCGCCGCACAGCTCAGGGGCGCCGTAGGCGATGGGCTCTGCCGTGGCCTCGCAGACGACGTAGCGGCCCGGGTAGCTCTTGATCAAGTCCTGGAATTGCTTGGTCAGCACGCGGCTCTCGGGCTGGTCGTTCCAGTCCTTCGCGCTGTTCTCGATGAAGTGCGGCACGGCGTCCAGCCGGTAGCCGTCCAGCCCGCGGTTGAGCCAGAAGCGCAGCGAGTCCTCGTGGTACTTCACGACGTCGGGGTTGCGCATGTTGAAGTCGGGCATATGTGGCCCGAAGGTGCCGAAGTAGATGTCCGGCGCGCCCGGCTTGAAGGGCGGCAGGTCCTTCACCGCGCCGGTGAAGGTCCAGGGCTGGGTGGCAGCGTCGTACCAGGGCACCTTGCCCCAGATGTCCCAGCCTGGGCCAGGTGCGGGGTTCCAGACGAACCAGCCGCGCCACGGGCTGCTGTGGTCCTTGACCGCGGCCTGGAACGGCGGGAACTGCCAGGACGCATGGTTGATGACGTAGTCCATGACCACGCCGATGCCGCGCTGGTGTGCCTCGCGGATCAGCTCGTCGAAGTGGGCCAGCGTGCCGTACTGCGACTCGATGCCGCGGTAGTCGGTGGTCGCGTAGCCGTGGTCGTGGTCGGAGCTGGCGGTGATGGGCATCAGCCAGATGCCGCTGATGCCCAGTTGCTTCAGGTAGTCCAGGCGGCTCGTGAGGCCCTTCAGGTCGCCGATGCCATCACCGTCGCTGTCCTGGTAGCCGCGTACGAAGATCTCCATGAACGCGCCGTGCTGCCAGTTCGACGGCAGGCCACTGGACTGCGGCCTCGCGGGCACCGGCCGGGTGTCGATCTGGGCGTGGCCGGTGAGTGACCACACGGCCAGGCTCAGGCTGATCAGCAGGCTTTTGGCGCGCATGTATTCAAACTACTAATCCGATGACGGGGCAGCATAGCCATCAATGAAGTGTTTTTGTCATAGGGATTTCGTTGAATGTAGTTTTGCTACTATTTTGCAAATACAAAGGAGACTTGACATGGATGTGCGCCCAGTCCCCCACGCGTTCCGCCGCACCGCGTTGGTTGCGCTTGCACTGCTGGCTGCAGGCGCGCAGGCCGCCGACCTGGAGGACTGCAACCGCGAGGTTCCGACGCCGTCTGCCGTGGCCAGGCCGCTGGCCGAGGCCTACTGGCTGGACGCGCGCACGCTGCAGTGGCCGGGCCTGAAGTTGCAGCCGGGCGAGCGCGTGCGGCTGCATCACGGGCGGGCGGCGCAGGTGCGCGCCGTCGCGGGGCAGGCGGTCGCCGGCGCGGACGGCGCGGTGGCGCTGCAGCCCAGCGCCGCTGCGCTGCCGGCGCGACTGCGCTTCATCGGCGACGGCCCGCGTTTCGCAGTGGCGGCGGGCACCGACGTTGCCGCGCTCCTGCGCGAGCAGGTGGTGCTGGTGCACGAGACGGCCGAAGGCCGCGTGATCGCGGCCACGGCGTTGCAGACGCCCGGCGCGCTGGACGACCTGTACGCGGAGGCGGAAAAGGTCGACGACCTCGGCGCCCATCCCGCCCGGGCGCAAACGCGATTCGCCGTCTGGGCGCCCACGGCGCAGCGCGTGCTGCTGTGCCGCCACACCCAACCCGATGCGCCGGCCAGCGCCGTGGAGGCCATGCGCTTGGACCTGGCCACCGGCGTCTGGCGCGCCGAGTTGCCGGGGAACTTGAGCGGACAGGCCTACCGCTACCTCGTCGACGTGGTCACGCCCACGCACGGCCGCCAGCGCAACCTCGTCACCGACCCGTATGCCGTCGCGCTGACGACCGACTCGCGGCTCGGCGTCGTCGCCGACCTGGCGTCCCAGCAGCTGAAGCCGCGCGGCTGGGACCGCGAACCGGGCCCTAGGCGCGTGAAGGTCGCGACCGACCAGGTCATCTACGAACTGCATGTGCGCGACTTCTCCATTGGCGACACCAGCGTGCGGCCTGCCTGGCGCGGCAAGTACCTGGCCTTCGCTGAGCCGGCGTCTCGTGGCATGCAGCACCTGAAGGCGCTGGCGAAGGCCGGGCTGACCGACGTGCACCTGCTGCCCGTGTTCGACCTGGCCAGCGTGCCCGAGCGCGGATGCAAGATGCCTGCGGTGCCCGCCGCGCCGGCAGACAGCGAGGCGCAGCAGGCCGCCGTGATGGCGGTGGCCGCCGACGATTGCTTCAACTGGGGCTATGACCCATGGCACTTCAATGCGCCCGAGGGCAGCTATGCGACCGATCCGCTGCGGCGGGTGGTCGAGTTCCGCCAGATGGTGATGGCGCTGCACCGCGCCGGCCTGCGCGTGGGCATGGACATGGTCTACAACCACATGGCCGCGGCCGGGCAGGCGCCCAAGTCCGTGTTGGACCGTCTGGTGCCGGGCTACTACCACCGGCTCAATGCCCAGGGCAACATCGAGCGCTCGACCTGCTGCGACAACACGGCCACCGAGCACCGCATGATGGCCAAGCTGATGATCGACTCGGCGGCGCTGTGGGTGCGCGAGTACAAGATCGACTCGATGCGCTTCGACCTGATGGGCCACCAGCCGCGCGAGGCCATGGAGCGGCTGCAGCAGCGCGTGGACGCCGAGGCGGGCCACCCGGTGCAACTGCTGGGCGAGGGCTGGAACTTCGGCGAGGTGGCCAACGGCGCGCGTTTTCTGCAGGCGTCGCAGCTGAGCCTGAACGGCAGCGGCATCGGCTCGTTCAGCGACCGCGCCCGCGACGCCGCACGCGGCGGTGGTGCAGGCGAGGGCGGCGACGCCAGCGTACGCAACCAGGGCTGGCTCAATGGCATGGTCTACGCATCCAACGCGCTGGGCGGGGACCGTCCGCGCGACGACCTGCTGAACGCCGCTGACCTGATCCGCGTCGGCTTGGCCGGCTCGCTGCGCAGCTACGAGCTGACCACCTGGCGCGGCGAGAAACAGCGGCTGGAGCAGATCGACTACGCGGGCCAGCCGGCGGGCTTCGCCAGCGAGCCGGGCGAGGTCGTCAACTACACCGAGAACCACGACAACCAGACGCTGTTCGACATCAACGCGCTGAAGCTACCGCTGGACACCCCGCGCGAGGACCGCGCCCGCGTGCAGATGCTGGGCGCGGCGCTGGTGGCCTTCAGCCAGGGCATTGCTTACTTCCACGCCGGCCAGGACATCCTGCGCAGCAAGAGCCTGGACCGCAACAGCTATGACAGCGGCGACTGGTTCAACCGGCTGGACTGGACTTACACGACCAACCACTTCGGCACCGGCCTGCCGCCGAAGCAGGACAACTTCGGCAAAGATGGGCGCGACTGGGCGCTTGCACGCGAACGGCTTGCGCGCGCGGAAATCGCACCGCGTCCGACCGACATTGCCTGGGCGCGCGCCGTGTTCCTCGATCTGCTGAAGATCCGAGCCAGCACGCCGCTGCTGCGGTTGTCCAGCGCGGCGGAGATCCAGCGGCGGGTGAGCTTCCCCGGCAGCGGCGCTGGCCAGAACCCGGTTCTGGTCGCCACGCGCATCGACGGCCACGGGCTGCCCGGCTACCAAGCGGTGATGACGCTCATCAACGTCGCACCGACCCCCCAGGTGCTGACGTTGCCGGAAGAAGCGCAGGCCGGCTGGAGGCTGCACCCGGAACAACGCGAAGGCGCCGACGCGCGCGTGAAGCGGGAGGCGCGCTTCGAGGCGGGGCGGTTCGAGGTGCCGGCGCGCAGCGCCGTGGTGTTCGTGCTGAACTAGGGTGAGGTCTCGGCGCGCATTTTCAGGCCGTAGCGCTTGAAGATGCGCTCGGCGCTGCCGTCGGCCAGCAGCGCGTCATGTGCCTTCTGCAGTCGGGCCTGTTCGGCCTCGGTAATGCCTCGGTGCGCGGCCAGCCAGATGTCGGCGGACTCCAGCACCAGACCGGTCTGCAGCTGCGCCGGGTCGTAGCCGTTGCGGCGCCAGCTGTCGGTGTGGATCAGCTCGCTACCGTACATCGCGTCCACCAGGCCACGCTGCAGTGCGCGCTGCATGTCGTCGACGCCGGTGGAGTGGTAGACGCGGCGCATCTGCACGCCCTGCTGCCGCAGCGCGTCGAGGTTGGAGGAGCCGCGCAGGGCGGCGATGCGCAGTCGGCGCGCCTGCTCGATAGTGGCGATGCGTGGCTTGCCGGCCAGCGTGATAAACGCGAAGCGCTGCGCGTAGAGCTTCACCAGCCACTGGAACCGGGTCTCGCGGTCGGGCGTGCGGTTCAGCGGCACGATCAGCGTCCGCGGTTGCTCGGTGGCGCGCAGCATCGCGCGCGCCCACGGGACGAACTCGGGTTGCGCTGGCAGGTCGGCCAGCTTCAGCATGGCCTCCACCAGGTCCATCAGCACGCCGCGCTGGCCGGGGTCGCCGGACATGGTCATGGGCGGCAGGTCGCTCGTGACCAGCGCCAGCGGCGCGGCCGATGGCGCAGACAGCGAGGTCTTCGGCAGGATGAGCGCGGACAGCGCGGCGAGGGTACGGCGACGGCTCAGATTCACCGGCGCATCGTCTCAGTCTCCCGTGACGGCTGCAAGCCTGATGTGCCAGAAGTGGTCGGGTTATTTTCCCGGTGCGCGGGTCGTGTGGGGGAGGCCACGGCGGGTGCGCCGCAACTGCCACCCGACCACGCCCACACCCAGTGCCACAAGGGCCGCGCTGGCCGGCTCGGGGACTGCGGCGGCGGTGACATCGAAGGTCAGCGTGCCGTTGAGCCAATGGCCCTCGGCGGTGCCGACCGCGAAATCTTTGAACTCGTCGCTGAACTCGATGCGCAGCAGACCGTCGGCGCCGACGGTCACGCCCAACGGTGCCAGGTCTTGCGAGCCGGCGTAGCGGCCGGCTCCGCTGAGGCCGTCGGCGATGTCGGGCGCCAGCGTCAGCAGGTCCAGTCCGCTGGCGCTGCCGAAGCTGACCTGCATTTCCGACAGCAGGCTGGGCGCGAACGCCTCCAGCGTGACGTTCCAGTCCAGCCCGTTCAGCCGGGAGTGGGCGCCGATGTCGATGAGCCAGACCGTGTTGCCGGCCTCGCCCAGTAGGTTGATGCTTTGCGCGCCGCTGACGTCGACGACGACAGGCGCGGCCTGGGCACCCAGGGTGGCGAGGACGAACGCGGCCGTGGCGGCCAGGCGGTGGAGTTGCTTCTTCATGGTGTGGATGGTGTTCAACGGGTGGTGGCAGGGCGCATAACGAAGACGACGGCCGTGCGCGCCGGCACGCTGAAGCCACCGGTGGCGCGGTCGAAGGTGGCTGCGCGGGCCCGCTGGTCGGCGGCGTGGGCGGGGTGCAGCTCCAGCGCGTGGCCTGCCAGTGTGGGGAGCGTCAGCTGCTTGGCGGTCTTGTCGACGTTGATCAGATAGACCAGTTCGTCGAAGTTGGCGCCGGGGTAGCCCACGCCGTCGATGCGGCCCGCCAGCACAGTGGCTTCCTGACTGGAGCCGGTGTTCAGGAACGTGAGCCGCGCCTTGATGTCCTCGGCGGTGCGCAGCCGCAGCAGCGTGGTGCTGGCGCGGATCTTCAGCAGGTCGCGGAAGGCGTCGCGAGTCCAGGCAATGTCGTTGGCGTGCGGCTTGATCAGCGCGTTGGCCAGGAGCGGGCGGGACAGCGCCCAGTTGTCGGCGTTGTCGCGCGCGGGCGGCAGGCCCGCGCCGAAGTTGTTGTCCGCGTAGCTCCAGTCCAACCGGTTGAACCAGTCGCCGCTGTCGTAGCTGTTGCGATCCAGGCTCTTGCTGCGCAGCGTGTCGGTGCCGGCGTGGAAGTACGCCACGCCCTGGCTGAACGCGTTGATGGCGTTGGCCAGGATCTGCACGCGGGCGCGGTCCTCGCGGCTGGTGGTCGCGGGCAGGCGGAAGGCGTTGTTGTCGAACAGGGTCAGGTTGTCGTGGTTCTCGACGTAGTTGACGACCTCGCTCGGCTCCAGTACCCAGCCGGCCGGGATGCCGCCGACGTCGATCTGGTCCAGGCGCAGCGTGGCGTCCCAGCTCGTCTGCATCTGAAAGCTGCGGATGGAGCCGGCCAGCGAAGCCTTCAGGCGGTCGCCCATCCACATCAGCTCACCACGCGTCTGGCCCGTGCTCGCACCATTGCTGTCGTAGAAGAAGCCGTTCACGTAGCCTTGGGCGGCGACCAGCGCATTTCCGCTGTCGCAGCAGCCGCCGCCGCGCACCGCGTCGCGCATCAGCGGGTTGAAGCTGCCGATGCCCGAGCCGTTCAGGCTCAGCATCTCGGCCTGCACGAAGCGCGCGCCGTTGGCGACCTCGCCGAAGTTCCAGCCCTCGCCGACGATTTGCACGTCGCGGCCGGTGGCGGTCTTCACGCGCGCCTTCAGCGTCTCCAGCACCGAGCGCGGGTGGTGACCCATGATGTCGAAGCGCAGCGAGCTGATGCGGTAGTCGCGCGTCCAGGTGACGGCCGAGTCGACCATCAGCTTGGCCATCATCAGGTTCTCGGCCGCGGTGTTCTCGCAGCAGGTGGAGCGCTCGATGCCACCGCTTGCGTTGTAGCGGAAGTAGTAACCCGGTACGACCTTGTCGAGCACGGACGTGGCGTTCTGGCCGGACGAGGTGGTGTGGTTGTACACAACGTCCATGCCGACGCGCAGGCCGGCTGCGTTCAGCGCCTGCACCATGCGGCGGAACTCCACGACGCGGGCCAGCGGGTCGCTCGCGGTGCTGGCGTAGCTGCCGTCGGGCGTCGTGAAGTGGTGCGGGTCGTAGCCCCAGTTGAAGCAGTCGGTGCCGGCCGTGGCGGCCACGGCGGCCTGCTGCGTCTCGCCGTCCGGCGCGCCCGAAGGCGAGGGCGAGGTGCAGCCCTTCTCATTGACGCTGGCGAGGTCGAACACTGGCAGCAGGTGCACGTCGGTCAGGCCCGCGGCGGCCAGCGCCGTCAGGTGCTTCATGCCGTTGGAGTTGTGCTCCGCGAACGCCAGGTACTTGCCGCGGCGCGCGGCGGGCACGGTGGCGTCGTTGATTGAGAAGTCGCGCACGTGCAGCTCGTAGATGCTGAGGTCTGACGGCGCGGCCACGGTGGTGGGCGGCGCGCCGGCGTCCCAGCCGGCGGGCTTGGTGACGGAGGCGTTCAGGTCCATCACCACGCTCTGCTGGCCGCCGAGCGTCAGGCCCAGCGAGTACGGGTCGGTGACGAGGTTGCGCACCACGCCTACGCCCTTCACGAACACCTGCACCTGGTAGCGGTAGGTGGCGCCCTGCAGATTGGCGGGCTTGATCAGGCGCCACACGCCGGTGGCGGCGTCGCGTGCCATCGGCTCGGTGGTCGTGCGGGTCAGCGTGGAACCGTTGATCGGCGCGGTCAGCACCACGGACACGGCCTGCGCGGTGGGCGCCCACAGCTTAAAGCGGGTGCTGCCGTTGGCCACTGTGGCGCCCAGGTCGGGCACGTCGTTCGCGGCGGCGTAGAGGTCGTCCAGTGCGCCCGCGATCTGCGCCGTCGTCGCGTTCTGCACGCGGCCTGCAGCGTCCACTTGCACCAGCACGAGCTGCTGCTGGTGCAGCGCGGGCAGGCGGGCGATGTCGGCGGCGCGCACGCTGAATACGGTGCCGCCGGCCACGTACTTGAAGCGCAGCGCATCGGCCGCGGGCACGGTGCCGGTGAAGGCATCCAGCGAGATGAAGCCGTCGGCGCCTTGCACCGGGGTGCCGGCCGCAACGGCGATCTGGCCGGTGGCCGAGTGGTACAGGCGCACCGGCGCGGAGGTCGCCAGGCGCGGCCACTTCACCAGCGTCTTGTTCAGCCAGACGGCGCGCGCGTCGGTGCTGGAGACCTGGCGCAGGTCGGGCGGTGCGGTGTAGGAGGTGGCGTCACGCTCCACCAGCCACACATGGCCGACCTGGTTCTGAATCGTCAGCGCCGAGAACTCGACGCGGACGTTGTTGTCGCGGCCGTCCTTGTCGTTCTCGTTGGGCGGCATGCCGTGGATGATGAACTCCAAGCCCTTGCGGTTGAAGTCGCCCCGCGGGTTCAGCACCGGGATGTCGAAAACCACCTCGCCGTCGCCGGCAGCAAAGCCGGGCATCGCGCTGAAGGTGACGGGCTGGCCCCAGTTGTCGATGGTGACGCCCGCGGGAAGGCGCGAGGTGTCCAGCCCGCTGCCGTTCCACAGGTGCAGGCCCCAGGCGCTGTAGCCGCCGTCGAAACGCTGGTAGTGCACGCGCACGGTTTTGATGTCGGGCGCGGGCAGCATCAGCGGATTGCTGGTGTAGTTGTTGCTATCGCTCTGCAGGCGCCAGATCTCGTTGGTGCCGGACTGCAGCGTGTAGCTTTGGTCGGCACCGCCGTTGTCCTTGTTGTCCCCGTTGTGCAGCAGGAAGCCCACGGTGCCGCTGCCGGAGGCCAGCGGCACGTCGTAGTAGACGCCGAAGTCGTCGCTGCCCGCCGCGTTCCAGCCCTGGTTCCAGTTGGGGCTCTGCGCGGCGTTCCAGCTGTGGATCTGCCAGCCGGCATGGTTGCCGTCGGCGCGGCGGTAGTGCACGCGCAGCGACGTGGCTGGGGCGCCAGGCGTGGCCACCGCGGCGGCGCGCGCGCGGGCTGCGTCGGGCGCTTGCGGCACGCCGGCCAGCAACTCGACACCCACTGCATCGGCAGGCGCGGCGGCGGTGGCGCTGCTCATGGCGTGCGCCGGCGCTTCGGCGCTGCCGCCGCCGCAGGCGGCCAGCAGCCCGCACAGGCCGAGCGTCAATGCCCCCATCCATCGCCGCGTCTGCCGCACGACGCCACCGGTCCATGCCTTCATGTCTCTGCACTCCTTTGAAGTGTGCGGATGCTATTGAAGTAAAACTACATTAGAAAGATGGTGGATTCCCAGGGGTTTGTCGGAATTTCCCGGATGATTGGTCGTGTTTGAGATGGCGTCTTGTTGAATGTAGTTTTGTTTCTATGTTTCATTGTGTCCCGGCGGCCGGCGGAGTGACTGCGGAGACGGCCTCGCCGTGCACGATGACTGAAGACACGCTGCAGGGGTGCGACTAAGCTTGCAGCAGGAGACCTGAAGAACTCAACCACGTGAGCAGGAGACTGCCATGCACCATGTCCGCCGTGTCTGTGCCGTGCTGGCGCTGGCCTGCTTGGCCTGCCTCGCCGGCTGCGCCGTCGAGCCGATGCAGCCGCCCGATACCAACGTGTTCCGCGACGCGGCGTTCAGGCCGGCCAGTGTGCCCATTGACGCACAGGAGGCGCTGAAACTCAGCCCTGCGATGCAGCGATTCGCCGAGACCGAGATGGCCAGCGAGATCCGCCTGAAGGGCGTGCGCGACGGTCTCATCGATGCGCTGTACACCAAAGGTCGTCTCCAGCTGGACTACGACAGCGAGATCACCCGCACCGCCGCCGAGGCCTTCGACGCCCGGCGAGGCAACTGCCTGTCGCTGGTGCTGATGACCGCGGCCTTTGCCCGGCAACTGAACCTGCCGGTGCGCTTCAACAGCGTCTACCTGGAAGAAGCCTGGACACGCGCCAACGGCATCTACTTCGTCGCGGGGCACGTCAACATCAGCCTGGCGCGTCCGTTGCCCAACACCTCGCGCATGACGGTGTTCGGCGACCCCGAGCTGCTGACCATCGACTTCCTGCCGCCGGAGCAGGTGAAGCGCCATCGCAGCCGCGTCGTCGACGAGTCCACCATCCTCGCAATGTTCATGAACAACCGCGCGGCCGAGGCGCTGACGCTGGGCCAGATCGACGACGCCTACTGGTGGTCGCGTGCGGCGTTGCAGACCGACTCGCGCTGGTTGGCCTCGTACAACACACTAGCCGTGCTGTACCGCCGCAAGGGCTTGTTTGATGCCGCCGAGAAGACGTTGCGGCTGGTGCTGGAGCGCGAGCCGGCCAACGTGCAGGCGATGTCCAACCTGGTGCTGGTGTTGACCGACGTGGGCCGCAGCGCCGAGGCCGACAGCTATTCGCGCCAGCTCGCGCAGTTGCAGCCCGTGGCGCCCTACAAGTTCTTCGACGACGGGGTAGCGGCCATGAAGGCGGGCGAGTTCGCCGAGGCGCGCCAGCTGTTCCGCAAGGAGGTGGCGCGTGCTGCCTACGTGCCGGAGTTCCATTTCTGGCTGGCGCTGGCCAACTACGGACTGGGCGACGTGGCGAGTGCGCGTGGCGAGATCGCCAAGGCGCTGGAGAACAGCGCCACGACGCGCGACCGCGACATGTATGGCGCCAAGCTGGCCTGGCTGAATGAGCAGCAGCGCGAATTGCGCGAGCAGCGCCGGCAGCCGGTGCGCGGGCCGGGGACCTAGAGCGGCGCCAGCCCGTGCCGCGCACGGGCCCGCGCGCAGGCGTCGTCGCCGATGCCCATCGGCGCGCGCTCGCCGAATTCGCGGCAGGGCGACGGGCGCCACTCGTGGATGCCGCAGCTGGCCTTCTGGCCCACCTTGCCACTGAGCGCCGCGCAGCGCGGCTGCACATGGTCAGTGCCGCGCATGCGCACGAGCCGGCCGCTCAGTTCGGCCGCCAGGCCGTCCGGCACGCTGCCGCCTTCGCTTTCCAGCTCGCTGCGGTCGAAGTCCACGCGGAAGCTCGCGCAGCAGGCGCCGCAGCTCAGGCAGGGGTTGTCTGCCATGGCGTCAGTCCGGCAGCGGCTCGCGCACCACGGTGACGGTGCAGGCCGACTCGGCCACCACGTAGCCCGACACGCTGCCCAGGTAGCGGCGCAGGGTTGACGCGCCGCGCGCGCCCATGACGATGTGGTCAACGCCGTTGCGGTGCGCGAAGTCCACCAGCGCCTCGGCCACGTCGGAAGCCTCCAGCACGTGGAAGGTCAGCCGGCCGTCCTCTAGCTTCAGCGCCTTGCGAATGGGCAGGGCCCAGTGCTTCAGTGCGATGAGCTGCTTCACGTGCACGCTCTGTCCGTGCTGGTCGGTCAGCTCGTCCAGGCCGATGCGGTTGGTGCGCATGACAGCCACGCAGGCCAGCCGCGCGCCGGTCTCGGTCTGCACGATGCGTCGCACGGTCTCGCACAGCTGTGCGCGCAGCTCGGGCGTGCCCCGGTCCACCTCCACGGCGGCCATGACGATGGGGCTGCGCGCCAATTGCTGGCCGGGCTGCACCACGGCTTCGGGCTCGCTGCCCAGCGCGAAGAACCAGCGCTTCAGGCGGATCATGAGGCCGCTCGTCTGAAGCTTTTCGGCACGCGCGGTCAGCGCTATGCCGGCCGGTTCGCGCAGGTCCAGCGCCAGCTGCGCGGCGCTCTGGTAGCGGCGCTCGGGCTGCACCTCCAGGCAATGCAGGATGACCTCCTGCAGCCACGGCGGCAGCTCTGGCCGGATGGCTCGCGGCGGCACCGGCTCCACGTACAGGCGCCGGCGCAGGCCGCGCACCGAGTCGGGCTGGCCGAATGGGCGCTCGCCGGTGGCCAGGTGGTAGAGCATCACGCCGAGCGCAAACAGGTCGCTGCGCGGGTCGTTGCGCACGAACTGCACCTGCTCCGGGCTCATGTAGGGGCCGGTTCCCATGGGCAGCGTGAACTCCTCCTCCAGCAGGTCGGGCAGGTGCTCGTGGCGCGACAGGCCGAAGTCCAGCAGAACCGCCGTGCCATCCGGGCGGAACATGATGTTGCTGGGCTTCACGTCCAGGTGCACGACATGCTGGCGGTGCAGCGCGGCCAGCGCCGTGGCCACTCGGGCACCGATGTCGGCGACTTCCTCGGGCGGCAGCGGCGCGTCGTCCAGCCGGGGGCGCAGCGTGTCGCCAGGGATGCGCTCCATGATGATGAAGGCCTGCCGGGTCCAGTCCCCGCGCGCGACGAAGCGCGGCACGTGCGGGCCGCTCAGCTGCGGCATCAGCATCTGCTCCACCTCGAAGCCCACGATGGTGGCCGGGTCCTCACCGCCCTTGATGCGCGGCACCTTCATCAGCAGCCCGATGTCGTCGGTGGGGCCCTCGTCGGGCGTGGCGCGGCTGACCCGCCACAGGTGCGCCATGCCGCCCTGGTGCAGGCGCTCCTCCAGCCGGAAGCCGTCCAGCACCTGGCCGACCTCCAGCGGCGCGGGGGACGGTGGCAATGCGTTGTCGCCGGCGGGCGCACCCGACGTGACTTGCGCTGTCGCGCCAGGCGGTGCTGCGGGGCTCATTCCCCCAGCCCCAGTCGGCGCGTCAGGCGGTCGACGAGGGCGGCGGGCATGTCCGTGGCGCGCAGCGCGTTGCATGCGGCGTCGACGTCATAGGCGACGCGCTGGAACGTGATGCGCGCATCGTCCAGTTCCGAGCGAGCGGGGTCGAACAGCGCGTAGCAGGCCGCCGGGTTGCCGTCTCGCGGCTGGCCGCAGGCGCCCGGCACGACCAGCCACTGGCGGTGCCCCGGCAGCGGCATCGCGACGCCTGCCACGGGCCGGAAATCGCCCGCCTTGCCGGTGCCGGACAGGTGGAACAGCATGGGGTCGT
This sequence comes from Pelomonas dachongensis, assembly GCF_043555865.1. Taxonomy (NCBI): domain Bacteria; kingdom Pseudomonadati; phylum Pseudomonadota; class Betaproteobacteria; order Burkholderiales; family Sphaerotilaceae; genus Roseateles; species Pelomonas dachongensis. Next base: position 86,673 of record NZ_JBIGHY010000013.1, read on the forward strand.
GCATGTGGCCGCAGACCTGCAGCCGCGCCGGGTTGGCGTTCATGCTGCGCACGGCCTCGCTGCGGCCCAGGATGTACTCCCACCCACGCGGGTCGAAGGCGTTGGCGTGAACGAACAGGCAGTGGCCCGGCTCGCCGCGGGCCTGCAGCGGCAGGCGGGCCAGGAACTGCAGCTGCGCCTCGTTCAGCTGTGCGCGCGTCCAGTCGACGACGGCGCGTGCATCGGGGTGCATGCCGGGCATGCTGCCTTGCGACACCGCCTCGTCGTGGTTGCCCTGCACGGCGATGGCGCCGTCGGCCACCATCGCCATGACCTGGTTAAGCACCCAGGCGGGGTCGGCGCCGTAGCCGACGAAGTCGCCCAGCAGTGCGAAGTGCGTGGCGCCCTGGGAGCGAGCGTCGGCGAGGACGGCCTCGAAGGCCTGTCGGTTGGCATGAATATCGGTGATGAAAGCCCAGCGCATCCCGACAGCTTGCCACGAAGCCCTGACGCCGCGCCGACGCCGGCCTGCCGGCTCGGTGCCGGCAGGCCGTTCAGCGACGAAGGCTCAGCCCTTGACGCGGTGTGCGCGGCGTGCCGCCACACCCACGAGGGCCATGCCCGCCAGCATCAGCGCGTAGGTCTCGGGCTCGGGCACCGCGACGGCGATGGTGAAGCTGCCGCCCGCCTGCGCGCCGGCCAGGTTGATGGTCCAGTTGGTGCCCTCTCCTAGCGGGGCGCCCAGGTAGAGGTCCGTCGTCAGCCCTGGAGAGAAGCGGGCCCAGGCCTGCTGCGCCGAACTGCCCGAGGCCGTGATGGCCTGGAAGCCGTCGGTAGCGATGCTGCCGGGCTCGCCGAAGCTGGCGCCGGTGAGGGTCATCGTTACGCCATCGATGCCCAGCCCGCTGAGGTTGCGCACCAGCGCGTTGAAGCTCAGCGTGCTGCCGATGTCGGCGGCGTCGAGCGTGAACGTCAGCGAGGCGGTGCCCAGCGTCGTGAAGTCCAGGTCATAGGCCAGCAGCGAGCCGCTGCTGTAAGAGGTGACGGCGGCGCCGCTGCTGCTGGTCAGCGTGACGGCCTGGGCCGGTGCGGCGGCGAAGGCGGCCACCAGGGCCGCGGCGAGGAGGTGATGCTTCATGGTTCGGTCTTGGCTTGAGGTAGGGGGGGCGCGATCAGATCGAGCCGTTGGCCCAGGGGCCCGTGATGGCGAAGGTGATGCCCGGCGTCTGGATGTTGACGAACAGCCAGCGGCCCGTCGGGTCGAAGCAGGCGCCGGCGAACTCGTTGGTGTTGTGGGCGCCGGCCAGCGTGGTGCGCTTGCCGGCGGCGGCCAGCTGAGCGGCCGTCAGGTTGATGTTGTTCTTCGCGAAGATGAAGGTCTCGCCTTCGGGGCTCAGCCCCATCAGGCGCTGGCCCACGCCGAATTCGTCGTTGGCGGCGTTGGACGCGTCCTCGCAGATGACGATGCCGCCGCGCGGGCTGACGGTGATGTTGTCGCCCATGTTGCCGACGCTGGCGCCGGACGTGGAGTAGATGCAGGTCATGACCTGCGTGGCCAGGTCCAGCTCCCAGATGGCGCCCAGGTTCACGCTGCCGCCCGACGTGTCCATGAGATAGATCTTGCCGGCGTGGTACCACATGCCTTCGCCGCGGTTCATGCGCAGTGCGCCCTGCTGCCATCCCTGCACGAACGGGCCCGCGCAGTTGTTGATCGTCTGGCCATTCAGGCCGGTGGCGTTGCCGCGGTTCTGGTCGGGATTGTTGATCGTCACCCACTCCAGCGCGTAGGTCTGGTCGAGCTGGGCCGGTGCGACGTTGACGTTGTTCTGGCCGATGACCTTGGCCATCTGCAGCGTGCCGCCCAGCGCCAGCGAGCCCAGAGAGCCCTGGGTCACGTTGGGCACATAGCGGTAGAAGCCGGACTTGCCCGAGGAATCCTCGCTCTGGTAGACGACGCCGGTGGTCGGGTCGACGGCAACGGCCTCATGCGCGAAGCGGCCCATGCCGATGAGGGGCTGAGCGCTGGTCTGCACCGGATCGGCGGCGACCTCGAACACGTAGCCGTGCTTGCGGCCCTGTGTGCTTGTGTTGTCCGAGCCGACTTCCTCGCAGGTCAGCCAGCTGCCCCACGGCGTGGGGCCACCCGCGCAGTTGGTGCGGGTGCCGCCCAGGCTGGGCGACACGCTGATGAAGTTGCCGTCGCGGAAGATGACGTTGGTGTTGCCGCCGGCCGAGTACTGGCCCGACGTGGTGCCGGTGTCGTAGACGGCCGGTGCTCCGAGGAAGGTGGCGCTGGCGGTGCCGCTCAGCTCGTGGTTGCGGATCAGCACCAGCTCGGTCGAGCGGCCGACGCGGCGGCTCGTCACCACGGCCATGCCGTCGTGGCCGCCGGGGGCGGGCAGGCCGTTGCTCATCGTGTCGCCGGTCCAGCCGAAGCTCTTGTAGCTGAAGCCCGCGGGCAGCTTGAGCAGCGGCAGGCCGGTGGTCAGGTCGTTGACCGGCGCGATGGGGCCGTAGGGGCTGGCCACGCGGGCGGTGTTGCCGGCGGCAACCGCCTCGCGCGCATGCAGCGCGGCGAGGCAGGAAATGAAGGGGAGCGAAGCCGCGCTCTTGAGCAGGATGCGGCGGCTGGCCTGGACGGGGAGGTCGGACATGGCGGTGGTGGGCTGAGGGTCGGAGGGCGCAACCCGGCAGCGCCGGGCTGCGGGTGGCAGCGGTCGCGACTGTGACCACCGCTTGTGAAGCGAGCGTGACTTATTCACGACCGACCGTCATGCGCCGGAAACTGGTGCCGCAAATCGGCATAGGGGGCCTCCAATCATCGGAGGCGCCCCTGCCGCACCACCGGGCATGCGGGTCCGCACCTGGCGGTTCGAGAGTTTGAGGTCATGAGAGGCGGGGTAGCCCCAATCGGTCGAACCAGGCGATGGTGAGCACGCTGTTGAGGGCCTTGCCGCTGTTTCTCCACCAGCGACGGCTGTTCGGCGCGACCCGTCTTGCAACCTGCGGCGCAGCCCCCAGACCAAGCAGTTCCCGGTAGATGGTGGTGCCGCGTTTCCACTGTTTGAGTTGGAGGGTTCGCG
>NZ_JBIGHY010000014.1:0-82608 GCF_043555865.1 Pelomonas dachongensis
TCCCCGGCAACCCGTTCGATGGCCACACACTCAGCGCCCAGCTCGAGCAGACGAGCACCTTGATGCAGGATCTCGGCGTCAAGCCCAAGGTAGCCGTCGTCGACCTGGGCTACCGCGGTGTCGATGCGGACATCACCCCGGTGGAGCTCATCCACCGAGGCAAGTACAAGTCCTTGAATGCGCAGTCCTATCCCTTGCCGCTACGCGGAAACGGCCTGCTAGGCGCACTGGCCGGTCCTGATCGGCTGCGCTTCGCGCTTCTCCGGCCAGATCGCCACTCCGGGCTCGTGCGCGCTGTATATGGTGCGCGGCCTTCGAAGACAGCGCCGCCAGAATTGCGTAGTCCATTCCCTTGGAGTCTCCGGTGCATCAGACCCGCAACTCCGTCCTTTTGACAGTCTCGCTCCCACTCGGCAATTCGGGAGAAGTTGCGAATGTTGAACAGCGCTCCAGCCTGCCGATGAGAGAGATTCTCGGCTTCAATTCGCTGAAGCACCTCGATCTTGAATTTTAGGTCGTAGGACTGTCTTCGCTTTCGCAGAACTCCAGCCAATCCCATCGCCTCGAAGCCGGCGACCCATGCGCGGAGTGAAGCCACGTTTACACCGTGGAGTTCCGCTGTCTTTCGAAGGCCCAGCTCGCCGGAGCGGTAGGTCTCGACAGCATCCAATTTTTGCTGCTCTGAGTATTTGTTCAGGTTGGTTTCTCGATTGAGTCCAACTTTTCGGGGTCAGTTCAGTCGTTGATGGATACGAGCATCCTAGGCACGGCTCAGCAGATCAACATGAGGCCGCTCGCCGCTTACGCAGCACTGCCGGCAGGAGCGCTTCAAAGACGTGCTGGCCCTCGTCAAGGCGGCGGAGGGCCCCTGAACACTACCGATCGAGCGAGGGATCCGCCCGCCGCTGAACGACGGGCTCTGGTGCAACACCTTCGACGACCTGACGGCAGTGGCGTGCGCCGGGCGGCGTACGCAGTACAGGGTCAGACGCGCTCGGCGACCCAGGCTGCGACGCTCTGCAGCGCGGCCGGCACACCCGCCGGCTGCGTGCCGCCAGCCATCGCCATGTCGGGCTTGCCGCCGCCCTTGCCACCCACCTGCTGGGCGACGAAGTTGACCAGTTCGCCGGCCTTGACCTTGCCAATGCTGTCGGCGGTCACGCCGGCCGCGATCTGCACCTTGTCGCCGTCCACGGCGGCCAGCACGATGGCAGCGGTCTTGAGCTTGTCCTTCAGCTTGTCCATGGTCTCGCGCAGCGTCTTGGCGTCGGCGCCTTCGAGCTTGGCAGCCAACACCTTCAGGCCCTTGACGTCGACAGCCTGAGACAACAGCTCGTCGCCCTGGGCAGACGCCAGCTTGCTCTTGGCGGCCGTCAGTTCCTTCTCCAGCTGGCGCACCTGCTCCAGCACCGCATGAAGGCGCGCGCCCAGCTCGTGCGGCGTGGTCTTCAGCGTCATCGCCGCGCCCTGCACCGTGGTCTCCAGCGACTGCAGGTACGTCAGCGCGTTGTCGCCTGTGACGGCCTCAACGCGGCGGATGCCGGCCGCAACGCCCGACTCGGCCACGATCTTGAAAAGGCCGATGTCGCCGGTCGCCTTCACGTGCGTGCCACCGCACAGCTCCTTGGACGAGCCGATGCTCAGCACGCGCACGGTCTCGCCGTACTTCTCGCCGAACAGCATCATGGCGCCCGACTTCTGCGCGTCGTCCAACGCCATCACCTTGGCTTCGGCGCCGGCGTTGCCCAGGATCTCGGCATTGACGAGCGCCTCGACCTCACGAATCTCCTCGGCCGTCATCGGCGCGTTGTGCGCGAAGTCAAAGCGGGTGCGCTCGGCATTCACGAGCGAGCCCTTTTGCTGCACGTGCGCGCCCAGCACTTCGCGCAGCGCCTTGTGCATCAGGTGGGTGGCGCTGTGGTTGCGCACGGTCTTGGCGCGGCGCTCGGCGTCCACGCGGGCGGTGAACACGTCGCCGACCTTGACCGCGCCTTCCACGACCTGGCCGTGGTGCCCGAACACGTCGGCCTGGATCTTCAGCGTGTCGGCGACGACCACGCGGGTCGTGCCGTTGCGCAGTTCACCGGCATCACCGACCTGGCCGCCGCTCTCGGCGTAGAAGGGCGTGTGGTCCAGCACGATGACGGCGTCGTCGCCGGCGTTCGCTGCGTCAACCTGCGCGCCATCGACGTAGATCGCCGTGACGGTGGCAGTCTCGACGAGCAGGCCGTCGTAACCGTGGAACGCGGTCGGCGCGCCGCTGTAGGCCAGGCCTTGTGCCATCTTGAACTTGCCGGCGGCGCGGGCGCGGTTCTTCTGCTCTTCCAGCAGTTCGTCGAAGCGCGCCTCGTCCACCGTCACACCGCGCTCGCGGCAGACGTCGGCGGTCAGGTCGACCGGGAAGCCGTAGGTGTCGTGCAGCTTGAAGGCGGTGTCGCCGTCGACGTTGCCGCCCTTGGCCAGCGCGGCTTCGAGGATTTCCATACCGGTGGCGATGGTCTGGAAGAAGCGCTCCTCTTCCTGCTTCAGCACATCGGTCACGCGCTTCTCGGCCTGGCGCAGCTCGGGGTAGGCATCGCCCATCTCGGCGGTCAGCGCGGCCACCAGCTTGTGGAAGAACGGCGTGCGCGCGCCCAGCTTGTAGCCGTGGCGGATGGCGCGGCGGGCGATGCGGCGCAGCACGTAGCCGCGGCCGGCGTTGCCGGGGATGACGCCGTCGACGACCGTGAACGAGCACGCGCGGATGTGGTCGGCGATGACCTTCAGCGACGGGCTCTCGGCATCGCAGTTGCCGCCGCCGGCCGCGTCCACCGCGGACTTGGCCGCCGCCAGCAGCGCGACGAACAGGTCAATCTCGTAGTTGCTGTGCACGTGCTGAAGCACCGCGGCCAGCCGCTCCAGGCCCATGCCGGTGTCCACCGACGGCTTGGGCAACTTGTGCATGACGCCGTCTTCAGTCCGGTTGAACTGCATGAAGACGTTGTTCCAGATCTCGATGTAGCGGTCGCCGTCCTGCTCGGCAGAGCCCGGCGGGCCGCCGGCCACGTCGGGGCCGTGGTCGTAGAAAATCTCGGTGCAAGGGCCGCAAGGGCCCGTGTCGCCCATCATCCAGAAGTTGTCGGACATGTAGCGCGCGCCCTTGTTGTCGCCGATGCGCACGATGCGCTCGGCGGGCACGCCAACCGTCTTGTTCCAGATCTCGTAGGCCTCGTCGTCTTCGGAATAGACGGTGACCCACAGCTTCTCGGCGGGCAGGCCGAAGTTGACCGTCAGCAGCTCCCAGGCGTAGCTGATCGCATCCTTCTTGAAGTAGTCGCCGAAGCTGAAGTTGCCCAGCATCTCGAAGAAGGTGTGGTGGCGCGCGGTGTAGCCGACGTTGTCCAGGTCGTTGTGCTTGCCGCCGGCGCGGATGCACTTCTGGCTGGTGGTGGCCCGCGTGTAGGCGCGCTTGTCGAAGCCCAGGAACACGTCCTTGAACTGGTTCATGCCCGCGTTGGTGAACAGCAGCGTCGGGTCGTCGCCCGGCACGACGGGGCTGGACGCGACGATCTGGTGTCCTTTCGACTCGAAGAACTTCAGGAACGTCTGGCGGATCTCGGCGGCTTTCATTCCGGGGCTTCCTGGAAAAGGTCGGTGACAAAGAGGGGCGATTGTAGAGAGAGGCCTTTGTCTGCCCCGGGTAGAGTGATCGCCAACACGACTGGAGAACCCCGATGGATGCGAATTCCCCGCTCGGCGCGCTCGACGACGCCAGCCTGCTGCGCAGCCAGGCGCTGATCAACGGCGAATGGGTCAATGGCGCCACCAGCTTCGCTGTGACCGACCCGGCCACCGGCCGCGAGCTGGGCCAGGTGCCCAACCTGGGTCGCACCGAGGCCGGCACGGCCATCGCCGCCGCCGCCAACGCGCTGAACGCGTGGCGAGGCAAGCCCGCCAAGGAGCGCGCGGCCGTGCTGGTGCGCTGGCAGCAGCTGCTGGTCAAGCATGCTGACGACCTCGCCCGGCTGATGACTGCCGAGCAGGGCAAGCCGCTGGCCGAGGCGCGCGGCGAGGTGGTCTACGGCGCCAGCTTCCTGGACTGGTTTGCGGAAGAAGCCAAGCGCGTCTACGGCGAGACCATCCCGACCACCGACCCGACCAAGCGTTACCTGGTCATCAAGCAGGCCATCGGCGTGTGCGCGGCCATCACGCCGTGGAACTTCCCGCTGGCGATGATCACGCGCAAGGTCGCGCCGGCACTCGCCGCGGGTTGCACCGTCATCATCAAGCCGGCTGAGGCCACGCCGCTGACGGCGCTGGCCGTGGCCGAGTTGGCGCAGCGCGCCGGTATGCCGTCCGGCGTGCTGAACGTGCTGACAGCAGACTCGCAGCAGTCCATCGAGATCGGCCAGGTGCTGTGCGAGAGTGACGTGGTGCGCCATCTGTCGTTCACCGGCTCCACCGAGGTGGGCCGCATCCTGATGCGCCAGTGCGCGCCGACGATCAAAAAGCTCAGCCTGGAGCTGGGCGGCAACGCACCCTTCATCGTGTTCGACGACGCCGACCTGGATTCGGCCGTGGACGGCGCCATCGCCAGCAAGTACCGCAACGCGGGCCAGACCTGCGTCTGCGCCAACCGCATCTACGTGCAGGCCGGCGTGTACGACGCCTTCCTGGAGAAGTTCGCGGCCAAGGTCGCTGTCTTGAAGACCGGCAACGGCTTCGAGGCTGGCATCCACGTCGGCCCGCTGATCGACGCGGCGGCGCTGGAGAAGGTCGAGACGCACGTGGCCGACGCCATCGCGCTGGGCGCCAAGGTGCTGACCGGCGGCAAGCGGGTCGAGGGCGCGGCGGGCCACTTCTTCGAGCCCACGCTGCTGGCGGACGCAACGTCGGAGATGTTGTGCTCGCGCGAGGAGACCTTTGGCCCGGTCGCGCCGGTATTCAGGTTCCAGACCGAGGACGACGCCATCCGCCTGGCCAACTCGACCGAGTTCGGCCTGGCCAGCTACTTCTACAGCCGCGACATCGGCCGCATCTTCCGCGTCGGCGAAGCGCTGGAGTACGGCATGGTGGGCGTCAACACCGGGCTGATCTCGACCGCCGAGGTGCCGTTCGGTGGCGTCAAGCAGTCGGGCCTGGGCCGCGAGGGCGGGCGCCAGGGCATGGACGACTACATAGAGGTCAAGTACCTCTGCCTGGGCGACATCCAGAAGTAGCCTGGCACGCAGGCAAAAAAGGGGGCCCTTGTGGGGCCCCCTCTGCATTGTCCGGGCCGATGAGGCGGCCCGGACATTTCTTGCTCGATGTCAGAACTCGTACTTGGCGGTGAGCTGCATGGCCCACGACGATTCACCACGGGTCTGCTTGTTGATGAAGTCCTGCGGGTCGTTGACCGAATAGATCATCTTGCCGGTGGTCGGGTCGACACCGGCGTAACGCACGAAGGTGCGGCTGTTGCCGGCACCGAACGGCGCTTCGTCGATACGGCCCCAACGCTTATTGACCAGGTTGCCGAAGTTCAGGATGTCCAGCGTCAACACGCCCTTGTGGTTGTTGAAGAAGCCGGGCACTTCCTGGCTGACGCGAACGTCGAAGCTGTTCGTGAACTTGGAATAGGCCGAGTTGCGCCCCACCACACCGCCCTTGGCGTTGCGCAGCGCCGGCTGGCTGTCCACGAAGGCCCAGAACTTGGCCTCCGCCTCGCCGGCGGTGCTTTGCTGGAATGCGCTCAGCGCGGCAGCACTGGTGATGGTGGAGCCGGTGTTGGGCAGGCGGAACAGCACCTCACCCGAGCCCGGGCCCTTCGGGATGTACAGCAGGTCGTTGCCGGACACGCCGTCACCGTTCATGTCGTTGGCAAACACCCAGCTGTACGGGCGACCATCACGGCCTTCATAGACCACGCCGAAGCTGGTCTTGTACTTGCCGAAGAACGCCTTGGACCAGTTGGCTTGCGCGTTGAAGCGGTTGCGGATCAGCGACGCCGAATTGGCGGCCACTTCCTCGTTGGGGTTGAAGATCGAACGGTTCAGCCAGTTCGAGTTCGACGTGGAGGACGTCAGTGGGCTGACTTCAGTGGCAGAGGTGCGGGTGTACGCCACGCCCCAGCCGAAGCCGCCGCGTGTGGGCGAGTTCAGCGACAGCGTCAACGCATTGCCGCTGCCCTTCTTCGTGCTCTCAACGACCGTGACCGTGTTGTAGCTGCGGTTCTGGTTGGCGCGGCTGCTCAGGCAGCCGGTCGGATTACTGTCGTTGCCACCAGCGAAACACAGCGGGTCGCGGCCACGGGCGTTGTAGAACATCTCACGCCCGTCCACCGGAGACGTACCGGTCGGTGCGCCCAGGTTCAGGTGCTTGTAGTACAGACCCTGGTCGACCTTGGTGTGCAGGAACTCGGCGCTCGCGACCAGGCCGTACCACGGCAGCTCGCCGTCCCAGGCAAGGTTCATCTTCCAGACCGACGGCTGGCTGACGCCCGGGGCGATGAAGTCGACGTTGGCTGCCGGCGGCTGCCCGCTCAGCGAAGGCTGGGCGTTGGGATTCGGGTTGAACAACACACTGGCCTGCGTGCAAGTGGGCGAGCTGGTGCCACTGCAGGTGAAGTTGGCGGTCGTCACGCCCGTGTTCTGGTAGGGATTCGTCAGCCAGACGGAGGCTGCAGAGCCCATGAACAGACCGAAGCCGCCACGGATCTGCGACTTGCGCTTGTCCACCGGGTCCAGCGCGTAGTTGAAACCAAAGCGCGGCTGCACCAGCTTGTCGCCGTCCAGCGTGGCGGTGTTGTCGTAGCCGAACACCGAGGAAGCCGCGGTGTTGGCCTTGGGACGGTCGCTGGTGCTGAGCATGTCGACACGGATGCCGCCGGTCAGCGTCAGGCGGCGGTTGACGGTCCACGTGTCCTGCAAGAACACGCCGACGTTGTTCAGCGTCCAGTTGGCCGCGCCATCGGTCAGCGTGTTGCCGGCCAGCGGCAGCTGCACCGTGTAGCTGGTCACCCGATTCTCGCGCCACAGCGCGACAGGGTCGGTCCCGCTGAAGGTGTAGGTGCCCTTGGTGTTCTGCAGGAAGGCGTTGAAGATCTCGTTCTTCTGCAGGTCCGCACCGGCCTTGATCTCGTGGTTGTCCAGCAGCAGGTTGCCTGCGAAGTAGGCATCCAGCGTCTTGGTCTCCAGGCTGTTGAAGTGGCGGCTGGACTCCGTGCCGAATCGCAGCGTGCGATTGCCGGTCGCCGTTCCAGCGGGCGCCTGCGTTGTCCAGATCAGGCTGATCTGCGGCAGGTCGCTGTTGTTCTTGGGCGAGCTGGTGTAGTCACGCTGAGATATCTTCAGCTCGGTGGAGAAGCTGTCTGTCCAATCCGAGAACAGCTGACCCACGACCGTTTCGAGCACCTTGTCCTGGTTGTACCAGTGCGAGGACATGGTCAGCGTATTGTTCGCAAAGCCGGGGAAGATCGGGTTGCTTTCCTCGGACTTGGTGTAGCGCAGGTTCGCCTTGTGGCTCTCGGAGATGTTCCAGTCCAGCTTCAGCAGCGTGTCCTTGGCCACGAGTTGCACGCCCGTGGGGATGGCCAAGCTGCCGATGTCGATCTTGTAGGTGTCGTTGGCCACCGCCTGCGCTGCCGCGATCTGCTCGTTGGTGATGCCCACATTGGCCTGCGGGCTGCCAACAGGCCCGAAACTCGGGGCGTTGCGGCTGCTTTTCAGTTCTTCGTAGCTGGCAAAGAAAAACAGCTTGTCCTTGATGATGGGGCCGCCCAGCGTGAAGCCCTTCAAGTCTTCCTTGAAGCTCGGCGACGTGAAATAGGTGCCCGCCTGACGGTTATAGCGGTCACCTGCCAAGCTGGTGTCGCGGTAGACGTAGTAGACGCTGCCCTTGAACTGGTTCGTGCCCGACTTGGTCACGGCATTGATGTTGGCGCCGGTGTAACCCTGTTGGGTCACGTCGTAGTTGGAGATGTTGACCTGCACCGCCTGGATAGCGTCGATCGAGATCGGCTGCTTCAGCATCGGCAGGCCGTTGGATTCCAGGCCAAACGTGTCGTTGATGCGCACGCCGTCGATGGTGACGGAGTTGAAGCGGGCGTTCTGGCCGGCAGCGGAGATGTCGCCACGTTCCTTGTCGGTCTGAGACAGGCGGGGATCGGTCCGGGCATAGTCGGCCAGGCTGCGGCTGATGGACGCGAAGTTGTCCATGTCAGCGCGGCTCAGGTTCGTGCCCGCACCCATGGTGGAACTGGCGAACTTGGCGTTGGCGGTGGAGGAACCGGACACGACCACCGTGGCCAGTTGGTTGGCGCCCAGTGTGACGTCGAGGTTGGTGGTTTCAGCCAACGTCAGGTAGACATCTTCGCGAACGTCCTTGTCAGCGCCCTTGGTCGCCGTGATGGTGTAGGGGCCGCCAACACGCAGACCACGCGCGGTGTAGCGGCCATCGGCATCGGTGACGAGGGTGTTGGACGAACCCGATTCGCGGTGAACGATGGTCACCGTGGCGCCGGACACCGGTGCGCCACCGGGAGCCGTCACGCGGCCGCCGATGGCGGCCGTGGTGTTCTGTGCCATCGCCGGCGCGGCGGCCACGATGGCGACGGCGGCGCACAGCGCCGACAACGGGAACGCGGACCCAAACCTGTTGCTCATCCCAATCACTCCTGTTTTGCGCGCGAAACGACGCGCGGCTGATGTCGAAATTCGTCACGGAAACGTCACACGGCGCCCGCCGCTGCGTTTCGGTCGTCGCGTCGCCAGCGCCCCTCGAAAAGGGCTGGGCCGCTACGGTGACGGAATTGTCATGACTTTCTGTGACAGAACTTTACGGGTAAGTCAGAAGTGGCCTCTTTGAGACACATCGCCACCCGCGTCAGGCACTGCCCCAGTGCGTCACAGGCCTGTCACGAACAACGATTAGCCGGTCGTCCGGCGCAGCGGATGCCCCCAGAAACGGCGTCAAATGCACCAACAAAGTGCATTTGGACTTCTTTGTAAAAATATGCCGATATGTCGCAGTTTCGCGACAAACTTCTACAACACGCCCACTCCTAATATCGGCGCCCCATCCACGCCGCGACGCCAATGGTCACCCCCCACTTCCTGCGCTTCTTCACAGCCGCCGCCATGGCGGCTGCCCTGCTGGCTGGTTGCTCCACGCCGCAACCGCCTCGCAGCACCGAGCTGACGCTGCTGTCCATCAACGACTTCCACGGCAACATCCAGCCGGCCCAGCCGACGCCGCTGATGCCCCGGTTGCCCGACCCGGCCACCGGCCAGATCAAGCCGCAAGCCGCCGGCGGCGTGGCGCACCTGGCCACGGCCATGGCGCAGCTCAGGGCCAAGAATCCCGACGCCGTCATCGTCGCCGGCGGCGACCTGATTGGCGCCTCGCCGCAAATCTCCAACCTGTTGCGCGACGAGCCCACACTGGCCGCGATGGGCCAGCTGGGCATCGCTGCCAGTGCCTTGGGCAACCACGAGCTGGATGCCGGCCTGCCCGAACTGCTGCGCCAGACGCGTGGCGAATGCGCGCCCGGCGGCTGTCTGTGGCCCGGCTACAAGGGGCCCGGCTTCCCGTTCCTGGGCGCCAACGTGCTGGACGCCGCGACGGGCAAGCCGCTGCTGCCCACCCACAGCATCCAGCAGGCCGGCACGCTGAAGGTCGCCATCGCCGGCGTTGCCACCAAGGACACCCCGCAAGTCATCATGGCCAAGGCGGTCAAGGGCATCCGATTCGCCGATGAGGTCGACACCTTGAATGCGCTGGTACCGCAGCTGAAGGCCGAGGGCGCGCAGGTGCTGGTGGCGGTGATGCACGAGGGCGGCGTGCAGGGCAAAAATGGCAGCGCCAATGACCCGAGCTACGCCTGCCCCACGCTGACCGGCCGCGTGCTGGACATCGCCAAGCGCCTGGACCCGGCCTACGCCATCATCATTGGCGGCCACACGCATCAGGCCTATACCTGCAAGATCAACGGGCGGTTGGTCGTTCAGGCCGGCAGCTACGGCGGCTGGATCACCGAGAGCCGCCTGAAGCTGGACGCCAGCGGCCGCGTGCTCGAGGCCCAGGCAGTCAATCACCCGGTGCTGCAGTCGGTCTACGCGCCCAATCCCGCACTGGCTGCGCTGGTGGCGCAGGCCGCCGCCCTGACCGAGGCCGCCCGCATGAAGCCGGTCGCCACGTTGCCACGCGGCGCCGTGCGCATCCCCAAGGAGCCGAACGGCGACTCCCCGCTGGGCAACCTGATCGCCGATGGCCAGCTTGCCTTCGCCCGCAAGCAAGGCCCCGCCGACATCGCCTTCATGAACCCGGGCGGCATCCGCGCCGACCTGGTCGTGACGCCCGGTAAGCCCACCACCATGAGCGATGTGCTGGCCGTCCTGCCCTTTGGCAACGAGATCGTCGCGCTGACGCTGACCGGCCAGCAGCTGTGGGACATCCTGCATCGCGCGCTGCCCAAGGGCGACGCTCAGCCGCGCCTGCTGCAGCCCTCGTCGACGCTGCGCTACCGCTGGCGCAGCGTGAACGGCACGCCACAGCTGGGCGAGATCCTCGTCGATGGCAAGCCGCTGGAGCGCACGCGCGACTACCGCATCGTGGTGAACAGCTTCGTGGCGGAGGGTGGCGACGACCAGACCGGCTTCAAGCACGGCCGCGACCGCGCCGTGCTGGGTGCCGACATCGACACGCTCGTGGAGCTGCTGAAGTCGAACCCGCAGGCCGTCGAACAGGTCGCCCCGGGCCGCATCGTCCGCGAATGACCAGGGCAAACCCGTCCCTGCTTGCAGCGACCCATCTTGGCCGGATGAGGCGGTCGCCCTAGACTCGGCGCGTCCGGCACCGCAGGCCGGACGCCAGCGGTGCGGGGGCGCGATGTGGTCCAGAGATGATCAGGAGAGCGCGGCGACGGGGCACCGTCACACGCCAGCTGCCAGCCCGCTGATCCGGGAGGTGTTGGCCCACCTGCCCTGTGGTCTGGCGGTGTTCGATGCCGAGCGCCGCCTGCTCGTCCATAACGCCGAATTCGAACGCCTGCTGAATGTGCCGGCCTCGCTGTTCGAAGAGCCGCCACTGCGCTTTGACGACCTGATCGCATTCTTCGCGGCCCGCGGCGACTACGGCCAGGGCGACGCCGCCCGCGCCGCCGTCGACGCTGCACTGGCGCTGGGGAGCGACCGGCGTGCCAGCCGGCTTGAAACTTACCGCACTGGCGACCGTCTCATCGAGGCCCGCACCGCGCCGCTGCCCGATGGAGGCTGGGTGCTGACCTGCCTGGACCTCACGCCGCAGGCGCAGGCGCGCCTGGCTGCCGAGCGCGCCTCGCAGGCCAAGACCCGCTTCCTGGCCAACATGAGCCACGAGATCCGCACGCCGATGAACGCGGTGCTGGGCATGCTGCGCCTGCTGCAGAAGACAACGCTGGACCCGCAGCAGCGCGACTACGCCGTCAAGAGCGAGGGCGCCGCCCGCGGCCTGCTGGGCCTGCTCAACGACATCCTGGATTTCTCGAAGATCGATGCCGGCCATCTCCAACTGGACCCGCATCCGATGCGGCCGGAGGAGTTGCTGCGCAACTTGGCCGTCATCCTGGTCGCGAACATCGACAGGCGTGATATCGAACTGCTGTTCGACGTCGACCCCGCACTGCCGCGCGTGGTGATCGCCGATGCACTGCGGCTGCAGCAGGTGCTGGTCAATCTGGCCGGCAACGCGGTCAAGTTCACCGCGGCCGGCGACGTGGTGCTGGGCATCCGGCGGGTGGCCCAGACGGCCACGCAAGTCACGCTCGACTTCTCGGTGCGCGACACCGGCATCGGCATCGCGCCCGACCAGCTGGAGCGCATCTTCACCGGCTTCACCCAGGCCGAGGCCTCCACCACGCGGCGCTTCGGCGGCACCGGCCTCGGGCTGGCCATCAGCCGCCGGCTGGTGCGGCTGATGGGGGGCGACATCCACGTCGACAGCACACCCGGTCACGGCAGCTGTTTCAGCTTCACGCTGAGCTTCGCGCTGCCCGCCGCGACGGTGCCAATGCTGCCGAGCCAGGGGCTGCAGGCGCTGATCGTCGATGACCATGCCGAGGCACGCCGTGTCATCGGCGCGCTCGGCGAGACGCTGGGCTGGCAGGTGCGGCTGGCCGCCAGCGGCGTCGAAGCCCTGCAACTGGCCCAGCAGGCCACGCCGGACCTCGTGCTGCTGGACTGGCGCATGCCCGGCCTGGACGGCTGGCAGACCGCCGTGCGCCTGCGCCAGTGCCTGGGGCCGGCGCCGCTGATCCTGATGGTGACCAGCCATGACCGCGAGCGCCTGTCGCAGCGCAGCGCCGCCGAGCAGGCGCTGCTGGACGGCTATATCGTCAAGCCGGTCACGGCGACGGTGCTGAGCCACGCCGTCACCGCCGCGCGGCAGCAGCGCAGCGGCGATGACCTGCGCGCCGAGCCCGCGCCACGGCGCCTCGCGGGCCTGCGCCTGCTGGTGGTGGAGGATGACCCCTGCAGCCAACAGGTCACCCGCGAGCTGCTGGAACTGGAGGGCGCACGCGTCACGCTGGCAGGCGACGGCCAGCAGGCGCTGACGCAGCTGGCGCAGACACGCGGACGCCCCGGTTTCGACGCCGTGCTGATGGACGTGCAGATGCCCCTCATGGACGGCATCACCGCCACGCGGCTGATCCGCCGCCAGCTGGGCCTGGCGCTGCCCGTCGTCGCGATGACCGCCGGCGCGCTGGCCACCGAGCGCGACGCCTGCCTGGAGGCTGGCATGGACGAGCACATCGTCAAGCCCTTCGACCCGGACAGCGTCGTCGCCATGCTGCGGCGTCGCTGCGGCGCCGCGTTGCCAACCGCCCCTGTCAGTCGCTGCGGACACGCACCTGACCTGCCCCCGGCGCTGCTGGACGATGCCGGTCGCGCGGGCATCGCGCTGGCCGAGGCGCTGGCCCGCATGTCCGGCCGCGTGGAGTTGTTCGAGCGCACGCTGGCCGCGTTGCACGAACAAGACCGCCAGCTGACCGTGGCGCTGCAGCAAGGCGGCCCCGCGGCCGCGCGTGGCCTGCACGGCTTCCGCGGCCTGGCCGCGATGCTGGGCGCCGAGGAACTCGCCGCCTTGGCTGCCGAGGGCGAGCACAGCGAGGTGCCTGACGCCGACTGGCGCCAGCGCTTCGTGCAACGCCGCGATGCCGACCTCGACGCCCTGGACCGCCTGGCCGGCCGTCTGCTGCACCGCCCATCACCGCCCGCCATGCCACCCGCCACATCGTCCGCCACGGCGCCAGTCGTCGCCGACACGCTGGCCACAGGGCTGGAAACCCTCGCGACGCTGCTGGCCGGATCCGACCTGGAGGCACTGGATGTGCACGCCGCATTGCACCCCCAGCTGCAGCGCGCACTGGACGCCTCCACCGCCGCCGCGCTGGAGGCGGCCATCGGCTCGCTCGACTTCGGCACCGCGATAGCGCTTTGCGAGCGGGCGCGTGCCACGCTGGAGACCCACGCATGATGCAGATCTCGCAGCCCGGGCATGCGCCGCTGATGCCCGGACTCGCCGCCCCCGGCCGCCGGCCGCGGCTGCTGCTGGTCGATGACCAGCCCGTCAACATCCAGGCGCTGCACCGCGTCTTCGCGGCGGACTGCCAGGTGCTGATGGCCACCGACGGGCCGCGCGCGCTGCAGCTGTGCCGCGAGCGCCAGCCAGATGTCGTGCTGCTGGACGTGCAGATGCCCGGCATGGACGGCCACGAGTTGTGTGCCGAGCTGAAGGCCGACCCGCTGCTGCGCAGCATTCCCATCATCTTCGTCACGGCGCACAACCACCCCGACGACGAAACCCGCGCACTGGACGCCGGCGCGGCCGACTTCATCACCAAGCCCTTCAACGCCACCGTGGTGCGGGCGCGCGTGCGCACCCAGCTGACGCTGAAGGCCCAGGCCGACCTGCTGCGCGAACTCGCCTTCGTCGACGGCCTGACCGGCGTGCACAACCGCCGCCACTTCGACGAACGCTTCTCGGCGGAGGCGAGCCGCGCCCAGCGCACGCGCGCGCACCTGTCGGTCATCCTTGCCGACGTGGACCACTTCAAACGCTACAACGACGCGCTGGGCCATCTCGCCGGTGACGACTGCCTGCGCCGCATCGCCGCCGCGCTGCGCGCCTGCCTGCGCCGTCCCACGGATCTGTTGGCCCGCTACGGCGGCGAGGAGTTTGTCTGCCTGCTGCCCGACACCGACTTGGCCGGCGCCATCGGCGTGGCGCAGCTGATGGAAGACCGCGTGCGGGCGCTGGCATTGCCGCACCCGGCGACTGAGGGCGCGGTCACCATCAGCCTGGGTGTCGCTGCGGGCCACCAGGGAAAGGATCTCGTGGAGATGGCCGACAAGGCCCTGTACCTGGCCAAAGCCGCCGGACGCGGCCGCGTGAGCTGGCTGGAAGGCTGAAGCCGCGCGCTGCCCCGCTCCGCAAGGGAAATGGCCACTTCGGGCTTTGTCTTGTCACCTGGAGCGGGCGAAGGGAGTCGAACCCTCGTTACCAGTTTGGGAAACTGGAGTAATGACCGTTATACGACGCCCGCACAGGCTCGCATCTTAGCCTCGGGCGAGGACAGGTCTGCAGCCCCCGTGCACGACGGACGATGGGGTTGTGACCTGTTCGTGAGGAGCCATCGCGTCCGATCAGCGCATCGCAGGCCACGATTTCCAGGCCTGCGGCGGCCTCCCGCCGAGCAGACGGGCGCGTGACCTACCGCCCTGTCCGTCACTCAGGCACCCCACTCAAGGTGTCCGCGATCGCCTGGAACACCGTCCGCGATCAGCCTGGAAGGCGTGTCCGCGATCAGTCGAATACGCACAGCGGATCCTCGAATCGACTGGTACGGGTTCTGGGGGCAGGTCAGTGCGGAAGCACTGAAGGCGTCCAACGATGTAGCAGCGTCGGAAAGAACGACCGGGCGCACGTGGTCCATGTGAGGCGAGCATGCCGTCCACGACGCTCGCCACACATCGGCGTACAAAGCAGTCCAGAAGCTGGACGAGCCCCAACATTGGGGCATCGGCCCGCGTCCGGTGATTCGCAGCAGACTGTCAGCTCAACGACCGTCGACCCGTGTTCGTTGAGGACGGCAAGAGCGGGTGCACGATCTCCGTGGCCGTATCGCCGGCCTTCCCAGACGAGTTTCCAACCGCTTGCTGACGCTGCACCTTGACCCACACGTAGCCGCAGTTGTTCCAGTAGGCGCACGGAACGTCGTTGGCAAAGAAAACCAGTTCAGCGTCGACAGGTGCGGTGATGAGCATGTCCGTCCCGACGGGCCGCGCGCTCGTCTCTGCACAGTCCTCGTCGCCTTTGCATCGCCGCTCCGCCACGCCCAGGACAAACCAGGGCTGGGTCGGCAATCGTCGTTTGCCGTCGACCAAGTTGATCAGCCAGTTGCCGTCATCACCCTGCAGCGGGTCTGCCGGCACGAACCAGTCCGTCCACGATTGGTTCGCTGGGACCTCGATGCGGTAGCTGACCCCGGCCTCCATCTTGAGCGGCAGTGACGTAGAAACGGTGCCTGCATTCACGAGGAATCGGCAGGCTTCGCCAGGTCCCAGAACCCACCCGCTGTCACAACGGGAAAGTGACCTGATCGCTTCGTCCTGCAATGCCACATCCACCTTCTTCGGGACGCAGCAACCCGACAGCAGCGCTGCGGCGAAGGCACCCAGGCAGGCTTGCCACCGACGGCTAGTCACGTTGGCCTTCCAGCGGACAGTACCTGTGCGACTCGGTCCGCTAGGCGCGCTGCGATCTTGCGGTAGCCGCCAGCATTGGGATGGATCTCATTGAGCCAATCGTTGCTGTTGCCGACCTCCGTCGGATTCGCACGAACCAGGCTGTTGCGGGTGTTGACCACATGCATATTGGTCAGCGCGCTGCCGTCCCCCGAGCTGCTGTCCAGCTTAAGCAGCGTATCGGCCAGCGCATCGAAGAGGAAATCCGTGATGCGCTGCTGCAACTCGATGGGCAACTTCATGCCGGAGAACGCCTTGTAGATCCACGGGTCGGTCAGCTTGGCAGCGCCCAGGAACAGCGCAGGCGCATTGCGGGGCGTCGGGTAGTCATAGGTGTGCATGAAGATCGGACGCCCGGCACTGAGGCTCGTCCTGGAATTCCAGAGCTGATGAACCAAACCGATCTGTGTCACGATCGTGTCGAGCAGGTTCTTCAGGGCGTTCAGGTCGACATAGCTCGATGGAGCCGTCGCAGGGCTGCCCTTCTTTCTCGGAATGATCAATCTGCCTGCGTGGTCGATCAGGTCGTTGCCGCCCGCACTCAGCAACAGGCCGTGAAACGGATAGTCGAAGTTCCTCTTGGCGACGTACTTCTTGAAATCGGGGTTGGTCACGATGCTCGACATGTTCTTGATCGTGTCGCCCGGATGGGCAACATTGAACACCTGCGTCCATCGCGGAAGCCGCAGATCTGACAGCACGTTCGTGGACGGGATTCCGCCGATGGAGAACCACGAATCACCTTCGGCAATCAGGTGCCACTCGTACTCCGCATTCGTCGGACTGGCCGGAGGGTTTCCCCTGTCCACCTGGATCGGGTAGAGCAAGTCGGCGAGCAAGGAGAGTTCAGAGGCGTTGGGCATGACGAGCTGCCAATGGTGGTTGGACCAGGGTTGACGGATTGAAGCCGCGGCCGACTGTCATGGACGAGGCTCAACACCGCATCCTCAAAGCTGAGGTCAGTCGCTCTGACTCCTCCAGCACTTCTGAGACCTTCCAACAGGGCCAAGCGCCTACCCCGCGCCCCGGATTCGGGCCTTGTGTAGCGGCAAAGCCTGATTGGTCGCGGCCAGATCGGCCATGCTGCCGCAGGTAGGCCACTCGTTGTTTGGTTTGTTGGCGG
Source organism: Pelomonas dachongensis (assembly GCF_043555865.1). Lineage (NCBI taxonomy): Bacteria > Pseudomonadati > Pseudomonadota > Betaproteobacteria > Burkholderiales > Sphaerotilaceae > Roseateles > Pelomonas dachongensis. The sequence continues at coordinate 16,864 of NZ_JBIGHY010000014.1, forward strand.
ACTTGGTGTTCCTGTCGAATCCAGGGTCTCAGCCGTCCCCTTTTTCGTCCATGTCCGCAAGTGCCTCCAGGGCAGCATCGATGGCAGCACGAACAAGCGCCGGATCGTGTCCCTTGGCAATCAGTTGCTTGGTGCGGTTGTTGGACAGGTCGCCCTTTTCAGCGATCGTCCTGGCTACGAGCACCAAGTCGTTGTTGTTCATGTCGACGGCGTCATTGATGGCCTGATAAACCACGTCGAATCGGCGCAGGAAATCCATCTCTTGACGAAGATCCCGCTGCAGCGCTTCATCAGCCATGCGAAGACCAAACTCTACGCAGGCTGTCGCGTCCCAATAGCGATAGATCTCTGGCTGCCCACGGAAGTCCTCATAGATCTGGTCGTCTGAGATGAAAGTGACGTCCCAGAACGCGCGCGAGGGTTTCGAGAACGACTGCAACGCCGCGAGGTAGTCCCGCTCGTTGCGTTTCATGGCCATGGAAACCGGCAGCACCAGGCCATTCGCCAACCGTGGATCTGCGCAAGCCACCTTGTGGAACAGAAAACGTGAGAGTCGGCCGTTTCCATCCATGAAGGGATGGGCAAAGACGAAAGCAAAGCTTGCGAGACTCCCTCTTACGAGCGCATCAATCTTGCTCTCTCGGTCGTTGCAGAGCGCCATCACGGCGTCCATTACCGACTGCACCAGTTCCGGAGGTGGGGGCAGATATGTGACGCCGAGGGCCCCTCGCATTTCATTGCGCAGGCGGTTCTGTTCTCCCCGAAACCCGTCGGCCTGATCCAGCGGGTTGCTGACGGCCAGATTCTGCAACGCCACCAAGTAGCTCTCGCTGATCGATTCAGCATCATGCGCCCTCGACAGCAAGTTCGCGAAGGCCTCAGCCTTCGAGGCGGATGGCTTCTCGCGCTCGATGGCATAGCTGTTGTCCGTCTCACTCAAGTACGCCCCGCGGACAGCCCGATCCAATATTCCCTTGTCGATACTTGAGACGAACTCCTCGACCTGACCAAGGACGTCGGCTTCGAGCATTGCAACCAAGGCCGGCGTGCGGCGAACGGAGATGCAGTACGAAGGCGACCCGATGCCATTGAAGTCGACTCGCCAGCGTGAGTCGCGCTGCGTCCGATCTGTAACGAAGCTGGCCTCGTCGAAGAGCTTTTCGTAGGCACCGACAGCTGGTGGCAAGTCTTCCAGCCGCTGACCGTTGGCGATCTCCCAGAGGTAGCAGGCTATTCGGGCGTAACCGCTGCTGGGCGATCTCTGGAAGGCCTGAGCCACCGACTGTGCGGGAATCTTTTTCAAAGCCAGGATGGCAGCCTGCAGATTCATGCCCTCGTGCTTCAATGCAAACAAGAGGTGCGTCAGAGGATCGTCGCCGTCAGGAGCAACGGCTGGAGGCACGAGGAGGACATCCGCGCGCTCGGTCACGCGTGTGACTGGCCCCGTCTGGGCGGGACGCCCTGTTGGGAATGCTCCGCTGTCGAGAGCGGTCGCGAGAAAATCGTATCCAACTCTCCGAACCATAAGTATTCCTCTTCGACGGACTAAGAAAATTGTACGGAATTCGGATTCTGAAGAGTTTTTTATACGCCAGCTCAGTAAGCGAGCCCTAGGCGCCATCCGTGACAAGGACGATGCCCCTGGAAATAGGCGCAGTTGTACGAGGGCGCGACGTTCCTGGCCCGAATCAATAAGTGCATCCGCGGGCGCGGTGTCAAGGGCTCCGCCGCTCGACCTTCCACGAGCCGCTGAGCGTCGTACTGGGAAACTACGCGACTGTTCGATGTGCGCCCGTTGAGACTTCCCATCCTTTTGCCGTGTTCACCCTCTCCAACTGCCTCCGCCTTCTTGCGTCCCTGACCATCGCGTTGCCAGCTCTGGCCGGTGCTGACCCCTCTGAAGTCGCCGGACTGCCCACCTCATTTGCCCAGTGCCCGGGCTTCTTCCTCGGGCAGAAGCCGCCAGCAGTTGCCAGCCGACCCAAGCTGCGCGAGCTTTGCTTCGAGTCCTTTGCCGTGCTGCACAGCGGTGAGACCAGGACGCCGGTCTATGCGGCACAGCGACTGAACCGGCAATCCCTGAGCGGTCGCAAGCGTCAGAGGTCGGATCGCTTCTTTACGGACGCTCGCCTGCCGCTCGCAGAACGCGCAACGCTCGAGGACTACAAGCGTTCAGGCTATTCCCGCGGGCACCTGGCGCCTTCCGGTGACATGGCCACGGAAGCGGCCATGGCCCAGTCCTTCTCCTTGGCCAACATGGTCCCGCAATCCATCCGGCATAACTCCGGCGCCTGGTCAAAGATCGAGCAGGACACACGCAAGTACGTCCAGCGCGCAAAGGGCGACGTGTTTGTGGTCACCGGCGCCGTCTTCAGTGCGAAGGGCGAGCGGATCGGCGCCAGCCGCGTGGGCGTGCCAACCCACCTGTTCAAGCTCGTTCACGATGCACACACCGGGCAGACCTGGGCGCATTGGCAAGCAAACCAGGATGATGAGCGTCCAGGCAAGCCGATCAGCTACGAGGAGCTTGTGCGCCGGACTTCCATCGAATGGCTGCCGATGATCAACCGCCCGTCCAAAGCCTGAAACCAAACGATTGGCGAGAAACGCAAGCAGCGCAGTTCGACGCGCCCTGATGGCGGCCACCAGCGAAAGCAGACGCGACAGCAACAGAGCAGGATGCGAAAAAGGCAAGCTCAGCAGACGCAACGCGGCAGCCTGCCCACCGGCGTCGATTCAAGTCAACCGGTCAGCGTCTTTCCATTGCCTTTTACAAGCTTGACCAGCGTCTCCCGAATCTGCATGGCATCCGCACTACAGGTTCCGCACGTTGAAATCAGGGATTTCATCTCGCCATCAAGAGCATCCACTTGCTTGATCAACTCTTTGCGGGGACCAGCATCCAATGCTGCCGCGGACTTTCTCAGCTTTGCTGCCTGAGTCTGCATCTGACCAAGCCATGCAGTGAAGAGCTGCATCTCCTTTGTTGTCGTCAGAACGGCCTTGTCGATCTTTGTCGCTGCATTCGTGAGATCCGCAGGCTCGAAGTTCGGCGCGCGCTTGGCCAGCGCCTGCATGTTCAGCCTGCCTGTGGCAACGCGCTTCCCACCGCGGTCAATCTTGTCGCTGAGCTCGCGCACACGCTTGGTGAGCACGTCGATGTCTTTCCCTCCCTTGGCCCAGACAGTGCTGGCAAAGGCCTGCAGCTTCTTCGACGATTGGGACGCACTCCACAAATCCGTAAGGTCCATCTTGTCCAGGATCACGAGCAGGACGTCCTTGGGCATTGTCATCAGCTGAGTAACCATGGCTATCTCCTCAGTGCAAAGGGTGAGCGGCCGCAATGCGCAAGCCGCCATCCTGAGTGGCGACCCAACCGCATGGGTTCCAAAGTTCTACAAAGAACTAACCAATCAACAACACTGACAAGTTCTATTGCCCAGGCTGCCGCTCAGCTTCGGCTCTTGGCCGAAACCAGACTGGGCGGGACCATCACCCTCCCAACGTGGGATGGACCAGGCCACCAACTCGAGGGCGCGCACAAGCGCGACTTACCCGCCCATACCACCAAGAACGTAGAAAGCTGCATTCTTCCGACATGCACCACCGCCTTGGCGTACTGCCGGGGATTTCGGTCTCTAGATTCAGTCAAGGACTTCGCCTCGGTCAGGCAGGGTGGCATCAGCGACTGGATGGCGAACAACTCAGCGATCAGGCACGGCATGGTTCTGCGATCACGGCGACTCTCCGACCGGTCACATTGGCAAGAATCGCTGTCATCCGCCCCATCATGGACGCCCGCCTGTCCTGGAATTCCTGACCCAAAATCCCGAGCTGGTCAGTCGCAGGCGCGAACCGGAACAAAACTAAAACTGTCATCAGAACGTACGCTGCACTACTTCATCGTCCTCGTCACGCCCCGCAAACTCGTCGCTCACAAGAACAGGAGACGAGCATGACCACCCCCATCGATGAACTCGGCTGCCCCATCCCGGCCCCCAGACCCGAGATCGCAGCCGTCCCGAGGACCGCCCCGTTCCCTTCGGCCCTGTTGAACCGCCGCGGCCTCGTGCTTGCGGGCCTTGGCAGCTTTGGTGTCGCCGCTTGCGGCGGCGGCGAAGACACGCTGGGCGTGGTTGCACCCGTTCCTTCCCCGCCACCCACCACGGCTCCACCGCCACCGACAGCGATCTCGCCCAGTTCCATCACCGAGATCAACTACCGCTCGTCAGCGCTCAACGACGAGAGCTGGGTGAAGATCTATCTGCCGCCCAACTACGCGACGTCGGGCCTGCGCTATCCGGTCCTCTACATGCTTCACGGTCGGGGCGACACGCTGTCCGCGTGGGGCCGCAACCAGGCCATGTTCGACGAACTCATCGCCGCTGGCCACATCCCCCCGTTCATCGGTGTGATGCCGGACGCGCCGTCCAGCAACCGAGGCGGCTACTACGTGGACTCCGCCTACACCAATAGCCGCCTGCCCGGCGCAAAGGTGGAGACGGCGTTCATGACCGAACTGGTGCCCTATGTGGACGCACACTACCGCACGCTGCCGCAGCGCGATGCGCGTGCGCTTGCCGGCTACTCCATGGGTGCGTACGGCGCGCTGCGCTTCGCACTCGCCTACCCGGAGCAGTTCAGCGCCACCATCGTCATGAGCCCCGCCGTGTACACGCCGCTGCCTCCTGCAGGCTCGAGCACGCGGGAGTTCGGTGCCTTTGGCAGTGGCGACGCGCTGTTCGTGGATGAGATCTACCGTAGCAAGACCTATCCAGCACTGCTCCCCGGCTTTGCCGCCAAGAACCTTCAACTGCGCATGTTTATCGCGGCCGGCGACGACGAGTACAAGGAACCGAACGCCGCAGAAGCGATGAACGACATTGACATGGAGGCCCACCTGCTGTTCAACCGCGTATCGCGTGTGGCGCCTATCAAGGCCGAGTTGCGCATCCTCGATGGAGAGCATGACTGGCCCGTCTGGCAACCGGTGCTGCGCGAGGCGCTGCCGTACATCTTCAAGACGATGTCCAAGCCGGCCTGAGCGCAGGCTACAGCCTGTGGTGCCGACCCAGCGCGAACAGCGCTTCCACGGCGCGCCACGTGCGTCTGCAAGACCCGGTCGGATCCGTCTGACGCGGGTCAGGCCGGCCCCTGCGTGTGCAGTCGGCCGGTCGGTTTGACATGCGCCCAGGTCGGCCGTATGGCTGGCGGACTTCACTGAGAAGCCCGAATTGACTTCGAAAGACGCCAGCGCCGAGTCGGGGCCAAGCCTTCATAAAGATAGAAATACTATCTTCTGAAAGTACAGCAAGAAAGTTTTTCTGAAAAGATACTGAAGCGCATCTGATGAGTTTCGCCATGCGCAGCAAGCTGTTTGTCCCTGCTATACGCCCCGAGCTGTTCGCCAAGGCCCTGGCAAGCGCTGCCGATGCAATCTCGATCGACCTCGAGGACGCCGTGCCGGAAAGCCGCAAGGAGGAGGCCCGCAACGAGGTCGGCCGCTTTCTCAGCAGCCCCGCGCTCAGGGGCTGTACCAAGCAAATCATCGTCAGGGTCAATGCCGCGGGGACGCCTCATTTCCTGGCCGATCTTCATGCCCTCACGGGTTCGGTGGTGCACATGCTGAACCTTCCAAAACCTCAGAGCGCGGGCGACGTGCGGGCCGCCATTCAAGCGATGGACGCCGCGCACCTCGCGGCAGATACCACCGTGCTGGCGAACATCGAGACGCCCGTCGCGCTGCGGCGGGCCGCGGAGATCGCCGGCGCACATCCACGGGTGGTCGGGCTGCAACTGGGGCTGGGCGACCTGTTCGAGCCGGCAGGGATCGACCGGCGCACGGCTGCCAATGTCCATGCAGCCATGTTCCAGCTGAGCCTGGCGGCCGCTGAGACCGGCATCTTCTGCTGCGACGGCGCCTACCCCAATGTCAAGGACGTGACCGGCTTCCGGGCCGAGGCCGCGATGGCGCACGCGCTGGGTTTTGTCGGCAAGAGCTGCATCCATCCGAGCCAGATCGCAATGGCCAATGAGATCTTTCAGCCCGACCCGGCTCAGATCGAGCAGGCACGGCGCATCGTTTCAGCAGCAGATGCGGCTGCAGCCTCGGGACGCGCCGCGTTCCTTGTCGACGGCCAGATGATCGACCCCCCATTTCTGCAGCGTGCCAGGCGGCTCCTGCTCTCAGTTCAAGGAAAGCAGAGTAGCCCATGAGTTTTCTCGCACGTCTCCTGACCGTGCTCGCCATGCTGTCGGTCGCCATCTCGGCGCGGGCTGCCGCAGAACAGGTCGTGACCGTCCGAACTCAGGCCTTGCCGGCCCTGCAGGCTGACGAAACTATCGAAGCCCTCCTGAGTGCGGATGGCAGGCTGCTCGCAATCGGCCGGAGCAAGGTCTGGATGTTGTCAGCAGATGGCTCGGTGTGGGGCTCTGCGCAGCGTCGGCCCGACGACGTGGCGCTACTTGGCGCCAGCCTGCCTCAAGACGGTGTCACGCTCGCGCGCGCCAAGGTGGCGGCAGACAGCTTGACCTTTCAGGCCCTTCCGCCGCTGCCCGAGCAGCTGCACAAGGCGCAGACTGCCAATCTCGCCGAGGCGATCTTCGTGGCCGGACTGAACGCAGAAGGCGAGCCGCGCTTCTACAAGCTGAACCCGGACGCACCTGCCCCCGTCTGGACGCCGCTGGAGGCCTGGCCGCAGGCCGGCGAGCCCCAGGCGCTTGTAGGACAGACCCGGGCGCTCTTCCTCTCGTTGCCAGATCGACAACTCCGCTGGTCGGCTGACCTTGGGTGGAGCAGCCAGCCATCGCCCATCGCGCCGGTGGTCGCGGGATCTGGGCGCCCCATCGGGCAGGCCCACGTGCTTTATCTGGCGGGTGAACCCGGGCAGGCCAAGCAGCTGATCAGCTTCCACACCATCACGGGCTCCTGGGCCGCGCTGCGAAGCGACCTGGCTGGCGACGCCCGACAGCCTGCCACCTGGAAGACAGGGATCGCCTGGCTGCAGGGGCCAGACGAGCGCGGCGAGCAACGGTTGGCTAGCGCGGAGGTCGAGGCCGGCAAGCTGATGCTGCGCTGGCTGGACTGGCTGGTGATCGTGGTCTACCTGGTCGCGATGCTCGGCATGGGGCTGTATTTCTACTTGCGGGAGAAGCGCAATTCCACGTCTGACTTCTTCGTCGGCGGCAGATCGATTCCCTTCTGGGCTGCAGGCGTCAGCCTGTACGCGGCCAACACCAGCTCCATCAGCTACATCGCCATTCCGGCCAAGGCGTTTGAAACCAACTGGCAGTACCTGACCAACAACCTGATTGCCGTGGTGGGCTTGATGTTCGTCGCTGTCTGGATCGTGCCGTTGCTGCGCCGGCTCGACCTGATGAGCGTTTTCTCCTACCTCGAAACTCGATTCCACCCGGCGATCCGCATGCTCTCCAGCGCGCTGTGCATCTTGGTGCAACTGGGCAGCCGCATGAGCGTGATCCTGTTCCTGCCGTCGCTGGCGATCGCAACCATCACCGGCATTGACATGGTGTGGAGCATCCTGATGATGGGCGGCTTCACCATCGCGTACACGGCGCTGGGCGGCATGAAGGCCGTGGTCTGGACCGACGTCGTGCAACTGATCGTGAAGATGGGGGGTGCGCTGTTCGCCATCGGCTTCGTCGTCTGGCACCTTGACGGCGGGTTGGCCGAGATTGCGCGCGAGGCGGCCGCCGCGCAGAAGACCAAGATGTTCGACTTCAGCTTCGACTTGACCAAGGCCACGGTCTGGGGCTTCATCTTCCTGGTGGTCTTCGACGTCGTGCTGACCTTCCCCAAGGACCAGGTGCTGATGCAGCGCACGCTGTCCACCAAGGACGACCGCGACGCCGGCCGGTCCATCTGGGCGTTCGCGGCCATCATGATTCCCGGGGGGTTCGTGTTCTACAGCATCGGCACGGCTCTGTACGTCTATTACAAGGCCAACCCTGAGCGCATGAACCCGCTGCTGAGCATCGACGCGACCTTCCCGATGTTCATCGCCGCCGAGCTTCCCATGGGGGTCACGGGCCTCATCATCGCCGGCATCTTCGCGGCTGCGATGGCGACCCTGTCCAGCATCATCAACAGCGTCGCGACGCTGGCCTCGGTGGACTTCTATGAGAAGCTGGTCAAGAACCCGGATCCCAAGAAGAGCGTGCTGTTCGCTGAACTGATGACAGTCGCGGCAGGCCTGATCGGTGTCGGCTTTGCGCTGCTGCTGTCGCGCTACGACATCCACTCGCTCTTTGACGTGTCCATCGAGCTCGCCGGCCTGCTCGGCGGCGGCTTCGCCGGCGCTTACACGCTGGGCATGTTCACCCGCCGTGCCAATTCGCCCGGGGTGGCCATCGGAGTGGCCTCGGCCATACTGCTGACCACCGTGGCCTGGTGGATGAAGCTGGTGCATCCCTACTTCTACCTGGCCATCTCCATCCTGCTGTGCATCGTCATCGGCTACCTGGCCAGCCTGCTGTTCCCTCCGCCCCGCCAGTCCTTGAAGGGCCTCACCATCTACAAAGACGACTGACACCACATGGACACGGAGTTCCTCCGCACCTTCGTTGCCGTTGTTGACCAAGGCTCCATGGCGGCGGCGGCCCGCCTGCTGAACATCACGCCCGCGGCGGTCGCCCAGCAGATCCACACGCTGGAGCGTGGCATCGGAACGCCGCTCATTGCCCGCGTGGGCCGCACCGTGAACATCACGGAGGCCGGTGCGCGTGCGCTGCCTCGGGCTCGTGCACTGCTGCGAGACGTCGCAGACCTTCGCACCGTGGCCAAGGACGACCCGAGCGCCGGCGAGTTGAGGCTCGGCGCTGGCACCAATGCACTGACGGGCATGCTGCCGGACATCCTGGCACGCATGGTGGGCCGTTTCCCCGGCATCCAGGTGTTCATCAAGCCCGGGTACTCGCCGGAGCTTCATCGCGCGGTCGACAACGGCGATCTCGACGCCGCCGTCGTGCTGCAGGCTCCCTTCGCGTTGCCAAAGACCTGTGATTGGGAGCTGCTGCGGGAGGAGCCGCTGGTCGTGCTGGCGCCTGCTCGGATGGCCGATAGAGATCCGCACGAGCTGCTCGCCACGGAGCCCCTCATCCGCTACGACCGAAGCCAGTGGGGCGGACGCCAGGCGGACCAGTACCTCCGCACGGCGGGCATCACGCCCCGCGAGCGTTTTGAACTCAATGCCCTGAACGCCATCGCCGTCATGGTCGACCGCGGCCTCGGCGTGTCACTCGTGCCAGACTGGGCCCGGCCATGGCCGGAGGGGCTCAACCTCGTGCGCCTCCCGCTACCGATGCCTTGCGAGCCACGCCGGATCGGCGTCATCTGGTCCCGTTCAACGATACGCATCCGGCTTGTCCAAGCCTTTTTGCAGGAGAGCCGGGCAGCCATGGCCAGCTCCAATGCCTGACCAGCATCTGGCTTTCAAACTGCCAGCGCCATCACTGCTGCTCAGCCAGCCCACCCGGAGCCGGCTGGCTCCTGGCTGAACCCTGCGCACGTGGGCGCCAGGCACGGGCCTGTCGATGTGCGAGAGGCTGCCGCGCTGCTGAGCAATTCGCTGGCACCGCGGCGAGCTCCGCCGCGGGTGTTCTTTTGGCGCCCCGACTCGACCGATGCCGCACCTCAACGCCAGCGAGCTTCGCGGCGCCCCCACAGAAGCAACAAAAGCTGTCGTCTGAACATAGATCCAGGCCATTCCTGTTTGTTTTCGCCTGGCCGAGACTGGCTTCCACCATGGGCCGCGAGGGGTTGGCCTGTGACATCTAAAACCACAGCTGAGACAAAACCATGAAGCACGTTCCCGTCGCCACGCTCACGTTGGCTGCAGCCATCTCGTCAGCCTATGCCCAAGAGCCTGTCAAGCCGCCCAGTCCTGCCGCCAGTGCTGCCGCGGCTGTCGACGACACCAACCAACTCGAGCGCACCATCGTCACCGGCACGAGAACGGCCAAGGCCATCGACAAAATTCCTGGCGCGATCAACGTCATCGGCAGGACTGAGCTGGCGCAAACATTGGCGGTCACCGAAGACGCCACGGCTGTGCTGTCGCGCGTCGTGCCTGGCTATTCCGAGTCGTCGCAGGCCATGAGCAACACTGGCGAGACCCTGCGCGGGCGGATCGCGCTGCGGCTGTTCGACGGTGTGCCGCAAGGCTCACCGCTGCGTGAAGGTACTCGCAACGCCACCTTCACCGACATGGGCCTCGTCGGTCGCATCGAGGTCATCAACGGTCCGTCGGCCTCCGAGGGCATCGGTGCGGCTGGCGGCATCATCAACTACATCTCCCGGGTGCCGACCAAGCAGGGCGATGAGTTCCAGCTCACCACGCGTTTCACCACCGAGGGCAAGGACGACAGCACCGGCTACAAAGTTAGCCTGAACTGGCTGCGCAAAACCGACGACTACGACTTCGTCATGTCGGCCTCGCACATCGACCGTGGCATCGCTTACGACGGCAACGGCAACCGCGTGGGCCTCAACACCAGCGGCTCGCTGATGGACAGCAAGTCCAACAACTTCTTCGGCAAGCTGGGCTTTGACTTCGGCACCGACAAGTCCCAGCGTCTGCAGTTTTCAGTGAGCGCGTTCAAGGTCGAGGGCAACAACGGCTACCGTCTGGTTGAAGGCAACCGCGACACAGGGATGACCAACACCTCGGAACGAGGCAGCGTTCCCGGCTCCCAGGCTGAATTCAACGACTTCAAGCAGTTCACGGCGTCATACAGCAACGCCGACCTGTGGGGTGGCGCCCTGCAGCTCGACGCCTACATCGCCCGCCAGGCCATGCGCTACCCCGCGGAGGATGGCGCCGACCGCCAGGACCCGCTGATCGCGCCGGTAGGCACCCTGTGGGACCAGTCGGAGATCCTGGCCAAGAAGAAGGGCCTGCGCAGTTCCTGGACTCGCGCGGACGCCTTCGGCATCAAGGGACTCGAAGTCCGCGGCGGCGTGGACCTGACCGAGGACAACGCCCAGCAGCGCCTGGCCCTGACCGACCGGCTCTGGGTGCCACCGATGATCTATCGCAGCGTCGCCCCCTACGCCCAGCTGTCCTGGGACGCCGGCCCCCTGACCCTGTCGGGCGGCGTGCGCCGCGAGGACGGGACGCTTCGCGTGGACAACTACACCACGACCTACTACCGCGACCGGATCAATGTCACCGGTGGTGAGCTCGACTACGGTGCGACGCTGCCAAACATCGGCGCCGTGCTGAGGTTGCCAGCGAACTTGTCGGTGTTCGCATCGCTGGGCAAGGGCTTCACGCTCCCCAACGTCGGCATCCCGCTGCGCAACATCAACAAGAACTCCAAGAACACCAATGTTGCCGGCATCCTGGACCTGCAGCCCATCATCGTGCGCAACAAGGAGGTGGGCGTGAACTGGCGCGGGAAGCAGGCCAGCTTCGGCGCATCGGTCTACCAGTCGTACTCCAGCCTGGGCGTGTCGCTGTCCGTCGATCCGGTAAGCAACGACTTCGTCATGAACCGCGCGCCGGTGGAGATCAGCGGCTTCGAGATGACCGGCGATGTGCAGTTGACCCCCCAGGTCAAGGTCAACGCGCTGTACTCACGCATCCTCGGCAAGACCACCTTCGTCTCCGGCGGGCCGCTCACCAAGCGCATGGGAGTCAACGACACCAGTCCCGACAAAATTGGCGGCGGCGTCTCGTGGAAACTCGTCGAGGGCGGCGACGTGAACCTGGGCTTCACCAAGCTGCTCAGCCGCGATCTCAACATCGGCCTGTCTGGCGAGGAGCGAACTCGCGGCCACACACTGTTCGACCTGAGTGCCAACTACGACTGGGGCCGCTACGGCAAGACCACGCTGGGCGTCGAGAACCTGACCAACAAGTTCTACGTGCTGAGCTGGTCTCAGCTGCCCGGCTTCAAGAACTACTTCTCCGGCCGGGGCCGCGTGTTCTCTCTGACGCAGACCGTCACCTTCTAATCCGGAGCCTCCATGTCTCGAAGCGTTCTGGTGGCTGGCTCGGCCAACCTCGACTTCGTCGTCCGTACCAGCCATGTGCCAGCACCCGGCGAAACGGTGCTGGGTCGCGACTTCGCTTGTTTCCCCGGCGGCAAGGGCGCCAATCAGGCATTGGCCGCGGCCCGCGCCGGCGAGGCGCCCGTGCGCATGTTGCTGGCGTTGGGGCAAGACGCCCACGCGGCGCCGCTCGAAGCGTCGCTGCAGGACGCCGGGGTCCAGTTGCACGTGGTGCGTGACGACGCGGAACCGACGGGCTGCGCCTTCATCACCGTCTCGGACAACGCCGAAAACGCGATCACCGTCGCGCCGGGTGCCAACAACGCGCTGCGCGACGAGCACCTGCCGTCGCTGAAGGGCGTCAGCCACCTGCTGCTGCAGCTGGAGATCCCGCTGGACACCGTCACCGCCTACGCGCGCCGTGCGCACGCTGCCGGTGTTGCGGTCGTGCTCAACGCCGCGCCGGCCCGTCCGCTACCCGCCGAACTGCTCGAAGCCGTCGACATTCTGGTCGTCAACGAAAGCGAGCTGGCGGCCATTGCCGGCACGGGAAGGCGCGTGGAAGCGGCGCTCGCCACGGTCGAAGTGCCGACGGTCATCGTCACGCTGGGCAGTCGGGGCTGCCTGGCGCGGCACGAGGGCGAACTCATCCGCATGGGCGTGTTCCCGGTCCACGCGATGGACACCACCGCAGCGGGAGACACCTTCTGCGGCGTGCTGGTCGCTGCGCTGAGTCGCGGCGACAGCCTGCGTGCCGCACTGCGTCGGGCCGGCGCGGCCGCCGCGCTGGCCTGCACCCGGTCCGGCGCCCAGGCCAGCGTGCCACACGCCCGTGAAGTCGACACCCTGCTCGCCCAGCAATCCGCGACCATTCCCGCATGACCGACCACATCCTTCCGCCAGGCGATGACGACCGCGGCGAATTGCGCACCGAGTTCCGCTTCTCGCACGTCACCACGGGCCGCTACCTGCCCGTGCCGGGCAAGGCACCGGGCTGGCCCTTCGCCGAGATCGGCCACTGGAAGATCGACACCAAGGCCTGCGCCGACGACTGGGTGCGGGAGCTGATCGACTGGCGGCGCGAGCACCTGATCCGCATCGGCTACGACGACGCCAACTACCGACGCCCCGAGCTGCAGTGGGCGCAGCGCAATTTCGTCCATGTGCAGATGATGGTGGAGGACCGCTACTTCTACGACCCCGTCAAGGGCGAGTACACGGTGGACCGCTACCTCGACGACCTGGAGGCGCGTTTCGGGGGCGTCGACTCCGTGCTGATCTGGTACATCTACCCCAACATCGGCGTGGATGACCGCAACCAGACCGATCTCGCCCACGACATGCCCGGGGGCCTGGCCGGCCTGAAGCTGGCGGTGGACGCCTTCCACCGCCGCGGCGTGCGGGTCTTCCTGCCAACCAAGCCCTGGGACAACGGCACGCGGCCCCAGGGCCAACGCGACTGGCACGCCATCGCGGACCTCATCCGCGCCGTCGGCGCAGATGGCATCAACGGCGACACCTACAACGGCGTCCCCCGCGCCTTCTTTGACGCCTGTGATGCTGTGGGCTGCCCGGTCGTGTTGCAGCCCGAATCGACGATCTCGTCGGAAGAGCAGCTGATCTGGAACGTGCAGAGCTGGGGCAAGAAGGTGCCGTCGGACGTCATACCCTCCGTCGCCAAGTGGAAGTGGCTGGAGCCGCGGCACATGATCAACGTTGAGAATCGCTGGGGCCGCAATCGCACGAACGATCTGCAGTACATCCACTTCAACGGGGTGGGCTACAACGCCTGGGAGAACATCTGGGGCATCTGGAACCAGTTCACGCCCCGGGACGCTGAGACGCTGCGCCGCATCGCAGCACTGCAACGCGCCTTCGCGCCGCTGCTCGTCAGCATGGACTGGCGGCCCTACGCGCCGACGCTGCAAGCCGGTGTCTTCGCCAGCAGCTTCCCCGGCACCGGCCGCACGCTCTGGACCTTGGTCAACCGCATGGAGTACGAGATCGTGGGGGAACAGATGGCGCTGCCTCACGAGGCCGGGCGCCGCTACTTCGACCTCTGGAACGGGCGTGAGCTGCAGCCGCGCATCCTCGACGGCCAAGCGCTGATCGAACTCGCCCTGGAGCCCCAGGGCTATGGCGCGGTGCTCGCCACGGATGACGGCGTCGTTGTCGATCCGGCCTACCTGGCCCGTGCTGCCGAGCTTTCGCGCGTGCCGCTGCAGTCCCTGTCCGGGCGCTGGGCCGCGCTGCCACAACGGCTGCGGGACTTGACGCCCACCGTAGCTCAGGCCGCGCCCCCCGAGGGCATGGTGAGCATCCCGGGCGGCGAGTTCGAGTTCGTCGTTGGAGGCATCGAGATCGAGGGCCAGACCTGGGCCGGCGTCGACGTGCAGTACCCGTGGGAAAGCTGCCCGCGCCGCGCCCATCGGCACCGGCTGACGCTGTCGGCCTTCCACATCGACCGCCATCCCGTCACCAACGCGGCGTTCAAGCGATTCATGGACGCCTCCCGGTATGCACCGGCCGACGCCCACAACTTCCTGCGCGACTGGGTCGACGGCGCGCCGCGGCCGGGCTGGGAGAACAAGCCCGTGACCTGGGTCGGCCTGGAGGACGCCCGTGCCTACGCCGCCTGGGCCGGCAAGCGGCTGCCGCGCGAATGGGAATGGCAGTACGCCGCCCAGGGCACGGATGGCCGGGCGTACCCCTGGGGCTCCAACTGGGATGCCGATGCCGTCCCGGCGCCGCAGCGGGGCCGCACGCTGCACGCGCCCGACGACGTGGACGCCCATCCCCGAGGCGCCAGCCCCTTCGGCGTGCAAGACCTGATCGGCAACGTCTGGCAGTGGACGGACGAGTTCGAGGACGAGCACACCCGGGCTGCCATCGTGCGCGGCGGTAGCAGTTACCTGGCCCAGACCTCGCACTGGTACTTCCCTCAGGCCTACCGGCTCGACCAGCACGGGAAGTACCTCCTGATGGCCCCGAGCAAGGACCGCTCGGGCGCCATCGGCTTTCGCTGCGTGGTCGACGCGGTGGCGCAGCCATGACCCGTTGCCAGACGATGCTCGGGGGGTTGCTCGGCAAGGCCATGGAAGCCAACCGGCGCGGCCGCCTGTTTCAGTTCATACAGGACGAGCACAGCCCAGCCATCGCGGTGTTCTCGCCAGCGCGGCGCGAGCACAACCTCGAGGGCGACTGGTACGGGGAACACGCAGGCAAGTGGCTGTACGCCGCGGCAAAGGCGGCCGCCCGCAGCGGCGACGAGGTGCTGCTGGCACAGGTGCAACGCGTGGCGGACTACCTGGTGGCGGTGCAGATGCCCGACGGCTACCTGGGCACCTATGCCGCGCCGCGCCGCTTCATGGTGCCGCAGCCACTCAAGCCATTGAGCTGGAACGGAGAGCCCAGCCTGCGGACCTGGGACATCTGGACCCACAGCTACCTCGTGCTGGGGCTGCTCGAAGCCCATCGCCTCTTCCCCAACGAACGCTGGCTGGCCGCGGCCCGCCGCATCGGCGACCTCTGCCTTCACACGCTGGCCGAAGGCGGCATCGACATCAACGAGTTGGGCAACCACCACGGCATGTCGGCTACCGTGCTGATGGACCCGGCCATGGAACTGCACTTCGCCACCGGCGACGGGCGCTACCTGGACCTGGCCCAGCGCATCCTGGCGCAGGCCGATGCCAACCCCGCGCTCGCGCTGTTGAAGCGGGCCCAGGCCGGCGTGGATGCGGCGGACATCGCCACCGGCAAGGCCTATCAACTCCTCTGGAACCTCGTGGGCCTGGCCAAGCTGCACCGCGCCACCGGCGACGCAGCGTGCCGCGAAGTCATCGAGCGCCTCTGGCACAGCATCCGCGACAAGCACCTCACGCTGGGCGGCGGCCCCTGGGGCGGCGTCGCCCACCGCTCCCGCGAGGTCTTCAACGCCCCCGGCACCTTCAGCCCGCAAGGCTATGTGGAGACCTGCTCGACGCTGGCCTGGCTGCAGCTGAACCGGGAGATGCTGCGCATCACCGGAGATGCGGTGCACGCCGAGGAGATCGAGCGCACCGCGTACAACGACCTGCTGGGCGCCATGGCCCCCAACGGCGAGGACTGGTGCTACTACTCCTTCCCCAATGGCCGGCGCGTTCACACCACCTACTGGCGCTGCTGCAAGTCCAGCGGCGCCATGGCCCTGGAGGAACTGCAGGACGTTGCGTACACGGTCAACAATGGCGGCGATATCGTCACGGTGAACCTCTATGGCCCGGGCAGCATGACCCTGGGGCCGCTGCACTTCAGTCAGCACACAGACTACCCGGCCAGCGGCCGTGTGCAGCTGCGCATCCGCGCGCCCGAGGCCGGCGCACGGTTCACGCTGCGGCTGCGCATCCCGAGCTGGGCGGACGGCGCCACGATCAGCCTCGACGGCCACGCACAGCAGGCGCCAGCGCCGGGCCGGTACGCAGAGATCGCTGCTCACTCCTGGCGGGGTGAACACCTGGTGACGCTTGACTTCCCCATGGCACCGCGGCTGCACCGGCGCGTCAACGAGAACATCCAGGAGTCGCGCGCCCCGGACGGCAGCCCCGTCTCGCAGCAGGTGCTGCACCACGCCTACCTGGCCGTGACGCGCGGGCCGCTGGTCTACGCGACCGAACTCATCGACGGCTTCAAGACCGAGGAAACCGTGCGCCTCCCGCAAGCGCTCGAGGAGCGCCTCGAGTCGGCTTCAGAGGAGGACGGGGCCCCGAGCATCGCCATGGTGCTGGGTTACCGCCCCGACCTGAGATTCCAACCCTATTACCGAGCCGGCGGTCGCCGCGACGGAGCCTGGCGACTGACCTGGCTTTCGCTGGCTCCGGACGCAACATGAACGGCAAACCTACTGGAACTGCTGCTGGACCTCTCGCCGGCGTGCGCGTGTTGGACCTCAGCGCCTATATAGCCGGCCCGTACGGCTGCGCGCTCCTGGCCGACCAAGGAGCTGAGATCTTGAAGATCGAGCCACCCGACGGAGACAACTTGCGCAACTACCCGTCAACGCTGAGAGACGAAAGCCGCGCCTTTCTGGGCGTCAATCGCAGCAAGCGGGGCATCGTGCTGGACCTCAAAAAGCCCAACGGCCTGGCCTTGCTTTTGCGTCTTGTCGGTGACGCCGACGTCCTCGTCCACAACTTCCGCCCCAGCGTGCCCAAGCGTTTGGGCATCGACTTCGAGGCTCTTCAGTCCCTCAACCCTCGGCTGATCTACTGTGCTGTGACGGGCTATGGCGAAACCGGCCCCATGAAGGAAAAGGCCGGCTACGACCAGGTCTTGCAGACAATGACAGGCATGTGTGCATTGCAGGGAAAGCCCGGTGGCCCGCCGGAAATCCTGTACGGCTCGGTGGTGGATTACTACGCAGCGGCTTTGCTGGCCGGGGGCGTGTCGTCCGCCTTGTACGAACGCGAGCGAAGCGGCCTGGGGCAGCAGGTGTCCATCTCGCTGCTGCGCAGCGCGCTGGCTATGCAGTCTGCACGTCTCGTCTGGGCCGAGGGAGAGGGCATGGACGTTGGACGCGACATGCGCTCGGGCGGGGTAACGGGCATCCATCCCACCCGCGAGGGCTACCTCTACATCTCGGCCAACACGGCGAGGTTCTGGAGCGCGCTGTGCGAGAACACTGGCCTGGCCGACCTCGCCACGGACCCGCGCTACGACAGTGTGAAGAAGCGCGCGGCGCATGCTGGCGAACTCATCCCGCGCCTGCATGGCGCGCTGAGCCACAGGACCGCCATCGAGTGGGAGGCCGCCCTCGGCGATGACGTCCCCTGCGCCGCAGCCCGCCGGATCGAGGAAATGTTCGAGCATCCGCAGGTCATCGCGGAGGACATGATTGCCCAGATGTCGCATCCGGTCGTCGGGCGTTACCGCGGGCTGAGCCGGAGCATCCGCTTCAGCCGAACGCCTGGGCCCGCGCCGTTCGCCGCGCCCGCACTCGGGCAGCACACCGATGATCTGCTCGGCGAGATGGGCATAGATGCCGTCGGCACTGCCCAGCTGAAGCAAGACGGTGCGGTGCGATAGCCAAAAGTCGCATCGCGGATCGGCAGGGCAACCAGAGGCGGCGAACCTTCCGCTCGTTGCGGCGGCAATACTGCAGAAGCTGAGCTGCCAACATTGACTTCTATGTAAGGTCTGCGTACCCCAAGTCACTCTGCGTGGCAGATGAGCGGCAAGCGGCTGGCGATCACATCTTGACGACGCGGTGAGACCACGCGTCGCTGTCTAGCATCGAGTGCTGAGAGTGACGTAGCTATGCGTCAGCTGGTCGGATTCGCACAACATCCCGTAAGTAAGTCCGTGTATTACGGTTCGAGATAAGACGCCAAGAGCATGGCGACTGCGCCCGCCGCTTGCTTCAGATCGCCATCAATCGGCAATGGCTCCCAGCGCCCAGTGGGGCTGAAAAATTCGGCGACATAGCGATTGCGCCAAGCTCAGTCAATCGCGCAATGATGTCGACGTCGCCTTCACGGCTCATCTGAATCAGCGGGTGCTTGCCGTAAGGATGCACTCTGGTGTGTTCTCGTCCAGTGAGTTGGTTCAGATGACGCAGCAGCTCAGCGATGCGGGCCTGGGCGAGGATGTCGGGCATTGGACCGGGTCGCTGACGGCAGGCCGATAAGGGGCTGGTCGATCGCCTTCGGCATCACACCGGACGAGATGGTGGCCTACCCTGATGGCCCCATCCTGGCCATGACCACGAGCGCTGACGGCCTCAGCGGAACCGGCCTTCCCAGATTGCTATCCGGCGCCGTCAGACTGGGCATCGAGCCGGATGTGGCGCGTGAATGCATTTGCCTGTCGGCTCGCCACGTTGCGCAGCAGCGGGAACGACTGCTGCGTGAACGGGATGCACTTATTCAAGAACGCTGATCATGCGGATCAGCTGGTGGCATCGGTGCGACCGTCCTTCTCCTACGCCCAACAGTTGGCGCGACGGCTGCGCTGAAGTATGTCGTACTGCACAAGCGACGTCGAGCAAGAGCCGACAACCAGCACCTCATGTCCTACGTCATTAGCACATCGATTCCGTCACCCGCACCCTTGGGCAAGCAGAACACTTGGAAGCATCTCACATCAAACAGCCCATGGAGTCACAGATGAAAACGTATGGCCTGATTTTGTTGCGCCTGCCTCGCTGGCCATTGTGGGGACTTGCACCGTTGGTTGTGACGTCAGCACTGGCACTCAGTATCGACGGACTCAGCCATGCTTCTCGTCAAAACTCCAGCCAACACGTCACAGATAGCGCTGCGGCCGATTCGGACTCCATATCCGCTTCGACAGTCGAGCCTCGTTGACCATGCGCTCTGCCTCACCACCAAGCAGAATATGAAGCTCAATCATCCAAGACAGCACGGTGAACGGCGTACCGAAGAAGCTCGCCGCGAAGCATTCGATCAACGCGACCGTAGCAAGCGAATGAATCTGGGCCTCCAGCAGCAGAAGGCCAGTGAAAAGTTGAGTACTTCCAATGGCCCAGCTCTGAGAATGATCTGATTTTTGCTACCGATGAAGAACGAAAAACCAGAGTTGAAAGGCGCGCCGCCGCGGATATCAGAAGGCATCCACGGAGCGAAAGGCATGGAACATGAGCGCGACGACATGTTCTTCGCGGCCATGCAGACGACGCGCATGCCAATGCTGGTTACTGACCCTCATCAGCCAGACAACCCGATCATCTTCAGCAACCGCGCATTCCTGCAGATGACAGGGTATGAAGAGTCTGAGATCCTGGGGACGAACTGCCGCTTTCTGCAAGGCCCAGGTACAGACCGGGCCACGGTTGCTGCAGTGCGTGAGGCAATTGATGCCCGACACGACATCACCGTTGAAATCTTGAACTACCGAAAGGACGGAAGCAGCTTTTGGAACGCGCTGTACGTCTCGCCCGTTTTTAACAAGGCAGGTGAACTGGTCTACTTCTTCGCTTCCCAACTTGACGTGAGCCGTCGCCGGGATGCAGAGACCGCACTGCATCAGGCTCAGAAGATGGAAGCGCTTGGCCAACTCACAGGCGGGATCGCGCACGACTTCAACAACCTACTGCAGGTGATGAGCGGGCAGATCGACCTGATGGCACTCAAAGCCCGCATGAACAAGTTGGACTCCGCCGCTGCAGTGGTCGCAGCGCAGAAGCTCCGAGACGCGGTCGGCAAGGCCGCGACCTTGACTTCTCAGCTTCTCTCCTTCAGCCGCAAGCAGCGCTTGGTGGGGCGAGTGATCAACATCAATCACTTGGTTGAAGCGTTCGTCCCGATGGTGGACAGAGCAATAGGGACTGACATTGAGATCAAGCGAGAGTTGGCGCCTGACCTGTGGAACTGCACGCTAGATCCCACGCAGCTCGAGGTAGCGCTTTTGAATGTGGTGGTGAATGCACGTGATGCGATGCCCGGCGGCGGACATGTCAGCATCGCCACCAGCAACTCGCACATCGTCGAGAACGATGGCGAACTGACCCAACTGCTGCAGCCCGGCAAGTACGTCACGATCTCCGTCTCCGACACGGGCACTGGCATCCCCGCACATCTGCTTGCGCGGGTGGTGGATCCGTTCTTCACTACCAAGGAAGAGGGCAAAGGCACAGGTCTAGGACTGTCCATGGCCTTCGGATTCGCGAAGCAGTCAGGTGGAACCCTCACGCTGTACTCCGAAGAGAAAGTCGGGACGACCGTCAAAATGTACTTTCCTGCGGTGCCGGAGGCGGCGTCACGAGAGCCCGTCGATCTGGCGCCTATGTATCGGGGTGGGACTGAGCGAATCCTCGTGGTTGATGACCGTGAAGAAGTTGCCCAGTTGGCCACGGAGATGCTGGAGTCCCTTGGCTATACCGTCACGCTCGCCAGTGATGGCAAAAAAGCGCTTGAAACAGTCAAGCGGATGCCCGCTGCTGAGAGGCCGGCACTGCTCTTTTCCGATGTGATCATGCCCGGCGGCATGAATGGCTACGTGCTCGCTCGTGCCATGCAGGAACTCGTCCCTAACATCCGCGTGCTCCTCACCACGGGGTATGCCGGGGATCTTGGCGGCCGCATTGAGCCAGGCATCACGGAAGAGTTTGATGTGCTCCGCAAGCCCTTCAGATTCAAGGAACTGGCGCTGCGGGTGCGTACGGTGCTGGACGGTGCAACGGGCGCGACCTTCTGAGCCGGCCGGCCTGTCGACCTACCGTTGGCCGGCGTCAAACAAGGAGGCTCTGTTGAGTTTCCGGTGGGTTGCCTGACGTGCTGGTTGATCGCCTGGAAGTCGAGCCTGCCGGCACTGAGGAAGACTACGGTCTTGATGGTCGACAGGCGTGAGAAGCCGCGTGCGTGACACTTGGCAGCCTGGAACCGAACGTTGATGGCTACTACGCGATGGCGGCGGGCGCGGTTTCACATCGGGCCGCCACAAGCGCAGTCCGCCGCACTATGCCTGATCCGGTGCCGGTGATGGTTCTGGCTCGGCTGGCCGTCGACCATCGAGCCCAGGGCATGAAACTTGGAGTCTCATTGCTGCAGGACGCCGTCGGTCGCGCGGTGAGCGTTTCGCAGAACGACGGTGTCCGGGCGCTGCTCGTCCACGCCCTCCACGACCGCGCCAAGCAGTTCTACGAGCATTACCTCGCGATGACCCAAAAACACTTGGCTGACCGCTGGCAGGTCAGCATCAAGACGCGACGAAGTTGGTGACCACGGTACATCCCTCACGTCGTCGACCGACGCAAGGAAGCGGACGCCAAGCGTCTCGACCCGACGAAGAAGGCCAGGCGCTGGGTGGTCGAGGTGTGCCACAGCTGGTTCAACCGCTTCCGCAAACTGCTCGTGCGCTACGAGAAACTCGAGCGCAGCTTCCTCGCGCTGAACCATCTCGCTGCGGCAATCATCGCGTTCCGCAAAGTGCCGTCGAGCGTAAACATACTTTACGGATAAGTTCTTAGGCTGATCTGAGTACTCGTGATCAGCCGAGCGAGCCGTCCATGGCGATGGCAGCGTTCCAGGGCGTGCAAGTGACGACGCGACCAAGCTCAGCGGTAACCACCGGTCCGGTGTCTGGACGAACGGATATGCCCGCTGGACGGCGAGAGTTGCCGCAGAAGCGCCTGCGAATCAGACTTGCCAAGGCTTCGACAGGGCGCCCTACTCGGACGCGGTGGGGCGCCACCGCGACGGACTCACAAACCAGGAGGCACCATGGCAGCCACGGAACAACCCACCTACCAGCCGATCAGCTGCGATTTCCACGACCTGCTGGAGGAGCTGGCCACAACGCGTCGCCAGTCCCAGATTCGGTTCGTGGGTGACGACGCTGTGGTCCAGCAGCGCCATGACCACGTCGCCGACGTCTACAGCCGCGACGGGGCGGAGTACCTGCTGCTCGGCAGCGGCGAGCGCGTGCGCCTGGACCGGCTGCTGTCCGTCGACGAGTCGCGACTCAGCGACTTCGGCTGACTCGCGCTGATATGGGCACAGGGGCACCGGTCATTGGCCGATTGCGCGCGGTGCTGGTCGGCCTGGCCCGGCCCTACACGCGCGCTGACAGCCGCAGTGCGATCCACAAGCATCCGGTTCATGGGCCGGTGGCGGCCGGCCCACTGGGTCTGGCAGGCGACGAGCAAGGCGACCCGCGCGTGCACGGTGAGCCCGACAAGGCGGTGCACTGCTACCCCTGGTCGCACTACGCCCCCTGGCGGCGTGAGCTGACAGGACCGGTCGCGGGCGCGCTGCTGCAGGCGCCGGGTGCCTTCGGCGAGAACTTCAGCGTTGAAGCTGGCCTGGACGAGCACGATGTCTGCATCGCCGACCGCTGGGCCATCGGCGAAGCGCTGTTCGAGGTCAGCCAGGGGCGTCAGCCCTGCTGGAAGCTGAATGATCGCTTCGGCGTGGCCGGCATGGCCCGGCGCGTTCAGCACAGCGGGCGTACCGGCTGGTATTTACGTGTGCTGGAGCCCGGCCAGGTGAGGGCCGGCGACACCGTCCGACTCGTCGCACGCCAGCACGCGGACTGGCCGCTGGCCCGGCTGCTACGCGTCATTGCCGACCGTGACCGGGATCCGCGCACGCTGGGCGCCGTGCTGGCCCTGCCGCTGCCACCGTCCTGGCACAAGCTCTTCCGGGCCCGGCTGGACAGCGGCCAGATCGAATGCTGGCAGCGTCGCATGGAAGGCGACGCCGCCAGCACCGATCAGGCGGCCAGCAGCTCTTCGGCGGGTCCGAAGAACTCATAGCGCAGCTGGCCCGCCGGCACGCCGAGAGCCAGGCCGTGGGCGTAGACGGCCTGCATGAAGGGCTTGGGACCCAGCAGGTAGAGGTCCACATCCCGGTCGTCGGGCATCTGGCGAGCCAGCAGGTCGCGGTCGACGCGGCCCACTGCGTGCGGACGGTCTTCGGCTCGAGGTTCGTCGTAGATGTAGACCGCCTCGACGTTGCGATGCGCCTGCACCAGTTGGTCAACCCGCTCGCGGAACGCATGCGCACCGCCGTGGCGGGCCGCGTGGATGAAGCGGATCGGCCGGCCGCTGGCCGCTGTGGCCTCCAGCATGGCCATTGCGGGTGTGATGCCGACGCCGCCGGTCACCAGCAGCAGCGGCCGCTGCGCCTGGGCGTCAAGCGTGAATTCGCCCGCCGGCGGCTGGACCTGCAGGAGAGCGCCGGCCTCCACCTCGTCGTGCAGCCAGTTGGACACTGTCCCGCCCTGCTCGCGCTTGACGCTGATCCGGTACCACGGCTGATGCGGCGCGTCCGACAGCGAGTAGTTGCGCCGCAGCGGCTGGCCGTCCACGTTGAGCACGAGGGTCAGGTACTGGCCCGCGATGAAGGGTGCCAGCGGCCGGGCGTCTGCGGGCACGAGGTAGAAAGACGTGATGATGTCGCTCTCGCGCACCTTGCGCAGCACACGCATCGTGCGCTCGCCGCGCCAGCCGCCCGGCTGCGCGGCGGTCTGCGCGTAGACCGCCTCTTCGGCATCGATCAGCAACTGCGCGAGGCTGCCGTAGGCCTCGGCCCAGGCTGCCATGATGTCGTCGCTGGCGACTTCGCCCAGCACGTGGCGGATGGCTCGCAGCAGGCTATCGCCGACGATGGGGTAGTGCGCGGGCTGCACGCCCAGCGACACATGCTTCTGAATGATGCGCGGCAACGCAGGCGCCAACGCCTCCAGGCGGTCGATGTGGCTGGCATAGGCCAGCACCGCGCTGGCCAACGCGCGCGCCTGCGTGCCCTGGGCCTGGTGGGCTTCGTTGAAGAAGGCCTTCAGCTCGGGATGCTCATTGAGCATGGTCCGGTAGAAATGCTGGGTGATCTCCTCGCCGCGTGCCTTCAGCAGCGGCACGGTGGCCTGGATCAGGGGAATGGTCTTGGGCGAGAACATCGAAGCGCTCCTTGGCTTGTGGTGACACCCATCCGTAGCCAAGATCCATGCCTGGAGGCGTACTCACGCAAGACCTTGTCACAAAACAAGTTTCTTTGAATCAGGTCAAATCGACCGCATCCAAACCCAGGTCGAAATGACATCGTATGGTCGATATGACAACGGACGCCCACTACCGCGAGCTGCTCGCCGCCGTGCGCAGCCTGGTGGCCTGCGACGCCGTTGCGCTGCTGCGCCTGCTGCCCGAACACGCGGGCGAAGCGGTGCTGCAGCCCGTGGCGGTCGATGGGCTGGCCGACGAGGCGCTGGGGCGGCGATTCGCCGCGGCGGCGCACCCGCGCCTGGCGCGACTGCTAGCCAGCGGCCCGCAGGGCCTGCGCTTCGCGGCCGATGCCGGCTTGCCCGACCCGTACGACGGCCTGCTCGATAACCAGCAGGCACTGGAAGCGGTGCACGACTGCATGGGCATGCCACTGCGCTGCGGCGACCAGCTGTGGGGCCTGGTGACGCTGGACGCGCTGAATCCGCGGGCGTTCGACGGCGTCGAATCTGGGCGTTTGCAGGCCATCGTTCGTATGTTGGAAGCCGGCATTGCCGCCCAGCAGACCCTCCAGTCGATGGCCGCGCATGCCGCGCAGGCCCAGGCCGTCGCGCAGGCGCAATGGCAGTCGGGGCACAGGCGCGAGCTGCTCGGCAAGAGCGCGGCGATGAGCCAGTTGAGGCGCGAGATCGACACCGTGGCGGGCTCGGACCTGACCGTTCTCATCCTCGGCGAGACCGGCGTGGGCAAGGAGCTGGTGGCGCAGCGCCTGCATGCCGCCTCGGCGCGTCAGGCCCGGCCGCTGGTGCAGATCAACTGTGCCGCGCTGCCCGAGACGCTGGCGGACAGCGAGCTGTTCGGCCACAAGCGCGGCGCCTTCACCGGCGCGGTGGCCGACCGCATCGGCAAGTTCGAGCTGGCCGACGGCGGCACGCTGTTCCTCGACGAGGTGGGTGAGCTGCCGCTGGCCGTTCAGGCCAAGCTGCTGCGGGTGCTGCAGAGCGGCGAGCTGCAGCGGCCCGGCAGCGACCGGCTGCAACGCGTGGACGTGCGCGTGCTGGCCGCCACCAACCGCGACCTGGCCCAGGAGGTGGCGCGCGGGCGTTTCCGTGCCGACCTCTATCACCGGCTGTCGGTCTATCCACTGCTGGTGCCAGCGCTGCGCGATCGGGGTCGCGATGTGCTGGCGCTGGCGGGAGGCTTCCTCGAAGAAAACCAGCACCGGCTGGGCGCACGCAACCTGCGCCTAGAGCCGGCGGCGTCGGCAGCGCTGCTGAACCAGCGCTGGCCGGGCAATGTGCGCGAACTGGAGCACCTCATCAGCCGGGCCGCGCTGCGGGCCTGGTCGGAGCAACCCCGAGGCGGGCGCTGGATCGCGATTGAACTGCGGCACCTTGGACTGGACCTGCAAGGGCCTGCGGTGGCGGCTACTGCGCCTGCGCATGCCGCCGCACCACTTCCGCTGATTGAAGGCCAAGGGCTGCGCGAGGCGACCGAGGCCTTCCAGCGGCAGTGGATCGCGGCGTCGCTGCAGCGACAGGGCGGCAGCCTCGCCGCTGTAGCGCGCGAGGCGGGTATGGACCGCAGCAACCTGCTGCGTCTGGCCAAGCGGCTAGGTCTGCGGCCAACGGCTGAAGGCGTGGACTGAAGCGAGCCGGTATGCGGCGCCTCCTGCAGGCGGCAGGCTGCAGGCTCGCCCGCTGAGTCTGCGGCTCGCAGTCCCCCGCGCATCGGCCAACGGGCGTAACCGCCCCGTCCGGCAGCCGCCTGACCCGATCATCGGTTGACGCGACACCCGTCCGCAGAACAGTCGTCCTCCGGCTCCTGAAGCAGCTCGCCGATGGCCGCGCCTGCCACCATGTCGTCGACCCGGCCGAACTGGTGCATGCGCAAGCGGCCTTGCTTGTCGACCAGCAACAGGCTCGGCGTGCCTTGCAGCTCCAGCGCGCGCATGGTCGTGGGGATGCGGCCCTGGGGCTTGTCCGCGGCCACGGGGAAGCTGATGCCGTACTCGTGCACGAAAGCCTGCAGCGCCTGGGCCTCCTCCATCACCTCGTGGTGCTCGAACACCGTGTGCAGGCCAATGACCTGCAGCCCCCGGCCGCCGAACAACGCATGCATGCGCTGCGCCTGGGGCAGGCCGTGGGCCACGCACGCGGGACAGAGCATCTGGAAGGCGTGCAGCGCCACCACCTTGCCGCGTAGCAAGTCCAGGCTGAGCGGCGCGTCCGTTTTGAACCAGCGCTCGACCTGCAGCTCGGGCACATGGGGCAGCAGGACCGGGAGGGGTGACGTCATGGTGGAACTCCTTTCGCCGTGGGGCATTCGATGCGAAGAGTTTGAAGACGGCGCAGACAGCCGGGGGCACTGCGAGTCCAGCAGAACTGCCCATTCGTCCAGATGCCGGTCTCACCGAATGCGTAGCGTCGTTGCTGGACGAAAAGGTACGCGTGCCGGACGTCGAGAAGCTGCATGAACGCGAGAGGTCCTCAGACTCGCTGCATTCCTCAACACAGCTGATCCAGAGGCCCAGATGAAGATCGCCGTTTTCGATACCTACGTGACCCGCCGCGACGGCCGTCGGATGCACTTCGACATCCTCGTTCCCGACGGCACCAAGACCGACGCGCAGGTACTGGCGTTTGGCGAGGCCTACCTGCGAGCGCGCGGCATCGAGGCAGGCCCGCTCACGACACGGGAGTGCCGCTTCTGCCATACCGAATTGGCCAATGAAGAGATTGCGCAGGTGATCTCCGCCGATGGCGTGGCCATCCTGGAGCTGGAGAACTGCGACTGAGCGGGCATGGGTCCGCGAGCCGGTAGACGGTGCTCTCGGCCTTTCGACAGTGGCGGCCCATCGAGTACCGATCCAGCCTGAAGGCCCACCGCACCCGCAAGGATCCATCAAGCGCCCTGACTGACGACTGGCTCAGCGCACTGAAGCGCAAGCGCCGGCACGAGCCAGTGCGGAACAACATCCACGCGTCCAACCAACGCGCCATCGGTACGCCGCTGAGCCTTCTCTGAGACTCCGCTGCGGCCATTGCATGCGGCCCCGTGCCGCGAATCTTGAGAAAGCACAGAACGATGAAGAATGCCTGGTCCACCCTCTACCTGGCCGCCGCGTTGGCGCTCGCCACGTCCACCGCGCTGGCGCACGACGCAGCCCACCACGCCGGCGGCATCAAGACCGAGGCCGCGAAGGCAGTGGCGGCGCCGTTCGACATCGTGCACACGAAGATCTCGACCAAAGGCAATATCGCGATCTTCCACATCGCTGTGTCGGGCAAGGCCGGCGCGACGCGCCCGACCGCATCGGGCAAGCTGGCCGGCAGCTCAGTGTTCTCGTACGTCTGGCCGACCACCATCGACCCTTCAGTGGTCGGCTTCGAGCCGAAGGCCGGCATCCTCGCGTTGGCGGTGACGTCGCACCCCGACTTCGACGACACGCCGCTGTATGACGAGAACGGCGACGGCGACGTGGGCAACGACGGCGATCTCTGGCATTCCCACTGGGTGGTCCTGACGCCGGACGATGCCTGCGGCAAAGGCGCGCTGAAGGTCGTCGACATTCCCGCCGGCGCGAAGCCGCGCCTGCCCAAGACCTGGCCCGGCTTGCCCATCCTGCTCGACAGCCCGGGCTGGAGCCCCACCTTCAAGGGCGATACGCTTGAGGTGCGCGTCCCATTCGACGACATCGGCGTCGTCAAAGAATCGAAGTTCGACGGCGTCACCGCGGGGCTCCGGGTCAACGCGAGCGTTCACGCGCCGCTGCTCTGCGTGGTCGATGTGTTCAAGGCGGCTTCCGGCAACCTGTCGCTGCCGGGTCATCCTGACAAGTGAGCCTTGAAGTCAGTCAGTTAGAGCCCGACCGGGCCTTGCGGCCCGATCGCGCGCGCTGTTCATGATGGACATCTCGGCCGCCTCGCTGAGGTGACGGGGCCCGCCTACAGTACCCGTGCAGGCGATCAATTCGTCGGCATTGCCGTGGGAAAAGTAGCTAGACGCACATGTCTCTCATCGCGGGGATGTCAACGTCGACAAGCTGCCTGCCCCCACTTGCCGGACCGGAATTTCGGTCCGCCAGGAGGTGTGGTCACCTCGCGCTACAAAGGGTGCGGGTGCGAAACGGCAACCTTCATGTGGGGTGGGTTACGGAGTGCGCGCAGCGCTGGGTGGTGATCCCGCGCAACTGCTCTGCAGGCGAGCCAAATGCACCACAACTCGCGGCAGCCTTGCAGCCTGACGGGCGGCCTGGACGCCGTCCCCGCCGCCCTTTGTCGCACTGCCACGGGCTCCACGGCGGCCTCGTGCACCTGCAGTTTGACGGTGCACCCGGCGGAGATTGTCGGTTGTGCCAGCCTTCTACAAGGCTCGCATCCTCGCGGCGCTCTGGCTTGCACCATTGGCGCAGGCGGCGTCGTCTTGAGCGGTATCGCTCTCCAGCCATTGCCTCGGCGAGCAGCCGAGGCGCTGAGTGAAAAGACGGGACAGCGCCGGCGCGCTGGCATAACCCAGCTCATCCGCGATCTGCTTGACCTGACGGCCTTGTCGCAATTGGCTCTGCGCCAGGCTGATGCGCCAGTCCGCCAGGTAGTCGGCCGGCGGCTGGCCGACTACCGTCTTGAACGCGACAGCGAACGCACTGCGCGACATGCCGGCCTCGGCGGCCATCGACGCCAGGCTCCAGGGCGCGCCAGGCCGTTCGTGCATGGCCACGAGCGCCCGGGACAGCCGCGCGTCTTCCAGGCCGGTGAGCAGGCCCTTGGGTACGCCGGCAGCTGAGGGGTGGTCAATCAACCAGCGCATGAGCTGGATCAGCACCACCTCGAACAGGCGGTCCGCCAGCAGACGCTGGCCGCACCGCAGCCGCTCGGTTTCGCCGAACAGCAGGGCCAGCGCCTGCTCGAGCCCGTCGACCTGCGCGAGAGGCAGCACGATGAGCGGCGGCAGCGCGCGCACGAACGGGTTTCGGTCGCCACCATCGAAGTCCAGTTCCGCGCAGACGAAATCAGACCCATCGACCGGCGGGTTGCGGAACTCATGCGTCGTCGGACGTGGATAGAAGAGCAGCGTGGGCTCCGTGATGACGAGGCGGCGCGGCAGGCCTGTGCTGTTGCCGTGCCGAAGCTCCAGCTCGCCACGACGCATGACGTGCAAGAACCCCCGCCCCGGAACAGCGGGGAACTGGCTGATGCCGCACAGCGGCCCGTTGTTGAACAGGCGGGCGCGAACCTTGAAGCGCTCTAGCAGGTTGGACAGGCGGTCAATCGGCGCTGGGGCCATGGTCTGGACGAATTGGTACGCCATGAGGAC
This sequence comes from Pelomonas dachongensis, assembly GCF_043555865.1. Lineage (NCBI taxonomy): Bacteria > Pseudomonadati > Pseudomonadota > Betaproteobacteria > Burkholderiales > Sphaerotilaceae > Roseateles > Pelomonas dachongensis. The sequence goes on from NZ_JBIGHY010000014.1 coordinate 46,626, forward strand.
GATGAGAAACCAATGGTACTGAATCGAGGCAGACACTGACAACCAGCGGATGTTTCAACGACCGCCTTCCCAACGATCCATCGCCCCCAATCCCTAAGGAATCCACCATGCCCCGCGTTCAACTGATCAACCCGTCCGAAGCCGCCGGCGAGCGCAAGCAAGTGCTTGAGCAAATCCATGGCGCATTCGGCGCAACGCCCGCGATGTTCCGGGCCGTCGCCAACTCCACTGCCGCCCTGAAGAGCATGTGGGGCAGCTTTGGCGCGCTCAGTGGCGGCGTCATCCCGGCCAAGCTGGGCGAGCAGATCGCGGTCGCCGTCGCCGACCGCAACGCCTGCGAATACTGCCTCGCCGCGCACACTGCACTGGGCCGCAAGGCCGGCGCCACCGCGCAGGAGATGACCTCGGCCCAGGCGGGCGAGTCCGCTGACCCCAAGACCGCCGCCGCGCTGCGCTTCGCGCTCAAGCTGGTCAACGATCGCGGCCAGGTCAATGATGCGGATGTCCAGGCGCTGCGCGCCGCTGGCTTCAATGATGAGGAAGTGGTCGAGATCCTCGCTCACGTCGCGCTGAACCTGTTCACCAACTACGTGAACGTGGCGTTCGCTGTGCCACTGGACTTTCCTTCGGTGAAGCTGCGCAAGGCCGTCTGACAGGAGCAACGCGCCGGCCGGTCAGTTCCCGACGCGCCAGCAACATCACGAGGACGAAACATGAAGACGGCTGTCGCGCTCAGGCACTTGGCATTCGAGGATCTCGGCCTGATCGAGCCCTGGCTGAAGCGCCGTGGCTGGGTCGTCCACTACCTTGACGTAGGCGTCGATGAGCTGTGGCGGCTTGACTTGAGCCAGGTCGACCTGCTCGTGGTGCTGGGCGGCCCGATCGGCGCGGAGGACGACGCCCTCTATCCCTACCTGGCCGACGAGGTCCGACTCATTGTCGAGCGACTGCAGAGCGGTCGACCCTTGCTGGGCATCTGCCTGGGCGCTCAGCTGCTGGCCCGCGCGTTGGGGGCCCGCTCGGCGCCAATGGGCGCCAAGGAGATTGGCTTCGCGCCATTGACCCTTGCCCCGCAAGACAGGCAGACGCCGCTCGCGCAGATAGGCGCGCAGGCCGTGTTGCATTGGCATGGCGATCAATTCGCGCTGCCCGACGGCGTTGAAAGCCTCGCTGCGACACCCCGCTGCCCGCACCAGGCCTTCATGGTCGGCGACCACGCGATGGCGTGGCAGTTCCATCTGGAAGTGGACGCGGCCCGCATCGAGCAGTGGCTGATCGGCCATGCTGGCGAGCTCAACAGTGAGCGGGTCGACGTCCACGCGCTGCGCCGGGAGGCCGCTCGCCATCGCGATGGGCTGGCCACTGCACTGGACGCAGTGATGGAGGATTGGTTCACACGGCTCAGTCTCCTTGCATGACGCGGCTGCATTGCGGCGTGCCCGGTTGGGTGATGGGCAGACATGCCGCAGACAGCATCCGGAACGATGAGCAACACCTTCCAGGCTCGGACGCACCGGTATGGCAACGGCGCTGCAACAGGGGATGGGCATATTGAGCGTTGCGTGCAGCGAGGCGGCAATGCCGTCAGTTGAGGCGGGACGTGCTGGGCAGCCGTAGCCATCCCAGCTGCCTGCTAGTCCGACCGATGCGCTTGCCAAGCGTGATTTGCAGCCGCCTGGCTCGATGCAGCCTCTCGTAGGAGTGAAGAGCGGCCATCAGGGAGGCCACGCAATGGGCAGCATCCCGGTGCGTCAGGTCCGGCGCGATCAAGAACATCCGAGCTCCCCGCCGTTAGCCCTAGAATAATGCGAATCATTCTCATTTAATGCCATGCCGTACAGCTGCTACCCGTCAATCGACGCGTCTCGCCGGCGGCCATCACGACGTGAGCGCTTCAACCCCTCTCGCACCGCCATCCATCGCCACGCTGTACGGCGATCACCACGCCTGGCTGCAGGCTTGGCTGCGTCGACGGCTGGGCAATGCAGCTGACGCGGCGGAGCTCGCACAAGATGCCTTTGTGCGCTTGCTGCGCCGGCCTGTGTCCTTCGACAGCGCGCCGCAGGCGCGTGTCTACCTGCGAACCATGGGCCAGGGCCTGTGCGTGGACCTGTGGCGCCGCCGCGAGATTGAGCAAGCTTGGCTGGACACGCTGGCGGCGCAGCCCCAAAGCCTGGCGGCGTCCGCCGAAGACCACGCGGCCGTGCTGCAGGCACTGCAGGACATCGATCGGCTGCTGCAAGACCTGTCCGCCCGCGCCGCGCAAGCTTTCGTGCTGGCCCAGGCCTGCGGCATGACGGACCAGGAAGTCGCCGACGCACTGGGCGTGTCGTCCCGCATGGTGCGCAAGTACGTCGCGCAAGCCATGCTGTTGTGCCTGCAGCTGGACATGGCATGACGGCGGACCACGCTGGCACCTCTCGCGACGCTGCCTTGCCGCATGCGGCGCTGGCCCAGGCTGCAGATTGGTTCGCGCTACTGCGCTCCGGCGAGGCCACGCCGGCTGATCAGGCCCGCTGGCACGACTGGCTGGCCGCCGGAGCAGCCCACCGGGAGGCCTGGGCCCGCGTCGAGCGCATCAGCCTGCGCTTCGTGCCGCTGCGCGACAGCCACGATCCGCAGGCCACTGTCGGTGCTCTCGCCACGGCCCGCCAGCGCCGGGCGACGCGACGCCACGTGCTGCGCAGCGTGAGCTGGCTGGCGGGCGGCAGCGTTGCCGGCTGGATGGCCTGGCGGTGCACCGAGTTGCCCCTGCTAGCAGCGCACTGGACGGCCGACCACCGTGCCGCAGGCAGCGAGCTAGCTTCTCGTGTGCTGGCCGACGGCTCTCGCATCTGGCTGGCGCCTGGTGCTGCCCTGAAGCTGCATTTCGGCACCCAGATCCGTCGGATGCAACTGCTGGCCGGCCAGCTCTTCGTCGACACCGCCCCGGACGCCCACCGCCGCTTCATCGTCGACACCCCCCAGGGCCGACTGCGGGCATTGGGCACACGCTTCCATGTGCGCATGCTCGCGGACGATCGTGCGACGCTGGCCGTCTACGACGGTGCCGTCGAGTTGCGCACGGCCGGCAGCGCCGCCGCCACTGTGGTGCAGGCCGGTCAGCAGCGCAATTTCGACGCCCATACCCTGGACGGCGTCACACCGGCGGACCCGAATGGACACGCCTGGACCCGCGGCATCCTGCTCGCCCAGGACATGTCCCTCGGCGACGTGCTGACCGAGGTTGCCCGCTACCGGCCCGGCCATCTCGCGGTGGCGCCCGAGGTGGCCGGGCTGCGGGTGCATGGCAGCTTTCCGCTGGCCAACACTGACCGGGCGCTGGCCATGCTCGCCGGCGTCCTGCCCATCCGCCTGCGCCAGCCGCTGCCGTGGTGGACGGCGGTCGAGGCGCGACGCTGAACTTTTTTCGCCGACGCGGTTCCGCTTTTGCACGGCTCATCCGATCAGGCGGGTGACCCCGTTTCTCCATCGTCGATATCTCCAGCCACCCAGCGGTGAAACGCGCGCCGCGCGCGTCCAGCTCAGGCAGCCAGCATGAGTCGCGAAGGTCCGCCCTTCAACGCCACGCCCTGCCTGACGCAGGCACTCACCGTCATGCTTCACCCGCTTTCCCTACCCCGCCCTCCTCTGCGCCCGGCGCCACTGGCGCTTGCGCTGCGCCTCGCGCTCTGCGGCGCTGCGGCACTGGCCACCGGCCACACCGCTGCGCAATCAGCGCCGCCCACGGCGACACAGGCCGGCCCGGCCCAACGCCATGACATCCCGGCCGGCCCACTTGGCGCCGTGCTGGCGCGTTTCGCCGCCGAGTCCGGCGTGCTGCTGGCTGCGCCGTCGGCTCTGGTGCAGGGGCGACAGAGCCCGGGGCTGCGCGGCATCCATTCGGAAGCGAACGCGCTGGCTTCGCTGCTGCAAGGCACGGGGCTGCAGGCGCAACGCCAGCCCGACGGCAGCTACGCCTTGCGCGAGACCGTCACGCCTGCGGTTCGGCCCGCTCCGCCAGCGCCCTCCCGGCCCACCACGCCAGTGCACCAGGAAGTAGCCGCGACCGAGGTGCCACTGGACACCCTGCCCCACGTCAGCGTTCGCGCCGCCCATGAGCCCGGCACGACGACCACCGACGCCGTCGCCATCCGCCGGCTGCCGGCACCCAACAACGATGTGCTCAGCGTGCTGCGCCAGTCGCCCAGCCTGCGCTATTCCAACGCCCGCGACAGCGCGTTGACTCAGGGTGAGCTGGCACCGCCGGAGATCTCCATCCACGGCGCCAAGCCCTACCAGAACCTCTTCCTGCTGGACGGCCTGAGCCTGAACAACGACATCGACCCGGTGTCCCGCGTGGCCACCTCGGTGGCCGACGTGCCGGGCTCGCCGCTGGGCATGCCCATCGACAAGGAACTGATCTGCGAGCTGCAGCTGCTGGACAGCAGCATCAGCGCCGAGCATGGCAACTTCCAGGGCGGTGTCGTCAAGGCCGAGCTGTGCGAGGCGCGTGCGGCCCTCGCCGGTCGCGTGACGCTGAAGCTGGCGCGCAGCGCTTGGCAGACGCTGTACGTGGACCCGGCCGAAGCCGCTGCACTCGAACAGTCCACCAATGAAGACCGCCAGGCGCGCTGGGACAAGCAGTTCTGGACCGTTCAACTCGAAGGCCGGCCGACGGCTGAGCTGGGCATCGTGGCCCAAGGCAGCTATGCCAAGTCCAAGATCCCGCTGCGTGGCTATGCGGCCAGCATGACGCCGACTGACGAGACCCTCACCGCGAAGGAGCAGCGCCGCACGCAGCGTGACGGCATGGTCAAGCTGACCTGGCGGCCCGATGCGCAGACCAGCGCTTGGCTGAGCGTGCGCGAGCAGCCGCTGGCCGATCGCTACTTCATCGTCAACGGCCGCAACTCCAACTTCGAGGTGCAGGGCGGCGGCCGTGCGGTGACCACCGGCGCGCAGCATGTGATGGGGGACTGGACACTGCGCCACGACCTCAGCTTCACCGAGGTGAGGCAGTCGCGCCGCAGTGACGCGGACGTCTTCCGCGTCTGGTCCTGGTCGGCCACCGACAAGAACTGGGGCGACGGCACGCGCGGCACCTCCTCGATCAGCACCGAGGGCAGCTGGGGCGACATCGATTCACGCCAGCGGGACGCGGCCTACAAGCTCAAGCTGGCCCGCAGTGCGCCCATCGAGGCGCTGGGGGGCCAGCACCGGCTCAGCGCCGGGCTGGACTTGTCGCAGCGCGAGGCCTTCTACGCGCGGCCCGAGGCGCTGGTGGCCTACATCGGCACCACGGCCTACCGCGTGGCCACCAGCACCTGCACCTCGCCGCTCGGCGTGGTGGACACGGAAGGCTGCTCGCTGGCACCGTCGGCACGCTTCCCGACCAGCGGGCAGTTCTGGCGCTACCGCGACGTGTACCGCGCTGGCAGCTTCGATGTCCAGGCCGGCCAGTACGCGCTGTGGCTGCAGGACGCCATGCGCTGGGGCGCGCTGAACGTGCGCGCCGGCCTGCGCGCCGACCGCGATGAGCTGGCCCGCACCGCCGTGCTGGCACCGCGCCTGTCGGCCACCTGGGCCTTCGGACCCCGCCGCGCCACCGAGCTGGATGCCGGCCTCAACCGCTACTACGGCCGCAGCCTGTTCGGCATGGTCGTGCGCGAGAAGCAGGCCACGCTGCAGACGCAAGAGCAGCGTCGCGCCAGCGACTGGGCCTGGGTGAGCAGCGGCCAGTCGCTACCGGCGAACCGGCTCAAGGACCTGGACGTGCCCTACGACGATGAGTTGCGCCTGGGCGTGCGCCACCGCTTCCTGGGCGGGCTGACTGTGGCCGGCAGTTGGGTGCACCGCGAGGCGCGCGACCAGATCACACGCGTGCGCGAGCGTGACACCAGCGGCAACTACGCCAACAACCAGGCCTACTCGTATCAGAACAACGGCCGCGGCTCGGCCGACACGCTGTCACTGGAGATCTCGCCGTGGCGGCCCTTCAAGGCCCTGGCCGGCACGCATGGCTGGCAGGTCTCGGTGGGGCAATCCAAACGGCGCAGCAACCACAACACCTACGACGACACGCTGACCGACGCCCAGGCCGACGAACCCATCCTCTACCGCGGCCAGGTGATCCGCTACGGCGACCGCCCCGTCGAGAACTTCAATGCGCCCTGGGCCGCGCATGCCCAGCTGCAGAGCGAGTTCCCGGCGGCCGACATCGCGCTGGTGCAGACGCTGCGCTGGCAGGGCGGCTACCAGCGCGTGGTCGACACCGGCCGCACCGAGACGCGCGACGGCGTGGCGCTCGCGGTGCATGAGCTGACGCGCTTCCCGGCCACGCTGTCCTGGGACGTCTCGCTGCGCTGGGAGCCGCACCTGGGCCGCCACCGGCCCTTTGTGCAGCTGTCGGTCAGCAACCTGAGCAACCGGCGCAACGTCATCGCGATCAGCGCCACCGGCGTCGTCAGCTACGAAAGCGGCCGCGCCGCCACGCTGCAGGTGGGCTATGGCTTCTGAGTGCTCGCGAAACCTGGCCGCGCTGGGACTGCTGCTGGCCAGCATGCTGCTGGCCCCGGCGGCCCGCGCCGACGACTGCGCCACGGTGCTGGCCCAGGGCGCCGGCACGGCGGCCGACACCCGCTGCGTGGAGCAGGCCTACCGGGCGCCGCGCACCGATTGGCCCGCGCCGAATGTGGATGCTGGCGTGAAATGGGAGGAGCTCGGGCCCAGGCCCCAGCTGCCGGCCCAGCCACCGGCACTGGTGGCGCTGGGCGAGCAACTCTTCCATGACCGGCGCCTGTCCCGCGCGCAAGACATCAGCTGCGCGAGTTGCCACGCGCCGCACCTGGGGTTCGGCGACGGTCGCCGCTTCGCCGCCGGCCATGAGGGCCAGCTCGGGGCGCGCCACTCCCCCGGCCTGTGGGGCGTGGGCCTGGTGCCGCAGCTGATGTGGGACGGCCGCGCCGACAGCCTGGAGGCCCAGGCGCTGCTGCCCATCGTCAACCCCGTCGAGATGGCAATGGACCTGCCCGCGCTGCTGAAGCGGCTGAACACCGAGACCGACTACCCGCAACACTTCGCCCGCGCCTTCGGCGGCCATGGACGGACGCTGGCGGTGACGCTGACCCGTCTATCTAGCGCATTGGCCACCTACCAACGCACGCTGCAGGCGCCGCGCACGCGCTTCGACGAGTTCATTGAAGGCCGCACGCAGGCGCTGACCACGCAGCAGCTGCGCGGCCTGCACCTGTTCCGCACCAAGGCGCGCTGCATGAACTGCCACAGCGGCCCGCAGTTCACGCAGCACGCGTTCCACCAGATCGGCATCAGCCTGCTGGGCCGGCCCGCGCAGGATCTGGGCCGCCAGGCCGTCACGCGCCGCGCCGAGGATGCCGGCGCCATGCGCACGCCCAGCCTACGCGGCGTCGCGCGTACGGCGCCTTACATGCACAACGGCCTGCTGCCGCAGCTGCGCGGCGTGCTGGACCTCTACAACGCGGGCCTGCCCCAGCCCCGCAACCGGCCCGACATCCCGCCGCCCTCACCACTGATCAAACCACTGAAGCTCACGCCGGACGAGATTCAGGCGCTCGAAGCCTTTCTCAGAACCTTGTGAGCCGCAGTGCACGAGCAGGTGGCACCGGCGATGCACTGCTGGTCGGCATGGACAGTCGATCTCAGGGATCTGGCACCTCAAGCCGAGCCCTCTGTCATGTTGCGAGGTGCGCGACTCTCAAGCCAGCTGTCCACCAACACAGCCGTCCCGCAGTCAAGGCTTGATCGGTGCCATTAGAGATTCACGTCATCTGCGACAAGGTCGGCAGCCACAAGACCGGCCTTGTCGACGCGTTTCTGGCCACGCACCCGAACGTGCAGACCCACTACACGCCCAACAACTCGTCATGGCTCACTCAGGTCGAGAGCGGGTCCCAACGCATCCAGCGCGACGTGATCAGCCGTGGCGTCTTCACCTCGATCTGGGACTTGGACAAGAAGCTCATGCGCTACATCCGCCAGCGCAACAACAACCCCGAAACGCTGCAGTGGAAGTGCGCCAACCCCAGGCGCCGACACCACCAATTCTCCTGATTCAGTGGATACAGGCCAAGGAACTTGGCCGAGGGTTCTCACAAGTTGACGAAGCGGCCCCATGGTCATGCCCCCTCAATCGGCGGGGCGTTGGTGCTGAATACCCTATCCCCAACCCAATGCCACCCATCCTCAAATGTGAGTATGGGCAGGCGAAAAGCGCTGAACACAGCTGCCTGCCCGCCCCTCGCCGCATCAAACTGCTGCTGTGCTGACCCAGCGCGCTGATGGCGGCGCAAAGACCGTGACAGCGTGTCGGTGAGGAGGCTTCATGCCAAAGGCAGCAACATCGGATGAGATCGGACTTGCATTGTCGGGCGGAGGTTTTCGCGCCACCTTGTTTCATGTGGGCAGCCTGTGGCGGCTCAATGAGTTGGGCTGGCTACCAAAAGTCAATCGCTACAGCAGCGTGTCTGGCGGATCGATCACGGCGGCGTTGCTTGGCCTGCGGTGGCACGAATTGCAGTTCGATGCGCAAGGGATATCGCCGCACTTCGTATCCAAGATCGCCACGCCCTTGCGCACCTTCTGTTCAAAGGGCATTGACGTCAGCGCCGGCCTGGAGGGATTGCTGTCCTTCCACAGTTCCATCAGCGACAAGGTCACCGAGAAGTACGCCGACGGCCTGTTCGGCAACGCCACGCTACAGGACTTTCCCAAGGGAGCTGGCGCACCCCGGTTCACGCTCTATGCAACCAATCTGCAGACCGGATCCAGCTTCCGGTTCTCGCAACCGTTCCTGGCGGACTATCGCATCGGCATGATCGAGAAGCCCACGCTGTCTCTCGCCAGTGCCGTCGCAGCGTCCAGCGCGTTTCCGCCGGTGTTGTCACCGGTGATTCTGAAGTTCCCAGCCAACGCCTGGAAGCCACTTGAGGGTGCCGACTGCTTCTCTGATGAACTTGTGGAACTGCGCACCCAGGTCTCGCTCACGGACGGCGGCGTTTACGACAACCTGGGATTGGAAGGGATCTGGGACCGCTGCGGCACCGTCCTCGTCAGCGATGCCGGGGCGCCCCTGGACGTGGTCCCCTCTGCGGCCGCGGCGTGGACTGAGCAGTCACTGCGCGTCATGGACATCGTCACCAATCAAGCGCGAGCCCTGCGCAAGCGCCGGCTTGTGAACGACTTCATCGACCAGGTCCGCAAGGGCAGCTACTGGGGCATCCGGACGCGCATCGACGACTACGGGCTCGCCTCTGCATTGATGAAGGACTCCAAGAAGTCGGATGGCCTCTGCCAGATCCGCACACGACTCAACACCTTCACGGCCCAGGAGCAGGGATACCTGATCAACTGGGGCTACGCACTCGCAGACGCAGCGATGCGCAAGCACGTGGTGCCCGGCGTTGCGTCCACCCCGCAGTGGCCGGTACCCGAGTTCCATCTCGGCTGAACGCAGGGCCCACCTATGGATCAAAACGAAGAGCTCAAGAACAAGGCCGAGCCGGTGAACCTGGCCGAGGTCAAGGCGCTGCTGCAATACGCCACCGATCAAGGGCTCGACCCTCAGGGAACCATCACGCGACCGCTCATGGATGCGGTCCAGACGTACGAATTCGGCACCCTGCCACCCACGACCTTGCAAAGTGCCGACGATGAAGGACCCGAACGGGGCGCAACGCGGGAAGCTGGAAGGCAGTCGCGGACCGACATCATGGTTCGCTACGGCCAGCTGACGGAGCTCACCAAGCCGGTCACGGGTCGCAGCGTGATGGACACGGTGGGCCCGTCGTGGAAGCTGCTTTGGCCGCTCTACCTGACCTGCGCGGTCATCCTTGTGCTGGTGCTCGCCAACGAGTCGCTGAACCTTTGGATTGGCGAGGATCCTGAGCCCGAGGATTTGGCACCAGCCGTGTGGATCGTCAACTTTCATCGCTATGTGCTGGAGGTCCTGGAGCCCTTCCTGTGGGGCGCACTGGGATCCTGCGTCTATCTGCTCAAGCGCCTGTCCGACTTCACGGAAGCTCGCTGCTACGACGAGACCATCTCCAGCGGCTGGGCGACACGCATCCTGCTGGGTGCCATCCTGGGTGGCGTCGTTCAGGTCATCTATGACCCCACCACTTTCACGGCGGGCGGACTGCAGTTGAAGGCCGGCGCGCTTGGCTTCCTGACCGGTGTCGGCGTGAAGGTCGTTTACGGGGCCATCGAGAAGACGATCAGCGTGCTGGGTGAGAAGTTGAACCTCGACTCCGTCCGCAAGGTAGATCCGGGGTCGGATGCGATCCGCATCTTCCTGACCAAGCAGTTGGCACGGGAAGAGATCCAGAACGATTTGATGCGCCGCGACTTGATCACCGGCATGCTGACCGATCTGAAGACCACCGGCAAGGAAAAGTGAGCGTGATGGCCACTGCGCAGCGGCCCAGGTGCCTATCGCGTCGGCACAGCCTGCGAGCCGTCGCCACGGGGCTGCTGTGCGGTCTGGCGATGTCCCTGGTCCAGGCTCAGTCCAAGCCCGCGACGCTCGCCCAGCCGAAGCCCCAATCCAAGCCTGCAGTCGCCGCAACGGCCGCAACGGTCAAGCAGCTGCAGATCCACTACATCAATGTCGAACAAGGCGGCGCAACACTGATCGTCGGCCCCAACGGCACCAAGATCATGTATGACTTCGGCAATCTGCCGGGCGGCAAGAACATCGGCAAGTACCTGCGGGAGAAAGTAGGCATGCGCGAAGGTGACCCCGTTCACTATGCAATCGTCAGCCACGCCGACAAGGATCACTACCTGGGCTACAAGCATTTCGTCGAAAAGGACGGCTTCAACGTCTCGATCGCGAACTACGAACCCGGCACGACGAAGTCCATCTCGAGAACCATGAAGTCCCATTGGCTCGATCCGGCGCAGAAGACCTGGGCCAAGAAGTTCAAACCCATCCCCGTGGGCCTGCGCATCGCCCTGGGTGACGGCGCCGAGGCCCATGTCGTGGCGGCCAACGGTGTCGTCCTCGGAGAAACCACCTCGCCAGCGGTGCGCAACGAGAACGACCGCTCCATCGCGCTTTTCATACGCCACGGCAACTTCTCGTACATCCTGGACGGCGATCTCGGGGGTGGCAACGATCCCTGCACGGACCACCAGACGAGCCAGAAGAAGATCCAGGAACGGGTCGCCCGGGCGCTGGTGGCGCATGACTTGATTCCAGAAGGTCGCGGCGTGAGCGTCATGCATGTGGCCCACCACGGCAGCGAGAGCAGCACGCCCAGCGGCTACTACAACGCCATGCAACCCGAGGTCGCCGTCATCAGCGTCGGCGACAACCAGGGATCTTTCCTCCACCCCAGGGAGGACGTGATCGACAAGGTGCTGCTGCAAACGGTCAAGGTGAGTTGCTCACTCGTTCCACCCGTCAAGGCGGTATTCCAGACCAGCGAGGCAAGGCCCAAGGAACCCTGTTCCAGTACCGGTTGCATCAGCACCAAGGGCCTCGTGGCGGGCTCCTTCGTCATCACGACAGATGGACGCAACGGCTATGACATCAAGACTGAGAAGGCCGTGAAGCACGGCAAGGACGTCAAGGCGCAAGCCCCGCCAGAGTTGCTCTGGCATTTTGATTTTCCGAAGTAGCCATCGTCGGGATTGCCTTGCTGATCGGCCGCTACATGGTGTGGGGGACTTTCCGGACCGCCACATCGCCTCTTTGAACTGAAGGGTGTCAGCAGCTCATGAACTCACCATTCCCTCAGCTCCACGCGCCGCTCTTCGTGCTGGTGGTATTCGGTACGCTGGTCGTTGCGCGCCTCGAAGCCTTGCTGATCCCGATGGACTTCTACTTCACATTCGAGTCCCTCTTCTCCGACCGTACGGCGCACAACCACGTCCTTGCCCTGCTGGCCAAGACCGCACCGCCGCTCTTGGTAGGCCTTGCGGCTGGCCTGTACATCGTTGGCTGGTCCGGACCCAAGGGTGGGCGTGGGGTCAGGTCCAGCCTGGCACGCCGCATCAGGGGCCTGTATTCCCCCACCTTGTTCGCGGCCGGCTTCTTCGCTTCGCTGCTGTCCGCATGGCCTGCGATGGTTTACTGGGATCTGCTGGCCAGTCCTGCCGTCGCCCATCTGAAGCCTGCATTCCTGGGCTTGTATGCGGTGTACATGCTGGCATTCGGCTATGTGACGGTACTGGGGATGCTGTTCGGCATCTATCTCTTTGAGCACTGGGCAGCTGGCCCGCCCGGCATTGAATCGGTGTCGATGAAGGAACTGGCACGCGTAGGCGGGCTTTGGCTGCTGAACTCCAGCCTGGCCTCCTTTGCCATGAAAGCGATCACGTCATGATGCGATTTCGTCTGCGGACAAGCGGCACTGCTGGGCTTCCTCTCAGCACGCCAGGAACCCGAGCGCTCGCGATGCCACTGCTGTGCGGCGCGCTGGCAATTGCCGGCTGCCTCAGCCTGACCGGCTCGGAGTACTTGAAGCCAGAGGCCGGGAGCGGCATGCCGGGAAAGGAAGAACCAGCGCAGCCAATTCCTCCCGTACTCATCCCGATGATTCCACTGGAGAAGCAGGGCACGTTGCAGCGCCCCTTCAACCACGCCATGCAAAGCGCTGCTCAGGACCGGGTCGCCGCGAACATCGTCCTCAGATCCGGCTACTTGTCAGGCTTCAGTACAGGCATCGATTCCACGACAGGCTTGCTGACTTTCTCGGTGGTGGCGGATCCGAGCGTGGAGCAGTGCGCGTCGTCCAGCGACCAGGGGCCAGAGAGCACTTCGCTTGCGCCACTGACCATGGCCGTCGTAGCTGTTGAAAAGTTCAATCGCGGTGGCGCACAGAGAAGGCTGGAATGGTGGCTTGCGACGGCGGGGCTGGCAATGTCCGGGCGTCTACCCGATCTGTCGTTGGGTCCAGCACAGATCCGTCCATCCACCCTTGCGCGCCTGGCCAACGACCCGAAGGCACCTGCCGGAATAAGGGCATCAAAGCAGCTGAAGCCGGCCGAGTTGCGCGATCAGTTGATGGATGAATGCTCGTCCCTTGGCATCGCCGCGGAGATATTGCAGCAGTTGCGCGATGAGCAGGGCAACCTTGAAGCTGCAGTCAGGGCCTACGGCGGCAATCGGCGAGAGACCCAGGCCGTCATCGACTACGTGCCCGTCGTGTTCGCGATCTCCAGACTTTTTGTTGACGAGCTTCCACGTCCTGTGCAGCGTCCTGTGGATGAAGTCTCCCAGTAGACCAGCCCACTGCGTCAGGCTGTGAGTTCGCCTCCACCGTTCCTGCCGCTGGCAACACATCGAACTCGGACCGATCTCAGCAAGCCGGCCGCTGACACTTGCGCCCTGCTTCGCGGATAGTGCGGGAGAACGCCTGGAACACGGCAATCGCTTCATTGCAGGGTGAGCGCAAGTCTTCTTCGAGCAGCGCTCGCCCTTGTTCGTCCAGCCCTTGGCCGCGCCGGCAAGCACATCACTTCGGTAGCGCTCGGTTCCCGCCTGGAGGTCGATGCGACTGACGGTCAGGCCGGTGACTGCGCGGATAAGGTTTCGGTCAGATGGGCGGTAGGAACTGCCTTGGTGCCTTTCCTGTTAGCCGCGCGGCGCCGCACGCTGGGCACTTGGCTGGCCAGCAGCGGCACCAGCCTGCCAATCATCGGCAGGGTTCTGAACCACAAGACCCCGGAAGCAACCAAGGTCTACGCTCGATTGAGCGTCGCCCCGGTTCGCAACGCCATGGAAGAAGCCACGGCGGCCATGCGAAAGATCGGCGAGCAGTGATACCACGGCACGGAACTGATTGAATTTCGCATTACTTGAACAAAAGTAGTGCGGATATTAAACTAACCCCTCATGAACCAGTCTGACCACATCCTCGAACTGGCCCGGCACCGGCGCGTGCTGCGGGCGGGGGATGTGCGCGAGCACGGCTGGTCCCCGCAGCTGCTGATCCGGCTGCACCAAGCCGGCAAGCTGCAACGGTTGGGCCGTGGCCTGTATGGACTGCCCGATGCTGAAGTCACCGAGCACCAGACGCTGATCGAGGTCTGCCATCGCGTGCCCAAGGCAGTGCTGTGCCTGCTGAGCGCGCTGCAACTACATGAGATCGGCACGCAACTGCCGCACGAAGTGTGGATCGCGCTGCCCGAGGCGACACAAACCCCGGCTCTGAGCTACCCCACGCTGCGCATCACGCGCCTGCGCGGCACCGCTTACAGCGATGGCATCCAGACCATGACCGCCCACGACGCGCCCATCCGCGTGTACAGCGCCGCCAAGACGGTGACCGACTGCTTCAAGTTCCGCAACAAGATCGGCCTGGACGTGGCGCTGGAGGCGCTGAAAGATGCCTGGCGCAGCCGCAAGGTCACCATGGCCGAGCTGAGTCACTTCGCCAAAATCAACCGGGTGGAACGTGTCATGCAGCCCTACCTCGAGGCGGTGACGCAATGACCGTCAACCTTTCCGCGTCGATCCTGGCCCGACTGCTGACCCTCGCCAAGCAACGCGGCGACGACTACAACCTGCTGCTCAACCGCTTCGGCATGGAGCGCCTGCTAGCCCGCGTCAGCCTATCCCCGCACACTGACCGATTCCTGCTGAAAGGCGCCCTGCTCTTTGCTCTCTGGTACGACACCCCGCACCGGCCGACCAGGGACGCCGACTTGCTCGGCTTCGGCCCCGACGATGAGGCGAACCTGATCGCCACCTTTCGCGATATCGCCGCCATGGACCTGGGCGATGGCATTGTGTTTGATGCCGACTCCGTGAAGGCCGATGCCCTTCGCGAGGACAACACCTACGGGGGCACCCGCATCACGCTGGTGGCACGCATCGGCTCCGCACGCTGCGCTCTTCAGATCGACGTGGGTTTCGGTGATGCCGTGACGCCGGAGCCACAGACGGTGGCTTATCCCACCTTGCTGGGCGACTTCCCCGCCCCCACGCTGTGGGTCTATCCCGTCTACACAGTGATTGCCGAGAAGTACCATGCCATGGTGATGCTGGGACAAGCGAACAGCCGCATGAAGGACTTCTTCGACCTCGCGGTAATAGCAAGGCGCACAGAATTGGATGGCGCCACGCTGGCCGCAGCCATTGCAGCCACCTTCGCCCGGCGGCAGACGGCTCTGCCCACCGAGCGGCCCTTGGCATTGACCAAGCAGTTCAGCGAAGACACTGCAAAGCTGCGCCAGTGGCAAGCCTTCCTGAACAAGAACCGCATTGAAGCCGCCAGCCTGGGTGACACCGTGGCGCTGCTGGACGACCTGCTGTGGCCGCCAACGGAAGTCGCCGCAGCTGGCAGTCAGGCAACGGCCACTTGGCGCGCTGACGCACTGCGCTGGGTCTGAGCCCGTACGCAGCGGCTTCGGGCTGCATCAAAGTAGCGACGGAATCTTCCTCTTCTCGACTGGCCGGATGTACCGCGCCAGCACGGCATCGCTGCGGTGCCCGGTCTGCTCACGAATGGTAAGCGGCTGGACGATGAGCGTCCAGCGACGCCACCTTGACCGGAGAGCGGTCAGTCGCTGGGGTTGTTGACTTCGTCGACGACGTCGCCGTCCGCGTAGTGGCGACCAACTGCCTTATCCAGTCGCTTGAGCAGCGCGGTAAGCGTCTCGCCCTCGCGCCGTACCAGCATGGCGAGCGAGTTGTGCGAGTCGGATGCGGCAGCAACGCATTCGATCTCGTCGAGTGCGCCAAGCGAGATGCTCCCGCCGTCTTCGATGAGGGTTTCGATGTTCTTCATTCAGCGGCCAGGACGTCTGCGGCGTGGGTTGTCCAACGGTGCGGCAGCAAGTCCTCGATCCGGTTGTTGAGCTGCGTCGGCAAGCGTGCCAGCACGTCACGCAGATAGGCCCACGGGTCGTGTCCATTCATGCGCGCCGACTGCACCAAGCTCAGCACGATGGCGGCACGCTGGCCGGCGAGTTCGCTGCCTGCAAATAGCCATGCGCGGCGTCCCATCGCCCAGGGCTTGATCTGACGTTCGAGGTGGTTGTTGTCAATCGCGACGGCGCCGTCGTCGAGATGGCGCGTTAGCGCCGTCCAGTGCCCGAGTGTGTAGTCGATGGCCTCGGCCGCGGCGCCACCGTCCGCCACCAGTCGGCGCTCAAGCTCAAGCCACTGCTTGAGGTCTGCCCACAGCGGCTTGGCGAGCCGCTGCCGTTGCACACGGCGCTCGTCGTCGGCGAGGTGCTTGAGCTCGCCTTCGACCTCGTAGATGCGGGCGAAGCGGCGGACAACCTCCAGCGCCACCTCTTCCGCTGGCGCGCTCTCCGGGGGCAGCATGCGCGCTACAGCCTCGTCCTTGAATGCTTGTCCGTACCGAGCCACTCTCGTCTTTCATCGCCGCCCCTGTCTTGGATCTATCGGGGCGACAACCATTCTGACGCGGGGGGATGGCCTGAAAGCGCCGACGGTTCAGGCGCAATGGCAACCCATTCGCTGGTTGCAGCCAGGCCGTTGGCGTTCAGTGCCGATCGGTTCCGGCTGAGGTCACGGATTCAGGAGATAGGGAACACGGCACTGTTGCAGCGCAACCGCTCACATGCTGGTCATCTGTGGCATCAGTAGGTCGCTGTGGCCTTTCCAGGGAGTGCGTTCATAGGCAGCGCCGGCCATGCCACCGAACGAAGCACTGAAACTGGCCATTGCACCGACGAGGGACTGGGCCTGCACGCTGGTCAGCACGGTTCCATCATTGAAGCGGAACTCTTCGACGCGGTTGTTGGTGCTCAAGTACCAGTCCTGGATCGTCAGTGCCTCAGACGTGCTCTTGATCGTCGCCACCAGCGCGTTGCCGTTCTGTGCAAACGCGATGTCCGCCTGGGCGATGCCCGCACCGAACCTCACGACGTCCTTGACCCCCGCCGACGCATCGCTGTCGATGATGCGGTCCGAGCCATAGCCGATGCCGAAGAGGTAGGTGTCACCACCTGCGCCGCCGTAGAGCGTGTCATCGCCGGCCTTGCCGTCCAGGGTGTCGTTGCCAGCCGCGCCGGTCAGCATGTTGCTTCCGGCATTGCCGGTCATCACGTTGTCTCCAGAACTACCGGTGCCGTTGATGTTGCCAGCCCCGATCAGAGTCAGGTTCTCGACGTTCGCCGCCAGGCTCGTCAGCGTCACCGAGGTCATGATGGTGTCGCTGCCCTGGCCGCTGGCTTCGGTGACGACGTCGCTTGTGGAATCCACGTAGAAGATGTCGTTGCCCAGGCCGCCGACAAGCGTGTCGCTGCCCGCGCCACCGTCCAGGGTGTCGTCGCCGTCGCCGCCGTTGAGGTTGTTGGCCCCGCTGTTGCCGGTCATGATGTTGGCCAGCGTGTTCCCCAGAGCATTGAGGTTGGACGTGCCGGTCAAGGTCAGGTTCTCGACGTTGGCGGCGAGTGCTGCGGTCAGCGTCACGGAGGACATGACAGTGTCCGTGCCCTGACCGCTGCTCTCCGTCACGACATCAGCGGTTGAATCCACATAGAAGACATCGTTCCCCAGACCGCCCACCATGGTGTCGGCGCCGGCACCGCCGTTGAGCGTGTCGTCGCCATCACCGCCGCTGAGGCTGTTGGCACCGCTGTTGCCCGTCAGCACATTGGCCAGCGCATTACCCGTGGCGTTGATCTTGGACGTGCCCGTCAAAGTCACATTCTCGACGTTAGCCGCCAGCGCGGTCAGCGTCACGCCGATCTGAATCGTGTCGGTGCCCTCGCCAGCATTCTCGATCACGACATCAGTGGCGACATCCAGGACGTAGGTGTCGTTGCCAGCGCCACCGATCATGGTGTCGTTGCCGGCGCCACCGGTGAGGATGTTGTCGCCCAAATTACCACGCAGCACATTGGCCACACTGTTACCGGTGGCGTAGACGTTGGCGGTGCCCGTGAGCGTGAGGTTCTCGACTCCGGTGACCAGCGTCCCCAGGGTGATGCTGGACTCGATCGTGTCCGTGCCGCCATTGGAAGCTTCGGTGACGACGTCGGACAGGCTGTCGACCACAAAGGTGTCATTGCCGGCACCGCCCACCATCGTGTCGTTACCGGCGCCGCCGTCCAGGCGGTTGTTGCCGGAATTGCCCGTCAAGCTGTTGGCCAGGCTGTTGCCAGCGCCGTCAATGGCAGTCGTTCCCGTGAGTGTGAGATTCTCGACTTCTGCGCCGAGCGTGTAGCTGATGCTTGCCTCCACCGCGTCTGTGCCACCTGCAGCCATCTCGGTGATGACATCGCCAGCGTTTTCCACGACGTAGATGTCGTTGCCATTTCCGCCGATCATCGTGTCTGCACCCGCCCCCCCGTCGATGCGATTGGCCCCGCTGTTGCCCGTCAGCACATTGGCCAGCATGTTGCCGGTGACGTTGATGTTCGATGTGCCCGTCAGGGTCACGTTTTCGACGTTGGCAACCAGGGTAGACAACGTCACGCCGATCTGAATCGTGTCGTTGCCTTCACCAGCGTTCTCGGTCACGACATCAGTCGTCACGTCCATCACGTAGATGTCATTGCCCGCACCGCCGATCATGGTGTCGTTGCCGGCACCGCCGGTGAGCATGTTGTCGCCTGCATTGCCACGCAGGGTGTTGGCC
Source organism: Pelomonas dachongensis (assembly GCF_043555865.1). Classification (NCBI taxonomy): domain Bacteria; kingdom Pseudomonadati; phylum Pseudomonadota; class Betaproteobacteria; order Burkholderiales; family Sphaerotilaceae; genus Roseateles; species Pelomonas dachongensis. Next base: position 65,207 of record NZ_JBIGHY010000014.1, read on the forward strand.
ACGCCATTGCCTGTACCATTGACGTTAGCCGAGCCGGTCAGGGTCAGGTTTTCGACGCCGGTGCCCAACGTCCATGTGACGCTCGACTCGATCGTGTCCATTCCACCATTGGCGGCCTCTGTCACGACGTCTGCCGTGCTGTCCACGACGTAGGTGTCGTTGCCCGCACCGCCCACCATGGTGTCATTACCCGCATCGCCGTCGAGGCGGTTGGCGCCGCTGTTACCGGCCAGGCTATTGTTTAGGCTGTTCCCGGTACCGTTGATGGCGCCCGTCCCGGTGAGCGTGAGGTTCTCGATTTCGGAACCCAGCGCGTAGCTGATGCTGGCCTCCACCCCATCGGTGCCGCCAGCGGCCATCTCGGCAATGACATCGCCGACGTTGTCCACCACGTAGGTATCGTTGCCCGCGCCACCGATCATCGTGTCGGCGCCTGCGCCACCATCGATGCGGTTCGCGCCGCTGTTGCCCGTCAGGTTGTTGTTGGCGGTGTTGCCGGTGGCATTCAGCGCGGCAGCGCCCGTCAGCGTCAGGTTTTCAACGTTGGTGCCCAGCGTATAGGTCGCCGACGACGTGACGCTGTCTGTCCCCTCACCTGCGAACTCCGAAACGAGGTCAGCTGTGGAGTCGACAACATAGGTGTCGTCGCCGGTGCCGCCAAGCAAGGTGTCGGTACCCGCGCCACCGTCCAACGTGTCATTCCCGGCGGACGCGTCCAGCCAGTCGTTGCCGTCCAGGCCATACAGTTTGTCGTCGCCCGCGCTCCCGCTCAGGGTGTCAGCTCCGGATGTGCCGGTGACGGTCGTCAACTTGTTGAGCAGTGCCGCGCGATCCCACGTCGTGCCATCCGCAAACCGGACGAGCTGGATTGGCGCGCCCGCGTTCAGGAAACCGGTGATCAAGATCGAATCCGCGGAGCCGTCGAGAGCAAGCCGTAGATCGACGCTGCCACTGCGGGTCGCGACAACTTCGCTCGGTGCGATGCCCGGGGCGAACTGAAGTTCATCGGAGCTGCCATCGGCGATGGTATTGATGATGGTGTCTGCACCGTCGCCACGCGCAAACTTGTAGATGTCGTTTCCGGCTTGGCCATCGAGGGTGTCATTGCCCGCGCCGCCTTCCAGGACGTCCAAACCAGCGCCACCAAGCATGATGTCGGCACCATCGCCGCCATTGACGTAGTCATCTCCACCGCCCGACACGATGGTGTCGTCGCCCGCGAGACCGTACAGGGAATCGGACCCAGCCGTGCCACGAAGGAAGTCGACTCCTGTGGTGGCCGCTCCACTTGGGTTGGACACCAAGGAAGCAACGCCCGCATCATCCACGGTTGTGCCGTCGTCAAAGACCAGGCGAACCTTTTGAAAGGCGGACTGGACCGTGATGCTGTCAGCGCTGTTTCCGAAGGCGAGCACATAGCCAGAATCGTGCGCCGAGACCCTAAGGTCCCAGACAGTCCACCCGCCTACGCTGATATCGATAGAACGACTGCCACTGATCACGTCCGCGCCGTCGCCCTTCTGAAAGCGCACGGTCGGACGGGGCGCCCACCACACTGTATCGGCGCCATTGACAAGAATCTTGTCGTCGCCCTGGCCGCCTTCCAGCCAATCTGCACCGGATCGGGATGTCAAGTTGTCGTTCCCGTCTCCACCCATCAGCGTGTCCACATTGTCCTCGGGAGAACCGGCAGCAGACTGATCAGACAGGAAGTCGTCGCCGCCCGCGCCGTTGATCAGGTTGCGGCGTCCGTTGCCAACCAGGGTTTCGCCTCCTGCGCCGCCAAGGATGGTCGACGCCCCCATCTCGCTGCCCAGCGACAAGCTTTCTATATTCGCAAAGTCGGAGACGCGGTAGGTCCCAGTCACACCGGTTCGAAGAATGGCCGTGTCGTTTCCGCCGCCCGCGGCTTCGATGGCCGTGTCGCCGACCCCCAGCAAGTAGGTGTCGTTCCCAAGGCCTCCGGTCAAGATGTTGGCGGAACTGTTCTCGCTGCCGTCCAGAACGTTATCGGCAGCGTTGCCTGTGCCGCTGATTGCCCCGGAGCCCATGACGAGCTTGATGTTCTCGAACTGTGGCGCGAGTGTCCAGCTGACGCTCGTCTCGACAGAGTCCGTGCCCCCGTTTGTTGGTTCAACCAACACATCCAGAGCGTTGTCGACCACGTAGACGTTTTCCTTGAGACCGCCGATCAGCGTGTCCGCTCCAAAACCGCCATCCAGCCGTGCGCCAGCGAACTGCTCGAAGGAAGCGTCAATGACGTTGTTTGCCGAATTCCCGACCAACGTTCGCGGATACGACTTGGTCAGCCAAGTCGACTGAGCGATCAGATTCTCGACGTTCTCGGGCAGCGTGTAGTCATAGTTATCGACGAGAACTGTGTCCACACCCTCGTTGGCGTTCTCTACGATCGTTGTTTCGGACGGGGCGCCACCCTGGGCAAACGAGCCGATGGTGATGTCGTAGAAGTCGTCGCCCACGCCACCCTTGAGCGTATCCTCGCCTCGACCACCGGCCAGTCGGTTGTCACCCGGATTGCCGACGATCAGATTGGCGAGCGGGTTGCCCTTCGCCCACAGGTTCAGCATGCCTGTCAGCGTCAGGTTCTCGACGTTGTCGGGCAGTGCGTAGGAGGTGGAACTGGTGACTGAATCAACACCCTGGTTCACGCCCTCGGTGATCCAGTCCGACGTATGGTCGACCGTGTAGCTGTCGTTGCCCACCGTACCGGTGAACTGATTGGCAGTTCCGGGGCCCGCGGCGTGCGAGGCCAAATAGACCTGGTCCCAAACTGTGCCGTCAGCGAAGACGATGGATTCGACCATCTTGCCGGATGCGCTGCCGAAATGTCCCGCCACCCGAATCTGCACGCGGCTGCCGTCCAGCACCACGACCAAATCGCCGCTGTCGTTGAACATGGTGACGTTGGCCGGCATGATGCCTGCGTCCAAAACGATCCGGTCATTGCCTCCCGCTTCGTTGACGATGTCGTACCCCGATTGGCGGCCGAAGACATACACGTCGTCACCTTTGCCTCCATTGAGCGTGTCGTTGCCGGCGCCCCCGTCAAGAAGGTCGTTGCCAACGGCCCTGACGTCGAAATCATCTCCGTCAAGCTGATCGTCGCCGTCGCCCCCCAGCACGGTGTCGTCTCCGACTTCCCCGTAAAGGACATCGTTGCCGGCGCCTCCGTTGATGGTGTCGTTGCCGGCCAGGCCATGGACGTAGTCATTGCCACCCTTGGCACTGATGTTGTCGCCCCAGCCAAATCCGTGCACCCAATAGTTGTCGTCCCCCTCGGTCAGGTTGTTGATTTTGGCTCGCGCAATGATGTCGCTGAGCGTCCAAATCGACCCATCCCCAAAACGGAACTCGTCCACTCGGCTGTCGGCCGAGTCCTTGAAATAGTCATCGAAGCGGATGCTCGTGGTCCCGGTGACGTCGCTGTACTGCAGGTACATCGCATAGTCGAGACCATTGAGAACCTTGACGTTGGATGGCGTTGCGGCTGCGGGCAGGTACACGATGTCCGCGCCGCCAGAATCACGAATGGTGGTGGAGCCGCTGACAACATAGGTGTCGTCGCCCATGCCGCCGTCCATCGTCTCGCCATTCATGAGCGTGTCGTCACCAGAGCCGCCGGTGAGGCTGTCATCGTCTGCACCGCCGTCTAGCGTGTCATTGCCAACACCGCCGACCAAGGTGTCATAGCCACCGCCACCTGAGATCGCTGAACCGCCCGCCCTGGCCACCAGATGGTCGGAACCCGGCGTGCCGCTGTAGAGCCGCTGCAGTGTCTGCTCGCCGGTCCACCCAGTGCCATCAGCGAACTCGACGCTGATTTGTTTCACGTAGTCCTCGGCAAATCCCCACGTGAGGAACTGCTTCAACGTGAGGCTGTCACTCGTGCCTGCAATTTTCAACGAAAGATCCCGACCGAAAACCGCGTCGCTCGAGACCACCAAGTCCGCCGACGAGACGCCGGGCTGCAGGCGGATGGCGGTGTGCGTCGGCAGAATGCCGTAATCTATCGTGTCGATGCCGTCTCCTCGACCGAAGACGTAGGTGTCACTACCGCCGCTGGACAGGAAATAGTCATTCCCTGCACCGCCAGTCAAGACGTCATCGCCCGCATTGCCGTAAAGGCTGTCGTTGCCGGTGCCCCCATTCAATACGTCATCGCCGTCTTGGCCGAACAGGCTGTCGTCCCCAGCGCCGCCGGCTATGGTGTCGTTCCCTGCCCCCCCGAGCAACGTGTCTTGGCCGCCCAGTCCGTCCATGATTTCGTTGATCGAGGAACCTTGGAAGTAGTCGTCGTCATCGGTCAGGGCAATGGAGACTTTTTCGAGAATCGTCGTGGAGTCCCATTGCGTATTGTCATCAAAGACGATCCGCTCGATACCCGTTCCCGTGTAGTGGTTCCTAACGGTCATCGTTTCATGGCTGGAGCGAATCCGCAGAACAAGATCGTTCCCTGAGCGCGTCAGTACCACGTCCGAAGGCAGCAGACCACCGATGACCCGCAGAGTGTCCGTGTCGTTGGGTGCACTGCTCAATTCGGAGATGACGTCATTGCCGAGCCCCGCGCCCCAGGCATAGGTGTCAGACCCTGCACTTCCCTGGACGGTGTCATCGCCCTCGTCGCCAGCAAGGTAGTCATCGCCATTGCCGCCAGACATCGTGTCGTTGCCTTGCCCGCCCTTCAGGACGTCATCGCCAATACCACCCTTCAAAATATTGCCGGAAGCGTTTCCCGTCAGCGTGTCGTTGCCAGAGCCACCGGTGGCGTTCTCGATTTGCGTTCCAAATCCGATGAACGCTTGATTCTCGCCGAGGATGCTGCTGGCCTTTTCTCCCCTGTAGATCCAGGAGCCGGGCGTCAGGTTGACGTTGACAGCCACCGTCTCGGTGCCGGCGTCAAACAAGTCGGTGCCGCCGCTGTCTTGAACCCAGCGTTTCCGGAAGGTGTGGGTGTCGTCGCCCGCGCCGGTTGCCGTTGCCACCCCGTAGAGGTACTGCAGCGCAGCCACGTCAAAGGCTGCCAAGGCAGTCGCCGGGGCACCCGACGACGTGTACGACATCACCGTGTTGGCCGTCGTGTTCTCCGCGTTCGGCAGCACAGGCGGCTCGAAGGGATGCTTCAGGCCAAGTGCATGTCCGATCTCGTGCAGGAGAACCTCGAACCCGTCTGAGCCGACACTCAGTGATCCGAGCTTCACGAGCTCGCTGGTCTCCGTCTGCCGCTGGGCGGAGAACAGCTCGCTGTTGAGATGGATCTCGCCCGTCGTCGGGCTGGCGTAGCCGGCCGCGCCACCGAGACCGTTGGACTCCAGGTCGTCCAGGTAGAAACTCAGGTCGGAAGATCCGCCATGCGTCACCTCGGTGAAGCTCAGGTTCAGAACCGAGCTGAACCGTGCCAGCGCCTCGCGAACGGCCTGCTTCTGCGTTTCGTCGAAGAGATACAACCCTGTGACGTCTGAGGGTGCGGAAGTCGCGAAGGAGAACGTCAGCGCATGCTTGCCTGCAGCCTTCACCTGCTCACGCATCAACAATGCATTGACAAAGTAGATCGACTCCAGCCCCGCAAACGGGTCAGGCGGCAGTTCGCCGACGACAGGGGCTGGTGCCATGGCCAGGATCTCGTCCTTGCCCCAGACGACGCCGTCTTCGAACTGGATAGCCGCAATTGTGAGCTGCGCTTCGCCTCCTTCGCCGCCGTCACCGGTGCCCAGCGAGGCGAGTCTGAACGCGGTGCCACCATAGCAGTTCTTCACGGTGACTTGGTCATCGGCGCCGTACTTGATGATCAGGTCATTGCCGACTCGCTCCAGCTTGCGCGTCTCGCCACTGGCGAACTTGAAGGCGATTACGTTTCTAGAGCCGTCGGCCCCATCGTCGTTCACCACATCCTGGCCATCCCCCTTGGAGAAGACGTACATGTCTGCTTCGCCGCCGCCGACCAACAAGTCGTTGCCGGTGCCGCCCTCGAGAATGTCCGCGCCATCGGTAGAGCCTGCCGCGTCGCCGTAGACGCGGTCATTGCCGGCGCCACCTCGAACATAGTCGTTGCCGCTGTCGCCAAACACGGCATCGTTGTCCTCACCACCGTCCACGTTGTCGTCGCCGTCATCGCCATGGACGACGTCGTCGCCGGATCCGCCCGTGAGCATGTCACCGCCTTCATCGCCGTACAGCCGGTCCTTCTCGGCGCCGCCATCGAGGTAGTCGCCGCCCCTGCCGCCGGAGAGGGTGTCAGCGCCAGCCTCGCCGAACAGGTGGTCATCGCCTTCACCACCGAAGACGAGGTCGTCCTCGATGCCGCCGAAGAGATAGTCGTCGCCATGGTTGCCCCAAATCGAATCGTTGCCGGCACCACCTTGCAGGTAGTCCCCACCCATCTGGGTCTTGTCCATACCCGGCGGATAGTCGTTCGTACCATCGAGAAGAATTGCGTCGCCAACAAGTTTGTCGTTGCCCTCTCCACCGACAAGCACGTCAGCGCCGTAGCCGCCTACAAGAAGGTCGTCGGCGTCACCGCCGTCAAGCAGGTCGCGGCCTGCCCCTCCCGACATTTCATCCTTGCCGTTTCCGCCGTACAGCTCGTCATCCCCATCGAGACCGATCAGAAGGTCGTTGTCGTCTTCTCCGTAGAGCTTGTCGTTGTTATTGGCGCCATACAGGACGTCGTCACCGGTGCCGCCATAGAGCCGCGCACCTTCGATGCCCGTGCCCGGCTTGAGGAGCCCCTCGCCGTGCAGAAGAAGCGTGTACGCCTTGCCCTTGCCAAGATTGCTGCTCGGCGCGTTGGCTTGGGTATAGACCCCGTCGCGCTGGACCGATTCGGGGTCGCCCAGCGTCACCGTGATATTCAGCGAAGGCTCCAGACTGGCATTGACGCTACCGGAGTCATACCACCACAGGTGGCTGGTCAGCGTCGACGTGATGTCCAACTCGGCTGTGAAGTTCAAGTCAAAGGCTGCCAGTTCCGGGTGGCGGACGCTGACTTGTTGTCCGTCGACTTTGAACGTGAATTCCTTAGTCGTGTCGTCGTCCTCGAGGAAACCAGGATTCGTCGCCGTCCAGAATAGAGCCGGCAGGCCAGTGCCGGTCAGTACGCCTTTTGCCAGGTCAAGCGCTACGCCGGCACGCAGGATGTCGTTGCCTGTGCCTCCGAGAGCTACGTCCCTGCCCTCGCCTGTGGCGATCAGGTCCGAGTCGTCTCCGCCCTCCAGCCAGTCGTCCCCGTCCCGGCCCTCGATCATGTCGTTGCCGGTACCGCCGACCAGAACACTGCTGCTGTCCGAGCCGCGCAGAATGTCGTTGCCGGAGCCGCCGTCGGCGGCATCGGTGTAGGCGAGGTCTACGTTGTTGTTCTCAGGGCGTGTTGCAAGAGCCGGCGTGGCAACGGAGGGGCGCGCAGGAGATTGGTCATCTCCAGACAACGTTATGCCAAACCGACCCGGCTGCCAGTCGCGCAGATAGATGGTGTTGAGCTTGTCGCCGCTCTTGCCGATGGAGAGAAGCGTGGAGCCGCCGATGTCGTACTTGCGAATCTCGACGCCGTCGGTCGATAGCCACGCCATCTTGTCAGCGTCATACGTCGCTGCTCGGACGTCCTTATTCGCAATGCGAATCCGGTCTGTGTCCTGGCGGTCTTCGAGTAGGTCCGCTCCAAAGTTGGTCGCGTCGAAGTTGTAGGTGTCGCTGCCTGCTCCACCCTTTAGGTAGTCGGCGCCTTCACCACCGGTGATCTCGTCATTGCCGCCACCAGCATCGACGAAGTCTGAGTCATCTCCTCCGTTGATGATGTCGTAGTCGCCACCGCCCTTGATGGAGTCGTTGCCGGCACCCCCGTCCAGCGAGTTGTTGCCCTGGCCGCCGATCAGAATGTCGTTATCGGCTCCACCGTCTAGCAAGGCGATACCGGTGCCGCCCTTGATCTCGAGAATGTCGTTCCCGGCCTCCCCCTTTAGCGTGTTGGTGTCCAACCCGCCTTCGTCGAAGAGGTAGTCGTTGTCGTCGCCACCGTAGAGCGTATCGGCGCCCAATCCGCCACTGAAGTAGTCGTTGCCGGTGTCACCATGGAGCTCATCGTTGCCAGCACCGCCGAGCAACAAGTCGTCACCGGTGCCGCCGTGCAGCTCGTCGGCTCCGGCATCGCCTTGCAATACATCGGCTTCGGTGCCGCCAAACAACTGGTCGTCACCGCTGCCGCCGCGCAGCGTGTCAAGACCTTCCTCACCATGCAAGACGTCGTTGCCGTCCTGTCCTTCGATGTAGTCGTAGCCCTTACGCCCGTGGATGGTGTCCACTCCGCCGCCTCCGTACATGCGGTCGCCATCGCCTTCACCAACGAGGGCCTCGGCCTTGCTGCTGCCGAAGACGATCTGGTGGTCGCTCAGGCTCAGACCGACACCATCAATGGCCAGGGTCAACGGAGCGCCACCGGTCAGGCGAATCTTATGGTCGACAAAGTCCCAGTTGCCTTGCACTGAATTCGTGTCCCAATCCTGGTCATAAGGCTTCGGGCCGTCAAAGGGGATGCCATCGTTATCATCTGACATGCCCCGATCAAAACGGACCTTCCACGTCAGCATGGCTGCGCGGTCCTTGAGGTACTCCTCCGTCATTGCGCCTTCGCCTGTCAGCGGGTCAAAGAGATCCAGGCTCCTGTCCTGGTTATATGGCGCGTAGTCCACTCCTTCTATGACGAAGGAATTGAGCTCGCGAAGCGCGTACCGCCAGGCGGTGCTGATTTTCGCGCTGGCGACAATATCTTCGTGGGAGTAGTTCAAGTCCAGCGGCTTGTATGCCGCGCCAGACTCCAGATTCAGCGCCATGTCGATCAACTCAGCCGGCACCGGATCGGTGATAACCCAAGTAGCACCAAAGACTAGGTTCTTGAGCTTATCGAGCACATCGATGCGTCCGTTATTGTCTCGGTCGTTGAGGTACTCGAGCAGAGGTTTTACGCTCTCGCCACCAAAGTAGCCACCTAACAAGACTGAGCCCAACACCAGCAAGCCCGCTACAGGTGCACTGATTGCAACACCCGCCGCCGTCGCGAGGCCAATACCTATGACTGCCACGCCTCCCGCGATCCTGGCCGCAAACTCCGACGCCGCGAACTCAGCGGCGTAGTCACGCATGATCCTCAGCGCCTCCTCCGGGTCTCCCTCGTCATTTGCCTGCTTAGCCGCATGTGCCGAAGCGGCCAAGCCCAACAATCCAAAAACGGTGCCGAACCGTGCAAGCGTGGTTACTGGAATTGTCTTGCTGAGCGCATCGAGCCCGGAGATGGCCGACTTAATGCCGCTCATGTATCTCGCATGGGTTTCCGGGGACAGTGCACCCATGTACTCCACGAGGCGCGCACTATGGATTTTTCCGTCGACAAGTGTTGTCTTGTCATTGAGCAACTCCTGAACTCGATCGGGAGTCATTTCCAAATAGGGCAAATATGAAATTGGATTAGAGGTTGCAATGTTGCTTAAATAGGTCTGCGCAATGGCATTACCAAGTATCTTGTTCACTTGGAGATTGACCTGACCTGCGTTGGCGCGATCCAGCCCGGTTGTATACAGGCTGTTTTCTATGCCATCAATGAGAAATGACTCGGTTTTTCTCAGAAGGGCAGGCAGCTCCGTTTGAACCAGGATGCTCTGATCACCTGCGTTGGCGCCGGCGAGAACCCTCCAACTCCCGGAATTGCTTTCCACATATTTCCTGGAAGCAATATCCCATATGCCAGTTGGCGTTCTGCTGCCATCGGGCTGCCGGCCATTCATTACCTCATCAAACCTCCTATCTACCTCGGACACCTCCGCTGCATCAAGGCTGGCAAAATCTAATTTTGCTGGATTTATCTCCCTCGCTAGAGCGTCCTTCAGAGGAAGCAGAAATGATCTTGCATTAATGTCGCTGAGCAGTTTTCCAACCTCGCTCTTGGCAATGGTCACCACGCCCATATTCTTTGCCATCTCGCTAGCGGCGAAGCGTGTGTGTTGCCCGTCCGAGAGATCGCCGGAGTAGAGAAGGAAAGTATTGTGTGGCCCTGCGCTTTCTACTTTTCCGCTAACCTCGTTGAAGATGCTTAGCAGCTCGGCACGGGTGAACGAGTCTGGCTTGCTGGCAAACAAAGCATCGAGTTGCGATTTTGCTTCCGCGAAACTGATGCTCATTTCGTCATTCCTTCGTCATGCTCAGGAACAACGAGACCACCAAAGGCTTTTGGAACCCCACCAACAACGCCTACAAGGCGATGATGGGCCGCAAATGCGGCCGCTAACCTATCCATAAAATCACCGGTTGGCGAAACTTTGTTGGATGCGCTATCGCGAACACCCACGATTGAATGTGATGGGGCCAAGAATGTTATGTGATACATTTTTCCTTCATAGAAGAAGGCATAGTCACCGTTTGATCTAAAGTCCGGCAGGTTGAATGGAATCATCACTAGGTACGAATCAGCCACCTCGTCGATTGCAAATCCTTCGGGAAATTCGGAGTCTTGCCAGCCGCCGCGTATGACCGCACCAATATACTTACTATTTTCGGAGTCGGAAACTATGCGATTGCCAATTTTGTCGGTGATTTCTTTGAGAATGTAAGTCATGAAATGGCTTGGTGTTGATTGTTCGATGGCGTGGCAGCGCATGGAAGGGATTGACTGAATTCGAGAACAGAGCGAAAACAAATTTTTCTCAAGATTTATTTCGCCCCTTTGAATAACCCAATTAAATGCAGCATCTAGTAAATCACACAGCGACAACTATTCTTTGATCTCATAAATGGGACCGCCAAGGCAGGATAATTGCCTGATTGCGACACTATTGATGTGGGTCTACAGCCAGTTCACCCCTGGCTTAGTCGATAGCATGTCAGATGCTTTGCAAATACTTCTAAAGGAAGGCGACGTCGATAAAAATCCCAATGAATGTTGATTCACGAAAACCTCCCTCGGTGGTCATTGCTCGACTTCTGCGAGTCCAGTGCTGGACCCAACCAACGGCCGTTTCGTTTCGGCACGGTGTGATACGACTCTCTGGACCCCAACGCTCGTGTCGGGCTCCTGGAGCGCCAACACGCCGCCTCGAACGCCTGCGTGCCGGCTTTCGTTGAGTAAGCGCGTGTCGCGTCGAGAGCGGAACCGCGCAATGGCGCATCGGATGCTGCCGGCGCATTTAGTCGCTCGACAACCGTTTCAGCTACAGCGGATTGATCGAACATCCCGACTAACTGACCATTCACACCGTCCTTCAGCACTTCCCGCACTGGCTTCGTATCCGACCCGATGACCAGACAGCCCGTCGCCATCGCCTCCAACATCGACCAACTCAGCACGAACGGGTATGTCAGGTACATATGCGCCGCCGACACCTGCAGCACGCGCTTGTAACCCTCGTACGGCACCTTGCCCAGGAAATGCGTCCGTGTTGGATCGAGCCGCGAGCCCACCTCGCGCAGCATCTTCTCGCGCCAGTGCTTGGCCCCGTCTGGCTTTCGGCCATAGCTAACGTCGTCACCACCCACGATCACGGTGTGGCAGGTCTTGTGCTGGCGCTGAATCGCCGGCAGCGCGCGCATGAACTGGTGGAAGCCGCGATAGGGCTCAAGGTTGCGTGCCACGTAGGTGATGACGGGATCGCCAGCGCGCAGCACGGTGCCGTTCGGCAGCTTGATGCCGGCCCTGGCGTAGGGCGCTAGGTTTTCAGTGTCGATGCCTTCGTGGGCAACGGTGATCTTGTCGAGGTAGGCCTTGGGGTGCTGCGCCTTCTGCCAATGCGTCGGGCTGATCGCCGCGTCGCAGTTCTCCAGGTTGGTCAGGTGCAGCGCATTCCAGGCACGGATGCGTGCGCGGTCGTCGAAGGTGACGGGAAACTCCGGATCGAAGCCGATGTCAGCGCCTTGCCAGTTCGGGTCTAGGCCATTGCCTTCGGCAGGCGCGTTGTAGAACCACTCACAGAAATGCACCAGCCGCGTGTCGGGAAACACGTCCTTGGCATTGAGCGTTTCGCGCCATCCCGGATGCGCCAGGATGACATCAGGCTTGAAGCCCTTGGCCTTGAGCGCCAGCAGGATGCGCGCGACCGCTTGACCGTGCAGCACGGCGTCTTCCATGCGGCGAAGGTAGTGGTGCTGCCCCTGGTGCACCGAGCGATGGGGCTTGTATCGGATCAGCGTCAGCCGCCCAGCCTTCTCAAGCTCTGGCATGCCGGGGGCGGTGTCCCGCCCGATGCCGATGACCTTCCAACTGGGTCGCTCGCTCCAGGCTTTGGCGACATGGCGAAACTGCCCAGGAAAGTTCTGATGAATGATGAGGACTCGCATAGGTGGGGTGCTCAGCGTTCTTTGAGGCTCTCGTCCAGGTGCTTCTGCACAGGACTGAGCAAGTAGTCGATGACGCGGCGCTTGCCGGTCTTGATCTCGGCAGTGAGGTTCATGCCCGGCGCCAGCTTGATGCGCTTGCCGTCCACGTTGATGACGGCCGTGTCCAGCACCAGGCTGGCCGGGAAGATGGCCCCACGCTTCTCGTCCTGCACCGCGTCCGCCGTGATGCTCAACACCTTGGCCTCGACCGTGCCGTAGCGGGTGTAGGGGAAGGTTTCGAGCTTGATTGTCACGTCCTGACCGGCGCGTACGAAGCCAACATCCTTGTTCTCCAGAACCACCTCAGCCGTCACCTCGGCGTCATCGGGCACCAGCACCAGCAGCACCTGGGCTTCGGTGACCACACCACCAGAGGTGTGCACGGCAAGCTGCTGCACGGTGCCGGCGACGGGTGCGGTGAGGCGGGTCAGCGCGTTGCGTTTGTCAGCCTTGGTGCGTTCTTCGGTGAGCTGGCGGCCGCGCAGGCTGGCTTGTGTTTCTCGCTCTTGCAGGGTGCGCCGTGTTTCAGCGCGGTAGGCGTTGAGGCCCTGCTCGGTCTCGGTGAGGGCAGCCTGGGCTTCGAGCAGCCGGGCCTGGGCGGTGGCGAGGTCGCGCTCGAGCTCAATGCGCTCACGGGTGCGGTCCTGGCCCGCATGGCCGGCTACAAAGCCTTGCTCCGTCAGCGCCTTGAAGTCTTTCTCGCGCTGCTGAGCCAAGGGCACGGTGGCCTGCAGCTTGGCCACGAGTTGTCCTGCCGTGGCGATCTCGGCCTGGCGCCTGGCGGTCTCGGCAGCGTACCGGGCGAGCTTGGCGTTGATGTCTGCCCATTCGCTTTGCAACTGGCTTTGTACGCTGGCGCGGTCTGCTGCGGTCAGGTCGGCCAGCGACGCCGGCGCCATGCGCGGGCTGCCCCCCTGGCCCAGGGCGGCGAGCAGCGCTTGGGTGCGCAGGGTTTCGGAGCTGGCCGCGCTGCGCTCCTCCCCGACCCGCGTGCTGTCGGCGGCGGTGAGAGTACTGTCGAGCTCGATGAGCAGGTCACCTGCTTTGACCTTGTCGCCGTCCCTCACATGAATGGCCTTGACGACGCTCGTTTCCAGCGGCTGGATCGTCTTGCTGCGCTGGCTGACGATGATGCGGCCCTGGGCGACGGCGACGATGTCGATCTGGCCGACGACCGCCCAGAGCAGTGCAGCTAGGAAGAGCGAGCAGATGACGATGGCGGCCCGTCGAGGCGCAGGGTGGGGTGGGGTTTCCTGCAGCGCCAAGGCAGCGGGCAGGAAGGCGCGCTCGTCGAGCATGCGCCTCGGGCCGGCGAGTTCGTCGCGACGGTCCCAGGCCGCTTTGAAGATGGCGCGGTAGCGGTCGAGCAGTTCAATGGCGGGGTGGCGAGGCGTCTCGACCTCGGCGTCGACGCTCACGGGTGCAGCCGGGTTCATGCGCCCACCTCCGTGCCACCCTGCATGCGCCACAGGTGGGCGTAGAGGCCTTGTGGCTTGGCAAGGAGCTGGTCGTGGTTGCCCATCTCGACGATGCGCCCCTTGTCCATCGCGATGATGCGGTGGGCGTAACGCACGGCGCTCAAGCGGTGGGCGATGATGAAGACGGTGCGGCCCTGGCAGATGGCGCGCATGTTCTTCTGGATGACGGCTTCGCTTTCGTAGTCCAGCGCGCTGGTTGCCTCGTCGAAGATCAGGATTCGCGGCTGGCTGAACAGCGCGCGTGCGATGGCGATACGCTGGCGCTGACCGCCCGAGAGGCTGCTGCCCTGCTCGCCCACCACGGTGTCGTAGCCCTGCGGCAGCTCGGTAATGAACTCGTGCGCGCCCGCCAGGCGTGCGGCGTGCATGACCGCCTCCAAAGGCGCTGCCGGGTCGGCGATGGCGATGTTCTCGCGCACGCTGCGGTTGAAGAGCATGTTCTCCTGCAGCACCACGCCCACCTGGCGGCGCAGCTGCGCGGCATCGACAAGGGCGATGTCATGGCCATCGACCTGCACGCGGCCGCTCTCTGGCACGTACAGGCGCTGGATGAGCTTGGTCAGCGTGCTCTTGCCCGAACCACTGCGCCCGACGATACCGATGATTTCGCCGGGGATCACGTCCAGGCTCACGCCGTGCAGCACAGGCGGCGCATCGGGGCGGTAGCGAAAGGTCAGGTTGTCCAGCGTCACCCGACCTTGCAGGCGCGGCAGCGGGCTGACGCTTTGCGGCGGTAGCTCCGTGCGGGTGTTGAGGATGTCGCCCAGGCGCTCCATGGACAGGCCGGTCTGCTGGAAGTCGGTCCACATCTGCGCGATGCGCATGATGGGCTGGGCCACGCGGCCGGCGAACATGTTGAACGCTACGAACATGCCGACGCTGAGATGACTCTCCATGACCAGGTGAGCGCCGTACCAGAGCGTGGCTGCGTTGACGATCTTGCCAATGAGGTTGATACCTTCGTGGCCGTACTGGGCCAGAGTCTGGGTGCGAAGCGAGGCACTGACGTAGGCGGCGAGTTGTTCGTCCCAGCGGCGGGCCATTTGCGGCTCCAGCGCGCTGGCCTTGACCGTCTGGATGCCGGTGACGGTCTCGACCAGCAGCGACTGGTTCTCAGCACCACGCGCGAACTTCTCATTCAAGCGGCCGCGCAGCACGGGCACGACGCTCAGGCTCAGCATCAGGTACAGCGGCAAGGAAGCCAGCACGATGAGTGTCAGCGGCACGCTGTAGGCGAACATGACCGCGATGAAGATCACCGAGAAGGCGACGTCGAGCACGAGGGTCAGGGCATTGCCGGTAAGAAACTGGCGGATGTTCTCGAGCTCGCGGACCCGGGCCACCGAGTCACCCACGCGGCGCGCCTGGAAGTAGGCCAGCGGCAGGTTGAGCAGGTGACGGAAGAGTCGCGCGCCGAGCTCGACGTCGATGCGGCTGGTGGTGTGGCTGAAGACGTAGGAGCGCAGCACACTCAGGACGCTTTCGAAAAGCATGATGACCACCAGGCCGATGACGATGACGTCCAGCGTGGTGACTCCCCGGTGCACCAGCACCTTGTCCATCACGACCTGGAAGAACAGCGGCGAGACCAGAGCGAAGAGCTGCAGGAACAGCGACAGCAGCAGCACCTCGCCGAGCAGCTTGCGGTGCTTGACGATGCTGGGGACGAACCAGGAGAAGTCGAATTTGGCGAGGGCGCCGGCCAGGCTCGCGCGGCTCGTGACGAGCACGAGTTCGCCGCTCCATTGGCCCGCAAAGACCTCCAGCGGCTCGATGGTGGGCCGCGCGGCCTGGGCGCCGTCGGCGGCGGTTGCCGAAGGGTCCATGAATAGCACGCGCTGGCCATCGCACTGCGCAAGCACGACGACGCGGCCGTCATTCATGATCGCAAGAGCCGGCAGCGGCGCGAGGGTCAGGCGTTCGACGGAGCTATGCGTCGGCTTGGCCTTGAGCCCGATGCGCTTGGCTGCAAGCAGCAGGTCTTGCCGGCCGACAGGGTCGTGTTCGCCCAGTCCCAGTTCGTGGCGAAGCGCGTGAGGCTCGGCGGCGACGTGGTGCAGCCGGGCAAGGATGGCCAACGCCTGCAGCGCATTCGCAGAGTTATTGTCGGTGGACTTGTTGTCTTCCTCGGGCTTTGGGACTGTCGATGCGGGCAAAGCTTCGCCAGCTGTCGGCTCAAAAGCCGATCGGCTGATTGAGGGATTCATGGGGATGGCGTGCCTACTCAAGTAGGCTTAGCGGATTGTCCGGAGAAGTCGCGCGCCTGGCACGTGACTAATCCCCTAATAGTGGTGAGCTCCCCCACTTAGAACGATCGCGGTAGAAACACCCGTTGCTTGGCGCCGCCCGCACAGATCCGTACGGGCCCGATTCGGGCATACGGCTCCTACCTTGGGTAGTTGACGGCAAAACGCTGTATGGCCATGGATGAAGGACTCGGGGGGGCGGAAGCCACGCGGCGGCGATCCCTGTCATCCCGGCCCACGCGATGTGGTCTTTCTGGCTGCGCCGCCGGAGCGTGCGTCGCCGTAGGTTGGTGACGTGGCAACGGAACGCACTGAGAGCCCGACTGTTCGTCGGGCAACAGCTGTGCTTGCCAATTGTGAGAACTTACAAGAGCCCCGACGCTCGATGTGATGACTTCTGGAGCGGCGCGCGCACTTTTGGCTAGAAGCAGTTGCGGGAACTGGCAGCCTGAACGGCCAGGGCCTCACCGTTGCCGACGGGTTTCTCTACCAACCGGCTACCGACCGGCGCTATGCCTGGCGCTTCGGGAACAACCTGCCTCGGCTGATAGAACTGGACACCGACGGACGCCCCGGACGTTTGTCGAGCCCGTCCGTCCACAACGTCGGGCTGGACTGGAGCCACACCGACACCCTCGGGCAACTCACGGACAGCCTGTATGCCGATGCCACGGCATCATTCCTCTACGACCCGAACGACCGTCTCACCAGCGTTACTCGAAGTGGCGACAACCAGGGCATTGGCTGGGACGCTGTGGGCAACCGCAACAGCAGTCATCGTGCAGGCCAGGGCCTGAGCTACACGCCGGCGCCGGGCAGCAACCGCTTGGCGTCGCTGAGCGGAGCGCAGTGGCGCAACTTCGGCTATGACGACGCAGGCAATCTCACCTACGAAACGCGCTGGGATGGCACTCGCGGCTACGGCTACGACGCCTTCAACCGACTCAACATGGTGACGGTCAATGGCGCTAGCGCCGGGCAGTATCTGAACAACGCGCTCAACCAGCGGACGTTCAAGGTCAATGCACAGGGGCAGAGTCGCTTCGTCTACGGTCCCTCCGGCGAACTGCTCGCAGAGTTCGGCCCGAACGCGACGCAGTATGTCTGGCTTGATGGCGAGCTGTTAGGTGTTGGGTCCCATGTGATCATGTTCCCGTTCGCAGCTGGGCCTTGTTCAAAGCTAGGGACGTGCTGCGAGAGTTGATCCGAACCCTCAAGGCCGAGCAGTCGGTCGTCAAAGTCGCATGAGCCGAGTCCACGCCCGAGCCCGCACCACCCCTCTGACCCGCACAGAGATTCGAGAGTCCGA
>NZ_JBIGHY010000015.1:0-71246 GCF_043555865.1 Pelomonas dachongensis
CAACAGCGTCATGAACTTCAATCCCGAACGATCGCGTCAGCCGCTGCTCAACCCGACATGACCCGCCGCTGGTCGCCGGGGCCGTGCCCACAGCGAGTTGCCTGGAAATGGATTTTGCAGGTCTGACGACTTCAAGGGATGCAGCTTGGGCCAAGGGAGCTGGTCAATGCGACGCTGCGCGGCCTGAGCCTGGGCACCGTCTGCGGCGTAGCCCTGCGGGCCGACTTTGCGCCGGAGCTCGCGGCTGAGGGTGGAGGCACTGCGCCCGAGCACTTGCGCGATGTCGCGCAGGCTTTTGTTCTGAAGGCTGAGTCCGGCGAGCGTCACGCGCTCTTCGGGTTGCAGTTGTTGGTAGCTTCGGCGGGGCATTGAGTGACCTTGCCCGCTGGGCTGGTGTTGCACTTCAGGTTTGAGACCGCCGAACCACGGGTAGGAAGTTTTCGAAGAGCGCTCCCCGCGCGCGCGAAACAATCAACTACTCGGAGCGTGCATCTTGAGCGGCGCGCTTAATCCTAGCAGCCTCATCAGCGAGCACTTCGTTTATGACGCGCTTGTTGTATTTGGCTACACAGCGAAATCCGTCGACAAAGAGCAGAAGAGCAATTGGAAGCCACAGGGCGCCTTGCGTCGCTACACAAATGGCGCCCCAGATGGTGAATGCGACCAAACCAAGAAACCATCGGCCGCAATAAAGGTACCCTGCACCGGGTAGGAAGAGATTGAACAGGGCGGCGACCCAACCTAGCTTTCTTTGTGCTTCCACACGAAGCAAAATAGGGGCATCACTCATAACGTATCAGCGCTTCCATTTCATTTTATTGGAGATAGCACCCGTTTGGCAGCCATGAGAGATTTTCGTTAACTTAGCACGACTTCGGATGAAGCTATCCTATATGAGGTTGGCATGAGGTTTCCCGCAGCAGTGGCGGAAAATCCTGCTGAAAAACCCGACCTTCCGGGACGTTAACAGCATAGTAGGGAAATATAGATCACAAAGGGCGGTTTCAAATCCCAACTGCAACACTGGCGTAGCGGTCATTGAAGTGGTGAGGAAGGGGATTCTTGCAGCGCCTGCATGATCGCCCGGAAGCGCTAGAGCGGGCTGTCCCAACCCAAGCGGTTGCGAGGTCGGTTGTTGATCTCGTCGGCGATGAAGTCGAGCTGTTCTTGGCTGTGCACCGACAAGTCCGTGCCCTTGGGCAGGTACTGGCGGATCAGCCCGTTCGTGTTCTCGCAGGCGGCCCGCTGCAAAGGGCTGTGGGGGTCGCAGAAGTACACCTTCACGCCGGTCCTGCGCGTCAGCTCGGCGTGGCGCACCATCTCGCGCCCCTGGTCGTAGGTCATCGAGCGGCGCACCGGCTCTGCGATGTGGCTGAGCTTGTCAGTGAACGCCGCCAGCGCGCTCGCCGCCGAGGCATCCGGCATCTTGGCCAGCAGCAGCAAGCCCGTCGTGCGCTCCACCAGCACGCCCACAGCCGAGCGGTTCATCGCGCCCTTGATGAGGTCGCCCTCCCAGTGCCCAGGCAGCGTGCGCTCGTTCACCTCGGGCGGGCGCACGTGGATGCTGACCATGTCCGGGATCTGGCCTCGGCGGTCGTCGCCGGCGCTGCGAGGCCGGCGCGTGTTGTTGGCCTGGCGCAGGCACTTGACGAGTTCGCGACGCAACTCGCCCGCAGGCTGGGCGTAGATTGCCGTGTAGATCGTCTCGTGGCTGACGTGCATGTCGGGCTGATCCGGGAACATGCGGCGCAGTGTGGCGCTGATCTGCTGGGGCGACCATTGGCGGCGCAGCCCTGCTTGGACGACCAGCCACAGCGACTTCAAGGGATGCAGCTTGGGCCAGGGGCGCTGGTCAATGCGGCGCTGCGCGGCCTGAGGCTTGGCACAGTCTGCGGCGTAGCCCTGCGGGCCGACGTTGCGCCGAAGCTCGCGGCTGAGGGTGGAGGCACTGCGCGCGAGCACTTGCGCGATGTCGCGCAGGCTTTTGTTTTGAAGGCTGAGTGCGGCGAGCGTCCCGCGCTCTTCGGGTTGCAGTTGTTGGTAGCTTCGGCTGGGCATTGAGTGACCTTACCCGCTGGGCTGGTGTTGCGCTTCAGGTTGAGACCGCCCATTGCGCTCGGCCGACCAGGGTATCGGTCTGATGACAGCCGACGACGTCCTGGCCGGCATGCAGCAGCGCGCCAAGGCTGCACAGCGTCGCATCCGTGCAGCAATGGCGGCCAAGAAGAAACAGGTCGGTATCACGTCGTTCCCACCGTCACGTTCCAGGAGGACATCGAGCGTCTTGAGGAATAGATCATCGAGCGCGAGCTGACCAGCGAAACGCCAGATGACACCTGCATCTTTCGATTCCAAGAGGCGGTCGAGCGCGCGATGGGAATCCTCTCATTTGCGCCGCACACATGTCGCCGATCAGAGGAACGCCGGGAATTTAGGGAGTTGGTCATCCCATTCGGTCATGGCGGCAGCGTCGTGCTGTTTGCCAT
This sequence comes from Pelomonas dachongensis, assembly GCF_043555865.1. Taxonomy (NCBI): domain Bacteria; kingdom Pseudomonadati; phylum Pseudomonadota; class Betaproteobacteria; order Burkholderiales; family Sphaerotilaceae; genus Roseateles; species Pelomonas dachongensis. Next base: position 2,487 of record NZ_JBIGHY010000015.1, read on the forward strand.
CCGAGACTCCCATGTCGTCGTGCTCGCCGCGAGAGTTCATCATCAGCACGACTACCGCTGACGGTCGCTGGACTTGCGCCAGATTCCGTCACCCGCACTTGGCGGGGCGGCTGCATGTCAGCGTTGGGTCCGCCATCACCGGCAACCGTTGGGCCTATCGCATGCGCGGCGAGTCGCTGCATGCAATCGTGCGGGCTCATCGCCGGCGCATGGTGACGTCACGCCGCGTCGTTGTTGGCTTGAATTCGACCCGAGCGAGGCGCCATCCCGGTCAGGTGGCGCGCGGTGTGGATCGGGCACCCGGGCGAGCTGAGCTTGTTGGCCGCTCACAAAACCAGGGCACCGCGGGAGGCGCTACCTGGCGGGGCGGTTCACCACACCGTCAGCGGGTCCTTGGCCACCATCGCGCTGCCCGCCTTGCACGAGAACGCCTGTGCAAAGTACGGCGTGTTGCTCATCGGCGTCAGCACGCGGTATTTGGCCGGCGAGTGCGAGTCGGTGCGCAGCTGGTTGATCAGGAACTCGGTGCGCACCTTGTTGCGCCACACCAGCGCGTTGCTGATGAAAAACCGCTGCGCCGGCGTGTAGCCGTCGACGGGCTTGTCGGCTGCCACCCCGTTGCGCTTCAGGGCGCGCTGCAGGCCTTCGTAAGCGATCGGCAGGCCGGACACGTCCGAGATGTTTTCGCCCAGCGTCAGCCGGCCGTTGATCGTGTAGCCCGGCAGTGGGCTGATGGCGCCGTAGCGCTCGGCCACCTTGTCGGCGCGCGCCTTGTAGCCGGCCGCGTCGGCGGGCGTCCACCAGTCGGTCAGCGAGCCGCCGGCGTCGAAGTTGCGGCCGCTGTCGTCGAAGTGGTGCGTGATCTCGTGGCCGATGACCATGCCGATGCCGCCGTAGTTGGTCGCGTCGTCCGCCTTGGCGTCGAAGAACGGCGGCTGCAGGATGCCCGCCGGGAAGGTGATCTGGTTCAGCCCGCCCGCGAACGCGTTGACGATGTGCGGGCTGGTGCGCCAGCGGTCACGCTCCACCGGCGCGTCCAGGTCCTTCATCTGCTGGCCGCTGTGCCACAGCGCCACGCGCAGCCAGTTGCCGGCGTAGTCGTTGCCGCTGAGCTGCAGGCCGTCGAACTGTGGCCACTTGGCGGGCGCGCCGATCATGGGCTGCATGCGCGCCAGCTTGTCCAGGGCCTTGGCCTTGGTGGGCGCGGTCATCCAGTCCAGCTTCTCGATGCGCGCCTTCATCGCCGCGCGCACGTCGTCGACCAGCTGCAGCGAGCGCTTCTGTGCCTCGGGCGAGAACGCGCGGGCAACGAACAGCTCGCCGAGCGCCAGCGCGACCGGCTCGTTGCCGTAGGCGCCGCCGATCTGACGGATGACGTCCTCGTTGCGCGGCGCGGGCGCCTGCAGGCCAGTGATGGCCTTGCCGCGGTACTCGAACGACGCGGTGGCGAACGCCTTGGGCAGGCGCGGTGCGGCGGTGTCCAGCACGCGCAGGGCGAGATAGCTGCGCCACACGTCCAGCGGTGTGTCGGCCGCGAGCTGCGCCACGCGTGTGGCGAACGCGGGCTGGCCCACCAGCAGCCGCTGGGGCAGCTTGGCGCCGGCGGTCAGCACGGCGAGGTAGGACGTCCAGTCCAGCCCCGGGGCGGCGGCGGTCAACTCGGCGTGGCTGAAGGGGTTGTAGTTGGCGTTGGGGTCGCGCATCTGGGCGCGTTCGCGCGAGGCTTCGGCCAGGTGGGTCTCGAACACCTGCAGCGCGTCCAGCTCGGCATCGCCCGCCGGGCGGCCGGCGGCCGTCAGCAGCGCGCGGGCGTAGGTGCGGTAGGCGGTCTTCAGCGTGCGGGTGCGCTCGTCGTCGCGGAAGTAGTCGTCGCGGTCGGGCAGGCCCAGACCCGACTGCATCAGGTTCAGCACATTGCGTCGCGTGTCCTTGCGGTCGGCCTGCACGGACCAGCCCAGCGGAGCGGCAACGCCGCTGCGGTTCAGCAGTGCCATCAGCGCCGGCAGGTCCTCGCGGCGCTGCAGCGTGTCGATACGGTTCAGCAGCGGCGCCACCGACGTGAGCCCGCGTGCCTCGATGGCGGACTCGTCCATGCCGCTGCTGTAGTACAGGGCAATCAGCTTGAGGCCCGGCGTCGTCTGCAGCGCGGGCTTGTCGGCCAGCTCCTTCAGCGCCTGGTTCAGCAGTGCGTCGTTGGCCTGGCGAAGTTGCTCGAAGCTGCCGATGCGCGCGCGGCTGGCGGGCAGTTCGGTGGCGGCCTCCCAGTTCGCGTTGACGAAGGCGTAGAAGTCGTCGCAGGGCCGGACGTCCTTGGACAGCCCGGCCAGGTCCAGCGCCTGGGCGGTGAGCGGGGAAGACGAGGACGCCAGCGCGACCAGCGCAGCGGCGGCCAGGCGGTGCAGGGGAGAGCGGTTCATGGCAGGGGGGCGGAGGCTTGGAAAGCAACCATTAGAGCCCTCTGTCCTCAAACTGAAGGAAGACACGGGCATGATCGCGGGTTTTCACCAGTTTGCCGGTCATGTCTGTTTTCTATCGCCTGCCGCTGCTCCTTGTCGGACTGTTGCTGTCCACGGCCGCTGCAGCGCAGGCCGTGCAGGGCCAGGGCGCGACGTTCCCGTCCAAGGTCTACGACGCCTGGGCGCGCGCCTATGCCAAGGCCGGCGGTGCCGCCGTGGCCTACAAGGGCACCGGCTCGGGCGACGGCGTCAAGCAGATCGGCGCACGCCAGGTGGACTTCGGGGGCACCGACACGCCGCTGCCGGCGGCCGAGCTCGCTCGGCAGAAGCTGGTGCAGATCCCGATGCTCGTGGGCGGCATCGTGCCGGTGGTCAACCTGCCTGGCGTGGCCGCGCCGCTGCAACTGGATGGCGAGCTGCTGGCCGAGATCTTCCTGGGCCGCGTGAAGGTCTGGAACGACGCGCGCATCGCTGCGCTGAACCCGGGCGTAGGCCTGCCGGTGCTGCCCATCCGTCGCCTCGTGCGTGCCGAGAAGTCGGGCACGACCGAGGGCTTCACCCGCTACCTGGCCGGCGCGTCGCCGCGCTTCAAGGCCGAGGTGGGGGCCGGGCAGGCGCCCAACTGGCCGGCCGGGCCGATGAAGGCCGAGGGCAACGACGGCATGGTGCAGGCGCTGCGCAGCACGCCGGGATCCATAGCCTACGTGTCTTTTGACCGCGTGCTGCACGACAAGCTGGCGGCTGTGCGGTTGCGCAATGCCGCGGGCCGTTTTGTCACACCGGCGGAGTCGGGGTTCCGGGCCGCCATCCTGGACAGCCAGATGCATCGCCAGGGCGATGACCTGGCGACCTTGCTGGACCGACCCGGCAACGACGCCTGGCCCATCACGCAGACCAGCTTCGTGCTGATCGACGCGGAGCCGGCAACCGCGGCAAAGGCGCAGGGTGCGCTGCGCTTCCTGTACTGGTGCTTCATGCACGGCGACGAGCTGACGCGTGGCACCGGCTTTGCGCCGCTCCCCGTCAGCGTGCAGTCGCGGCTGGCCGTGCGCTTCACGCAGGTGAGGTCGAAGGACGGGCAGCTGCCGGCCTACCAGGGCTTCTGATCCGGCGCCAGGCCAGCAGGGCGGCGACCGTGCCCGCCCAAGCAGCGACGATGAGCAGCAGCGCATAGGGTCGGCCGGCGCGCTCTGGCAGGCTGGCGCGGTCCACCACCAGCAACGCCTCCTCTCGTCTGCCTGCGTCCTGCTGAAGCTGGTCATCGGCGAGCCGCAGCCGCGTCAGCAGCCGCTCCTGACGCTGCTGTTCCCGCCAGGCCATGGCGTAGTGCGCTGGGGCGGGCGCACGGGCGGCCTCAAGGCGGGCGAGCTGCTCGCGCAGCGCGGTGACGCGCGCGGCCTCGGCCTGGTAGGGGGCGCTGGCCGGCGCGAAGCGCACCGCCAGCGCCGCCAGGCGGGCTTGGGCCTGGCGCAGCGTCTGATGCAGTGCCTGCCATTGCGCGCCGATGAAGTGCAGGTCGCTGGCCAGCGAGGCCTCGTCAATGCCGCTGCGGGCCAACGCCTGTCTTGCTTCGATGGCACCCGACTGTGCCGATCGGAGCGCGTCAGCAAGGCGGGCGCGCCGCTCGGCAGCGGCCTCGGCACGCATCGTGTCGAGAAGAGCCTGCAGTTCCTGCAGATGAAAGGCGGCGAGGTCGGCCGCCAGCCAGGGCAGCGGGGCGTCCACTTCCACCACCAGCAGGCCGCCCTTGTCGCTGCCCACGCGCACGGAGCGGGCCAGCCTCTCGCGAGCGTCGGCACGCGTGCGCTCGCCCCACAGCGCCTGCAGTGCGAAATGGTCGATGGCGCGATCGGCCAGGCGGCGGCTCTGCAGCAGCGCGCCGTACATGGGTAGCTTGCCCGGCGGTGCCTGCAAGGCGAGGCTGAGGCGAGCCGTGTACACGGGCGCAATGAACAGCACGCACGCCACGGCCGTCAGCAGCGCCGCCCCAATCGGCAGCGCGAACAGTGCGGTGCCAAAGCGCCAGCCGATGCGTTTCACGGTCGCAGCAGTGCGCGGGTGGCGGTCGGGCTGGCGTCCACCAGTGCTGCCAGGAAGCCTTCGGCTGCTTTGTGCGCGTCGGCGGCTTCGTCGGGATGCCGGATGAGCATCGAGGCGCGTGCAAGCAGGCTGTCGGGCACGCGGTTGGCGATGCGCTCGGACAGCAGATGAAAGCGGGTGCCGGTCGTGACGGCGCCATAGCGGCTGCCGGTGCGCAGCCAGTAGCTCACCACTTCGAGCCTGGCGCCGCGACGCGCCAGCAGCCGCTGGCCCTGGACACCGGCGAAGGTGGCCGGCTCCGCCTCGACGAGCTGGAAGCCTTGGCCGGGGTAGCAAGCGCGCGGGTCGTGCGCGGTATCGGCAATCCGCATGGCCTGGTGCACCCAGGCGATGTTGAGCATCAGCAGCCGGCCCTGCGAGTCTTCGTAGGTGCGCACGACCTGCTGGTCGTAGACCTGGGCCTCGCCCGGTGACGTCAACACGATCAGGTCGGGTCCGCCGCCCACCAAATGCCAGTCGCCGACCCGGTCGGGCAGTGTGTGCTGCAGGTCGGCCGCTGGTGACGCGGTGGGCTGTTTGGCGGAGGATTGCAGCGCGGCGTGCAAGGCGATGAATGCGAGCAGCAACGGTGCGGCGCGCAGCCAGCCAGGCGGCTTCCAACGCATCGGTGCCGATGGCGAGGCAGTGCCCGCGCGCTTCGTGGGCGCCCAGCGTCGCAGCAGCGCGTCCATCGGCGCCAGCATCAGCACCGCCAGCGTGAACAGCAGCAGTCCCGAGCCCTCGTGCAGCAGGCCCTGGCCCAGGTCGTTGCCGCCGTGAAAGGTCAGCAGCGCCAGCGCGATGACGCGCAGGAGGTTGGCGCTGAACGAGATCGGCAGGATCAGCGCTGCCAGTGTGGTCTGCCGCAGCGGCGAGGGCGCGCGCAGCAGGTGGATGTACAGCAGCCCGAAGGCTTCCAGCATGAACAGCGAGTTGATGCCGGAGCAAGCGTCGGCGACTTGCAGCTGGTAGCCGCCCAGGTGCAGCACGACCCCGTCGCGTGCGATGGGGTAGCCCCAGCTGTGCAGCAACTGCTCCGTGCAGAGGCTGATCAGGGTCTTGAGCGGCTGCGTGACCGGATCGGTCATCCACACCGGCCACGGCACCAGGAACAGCAGGAAGACGTAGGGGAAGCGCCCCTGAGCGCGCAGCCGCGCGCCGCCGCCGGCCCACAGCGTCATTGCGGCCAGCAGCGGCGGCAGCGACAGTACGCTGAGCTGCACCGTGCCGCTGAGTTCGCCCAGCGCATGCAACAGCAGCGCCGCCACCATCAGCAACGCGACGCCGCCCGACGACGGGGGCGTGGCGTCGGCCATGGCGGCCGCTTGCTGCCAGCTCGTCACGAACAGCGCCACGCAGGCCAGCAGAACCAGCGGCCCGTGCGAATGGGTCGGATCCTGCCAGTAGCGGCCGGCCAGCGTGGTGAACGTCGGGGCGTAGAGCAGCAGGGCTGCGCCGCCGACCGCCAGCAGGGGTGCGAACCCCTGCAGCGCCGCCGTGCCGTGCCTCGCCGTCTGCGCCGCCGGTACGGACATCAGGCCTGCGTGACTTTGCGGCGGCGCGCCAGCCAGCCCACCAGCCCCAGCCCGCCGGCCATCAGCGCGTAGGTGCTGGGTTCCGGCACGGGTGCGGTGGCGACCTGGTCGACCTGGAAAGCCAGCATCTGCGAGAAGCCTGCGTTCAGCGACAGCGAGTAGCTGTTCACCGCGCCCAGGCCGGACAGGTCGAAGGTGTAGCGGTAGTAGTCGGCCACCCCGCCGGTCAGCACGCTGCTGACGTTGCTGGCCGCCAGCGCCTGGGTGCCGCCGTTGTAGCTCAGCGTGAGGCCGAAGCCGGCGCCGCTGAAATCGTTGACGATGCCCTGGAACACCAGCGTGCCGAGGTTGCCCACCAGCGTGGTGTCGATGAAGCTCAGCACCGAATTGCCGCCATACAGACCGAAGCCGGCGGGGTAGTGGTCGCCGGAGTCGCGCTTGAACACTGCGTCACCCGAGCCCGCCACGTTGGCCGTGATGCCGGCCACAAGCTTGGCCGTCGAGCAGGTGCTGTCGGCACAGCCCAGGCCGCTGCGGTTGAGCTGGTTCCAACCGTCGAATGACGCGGAGCCGGTGACGTCGCTGAACGACTCGTGCGTGGTGTTGGCCTGCGCCAGCGAGGCGGTGGCGAGCAGGACTGCGGCAAGGGCGGTCGGTTTGATTTGCATGATGTGCTTGGGTGGGGAAACGGCGGAGGCCGGGGTTGGAAATCAGTACTGCAACGTGATGGACACCTTGGCCGCGCGGCCCGGGGCGTGAAAGCCCACACCGCCGGCGAAGCTGCTGCTGAGGCAGTAGTCCTGGTTGGCCAGGTTGTCGATGCCGGCGCGCACCAGCGCCCACGGCGTGGCCTGCCAGGTTGCGAACAGCTCGTGGATGTCGGCGCCGTAGTGCGTGCCGACGCCGGCGGCATCGGCCGTGCTGGCGCACACGGCCGGCGCGCCCGAGATGTAGGCGCGCCGGTCGCTGAGGTGGCGCCAGCGCCAGCCGCCTTCCAGCCGGCCGCCGAAGGCGCGCCCGCCCAGCATCAGGCTGGTGCTGTCCGGTGGCACCGAGTAGCTCTCAATGTCGCTCTGGCCGGGCGCGGCGTCGTTGACGGCGCTGCGCTTCACGCGCGCCAGGCTGAACTCGCCGAACCAATGGCGGCTGCCGTAGCGCAGCTCCAGCTCGGTGCCGCGGCGGTGCTCGATGCCGGGCTGCTGCACGCGGCCGTCCAGCCAGCGCAGCGAGCCCAGCAGCTTGTCGGTCTTGATGCGAAAGAACGTCAGCCGGCCGAACCACTGCTGGCCGTTGCGTTGCGGCGGCTCCCAGGCCAGCGTGGTCTCCTTGCTGACGGACTCCTGTGGCACGTACAGGTCGCCGCAGATGCCGTTGAGCGGAGCGTGGTCCAGCGCGGGGTTGTAGATCTGGCCGAGACCTGCGCGGTCGTACAGCGGCTGGATGGTCTGGGCCGTGACGACGTTGCCCTGCAGCGGTTGGCCCCAGGTGCGCATGCACAGGCCGCTGCGCTGGGCGGCGTTCGCGCTGCCATCGGCGAAGTACTGGTCGATCAGTGGCGGGCGAAAGCCCTCGTTGTAGCGGCCGGTCAGCGCGAAGTCGCTGCGCGGGATGCGCCAGGTCAGCGCCAGCGACGGCTGGGCCTTGGCGAAGCTGATCTCGGGCGTCTGGCCTTCGCGCGCCATGATTTCGCGCGTGCCGCCCTGCGCGATGACGGTGTAGCGGTCCCAGCGCATGCCGGGCGTCAGCGTCCAGTCCTGCCAGGTGAAGCGGCCCTCGGCGATGACGGCGTGGGAGTGCTTGTCGCCGGGTGGCTGGGCGGCGTTGAAGCCGCCGGGCCAGACGAGGTCGTTCATCGTGGCGTTGGAGCTGACGCGGCGCACGTTGCGCCGGTTGCGCAGGCCTTGCGCGCCGACGGTCAGCGCGGCGTCCACCGCACCGAGCTTCGTCGTCATGTCGGCGAACAGCTCGCCGTTGACGATGTCGTACTGCCAGTGGTCGTCGCAGAACTGGATGCTGACGTTGTTCGCGCAGATCTGGAAGCGCGTCTCGCCGAACTTGTGAAGGTCGTGCAGGTAGGTGCGCTCGCGCGCCAGCGTGCCGCGCAGCTTGAAGTTCGCGCCGGGCTCCCAGGTGACGCGCAAGTTGGTCGTCGCGTCGTCGATGGCGCGGTGCACGATACCGCCCACGCCAACCAAGCCGCCGGTCGCATCGTAGGGCTGGCGCTCGGGACCCGCGATGTACTGCACATGGCCCAGCTCGATGAACAGCTCGTCGATGGGTGTGAAGCCGATCTTGGCGAGGCGGCTCTGCGAGTGCGTGGACGACAGCACCAGCCGCGAGTCGTCGGGCAGGCGCAGGTCCTGTGAGTCGCGCCTGACGACAGCGGCCAGCAGCTCGATGCGCTCGGTGGGCCTGCCGAACACGGCACCCATGCGCAGGCGCTCGCGGTTGTTGTCGTTGAAGCCCAGCTTCACGAGCGCGCCCACGCGCTGACCCGGCGCCAGCAGGTCGGAAGCGTTCTTGGTGGTGGCCGAGATCGTGCCGCCGAGCGCGCCAGATCCGGAGGTGACCGAAGGACCGCGCTCGACGCTGAGCGCCTTCAGCAGCTCCGGCTCCAGGAACACGCCGCCGCCGAAGCGGTACTTTTCGAAGCCCTTGACCGCGCCGTCGATCTTGAACAGCACGTCCTCGTTGTCGGTGAAGCCGCGCAGCGTGAAGCGCATGCCGCTGGCGCGCGGACCGCCGACGACGCCGACCCCGGGCACGTCTTTCAGCACGTCGAAGATGTTCTCGGCCTGGCGCCGCTCGATGGCCTCGGCCTCCAGCCGCGTGACGGGCTTGTCAGCCGGCAGCCCCAGCTTCTCGCCGACGGTCGCGGCCTTGGTGCGCACGAGCGGCAGCGTGTCGTCGGGCGGCGGTGGCGGCACGACAGGTTCGTCGGCGGCAGCGGCGAACAGTGGCAGCAGCGCGGCCGCGAGCAAGGGGAGGTGTTTCACGCGGGGACCGCCCTCAGCGTGCGGCGGCGACGCCACGCGGCGCCGGCGCACAAGGCCATGCCGATGGCGGCGAAGGCGTAGGTGGCGGGCTCGGGTACCGCGGCGACCTGGTCGAGCTGGAAGGCCAGCGCATTGGAGTGCGTGTCCAGCCCGAAGCTGATGCTGAACGACGAAATGGAGGTGCCGAGGCCGGACAGGTCCCAGGCGAACTGGCCGTAGTTGAGGTTGCTGGGGCTGGCCGTCAGCGGGGTGCCGTCCATGCCGACGCCGCCGCCAACGGAAGTCATCGTGTAGACAGGCGCCAGCGACTGGCTGCCGCCGTTGTAGCTGAGCGTGGGCAGGTAGCCGGCTTGCAGCAGGCCGTCCACGCCCTGCGAGGTGTCGATCGAGACGAAGGTCTGCAGATTGACGGACGTCAGCCCAGCGGCGGCGCTGCCGACCGAGAACGAGAACGCCGAGTCGGTGCTCCATGAGTACAGGCCGCTGCTGGCCGGGTAGAAGCCGCCGGTCAGCCGCTTGAACGTCGCGCCGCCTTCGTTGGCAACGTTGCCGGAGATACCGGCCACGAGATTGGCGGCGCTGATGCGGCCGGCGATCAGCTGGTTGAAGCTGTCGGTGGCGGCGGCGCCGGCAATGTCACTGAAGGCGGGATCGGTTGCGTTGGCCAGGGCCGCGCCGCTGCTCAGCAGGGCAAGGGCCGCGGCGCACGCCAGCAGGGCGGGGCGCATCGGAAGCTCCGTATCGGGAAAGTGAGGAGGAAAAAGGGGCGCGACCGACCGTAAGTTGGTCGCGCCCAAGAGAACGGCCCGCGCCTGGGCCGCACGCCGCGGCGGCTGCTGCGCACCAGCCCGTGGTGCGCATGTCAGGGGCAGCCGCCGCAGGACGTTCAGTGCATCAGTGCGCGGCCTTGCGGCGGCGGGCCAGGAAGGCCACCACACCCATGCCGGCCAGCATCAACGCGTAGGTGCCCGGCTCCGGCACCGGGGCGGCGACGGACTGGTCGAGCTGGAAGGCCAGCGCGTTGGAATGCGTGTCCAGGCCGAAGTTCACATTGAAGGAGGTCACGGGGGCCGAGAGGCTGGACAGGTCCCAGCTGAAATAGCCGTAGTTGGGGTTGTTGGGGCTGGCCTCCAGCGGCGTGCCGTCCATGCCCAGGCCGCCGGCCACGGGGGTCACCGTGTAGACGGCAGCCAGCTGCTGGGTGCCGCCGTTGTAGCTCAGCGTCGGCAGGTAGCCGGCCTGCAACAGGCCGTCGACGCCCTGCGAGGTGTCGACCGTGACGAAGGTCTGGAGCGTGACCGAGCTCAGGTTGGCCACAGCCGACGCGACGTTGAGACTGAAGGCCGAGTCCGTGCTCCACGAGTACAGGCCGCCACTGGCGGGGTAGAAGCCGCCGTTCAGGCGCTTCAGCGTGGCGGTGTTGTCGGAATCGGCGACGTTGCTGCCGATGCCGGCCACCAGGTTGGCCGTGGTGATGCGCCCGGCGCGCAGTTCATTGAATCCATCGAACGCGGCGGATCCGGCGACGTCCACGAAGGCGTCGTGGGTGGTGTTGGCGGCGGCGTGGCCGGCGAAGACGAGCAGCGCAGCGGCGGCCAGTGGGGTCCGGATGGACAGGTGCATGATCACTCCTATATTGAGAGCGTCGTCACCTTCACCCAAAGAAGCGTTCGGACTGCGAAACATCGGTTGTGTCGGGAGCGGCCCCTTGCCGCCTCCGAGACGCCGCCCGGCAGGGCGGCGGTGCTCAGCCTCAGGCCGGGGCCGGGGCTGTGTTGCCGGGGCGGACGGGGGCGTCCGGCCCGGCGGGAAAGTCGATGACGTAGCGGTACTGCTTGCCGTAGTGCACGAGCACTTCCTTCTGCCCGCGCTTCAGGATGCGCAGCTCCACCTTGAACTCCCCATAGCCGTCATGGCGCAGCAGTTCGTCGAAGATCTGCGCGATGTGCTGCTGGATGACGGTCTGCGGGAATGGCACGGTGTTGGATGAGCTCGCGAATGAGAATCGTTCGCAAGTATGGGCTGTGACATTCGTCACGTCAAGCGCTCCCCTTGCGCCGGGCCGGGGCTTTCCTGCGACGTCGGTGCGGCCGTGGCGTGGCGCCGCGCGCCACCTACACTCCCCACCGACATGCGTGCCCCCACCGAGATCACCGTCCACCAACAGTCCCGCGTGCTGGAGATCGCCTTCGACGACGGCGCGCGGTTTCGCATCCCGTTCGAGCTCATGCGCGTCTACAGCCCCTCTGCCGAGGTGATGGGCCACGGCCCGGGCCAGGAGGTGCTGCAGACCGGCAAGCGCGACGTGCTCATCACGGGCCTGGAGCCGGTGGGCCATTACGCCGTGCGTCCCGAGTTCTCGGATGGACACGCCAGCGGCCTGTTCACCTGGGACTACCTTCACAAGCTCGGCAGCCAGCAGGACGCGCTCTGGGCTGAGTATGGCGCCAAGCTGGCCGCCGCCGGCAAGGCGCGCGACGATGCGATGCCCGTCAAGGGCGGCGGCAACTGCCACTCACACTGAATTCCATGAGCCAGACCCACTTCGGTTTCCAGCAGGTCGACGAGAACGAGAAGGCCCGCAAGGTGCGCGGCGTGTTCGACTCGGTCGCGTCCAAGTACGACCTGATGAACGACCTGATGTCGGCCGGCCTGCACCGCGGCTGGAAGGCGTACACCGTGCAGGTTGCCAATCTGAAGCCGGGCGAGCGCGCGCTGGACATTGCCGGCGGCACGGGCGACCTGTCGCGCGCCTTTGCCCGCAAGGTGGGCGAGAGCGGCCTGGTGGTGCACACGGACATCAACGAAGCCATGCTGCGCCAGGGCCGCGACCGGCTGCTGGACGAAGGCCTGATCCTGCCCACCAGCCTGGCGGACGCTGAGAAGCTGCCGTTCAAGAGCGAAAGCTTTGACCTCGTCAGCGTGGCCTTCGGCCTGCGCAACATGACGCACAAGGACCTGGCGCTGGCCGAGATGTGCCGCGTGCTCAAGCCTGGCGGCCGCCTGCTGGTGCTGGAGTTCTCCAAGATCGCCGAGCCGCTGCGCAAGCCCTACGACTGGTACTCCTTCAACATCCTGCCCAAGCTGGGCTCGCTGTTCGCTGGCGACGCAGACAGCTACAAGTACCTGGCCGAATCCATCCGCATGCACCCCGACCAGGCGACGTTGAAGGCCATGATGAAGACGGCCGGCTTCGGCCACGTGGACGTGCACAACCTCAGCGCTGGCCTCGTCGCGCTGCACGCCGGCATCAAGTGCTGACTGGGGGCGTCGCCGCCTGAGCGCGGCGCGCCTGATGCCACGCCCTGTTTCCCCCGTGAATGCGGGGGTGCGTGGAACTTCGCCCTTGAAAACGCTCTAACGGCGCAGTGTTCACGAACCCTTTAACGGGGTCGTGGCACCCATAGAAGCGACATATGCCGCCGCTAAACTCGTCCGCTCCCTGGGGCAGGGCACCCTCCAAGCACGACAAGGACCACGAAAAGATGGCAAAGCGACTGATCAATCCCCGCGTTTCGCTGCTGGCTGCCGTTGCGGCAGCCGTGCTGCTGGCGGCATGCGGTGGCGACAAGGGTGAGAAGGCTTCCCAGACGGCCGCCAAGGTCAACAAGGAAGAGATCACCGTCCACCAGATCAACTTCGTGCTGCAGCGTCAGCCGGGCCTGAAGCCCGAGCAGGCCGAGGCCGCCAGCCGCCAGGTGCTGGAGCGCCTGATCGACCAGGAACTCGCGGTGCAAAAGGCCCAGGAGCAGAAGCTGGACCGCGACCCGCGCGTGGTGCAGCAGATCGAGGCTGCCAAGCGCGAGATCATCGCCCGAGCCTACATCGAGCGCGTCGGCGAGAGCGTCGCCAAGCCCACCAGCGACGAGATTGCCAAGTACTACGCCGAGAAGCCTGCGCTGTTCCGCGACCGCCGCATCTACACCCTGCAGGAGCTGCAGATCGAGGCCAAGCCCGAGCAGTTCGATGCCGTCCGCGCCAAGCTGGCTTCCGCCAAGAGCATGCCGGAGTTCCTGGAGTTCCTGAAGGCCAACGACATGCGCTTCACCGGCAACCAGGCCGTGCGCGCTGCCGAGCAACTGCCGCTGGCCAGCCTGGACAACATCGCACGCATGACCGACGGCCAGTCCGCCGTCACGCAGAACGCGAACGGCCTGACGGTGGTGACACTGATGGGCTCGCGTCCGCAGCCGGCCGACGAGGCGCGCGCGCGCCCGGCCATCGAGGCCTTCCTGGTCAACCAGCGCAAAGCCGAGGTGGTGCAGAAGGACATCAAGGCGCTGCGCGACAGCTCCAAGATCGAGTACGTCGGCAAGTTCGCAGAAGCCGCGCCGGCTGCTGCCAGCGCGCCGGCTGCTGGCACTGCACCGGTAGCCCCCGCCGTCGCCGAAACGCCTGCCTCTGCAGCCAGTGGCCTGGATCCTGCTTCCATCTCCAAGGGCATGGGTCTGAAATGAAGTTGAAGATGACGCGTCTCACCGCACTGCTGATCTCCACCACGCTCGCCCTGGGCGCTGTGTCCGCCCAGGCCCAGGCCCAGACCGCCGCGCCCAAGCCGGCGGCGACCGTGGCCGCCGAATACCGCCTCGGCGCGGGCGACGTGATCCGCATCGTGGTCTACCAGAACCCCGACCTGACGCTGGAGACGCGGGTCAGTGAGACCGGTGTCGTCAGCTTTCCGCTGCTGGGCAACGTGCGGCTGGGCGGCCTGGGCGTCAGCGCGGCCGAGAAGCTCATTGCCGATGGTCTGAAGAACGGCAACTTCGTCAAGCAGCCGCAGGTCACGCTGACGCTGGTGCAGGTCAAGGGCAACCAGGCCAGCGTGCTGGGCCAGGTCAACCGCCCGGGGCGCTACCCCATCGAGACCGCCGACATGCGCATGACCGACCTGCTGGCCAACGCCGGCGGTGTCGCGACGACGGGCGGCGACCAACTCGTGCTCACCGGCATGCGCAACGGCCAGCCCTTGCGGCTGGTGATCGACCTGCCCAGCGTGTTCGGCCCCAACACGGAACAGGGTCGCCCCAATGACGTGCTGATCCAGAACGGCGACGTCCTGTGGGTGGACCGCGCGCCGCTGGTCTACATCTACGGCGAGGTGCAGCGCCCCGGCCCGACGCGGCTGGAGCGCGGCATGACGGTCATGCAAGTGCTGGCAGCCGGTGGCGGCCTGACCCAGCGCGGCACTGAGCGCGGCATCCGCGTGCACCGCAAGGGCGCGGACGGCAAGGTGCAGGTGGTGCAACTTGGCATGGACGACAGCGTGCGCGATGGCGACGTCGTTTATGTCAAGGAAAGCCTGTTCTGACGCGTGAATGGCGTCTGGCTGCGGCCGACGCTTAGAGGGAGTTTTTGAATGACGTTTGCACAGTTTCTGTCGATCTTGCGTGCGCGCAAGTGGGCAGCATTGCTGGTGTTTTCCTTGGTGGTCGTGACGACGGTGGCGGTCAGCCTGCTGCTGCCCAAGCAATACGCAGGTGCCGCCAGCGTGGTGGTCGACGTCAAGCCGGATCCCGTGTCTGCGAACGCCCTTTCGGGCCTGACCGCTCCGGGCTTCATGGCGACGCAAGTCGACATCCTGCAGAGCGAGCGCGTGGCCTTGCGGGTCATCCGCGACCTGAAGCTGACTGAGAACGCGAGCATCCGTGAGCAGTGGCAGACCGAGACAGGCGGCGAGGGCACGCTGGAGCAGTACCTGGTTCAGTTCCTGCAGAAGTATCTCGACGTGAAGCCCAGCCAGTTGAGCAACGTCATCAGCATCGAGTTCCGGAGCCCGTCGCCGCAGTTCGCCGCGGGTCTGGCAAATGCCTTCGCGCAGGCCTACATCAACACCACGCTGGAGTTGCGTTCCGGCCCGGCCAAGCAGTTCAACAGCTTCTTCCAGGCGCAGACCAAGGAAGCCCGCGACTCGCTGGAGACCGCACAGCAGCGCCTCTCCGCATTCCAGCAGGCCAACGGCATCATCGCGACGGATGAGCGGCTGGATATCGAGGGCGCTCGGCTTGCCGAGCTGAACAGCCAGTTGACGCAGTCGCAGGCGCTGTCGGCGGAAAGCACCAGCCGCCAGACCCAGGCTCAGGGCAGCCAAAGTGATCGCTTGCAGGAAGTGCTTAACAACCCGCTGATCAGCGGCCTGAAGGCAGACCTTACGCGCAACGAGGCACGCCTGCAGGAGCTGTCCCAGCGGCTGGGCGACAAGCACCCTCAAGTTCTCGAAGTGCGTGCCAACAACGCCGAACTGCGCAGCAGGATCGAAGCGGAAACGCGTCGCGTGACGGGTGGCGTGACGATGAGCAACACGATCAACAAGTCGCGCGAGGGCCAGGTGCGCGCCTCCCTGGAGGCCCAGCGGGCCAAGGTGCTTCAGATGAAGGCCGTGCGTGACGAAGGTCTGGTGCTTCAACGGGACGTGGAGAACGCGCAGCGCGTGTTCGACAACCTGGTGGCGCGCATGAACCAGTCTTCGCTGGAAGCACAGAACACGCAGAGCTATGCCAGCGTGCTCACTGAAGCCCAGGCGCCGACCAAGCACAGCAGCCCCAAGATGCTGCTGAACACGCTGCTGGCTGTTTTCCTTGGTGGTTTGCTGGCCGTGGGTGTCGCACTGCTGATGGAATTGACTGACCGGCGAGTGCGCAGTCCAGAGGATGTCGTGGCCGCGCTTGGCCTACCTGTGCTGGGGTCGCTGCCAGTGCCCAACGCCAAGCGTTTCAATCCTGCGCGTCCCGTCGCGCTGGGTCTGCAGCGCGCTGCGAGCCTGGGAGCCCCCGGCTCCTCATCAGGCGTCTGAGTCGCCGCCCGCTTAACGCATCTGCCGTACAGAAAGACAGACCCCGTGACCGTCGACGCCCAAGCCTCCAACATCGCTGATCGTTCGATCGGCAGCATCCTGGCCGACCTGCGCAACCTCTCCGCCGACCAGGTGGAGAGGATCGTCCGCCATCAGCGTGACAGGAGCGTGCGCTTCGGTGAGGCTGCCGTGGCGCTGGGTTTTGCCAGCAACGACGACGTGCTGTTTGCACTCAGCCAGCAGTTTCACTATCCCTACGCGTCTGAAGAACACCGCAAGGCGAGTCCCGAGTTGGTGGCACTGAACCAACCGTTCGGTGTGCAGGCTGAGAGTCTCCGCGCCATCCGAAGCCAACTCATGATGCGGCTGTTCAACGAAGGCCAGGAGCGGCGTGCCATTGCAGTGGTCAGCCCGGACTCGGGTGACGGCAAGACATTCTTCGCTGCTAACCTGGCCGTCGTGCTGGCCCAACTGGGTGGTCGCACGCTGTTGGTCGACGCCGACATGCGTCACCCGCGGCAGCACGAAGTTTTCGGTGTCGGAGACAAGGCCGGGCTGTCGAGCATTCTCAGCGGTCGTGCCGAGAACAAGGTCATTCAGCAAGTGGCCGGCGTGCCCAGCCTGTTCGTCCTGCCGGTTGGCACCACGCCTCCGAACCCGCTGGAGCTGGTCGAGCGCCCGGCATTCGGCCTGCTGATCCGCGAGTTGGTGTCCAAGTTCGATCACGTGGTCGTGGATACGCCCGCGGCCTGCTATGGCAGCGACAGCGCGGTGATCGCGGCGCGCTGCGGTGCAACGCTCGTGGTGGCTCGCAAGGATCAGGGCCGCGTCGCGACCCTTCAGGACCTGGTCGCCAATCTGGCTGAAACCCCGGCCGTGCTGGCGGGTGTGGTGTTCAACGAGTTCTGACCTCGCCCATGGCTGCTGCCACCGACCCCAGCGGCGCGGCGCCTTCCGCCTCGCGTCCGCACCAACCCATCGTGCCGGCCGGCGTGGACCGTGTGGTTCTCGCATTGCTGGTGGCCGGGTTTTCGCTGTTGTACGTGCCGGCCTGGATGGAACTGGGCAGGACGGTGTGGTCCACCGACGAACAGGGTCACGGGCCGATCATCCTGGCGGTGAGTTGCTGGTTGCTGTACGTCCGTCGTCTCGATCTGGCCTCGTTGACTGCGCGGCCGGTGGGCTGGTTGGGTTGGCCGGTGCTCGTCGTCAGCTTGGCGCTGTATGCGATTGGACGGTCCCAGGACATCATCATGTTTGCGGTAGGGTCGCAGATCGGCGTGCTCATCTCGCTGTTGCTGCTCTTCAAGGGCGGCAAAGCACTGCGGCTGATGTGGTTCCCGCTGTTCTTCATGCTGTTCATGGTGCCGCTGCCAGAGGCCCTCGTGGCCGCCGTCACCGCGCCGCTCAAGTCGGCGGTTTCGGCCCTGGCGAGCTCGTTGCTTTACGCCGTTGGCTACCCTGTGGGGCGCAGCGGCGTGATCATGACGGTAGGCCCGTACCAACTGCTGGTGGCTGATGCCTGCGCGGGCTTGAACAGCATGTTCACGCTGGAAGCCCTGGGCATGCTGTACATGAATTTGATGAGGTACACCAACCCGGTTCGCAACGTGGCGCTGGCTCTGCTGCTTGTGCCGACGGCGTTCGTCGCGAATATCGTGCGCGTCATGATCCTGGTGCTGGTGACCTATCACTTCGGCGATGAGGCAGGCCAGGGTTTCGTCCATGGATTCGCGGGCATGGTTCTGTTCATCGTGGCGCTGGGCTTGATGCTGGTGCTGGACAAGCTGCTGGGACTCTTTTTGCCGGCGCATCGCAAGGAGTCGGGGCAATGACTGCAGTTGCATCGAGCCCGGCTGCGATGGCGTGGCCGGTGGTAGTCGTCTGCGCGTGGCGCTCCTGCGGCGATGCCGTCTGACGCGTGGCAGACGTCGCCCCCGGATCATCGATGACCAATGAGACGTCCCCGAGCACGGCAGCCGTCGCGAAGAAGAGCCTGAGCCACTTCGCGATCGGAAAGGTGCTGGCCGCGCTGGTCGGCATCGCGACGCTGCTGCTGCTGGTTCGCTCGCTGAGTCGAGACCACTACGGCGTCTACATCACGCTGTTTGCGGCCTTCGAGATTCTGCAACTGGCGGCGAGCCCCGGAGCATACGCAGTCGCGTTTCGCTATCTGCCGGAACTGCGGCCGGCCGGCGGCGGCGTTGGTCTGAAAGCATTGGTGCAACGACTCACGGCCTATCGCATCGCGACGCTCATGGTGTGCGCGGCGGGGCTCTTCATTGCTGCCCCCGCGGTAGCCGAACTGGCGGGCGGCGCGTACACGACCTCCGTTGTGCGTCTATTTGCATTGCTGCTTTGCTTCGAAGGCACTGCGCGCTTCATCGACGTGGAGTTCGAGTCGCTATTGCAGCAGGGGCGGGCGCAGGTGTCGGCGCTGCTGAGGAATGGCGCAAAGCTGCTGGGCCTGCTGCTGGTCGGCGGTGCCGGCCGTCATGAGGTCACGCTGGAACTGTGGCTGAGCATCGAAGTGGCGACATCCGCACTTGGTGCCGTGGTTTCCAGCGGGCTATTGCTGCACTACGGTGCAAAGCGTGCCCGCGAGTCCGTGGCGCAAACATTGCATATGCCGACCATGGCCCGGCTGCTGCGCTTCTCGGTTCCCACCTACTTCTCGCAGGTGCTCTTCCTGCTGACCGGCGCGGAGATGGTCAAGCTGCTGGTGAGTCGCCTGCTGGGTGCGCAGGTCATCGCCGCCTTCGGTTTCGCCTCTGCGTTGTCTGCCACGGTCCAGAAGTACCTGCCGAGCTACTTGTTGATCGGCTGGGTGCGTCCGCTGTTCATCTCCGCGCGGGCCAGCGGCCGCTCCACAGCCGATTTGGTGCAACTGGCGGGAACGGTCATCAAGATCAACGTGCTGATGCTTGCGCCCATCACGACAGCGCTGCTCATTGCCGGCGAGCCGCTCCTGGCGCTGATCTCCGGCGGTCGCATGACCGACGGCCTCGTGTACTTGTACTTTTTCGTGTTCCTGCTGTTCATCCAGTCCGCCCGCACCGTGATCGCGCTGCTGGGTTTCACGATGGAGGTCGGTTCCGGCAGCCTCGTGGCGACCCTGGTCTCCGTGCTTGGCATCGGTCTTGGCTTGGCGGGCTATTCGAGCCTCGGCATCTGGGCGCTCTGCGGGGGGCTGGCTGCGTCGGAGCTGATATGGGGCGTCGTGATGGCGGTGTATCTGCGGGCTTCCGGCATGTCATTCCGGCTGCCGTGGCTGAGTCTGGCGAAGTTTGCCGCATCCATCGCGTTGACCGCATCAACGCTGCATGCTCTCGGGGTTGCAGACCTGGCCCGTGGTGGGCTAGCTCAACTGCTCCTGGCGCTTGCGGCGGCCGTCATGGTCTGTCTGCTGTTCTGCGCCGTGCTCCGGCCATTCACCGGCGACGAACGTGCGCTGATCAACAAGCTGCTGCCGCTGAAGGTGTTTGTATGGTGACCTTCAAGGTTTGCGAGGGCTTGATAAATGTCGCAACGCGCGCGGGCAGCGCGTCGGTGCATCGGGGCTGCTAGTCATGGGTATCAAACAGTCATTGAAGCAACAGGTGCAGAAGAGCACCCTGGTCTGGGGTTCCTACCAGACGGTCAAAGCGCAGGTCAATCGCCTTCGTACAGCGGCCTTCTACCGGTATGACGCGGGGCGCAGCTGGCGCTACATGATCTGGCGTCCAACGAATGACGCCCGATGGGCTCTGAGCTCTGAACTGCTCTTCCAGTACCACAAGCTGGAGAAGGGGCTGGTCATGCCTGGCAAGCCTCGGCTCTTCGGCACCGATCCCGTCCGTGCAACGATGGCATTGATGCGTCGATGGGAGGCGGCGGGCCACCCCACCTCCGATCCCATCTATCGCGGCGCGTGCGCCACCGTGTCGTGCTACCGGGCTGGTCTGCAGGCGCGCGGGCTGGAGCGGGAATCGCCCGCCCTCGCCCAGATCGACAAGTTCCTTAGCGAGCGCCAGTCGACTTTGGCGGTCGACCCGATGACCACACCCGTGCCCCTTGCGGCTCCGGGGACTGCCGCTGCCGGATCGTGGCAGGCGTTTGAAGCACTCTCCGTGGCCCGCCGCAGTGTTCGCGACTTCTCGTCCCAGACCGTGCCGGCTGAACTGGTGCAGGAGGCCGTCCGAGTGGCGGCACTGAGTCCTTCCGCATGCAACCGACAGCCGAACAAGGTCGTCCTGATCGAGGGCCGCGAGGAAATCGATCGTGCACTCGCGTTTCAGAACGGGAATCGCGGCTTCGGGCACAAAGTCCCGCTGCTGGCCGTGCTGGTGGTCGACAGCACGGGGTACTTTGACGGTTCTGAAAGAAATCAGGCCTACGTCGATGGCGGCCTGTTTGCGATGAGTCTGATGTTCGCGCTGCGCGCGCTCGGTCTCGGAAGCTGCTCGCTGAACTGGTGCGTGACGCCCGCCACTGACCGGGCATTCCGCAAGCTCGGGCATGTGAAGGACCAGGAGACCATCATGATGATGCTCGCCATCGGTTACCCGCCCGAAGCGGTGACGGTGCCTCTGTCTCCACGGCGTCACGCCGACGATGTGATTCGTTGGAGCAAAGGCGGAAGGGCCTGAGCATGTTGCGCCGCTACAAAGCACCCCATCCAGAAGGCTTGCCTGCAGTGGTCTGCAGCTCCCTGTGCGTTCGCGTGACCGCGTGCGGCCTGACACGCAGCCTCGCCAATCGGAGGGCGTCATGACGGCCGCCCGAATCCGCGCCATCGTTGTCGTCTTGCTGATGGCCGTGACGCTGGGGGCCACGGCTGCCTTGAAGCCCACGCGGCACTTGGCCGACGAGATGCCAAAGCTGCAGCTGGACACCTTGTTCCCCAAGACATTTGGGGATTGGCGCGTCGACGACACGCAGCCTGTGCAGCTGGTGTCGCCCGACTCAGAAGCGCTGCTGAAGAAGCTATATAACCAGACCCTCAGCCGCACCTACGTAGGCCCTGAGGGCCGCCGGGTGATGCTTTCGGTCGCCTACGGTGGAGACCAGTCGGACGCCACACGTGCGCACCGGCCCGAGGTCTGCTATCCGGCGCAGGGCTTCCAGATGCTGGCGTCGTCCCAGAACACGCTGCAACTGAACGGTGAAACCCTGAAAGTCCGCAGGCTGGTGGCGCAACTGGGTGGGCGTTACGAGCCGATCACCTACTGGATTGTGGTCGGTGAGCAGGTCACCGCCACGGGTGTCGAGCAAAAGCTCGCACAGCTTCGCTACGGTTCTCAGGGACTGGTGCCGGACGGCATGCTGGTGCGTGTCTCCAGCATCGACCGCGATGATCAGGCGGCATTCAACTTGCATGGCCAATTCGTTGCAGACCTGGCGCGCGCCATGCAGGGTGACCAGCGCGGCCGCGTGTTCGGCACACGGGTTGCACCCGACGGTAAATGAAGCCGCGACCTCAGGCCACGAGGCAGCCCCACGTTAATTAGGAGTCAGTACTTCATGCTTTTCTATCTCGCCGGTCAAACCAGTTTCGGCAATCGTGGATGCGAAGCGCTCGTGCGCGGCACCATCGACATCCTGCGTGAAACCGTGGGCCCGACGACGCAGTTCCTGGTGCCCTCGGTCGATGCCGACGAGGACCGCAGGCAGTGGCCCGACCACGCCGACTACGGCGTTCGCTTCGTCACCGCGCCCACCATGCCCTCCAGCCTGAAGTGGTGGTGCTCGCTGATGCAGCGCCTTCCCGGCATGGCCGGCACCCAGCCGCCGCTGCCGCACTACAGCGCCGCCGTCGAAGCCGACCTCGCATCCGTCGACGCAGTGCTGATGATTGGTGGCGACATCATCTCGCTGGACTACGGCATCCACTCGCTCTACATGTGGTCTCGCCTGATCGATCGCGCGCGCGCGCTGGGCAAGCCCACCTATCTGTGGGCGGCTTCGGTGGGCCCGTTCGAGGCGAACGGCAACGTCGTCACCGCCATGCGCTCACACCTTCGTGGCTACAAGGGCATCACCGTTCGCGAAACCACGTCTGCTGCCTCGCTCGCCAAAGACTACGGCCTGCCCGTCAAGGTTGTGGGCGATCCCGCTTACCGGCTCGCCTCGGTTCAGCCGCGAAGTGAACTGGGTGTCGACATGGAGCGTTGCCGCGGCGCTGTCGGCTTCAACGTCAGCCCGCTCATCCGCAAGCTCTTCAGCGAGCAAGGAGGTGGCCGTTCCCTGGAAGACACGGTGCTCGACTTCCTGCGTTGGTTGATCGACGACCAGGGGCGCAAGATCTGCCTGATCTATCACGTCGACCAGACTGAGAAGCCCGACAACAGCGACCTGGCCTATCTGCGTCAGCTGGCTGCGAGCCTGAGCCGCCCCGACCGCTGCTATGTGCTGCCGCCGGGCCTGAACGCGTGTGAACTGAAAGGCGTCATTGCCACGCTGGACTCGCTCGTAGCGGCACGCACGCACGCGACGGTGGCCGCCTTCTCCCAAGCCGTGCCCACGCTGTCCATCGGCTACAGCCGCAAGGCGCGTGGCTTGAACGAGGACCTGTTCGGCTCTATCGACTACCTCGTAGAGACCAAGGACCTGACTTTGGCTCGCATGCAGCAGACGTTCAACCGGATCCAGCAGGAGCGCGCGGGAATCAGCGCGACCTTGCGCGAAAAGGCGCGCTTGCTGCGCGAGGCGGCGCTGGAATCAGCGGGCATGTTGCGGGGTTGAGATGGCTTTAGGAATGGTCCGCACGCGAGGCGGGGGTGGTTCTTCCATCCCTGCATCATCAATCATGATATTGATGGCAACTTTGGCGCTTGCGGTCATTGGAGGGTTGGCAGCAGCAGTGGGCGCTGTTTTGATCGTGGGGGTGATTGCCGCCGTTGCCGTTGGCATCGGCATTATGCTTTTTCCGAAGCTGCATATCCTCTTCGGAATGATCTTTGCGCTAGTGATTACCGGCGTGTTGGAGTTTTTCTTTTACTTTGGTCAGGCGAATTGGCTTAGCTCAGTCATCGTCGCATCGATGATGTTGCCTGCCCTTCTGCGTTTGTTGGGAATGTCGCAAGAGAGGGACGGGGTTTCAGCTTTTGCGGCAATTCTGGTTGCCTATATTGTTGGTCTTCTTGCTTCCAGCGTAATCAATCGTATCCCTGTCCCGCAAGTGATTGTCGGAGTGCGAAACTATTTGCCATATATTGGCGTGGCCATGCTAATTGTTTATGGCGGGTTCGAAATTGGATTTGTGAGGAAGGTTCTGCGCGCCCTATTGTTTATTGCGCTAATTCAAATCCCTGTCGCGATCTATCAACATATAGTTGTAGGTCCAGCGCGAGTCGCGATGCGAGGTGCGGTTGGTCGAGAGGACGAAGCTATCGTTGGTACTTTTGGCGGCAGCATAGTGACGGGCGGTTACACGGGAGAGATGGCGTCATTTCTCGTGATGGCCGTAATGTTCGTGATCGCGCTTTGGAGGGAGCGTAAGCTGAAGGGCTGGCTAGCGGCAGTTTTCTCCATCGCTCTGTTGATTCCGGTTTTGTTGGCGGAAACGAAGATTGCTCTGTTGCTATTGCCAGTTCTATCACTGATCGCATTTGGCTCAGACATCAAAAAATCTCCAGCCACCGCAGTTGTAGGGCTAATTGGTGTCGCTTTACTGATGACTGCGGTCGGTGGCGTTTATGCGCTTAAGTACTGGCAGTCAAGTGATCAGGCGGCGAGTCAACTCTTGTATTCCTTCGATCCTGACTTCATGGTCACGCCCGATCATCGAGGGCGGGTAGGTACGATTGTTCATTGGTACCAGACGAATCTTCAAGAAGGGAATTACGTCGGAGCTTTGATTGGGCACGGCATGGCATCCAGCTTGGAGGGCAGCTCAACGATCGGCTTGGGATCGGCAGTCCGACAATTTGGACTCGGCTTGGATGCTCATGGAATGTCCCGATTGCTATGGGATGGTGGGATGTTGGTTTTTTCGCTCTTTGCGATGCTCTGCGTACGGACGATTTATGTTGCGTCGAAGCTTAGAAAGAAGGATTCAATCGCTTCGGAGGATAGGGCGGGCCTGACTTTTGCGTTGGTTGCAGCCACATCGATGTTTCTCATGCTGCCCTATCAGATGTCCGTTCTTGGCGGTAGTGCTATGCAGTTCGTATTCTGGTGTGTGGTCGGGTACGTTGAATACATGCGGCGTGCTTGCTCGGCAGCTCATAAGTCGGAAGAGCGTAGTTTTGGTTTCGCAGTTGGATGTCGGTTGGCATCTCAGCGGCGAATGTTGAATTCGAAATGAGTGCTACTCAGAAAACTGCAAGATACGAAGGGCTCGAAGGCCTGCGAGCACTTATGGCTATTTGGGTGGTGTTTGGCCACGTAGGGAACTTCCTCGGGTTCTATTTGGGCGTCAATGCGCCAGCCTGGATGAAGCTGGTATTGCTCACAAGTGTCCCAGTTAACGTTTTTATCGCGTTGAGCGGGTTTGTGGTCTTTGAGATGATTCGAAGAAGGCCTGTTAACTACCCGCAGTACATAAGATCTCGCGCCGCTAGAATTTTTCCGATCTATTTTTTCGCCCTAGTCCTAGCGCTCCTGTTGAATGAATTTCGGCTTGAGGTACTGCAAAGTCAGCCCTGGCGCTCTCTTGCGGAATTGGCCTTCATCAGTCAGCGTGCATCGGATGTCCGGGTGGACTACGCCGCGCATGTGGCTGCGCATGCATTGATGATTCATGGCTTGGTGCCAGAAGCGCTACTTCCCCATGCTGCGCAGGCGCTGCTGGCTCCAGCATGGAGTCTGTCTCTTGAGTGGCAGTTTTACCTCCTGGCCCCCGCAATATATGCAGGAGTTACTAGGCAGTGGTGGGGTGTGTTCGGTGTGGCCGCCGTTTTTGCTGGAACGCAGATTTTGGGACAGCATTTGCTTCCGAGCTTGACTAACGCAGCAATTATTAATAGTTGGGGATACTTTTTTGTCGGCTGGGCCTGCTCAAGGTTCTTGGCGGCAATTAGCGATGGGAAAGATCTCTACAAGAGTTTGAGCTGGATGATTTTCTTGGTTGCGTTGGGGGCTGTCTCGACTTTATTCGGCGCCTCTGACGCTCGCGCTACCGTTTTTTCGTTGTGTATCTGGATGGCTGCATTTTGGGCTGCGTGTTGTCCGGCGGTTCGAATCGCTGCTTGGCGGTCGCTTCAGGTGAAAATCAATGGTTTCCTATCAGTGGGTTGGTTGCGAAGGATCGGTGACTCTTCCTACTCTCTTTACCTTCTTCATGTTTTTGTCTTGGATGCGATTGGCTGGTTGCTGATTCGGCAGGGATATTTGAACATGGGCGTGGTTGGAAACTATCTACTTCTATTGGGTCTGGTGCTGCCCCTTTCTGTGCTCGCAGCAATGATCGGTTATAAGTGTATTGAGCGACCATTCATGGCGCTTGGGCGCGCTCGTGCAACTGTAGGTTCGCGCTGGAAGATGATGTGAAAAAGGTTGTCGTTGCTTGTTTTACGGGGGACTCCGGATTAACGGATTACAGTGTTTCGCTGTGTCGTGTCCTAGGATCAATAGCGCAAGTCGAGCTGATAACCGCTGCTTCCCTCCCGGCGCGTTTCGATCATCTTGGGTTTGGAGTGATCAGGCTTTTTCGACGTACGCGTTGGTATGCGGTCGATATATTCAAATTCATTTTTAGGATATTACTGCAGCGACCTGACGTTTTGCTTTTGCAGGCGCCGTTAAAGCTGCCGGTGATCGAAGGATTGATGGTCACCTTGTTCAGGTGGCTGGGTATTCGATGCGTACTGACAGTGCACGACGTGTTGCCACACTACCCAAGGGCCTGGAGCAAGACTGAGTTCAGCTGGTTTTACAAACGCTTCGACCGACTAGTTGTCCATTCCGAGGCGGCACATGTCTCGCTTCGAGAGATGGGCGTCAAGCGGCCGATGTTGGTGGTCCCTCACGGCGCGTATGACCTGTTCCGGCTGCTCTCGCCAGACCAAGCCCGGGCACGTTCACTGATTGGCTGGAAGGCGCGCGCCGATGCATTCGCGGTGCTGTTCTTCGGCCATCTGGAGCCGCGCAAGGGGCTGGTCGAGTTCCTGCAGGTGGCCGAGCGGATGCAGCACCGTGAGGACGTGGTGTTTGTCCTCGCCGGTCATTTCGATGCTCGCCACCATCCGCAAGAACTGGCGGCACTTGTCGAACGCGCATCGGCCTTGCCCAACGTGCTGCTGCGCAATGAACGCATTCCGTTCGAAGAAGTGGAAAACTACTTCTGTGCCAGCGATCTGGTGGCGATGCCATATCAGGAGGGATCGACCAGCGGCGTGCTGAAGCTGGCCATTGCCTTTGAGAAGCCGGTGCTGGCGTCTCGCGTGGGCGACTTCCCCGAGCAGGTGCCTGAAGGTGCGGGTGTGTGGGTGAATCCCGGGACGAGGATGGCCGATGAGTTAGAAGCAGGTGTTAACCAGGCGCTGGCGGAGCGCGCCGAACTGGCACGCGCCATGCGTGGTGCTGCAGCTCAATGCAACTGGACCGACATCGCGGAAAAGTACGCCGCCTTCATGCTGCCTGCCGCCAAGAGTGCGTGATGCCCAAACTGCTGAACATCAATACCTATCACTACCGCCGTGGCGGCTCCGATGCCGTGTACCTAGAACATTCGGCGCTGATGGCCGCGCAGGGCTGGGACAACGGCTTCTTCGCGATGCAGCATCCGAAGAACTTGCCCACACCCTGGTCGCGCTATTTCATCGACGAACTCGAGTTCGGTAACGCCTACTCCACGCTGGACAAGCTGAAGATGGCATCCAAGGTCATCTACTCGTTCGAGGCTCAACGCAAGTTGCGTGCCTTGCTGAGCGACTTCCCGGCCGATGTGGCGCACTTGCACTGCATCTACCACCATCACTCGCCGTCGATCCTGCCGGTGTTGAAGAAGGCGGGCGTGCCGGTGGTGATGACGGCGCACGATCTGAAGGTTGCATGCCCGGCCTACAAGATGCTCAACCGCAACGGCGTGTGCGAGAGCTGCCGCACGGGCTCGGTGCTGAACGTCATCAAGAACCGCTGCATCCGCGATTCTCTGGCGGCCAGCGC
Organism: Pelomonas dachongensis; assembly: GCF_043555865.1. Classification (NCBI taxonomy): domain Bacteria; kingdom Pseudomonadati; phylum Pseudomonadota; class Betaproteobacteria; order Burkholderiales; family Sphaerotilaceae; genus Roseateles; species Pelomonas dachongensis. The sequence continues at coordinate 29,431 of NZ_JBIGHY010000015.1, forward strand.
CATCGTCGCCGCCGAGAGCGGATTGCACCGCGCGCTGGGCACGTATCAGAAGCACGTGGACAAGCTGGTGGTGCCGAGCCGGTTCTTCGGCGACAAGATCGTTGAATGGGGCTTTCCTGCGGATAAGGTGGTCTACATCCCCAACTACGTCGACGCGTCGACGCAGGTGCCGCGTTACGAGGCGGGCGACTACTTCCTGTACTTCGGCCGACTGGCGCTCGAGAAGGGTGTGGACACGCTGATCCGCGCCGCCGGCGCGGCGGGCGTGGTGTTGAAGATTGCCGGCACGGGCCCCGAGGAAGCGGCGCTGCGCGCGCTCGTCGCACAACTCGGTGCCGATACCGGGGCGCGCATTGAGTTCCTGGGTTTCCAGTCGGGCGCCGCGCTGCATACGCTAATCCAGCAGGCGCGCGTCGTCGTGCTGCCGTCACAGTGGTATGAGAACGCGCCTATGAGCGTGCTGGAGAGCTTCGGCTTTGGCAAGCCGGTGATCGGCGCGGCCATCGGCGGAATTCCAGAACTGGTGCGGGATGGCGTGACGGGGTGGACGTTCGAGCCCGGCAACGTGCAGGCGCTGACCGCGCTGTTGTCACGCACGGCTGCGATGCCGGCCGAGGCGTTGGCCGAGGCAGGACGGGCTGGCCGCGCGATGGTTGAAACCGAATTCACCAAGGACCGCTACCTGGCGGCCATGCTTGAGCTTTACGCCGGTCTCGGCGTGCGGAGTTGATGTTGACCGAACGCAAGACGATACGAATCCTGGGCACCCGTGGCGTGCCGGCGGCCCATGGCGGCTTCGAGACCTTTGCCGAGTACCTGGCGCTGCATCTGGTGGAGCAGGGCTGGCGAGTGGTGGTGTATTGCCAGGTCGATGGCAGCGGCCCGGTCTACGAGGATCAGTGGGAGGGCGTGGAGCGGGTGAATTTCCCCATCGCGCTGGACGGCCCCAAGGGCACCATTGCCTTTGACTGGCAGGCCACGCGCCATGCCTCTCGCTTCAATGACCTGTGTCTGACCCTGGGCTACAACACCGCGGTGTTCTGCGCCCTGCTGAGGTTCAAGGGTGTGCCCAACGTCATCAACATGGACGGCATCGAGTGGGCGCGCGCCAAGTGGGGCGGCGTGGCCAAGACCTGGTTTTGGATGAACGACTGGATGGGCTGCTGGCTCGGCAATCACCTGGTGGCTGACCACCCGGGCATTGCGCGGCACCTGCAAACGCGGGTGAAGGCCAGCAAGATCACTATGATTCCGTACGGGGCGACCGAGGTGACAACGGCGCTTCCGCAGGAGCCCGTGCTGGCGCTGGGCCTGGAGCCGGGGCGTTATCTGACGGTGATTGCACGCGCCGAGCCGGAGAACTCGTTACTGGAGGTTGTGGCCGGATTCAGCGCGCGCCCGCGCGGTGTGCAACTGGCGGTGCTGGGCAAGTACGACGACGGCAATGCCTACCACCGAGCGGTCAAGGCGGCGGCCGGGCCGGAAGTGGCTTTCCTCGGTGCGATCTACGACAAGACGGTGGTGCAAGCGTTGCGGGCGCACAGCCTGGCTTACGTGCACGGGCACCAGGTGGGCGGCACCAACCCGTCACTGGTAGAAGCGTTGGGAGCAGGCAATGCGGTAGTCGCGCACGACAACCAGTTCAATCGCTGGGTAGCAGGTGACGGTGCCGCGTTCTTCGGTAACGCGGCGCAGTTTGACGACACGCTGGCCGCACTGTTGGCCGCGCCTGATCGCGTTGATGCAATGCGTGCAGCCAGTCGGGTGCAGTTCCAACAGCGGTTCACATGGCAGCAGGTGCTGAACGAGTACCAGGTGCTGCTTGAAAAGTGGCTACCTCAGCGGTGAGGCCATCGCGCAGGTACGTTCAGTAGACGAAGGCCGGCGGCGGCAGCTGCAGCAACTCTTCTGCCTTCATTGAGGGCACGCGGAGCAACACGGTGGAGTATTTCCACTCGGGTGTTGACTGGATGAGCCGCCCCGATCCGGCGCCGGGGTTGTACTTCGCTTGAAGATCCGCCAGACCCGCACCGACCCAGGGGTAGTAGTCAGCGCCTGCAATTACTCCCATGCGCGCGCTCGAACGATCATCTGGAAGCGCTGGGTCGACGGTGACGAGCCGGTGGCGGATCGAAACCAACAGCGCGAGCATGTCCGCGCCTTCGGCATTCCAGGGCAACGCCACCTGCCCGGCGCCGCCGTGCACCATGTACTCGGGTTTGGGGACGGCGACAAAGCCTTCCTCCTTCGCCAACATGCGGCCGCCGCTCTTGCGCAAGGAATCCGTGGCGTTCGGATGGTAGGCCCCTTGCCAGGCCGGTTGGCGCTGGGCCCTCAGTGACACCCACCGTCGATTGCTGCGCTGTAAGACCCAGACCTCCAACCCGCTGATCTCCACGCCGCTATTGGTTGCTGGGCTCCCACGGGCGTCGAGGTAGACGGTGAACCAGCCGGCCACGGAGCGCCATTCGTCAAAGCGATTACCCTCGCGCCACCATTTGGGAACTGAGCGTCCATAGGGCTCTGCGCCCATGGCAATGAAGGGGCCGACATGCCAGCCTCCCTTCGGTTGTATGCCCTGCAACTGAAACTCGTGCGGGCGCTGCATGTCATCACTGATGCGGCGCATGCGTGTCTGCGCGTCGGACTGAGCCATTGTCGGCAAACAGCTGCCGAGTCCGGCCAACAAGGCCCAGCCCGAGCGAGCAAGCCAAGCGCGACGTGATGCGGGAGAGGAGATCGAGTCGAGCATCACGGGGCACCCTTGAATCAAACCTGCTGAGTTCGTCGTCAGGCGGCACGCTTGTTGGCGACACACGGGGCGCGCAAGCGGGTGGCGTGCGACGGCTCCGTCAGGCCTTCATGAACGCGGGCAGCCCGGAAAAATTGGCCAGCGAAGGCAGCACCTGCATCTGCTCGGAGGCGTTCAACCCCATCCACGCTGCCATGCTCCCGGCCATCTGGCTCACCGCCATTGTAGGTAGGAGCCGGCCGGAGCCGACGTCCTGACTGGTGCCAAGTGCAGTGGTTGGAAACTGTCCGTACATCGTGCCGCCACGCACAGCGCCACCCGCGACGAATTGGTGGCCACCCCAGCCATGGTCGCTGCCATCCCCGTTGCTCAACAGGGTGCGGCCGAAATCTGAGGCGGTGAAGAGCGTCACGTTGTTCTGTAGACCCAAACTGTTCAGCGCTGACATGAAATAGTTGATCGACTGCGCCACCTGCGCCATCTGCACGGGCTGGTCGCGCATTTGGTTTGCGTGCGTGTCGAATCCGCCCATCTGGACCATGAACACCTGGCGACGCATGCCGAGGGCCTGGTTCGCCGCGATGATCTGTAGCACGATCCGCAGTTGGCGAGCTAGGCTCAGCTTATCGAGCGTCGTGCCTACGGTGTTCACTTGAGCGATGGCGGTACCGGGGATCGCTGGTACGTTCACGCCGGACAGAGCCGCCTGCAGCGCCGCGTTGGCGCCCATGCCACGCTGCATCACCCGTGCGTACTCCGCCTGCAGCCGGTCCGTGCTGGTTGATGCGTATGCGCGCTGCAGTGCACTCCCGGCCGTGCTGGAGCCGAACACGCTGCCGCCGTTCATGCCGCTGGCCGAAACAGGACCTTCAAGCCCGACTTGGTATTGGCTAACGCTGCTGCCCGACAGGAACACGGCATTGCCACTTGCGGACACGGCGGTGAATACGGGCTGTGCGTTTGCCGACATAAGGATGTCACCCATGCGCCCGCCCCAGCCCGAGGCGGCACCTTCTGGTGCCAGGCTCTGCCAAGTGGACGCCTGGTCGTTATGGGAGAACAACTTGGCGGGTACGCCCACGCCAGCGTTGTATTCGGCCTTGGTGATGGGCCGCACGAGAGGGCCTACGTTGGCCAGGATGGCAGCCTGCCCAGCCTCGTACCAAGTGCGCAGCGGGCCCAGCTCTGCTGGCATGCCGAAGCTGCGGCCGTTTGCCTGTCCAGCGACGGTAATACCTTGCAGGCGCTCTGCCGCCAAGGCCAGCTCACCCCGCGAGCGGGCGTACTCGGCATAGCCCGTGGCATCGGTGGGCACGACCCAGTTGTGGCTGTCGCTGCCGCCGTTCATGTACAGGCACACCAGCGCCTTGTAGCCCGATGTGGTGGCTGCATGGCTACTCTGGCTGGCCAGTGCTGCCATGCCGGCGAGGCCCGTGACAAGCGGCAGGCCGTGCTGAGGGATGGCTGCGCTGGCGGCCAAGCCGCCAACGGCGCGGAGGAAGCTGCGGCGCGAAGCGCCCGTGCGGATCGGTCGTGTCATCGTTGCACCAGGTATTCGGGTGAGGCCAGCGCTACGAACAATGCGACGCGGGCGCGGTTGAGATGGCTGGCGGCGTCGGCGCCGCTAACGCTGAGCATGGCGTCCATCAGGTCCTGCTTGAGCGTGCTGCTCATGCGGCCGGCGTACAGCAGCAGATTCAGACGTTCCACAACTGCGGCAAGTTGGCCGGCGGCCACCAGGTCGGCAAGTGGTTGGAGCCGCGCGATCACGTCGTTCTGCGGGCCGACCCAGCCGAGGCCGTTGCTGGCCATGCGCTGTGCCAGATTTACCCATTGCGCAGTGGTGGCTTCGCTGACGATCTGCATTTCCGGCGCCGTGATCTTGTCGGCGGCGAGCACCGTGTTTGGCGGCACGTAGCCGGGGCGGAAGTAGCCGAACACTGAAGAGGCGTGCATGGGGCGTTGCCCCAACGGCAGGATGTCACCGTCGATGGCGTACTGGCCGCTCACCGACGTGGCCTGGAGGCTGCGCATCCAGTGCGCCACGCGCATCACTGGTTCGCGCAGTTTGCCCACGCCGTTGCTCGGCGGGTTGACCGCTTCGCTATCAAGCAGGATGGCGCGCGCCACGGCTGCCAAATCACCCCGCACGCCCTTGCCGTTGTTGTTGAATACGGCGGACACGCGAGCCACGTAAGCACTGCTGGGGTGGCTGCTCACGAGATGCTGAATGAGTTGGCGGCTAACGAAGGGACCTACGTTGGGATGGTTGAACAGTGCGTCCAGCGCGAGCTTTAGGCTGGCTTGCGGGTTGCTGCCGGCGGGGATCACTACCGCCTGCGACTTGCCGCTGAAAAGGCGCTTCTCGCTGTTCGAGTGCTGACCGGGGTACGCCTTCATCGGCAGGATGTCAATGCGTTGGTCGCCAGTCGCGCTGAGGTCAGGATTGCCGAAACGGAAATTCTGCTCCGTGAGCTGACCGTCCGGGAACGCCCAGCTCCAGCCGGTGAACACCTTGGACATGGCCATCACGTCTTCGTTGGTGTACGTTTCAATCGGCTGCCCGTTTCCATTTAGCTTTAGGCTGCCGTCGGCGTTCAGCTCATGCAAGCCGATGGTGAACAGTTGCATCACCTCGCGCGCAAAGTTCTCGTCGGGCATGCGGCCCGACGCGGCGTTTTCCGGGCGGTTGCGCATGTGGGAGAGGTAGATACCCATCGCCGGACTCAGGGCCACCTGTTCCAGCAGGGTGCGGTAGTTGCCGAGCGCATGGCGGTTGAGCGTGTCTACATACTGGGCGTAAGTGCGTGCGTGACTTTCAAGGTTGGAGTCGGCCTGCGAAACCATCAGGATTTGATGCAGGGCGAAGCCCATGCGTCGACGCAACTGGTCGGGGCTGGTCGCTGCAGAGGCCCAGAAGCGCTGCCCCACCCAGTTCGACGTGTAGTTAGCGCCACCGGGGCGGTAGGTGTTGCCGAGGTCGTAGCGTGCCTGAACAGCGTCCACCATGTCCGGCGTGAAGGGCAGGGCCAGTTGTTCGTCGATCCAGGCGGCCTGTCCGATCTGCACTACGCGGTCGACATCAGCCAGCGTCGGACCGAAGCTGGCTTGCTGAAGCAGGCGCGAAGCGGCGTGATGCGTGGCGCTGATCGGCGAATTGGCAACAGGTACGGTAAAGCGCAGGGCGCCGTTGGCGTGCATCCCCCCGTCGCTCGCGCTTATGGCCGTGCCATCTACCGCCTCCTCGCCCGTGCCCGCGTCGAAAACTACATTGGTGGCGAACGGCGCCAACGTCGCCAGCCCGGTCTGCACATACTGAATGAACAGGTTGCGGTCCACGCCGTTGACAGTGGCGTCATTGGCGTAAATGACGTCGATTCGGCTGCCGGCCGACAGCTTCGGCACGGCGAAACGGTAGTCGGCGGGGGTGGTGCTGCGCACTTCCACGCTGCCCACAATCACCCCGTCCACGCGCAGCTGCATGATGGCACCGACGCCTGCAGCGAGAGTGGCATTGGCCCGCACGATCACCGTGTCCGTCAGGTTGGCAGAGGGCCAGCTGCCTGACAGCGTGCCGGCGACATAGGAAGTGCCAGGTGTGGAAGGCGTGACGAAGGAAGATCCGGCGATGAGGTAATGGACGTTGAGCTTGCGCTCGACACCAGCGGCGGAGCCGGGGTTGGAGAAGGCCACAGTGACTTGGCTGCCCGGCTTGAGCGCGGTAGTGGGCATGACGAAGTCGGTGGGCGAGGTGCTGGTGACGGTGGCGGAGCTGATGGCCACGCCGTCGACCCACAGGATCATCAAGGCGCCCACACCGCCGGCTGGCACGGCGCTGGCGCGCACGGTGACGGTGCTGGTGATGTTGGGCTCGGGCCAGGTGGAGCGCAGCGCGCCGTTGACGTACAGCGACGTGCTGGCTGTGGCGACATCGGCGCCATCGAAGGCCGCCGCGCCGTTGCCGCGGTCAAACTGGTTGCCCGCATCGGCGGGACGCCACACGGTGTTGCGCGTGGTGGCATACGCGATGAAGAGATTGCGGTCGACCCCGCCCACCACGTCATCGTTGACGAAGGCGATGTCCAGCTTGCGGCCAGCGAACATGGCCGGCACGGCGAACTGGTAGTCGGCATGCTCGGTGGACCTGACCTCGGCGCTGCCAACGAGGATGCCGTCAACCAGCACCTGCATGATGGGGCCGACACCACCAGCGATGGCGCCACGGGCGCGCACCGTGAGCGTGTCGGTGAGGTTGGGCTGGGGCCAGTCTGCGTCAAGCTTGTTGTTGGTCGCGCGCAGCGCGGTCTTGCCAGAGATGGCGTAGGCCAGTTGCAGGTCGCGGTCTTCGCCGTTGATCGTGGCGTCATTGGTGTAGACGACTTCAACGCGCTGGCCGGGCTTGATGGGCAGCGTGGGCAGGCGGATGTCGGTCAGGCTGGTGGAGCGCAGCTCCACAGTGCCAAGGACGACGCCGTCTACCAGCACCCGCACGATGGGGCCCACGTTGGCGGCCAGCCGGGCGCTGGCGCGCAGCGTCAGCGTGTCCGTCATGTTGGCCGCGGGCCAGCGGCCACGCAACGCGCCGTTGGCGGTCATCAGGCTCTGTGTGGTGGCGGTGACGTTGGCACCGTCGAAGGCAGCCAGGCCGCTGCCGGCGTCGAAAGACATGGTGCCGGCGCTGGGCTGCAGCACGGTGGTGCCGGACATCATGTAATGCATGCGCAGGCCGCGGGTCTGGCCATCAGCGCTGCCGGCGTTCTCGAAGGCGACGTGCACGAGGTTGTCGGCGGACAGGGCCGGCGCGGGGAACACGTAGTCGGTTGGCTCGGCGGCGGTCACCTCGGCCGAGCCGATGACGATGCCGTTGGCGCGCACGACCATCATCGCGCCCTTGCCGCCAGCGCTGTTGGCGCTGGCACGCACGGTGAGGCGCTCGGTGAGGTTGGGCGCAGGCCAGACCATGCGCAGCGCGCCGTTGCTGTACAGGGCTGCGGCGCCAGGGACCACGTTCTGGCCGTCGAACGCAGCGTCGCCGCTGCCCTTGTCGAGGGTGACGATGGATGCGGTGGACAGCACGGCGGTGTCGGCGGTGCTGACCTGTTGAACGTAGAGATTGCGGTCCACGCCATTGACGGCGCCGTCGTTGGTGTGGACGAGATCGACCTTGCTACCGGGCTTGAGCGCGGGCACGGCCAGGCGGTAGTCGGTAGGCGTGGTGGCGCGCACTTCCACGCTGTCCGTCACCACGCCGTCCACCCGCACGGACACCATCGCGCCGATGCCCCCCGCCAGGTCGGCGTGGGCGCGCACGGTGACGATATCGGTCAGATTGGCCGTGGGCCAGGTACTTGCCAGCGTGCCGGCGGCGTAAGAAGTGGAGGGCGTGACGAAGGAAGATCCGGCGATGAGGTAATGGACGTTGAGCTTGCGCTCGACACCAGCGGCGGAGCCGGGGTTGGAGAAGGCCACAGTGACTTGGCTGCCCGGCTTGAGCGCGGTGGTGGGCATGACGAAGTCGGTGGGCGAGGTGCTGGTGACGGTGGCGGAGCTGATGGCCACGCCGTCGACCCACAGGATCATCAAGGCGCCCACACCGCCGGCTGGCACGGCGCTGGCGCGCACGGTGACGGTGCTGGTGATGTTGGGCTCGGGCCAGGTGGAGCGCAGCGCGCCGTTGACGTACAGCGACGTGCTGGCTGTGGCGACATCGGCGCCATCGAAGGCCGCCGCGCCGTTGCCGCGGTCAAACTGGTTGCCCGCATCGGCGGGACGCCACACGGTGTTGCGCGTGGTGGCATACGCGATGAAGAGATTGCGGTCGACCCCGCCCACCACGTCATCGTTGACGAAGGCGATGTCCAGCTTGCGGCCAGCGAACATGGCCGGCACGGCGAACTGGTAGTCGGCATGCTCGGTGGACCTGACCTCGGCGCTGCCAACGAGGATGCCGTCAACCAGCACCTGCATGATGGGGCCGACACCACCAGCGATGGCGCCACGGGCGCGCACCGTGAGCGTGTCGGTGAGGTTGGGCTGGGGCCAGTCTGCGTCAAGCTTGTTGTTGGTCGCGCGCAGCGCGGTCTTGCCAGAGATGGCGTAGGCCAGTTGCAGGTCGCGGTCTTCGCCGTTGATCGTGGCGTCATTGGTGTAGACGACTTCAACGCGCTGGCCGGGCTTGATGGGCAGCGTGGGCAGGCGGATGTCGGTCAGGCTGGTGGAGCGCAGCTCCACAGTGCCAAGGACGACGCCGTCTACCAGCACCCGCACGATGGGGCCCACGTTGGCGGCCAGCCGGGCGCTGGCGCGCAGCGTCAGCGGGGCCGTCCTGTTGGCCGCGGGCCAGCGGCCACGCAACGCGCCGTTGGCGGTCATCAGGCTCTGTGTGGTGGCGGTGACGTTGGCACCGTCGAAGGCAGCCAGGCCGCTGCCGGCGTCGAAAGACATGGTGCCGGCGCTGGGCTGCAGCACGGTGGTGCCGGACATCATGTAATGCATGCGCAGGCCGCGGGTCTGGCCATCAGCGCTGCCGGCGTTCTCGAAGGCGACGTGCACGAGGTTGTCGGCGGACAGGGCCGGCGCGGGGAACACGTAGTCGGTTGGCTCGGCGGCGGTCACCTCGGCCGAGCCGATGACGATGCCGTTGGCGCGCACGACCATCATCGCGCCCTTGCCGCCAGCGCTGTTGGCGCTGGCACGCACGGTGAGGCGCTCGGTGAGGTTGGGCGCAGGCCAGACCATGCGCAGCGCGCCGTTGCTGTACAGGGCTGCGGCGCCAGGGACCACGTTCTGGCCGTCGAACGCAGCGTCGCCGCTGCCCTTGTCGAGGGTGACGATGGATGCGGTGGACAGCACGGCGGTGTCGGCGGTGCTGACCTGTTGAACGTAGAGATTGCGGTCCACGCCATTGACGGCGCCGTCGTTGGTATGGACGAGATCGACCTTGCTACCGGGCTTGAGCGCGGGCACGGCCAGGCGGTAGTCGGTAGGCGTGGTGGCGCGTACTTCTACGCTGTCCGTCACCACGCCGTCCACCCGCACGGACACCATCGCGCCGATGCCCCCCGCCAGGTCGGCGTGGGCGCGCAGCGTCAACATGGGCGTGCCAGCTTCGCCGGATGTGACCGCCGACTGGATCACGCGGGCTCCTGCAGCTTCAGGTGCAGATGCCGCGGTCATCGTGACTGCGGCGACCGCAGTGGCCGCGCTCGGCACAGTGCTCGGATCATTGCTGCCACCGCCGCCACCACACGCGGCGAGCGTGAGGCAAGTTGCCATGGCGAGGAGGGCCGGACGCGAGACGTTGAGCAGGTTTTTCATGGTGATGGAGCACGGGACTGCAATGTGCGCCAACTAGGCGACGCGGGCTGGGGCTGCCCCCATGCGCTCAATGTAGGCGTTTGGATTCGCTGCGTGGCTGGGTAACAAAATGCGTACGTGAAGGCGATCACAGCATCGGTGCTGGTTACATCGGCACACGACGCGTGTCGGTGGCCGTTTGGCGGGTATTACTTGACTCGGTGGGAGATGGCTCCAGCACGCATGTAGGAGAATGCGCGGCCCGTTTCGGGGCTGCATGGGGATTTCAACGTGAAGGTTCTAGTCACCGGCGCCGCCGGCTTTATTGGCATGCACGTCAGCCAGATTCTGCTGGCGCGTGGAGACCAGGTGGTCGGTCTGGACAACCTGAACGACTACTACTCGCCGCAGTTGAAGCATGACCGGCTGGCGCGTCTGACGCCCAAGCCTGGCTTCAGCTTCGTGAAGATGGACGTGGCGGACCGCGAAGGCATGGCCAAGCTGTTTGCCGAGGAGCGCTTTGACCGCGTCGTGCACCTGGCGGCGCAGGCCGGTGTGCGCTACTCCATCGAGAACCCGCACGCCTACATCGACAGCAACATCGTCGGCTTCACCAACATCCTGGAAGGCTGCCGGCACAACGGCGTTCAGCACCTGGCCTACGCGTCCAGCTCCAGCGTCTACGGTGGCAACACGCAGATGCCGTTTTCCGAGCATCACAGCGTCGACCATCCCATCAGCCTGTACGCGGCCACCAAGAAGGCCAATGAGCTGATGGCGCACACGTACTCGCACCTTTTTGGGTTGCCCACCACGGGCCTGCGTTTCTTCACGGTGTACGGGCCGTGGGGCCGCCCCGACATGGCGCTGTTCCTGTTCACCAAGGCGATCATCGAAGGCCGCCCGATCAACGTGTTCAATCACGGCAAGATGATCCGGGACTTCACCTTCGTCGACGACATCGCGGAGGGCGTCGTGCGCGTGCTGGACCGCACGGCGACAGCCGACCCGACTTACGACCCGGCGACCGCCGACCCGGCTCGCTCCAGCGCGCCGTACCGCGTGTTCAACATTGGCAACCACGCGCCCATCCAGCTGATGAGCTTCATCGAGGCCATCGAGCAGGCTGTGGGCCAGGAGGCGGTGAAGAACTTCATGCCGTTGCAGGACGGCGACGTGCCGGCCACGCATGCCGATGTGGAAGAGCTCGCCGCGTGGACGGACTTCCGCCCGGCCATGCCGGTGCCCGAGGGCATTCAGCGCTTCGTCGCCTGGTACCGGGACTACTACAAGGTCTGATCACAGTCCTGTCATGCACCGCCACTACAACGTCAGGGTCAGCCTGATGGCGGGGAGCATGAATGAAGGTGACTGCAATCGGTGCGGGGTACGTTGGCCTGGTGACGGGCGCATGCCTCGCGGAGATGGGCAACCATGTCGTGTGCCTGGACGTGGACGAGGACAAGATCCGCATCCTCAACAGCGGTGACATCCCCATTCACGAGCCCGGACTGCTGGAGATCGTCCAGCGCAACGTGAAGGCAGGGCGCCTGCAGTTCACGAGCGACGCAGCCCATGCCGTGCAGCACGGCACGCTGCTGTTCGTCGGCGTCGGCACGCCGCCGGGCTCGGACGGCTCGGCAGATCTGCGGCACGTGGTGGCCGCCGCTCGCTCCATCGGCCGCGTGATGACGGACTACAAGGTAGTCGTGGACAAGAGCACCGTGCCTGTCGGGACTGCCGACGCTGTCCGTGCCGCCATCCGCGAGGAACTGGACGCTCGCGGTCTGCCGGACATGCCCTATGCCGTGGTCTCAAACCCGGAGTTTCTGAAGGAGGGCGCGGCGGTCGAGGACTTCATGAAGCCCGACCGCATCATCATCGGCGCCGACGACGAACAGGCGACGCTGCTGATGCGGGCGCTCTACGCGCCGTTCAACCGCACGCAGGACCGCATGCAGATCATGGACGTGCGCAGCGCTGAGTTCACGAAGTACGCGGCCAACGCGATGCTCGCCACGCGCATCAGCTTCATGAATGAGCTGGCTTTGCTGGCTGAGAAGGTGGGCGCCGACATCGAACTGGTGCGCCGCGGCATCGGCTCCGACCCGCGCATCGGCTACCAGTTCCTGTACGCCGGGGCGGGCTACGGCGGCTCCTGCTTCCCCAAGGACGTGAAGGCGCTGGTGCGCACCGCGGCCGACAACGGCATCTCGCTGAAGGTGTTGTCGGCGGTGGAGGCCGCCAACGAGCGGCAAAAGCGCGTGCTGGTCGACAAGGTGGTCGAGCGCTTCGGCGAGGACCTGCGGGGCCGCCGCTTCGCGATGTGGGGCCTCGCGTTCAAGCCGGACACGGACGACATGCGCGAGGCGCCGTCTCTGGTCATCATCGACGAGCTGACCCGGCGCGGCGCGACCGTGGCGGCCTACGACCCCGTGGCCCTGGCCGAGGCGGCACGCGTGCTGGGTCCGCGCGACGATGTGACGCTGGTGAAGCGCGCCGAGGTGGCGCTGCAGGGTGCGGATGCGCTGCTGATCGTGACCGAGTGGAAGGAGTTCCGCACGCCGGACTTCGATGCGATCAAGGCGGTGCTGAAGGCGCCGGTGGTGCTGGATGGACGCAACCTGTACGAGCCCAAGCTGATGAAGGCGCTGGGCATCGACTACCGCGGCATCGGTCGCAGGTGCTTGTCCACTGTGCCGGCGTAAGTCTTGCTTGCCATCTCGCGTGAATGACTGAGGAAGTAAGAGATGGCGAAAGCAATGATCCTGGCCGCCGGCCAGGGCACCCGGGTCCGCCCGTTGACCAAGCACACGCCGAAGCCCATGGTGCCGATCCTGGGCAAGCCGGTGATGGAGTACCTGATCGAGCATCTGGCGCGCTACGACGTGCGCCAGATCATGGTCAACGTCGCGTTCATGCACTGGAAGATCGAGAACTACTTCGGCGCCGGTCAGCGCTGGGGCGTCGAGCTGGGGTACTCGTACGAAGGTGTGCGGGAGCAGGGAGAGGTCGTGTGCAAACCGGTAGGTTCGGCAGGCGGCATGCGCAAGATCCAGGATTTCGGTAAATTTTTCGACGAGACCTTCATCGTGCTGTGCGGCGATGCCGTCATCGACCTCGACATCGAAGCGGCGCTTGCCGAGCACAAGGCGAAGGGCGCGATCGCCAGCGTCATCACGCTCGATGTGCCGCGGGAGCAGACCAAGAACTACGGCATCGTGGTCGCGGATCACGATGGCCGGGTTACCTCCTTCCAGGAGAAGCCCAGTCCGGATCAGGCCAAGAGCACCCTCGCTTCCACCGGCATCTACATCTTTGAACCTGCTGTGCTCGATCTGATCCCGCCGGGCGTCGAGTTCGACATCGGCAGCCAGCTGTTCCCGTTGCTGGTCGAGAAGGGCCTGCCGTTCTTCGCCCAGAACCGCCCGTTCAACTGGATCGACATCGGGCGTGTCACGGACTACTGGTCCGTCACCCAGCAGGTGATGACGGGCGGCTTCGCTCAGATGGACATGCCGGGGCGCGAGGTCCGCCCGCAGGTGCGCGTCGGCCTGAACACCTCGGTCGACTGGGACAAGGTGCACATCGAGGGGCCGGTCTACATCGGCTCCAACGTGCGCATCGAACCTGGTGCGCGCGTGATCGGTCCGACTTGGATCGGCCACGGTTCGCACGTACGCAGCGGCGCCACTGTCGAGCGCTCGGTCCTCATCGAGCACACGCGCATCGGCGAGGGCATGACCGTGCACGAGATGATCATCTCGCCGCAGTACTGTGTCGACCGGTCCGGTCACACGACCTATGTGGGCGACGAGATCACTCCTTTGCGCTGGGGCGACGCCCGGGCCTGAAGCGAAGTTGAGACGGCCGCGTGTCGCGGCCGCCAAGCTCTTTGCGTGAGCATTTAGCGGCGGCCGCGAGCGCTGCTGCATGTGCCTGTGATTGCCGATGGCACGCAGGCCAGGAACCAAGCAGCGACATCTAGAAAGCCCCCGCCTGCGCGGCACAGCATCCCTGCGCGTTTTGTCGGTACGGCGCCATCGAAGTGGATGCCCGACAAGCAGCATGGCTGGGCTGCACTCACCCGCGCCAACACTGCATCACTGCAGGCTGGCCGTTACGTCGACAGCATCGCCTCAACGGGCTGACGCGTTTCCGATGTGGAGAGGGAAGGCTGAAAGTTGTAAATTTCCAGAGTGAGTGATAGCGCAATCAGAAGGTGCTGATTGCCTCTGCGCCCTCATTCATAGGTGAATTGACCCATCCGAGCGAACAATGATTGGTCGGAGGGTGCCGTTACGACTGTAAAGGCGCCCTATGGGTAGTGCCCCCTATGGACTGGCGCTGTGAGCTTGTTACTGTTGAATGTATGCGCTACCAAAAAATGGTAGTGAAAAACATAACCAGGAGACAAAGCACCATGAAGCTCCCTCGCTTCTGGCCGCGCCATGGCGGGCCGTTGTTGCAAGTTTCAGCACTGAGGCCGGCGGCAGCGCGAGCTCGGCCTGGCGTGCCGGCCATGTCGCTCGACGCCCCCTGCGCCCGTACCGACAAGAACTTGGCCGCCGCCCAGCCCGATGCGGCCAGTTGGATGGCCTCCGTCGTCGGGGCCGCTCGACAGCTGGGTGAGTCCCCGCTGCTCGGGCGGCGGCCACACATCCGCTGAACCCTGCGCGCCAGCGCAGCTGCCCGGTATCTCCATGGGCAGACCGAGGCGCTGGCAGGCCGGACAGCCTCCCGATTCTGATTTGCAGTCCAACCCGTCCGTCATGAGGAACCTATGAAACGCTTGATCTTTGCTTTGGTGACCTTGTTCTCGTTGTGCCTGGCCTCGGTGGCGGCGCGTGCCGACATCGTGACCTTGACCCTGACGAATCCTGTCCAGGATCTTTCGCCCGCCGGAGGCGTCTTGCAATTCGAGGCCACGGTCTTTGCCCCGGTGACCAATCTGGACAGCGTGTATCTGAACGGTGACGCCTACAACGTCGCCGACGCGCTGACGCTGGACGACACGGGCTTCTTCGTGGACTTCCCGCTCGCGCTGGCGCCCGGAGAGAGTTTCACCGGCGTGCTGTTCAAGTTGGCCGTGCCCGCTGGCATGGCGACCGGCATCTATGCCAACACGTTCTCGATCCTGGGTGGTGGCCTGGGCGCTCAGGACACCCTGGCGACGGTTGACTTCACCGTCAACGTGGTGCCGGAGCCGTCGACCCTGTGGCTGCTGGCAACCGGCTGCCTCGCTGGACTCGTCCGTGTCAGAAGGAACCGCGGCCCGCAGGCACGCCAGGTGGCTGCTTGAGCGCTGAGGAATAACAAGGCCCTCGGTGAAGCGTGGTCCGCAGTCACCGACGGCCCCAACAAGATGGAGACAAGATGAATTGCATGAAATTCCTACTCGGCGGCTATCGAGCCGTTGCCATGGTCACGCTGCTCTCCGTAGGCGGCGGGGCTTTGGCGCAGGGCACCGTGGCGATCGTCACGACCGCGACTCGAACCAAGCTGGGCGACGGCAGTTACCAGTCGACGGTGTCCCTCACCAACAACGGCACGGCGGCGGCCCAGAACGTTGTCGTGTCGGCCGCGACGTTGGGCAGCGCTGCGGGTTCACCGCTGCCGAAGTCCATCGGCACCATTGCGGCGCGCAGCGCGGTGTCGGCCGTGTTCACTTTCCCTGCCAGCGCAGGGTCATCCGGCGCGGCGGTGGTTGAACGCTACAGCGGCTCCTACAACGGCGGCACGTTCGGGGGATCGCTGCGCGTGGTGCTGCCGGCGACGGCCGAGGTGTCCGGTCAGTTGAACAGTCTGATCACCCAGGCCCAGGCTTTGGCGGCGGGCAACGCGGAGTTCCCGGTCCAGGTCAGCAGCGCCGGCAACGGATCCGACGTGAACAAGGCCTGGCCGTGGGTCACCGCCGCCGAGTTCAAAGCGCTCGACGATGCCGTCAAGTCTGCGCGCAGTGCGCTGATTCAGTGGAATGCGCAGGCCATTGCGAACCTTCAAGCCTCCATGGCGGCCTTCAAGGCGCAGATCAAGTCGGACGGCTCAGATCCTTATTTCCGTCTGGACCCGGGTCCGGGTCGGACGCCGGTGACCGTCACCTCGCCCACCAATGTGTGGAGCGCGCGCACGCCGCTGGACAACCGTGTGCCGGCCGACTTCGACGGCAGCACCTTCCGGATGGTTCCGTACCCTTTTGCGGATGCACAGGGCCAGGCGCCCGTGCTGCTCATCGACTACTTCTACCGCGGCGCAACCACGTTCGGCGGCGTCAGCATGCAGTCGCCGCTGTCCCCATCCGTCAATGTGCCGACGGGCGCGACGGTGGAATTTGACGTGTACTACCCGAAGAGCGCCCAAGGCAAGTTGATGCGCTGGCGACTCACCAATCGCAGCACCACCATTGACAGCTACCTGCGCGGATACGACTACACCAACCTCAATCCGTCCTGGGTCGGCAGCTACAACGGCGAAACCTGGCTGAAGACTCACGTCAGCGTCAATGTGCCCCAGACGGGCGCTTCCTCGACCTTCGTTCTCGAATTGCACGGCGAGAACGGTCGGCCTGCGGAAAGCACCTCGCTCATGGTGCAGAACCTCAAGATCACCCAACCCGACCCCAACACGGCCGCGTTGCCCAATGTCGTCAATGCGCAGAACCAGAGTGTGGTCGCGCCGCTGAAGGGGCTCTACAACACCGCCAACGGCCTGTTCATGATGGGCGCGATCGGCACCGGTCCCGTCACGGGAACGCGGGCACGGCACTACGAGATCTTCGTCGATGGCAACAACCTGAAGGCCGACGGCACACACCCGCGCGGACCGAACTGGCTGACCAGCGTGTCGGGGGCGGCGCTGACCGGCGCCACGACCACCCCGGGTGTGGGTGAATACAACTTCCCGGACAACGCGTACCTGGGAATCCGCGACTCCGGAACGCCCGGCCAATACAAGATGCATGGCCACGTGATGGCTTGGTACAACCAGGCGCCCGGGTGGATGACCCAGATCACGCCTGCCACGCTGACGTCCGGGTACAACGGCACGCCGTACTTCTACGGTTTGGGCAATGGGGTCTCACGGCAGACGCAGGTGAGCAAGGAGATGGCCCGGCGGGTGCAGTTCAACCACATCACCTATGTGATGCGGCACTTCCTGACCACGTCGACGAAGTACGGCTCCAGCGCGGCGCGTGGCGTCATTCCCTTCTCGACCTGGGACATCCTGAACGAGGAGGTCCACGAAAGCCGCCACAGCGTCAACATCCCGCAGGACCCGAACAGCTGGAGGAGCAGCCTCAAGCACACCAACTGGCTGGCGGCGATGTCGGACGACCTGATTGGCGGCGACCTCAAGGAGCACTACGTCTACCTGCTGTTCAAGTACGCCCATATCGCGGCTCCCAATGCCCAGATGGCCGCAGCGTTCAAGGCCAACTACGCCTCGCTTCCCGGCTACATGAAGCTCGATGGGCATGACGACAGCGGCAGCATCGATGCCTACGTCACGAGCAACCCCACCAAGGTGGTCTACAACGACTACGGCTTCACCGCTCGGAGCAAGGCGAGAACCGTCTACAACATGGTTCGCGCGCTGAACACCGCGTGGCTGACAGATCCGCTGTACGACGGACGGCCTCTGATCGAGATCATTGGCAATCAGGCGCACGATGCGGTGGGCCGCACCCAGGCCAGCGACACCCAGTACTCCACGGCGCTGTTCGCCAAGCTCGTGGACGACCGCCTGCTGTCCGGCATCGACTTCTCGGAGTTCGACCTGCAGATGCCGACCAGCGCGCCCGGTGGCGGCGCGACCGCTCCCGCGGCGCTCAACATCCGGCAGTCCGACGCCCTCGGGTATCAGTACGCGCTGATGTACAAGATGTTCACCAAGTTCGCGCCGTACATCCATCATGTGCTGAGCTGGGGTGTGGCCGGCTCAGGATGGCAGGGGAGCTATGTGCTGTTCGACGGCAACAGCAATGCCAATGCGGGCTACTACGGAACGATGAACCCGAACCGATACATCCTTGGCCATTCCTACCTGGACGATTACTTCGCCGGTGAGAACGACAAGCTCAAGAGCGGCTATCGAATCGACCTTGGGGATCTCGGCTTCTACACCCGCTGACGCCACCGCTGACCCCGCGGGGTCTTGAAGAACGCCGGCCGCCTGCGAAAGCAACGGCCGGCGTTCTGTCGTCCGGGCACCGCGGACGCGGCCCCCGGCGCTCACTGCTGCGGCGCTTGAGGCACCTACAGGCCGAGGCGGCAGGACGTAGTGCGAACCGTCCCGTCAGCAGGACCGTCGCGAGCAACTCATGGCTGAGCGGTGCTCAGCTGTGGTCAGTCAAACGTTCGGGCCGCCTTCAACAACGGAGCGTTCACGTCTTTCGGCGAGAGCTGCGGCGTGATGCCGTCCAGCGGCCATTGGATGCCGATGGCCGGATCGTCCCAGCGCACGGAACCCTCGCACTCCGGCGCGTAGCGGCCGCTGGTCTTGTAGAGGAAGTCGGCCGTCTCGCTGAGCACGACGAAGCCGTGCGCAAAGCCCGGCGGAATCCACAGCTGTCGGTGGTTCTCGGCCGTCAGCTCCACGCCGACCCATTTGCCGAAGTTGGGGCTGGACGCGCGCATGTCCACGGCCACGTCGAAGACGCTGCCGGCGACGCAGCGCACCAGCTTGCCCTGCGCGTGAGGATGGAGCTGGTAGTGCAGGCCGCGCAGCACGCCGCGGGACGAGCGGGAGTGGTTGTCCTGCACGAAGTGGACCTGCTGCCCCAGTGCCTCATTGAAACGGGTCTCGTTCCAGCTCTCGGTGAAGAAGCCCCGGGCGTCGCCGAAGACCTTGGGCTCGACGATCAGGACCTCTGGCAAAGCGGTAGGGGTGACCTGCAGCAGGCTCATCAGAACGCTTTCTCGACCAGCAGCTTCTGCAGGTACTGGCCGTAGCCGTTCTTGGCCAGGGGCTTGGCCAGCGCTTCGAGCTGCGCAGCGTTGATCCAGCCGGAGCGGAAGGCGATCTCTTCCGGGCAGGCGACCTTCAAGCCCTGGCGCTTTTCCAGCGTGGCGATGAACTGGCCGGCTTCCATCAGGCTGTCGTGTGTGCCGGTGTCCAGCCACGCATAGCCGCGCCCCATGATCTCGACATTGAGCTGGCCGCGCTTGAGGTACTCGGCGTTGACGTCGGTGATCTCCAGCTCGCCACGCGGGCTGGGCTTGATGTTGGCGGCGATGTCGCAGACCTGCTCGTCGTAGAAGTACAGGCCGGTGACCGCGTAGTTGCTCTTCGGGGCCTTGGGCTTTTCTTCGATGGACAGCGCGCGCTTGTCGGCATCGAAGTCGACGACGCCGTAGCGCTCGGGATCGTGCACGTGGTACGCGAACACGCTGGCCCCGGCGGTGCGGCTCGTCGCGCTGCTGAGCAGACCGGCGAAGTCGTGGCCGTAGTAGATGTTGTCGCCCAGCACCAGCGCGCTGGGGTGGCCGTCGACGAAGTCGCGGCCCAGGATGAAGGCCTGGGCCAGGCCATCGGGGGAGGGCTGCACGCAGTAGCTGATGTTCAGACCCCAGCGGGCGCCGTCGCCCAGCAGTGCCTCGAAACGCGGCGTGTCCTGCGGCGTGCTGATGATCAGGATGTCGCGGATGCCCGCCAGCATCAGCGTGCTGAGCGGGTAATAGATCATGGGCTTGTCGTAGACCGGCAGCAGTTGCTTGCTGATGGCCAGCGTGGCCGGATGCAGCCGCGTGCCGGACCCGCCAGCGAGGATGATGCCTTTGCGATTGGTCATGAATGGCCTCAGAGGATTTCAGTGAGCATGCGTTCCACGCCTTGCTGCCAGTGCGGCAGGCGCAGGCCAAAGCGCTGCTGCAGCTTGGCCGTGGACAGGCGCGAGTTCAGCGGGCGTTGGGCGGGCGTCGCGTAGTCGCTGGTCGGGATCGGCAGGATCTGGTCCGGCGCGACCTTGATGGGCTTGCCTTGCCGGCGTGCGAACTCGATGACGAAGCGGGCGTAGTCGTGCCAGTTCGTCTCGCCACCGGCCACCGCGTGGTAAGTGCCGCTCAGCGCCGGATTGGCACGCGTGGCACGCAGCATGTGGGTGGTCAGGTCCGCCAGCAAGTCAGCGCCGGTCGGCGCGCCGATCTGGTCGGCGATGACCTTGAGCTGCTCGCGTTCGGCTGCCAGTCGCAGCATGGTCTTGGCGAAGTTGCCGCCGCGTGCGGCATAGACCCAGCTGGTGCGCAGGATCAGGTGCTGGCAGCCGCTGGCACGGATGGCATCCTCCCCTTCGGCCTTGGTGGCGCCGTAGACGCTCAGCGGCGCAATGGGGGCCTCTTCGTCACGCGGCTGATCGCCGCTGCCGTCGAACACGTAGTCGGTCGAGTAGTGCACCAGCAGCGCGCCCAGGCGCTGGGCCTCGATGGCCAGCAGCGCAGGTGTGGTGGCGTTGATCTGGCGGGCGAGATCAGGCTCGCTCTCGGCCTTGTCGACGGCGGTGTGGGCTGCCGAATTGACGATGACCTGAGGAGCCAGCGCCTGCACGCGGGCCAGCAGTTGGTCGGGCTGGGTGAAGTCGCCGCCGTCGTCGAAATCCAGCGCCGTGACCTCACCGGCCACGGCCAGCGAGCGTTGCAGTTCCCAGCCGACCTGGCCGCCCTTGCCGAGAAGAAGGATCTTCATGCCGCCGCCGTGTACTGCTGGCTGATCCAGTCGCGGTAGGCGCCGCTCTGCACGCGAGCAACCCACTCGGGGTTGTCGAGGTACCACTGCACCGTCTTGCGGATGCCGGTCTCGAAGGTCTCGGCCGGGCGCCAGCCCAGCTCGCGCTCGATCTTGCGTGCGTCGATGGCGTAGCGGCGGTCGTGGCCGGGACGGTCCTTCACGTAGGTGATGAGGCGCTCGTAGGGGCCGGCCGGGTCGGGGCGCATTCCGTCAAGCAACTTGCAGACGATCTTGACGATGTCGATGTTGGCCTGCTCGTTCCAGCCGCCGATGTTGTAGGTCTCGCCCAGCTTGCCGCCTGCCAACACCGCGCGGATGCCGCTGCAGTGGTCGGTCACGTAGAGCCAGTCGCGGATCTGCTGGCCATCGCCGTAGACGGGCAGCGGCTTGCCTGCCAGCGCGTTGACGATCATCAGCGGGATCAGCTTCTCGGGGAAGTGATAGGGGCCGTAGTTGTTCGAGCAGTTGGTCGTGACGACCGGCAGCCCGTAGGTGTGGTGCCAGGAGCGCACCAGATGGTCGCTGGCGGCCTTGCTGGCGGAGTACGGGCTGTTGGGCTCGTAGGGGTTGGTCTCGGCGAAGGGCGGGTCCGTGGGCTTCAGTGAGCCGTAGACCTCGTCGGTTGACACGTGGTGAAAGCGAAAGCCCGCCTTGGCCTCGCCGTCGAGCGCGCCCCAGTAAGCGCGGGCAGCTTCGAGCAGCGTGAACGTGCCGTCGACGTTGGTCCTCATGAACGCGCCGGGGCCGCTGATGGAGCGGTCCACATGGCTCTCGGCCGCGAAGTGCACGATGGCGCGCGGCTGGTGCGTGATCAGCAGCTGATCCACCAGTGCGCGGTCGCAGATGTCGCCCTTGACGAAGGTGTGGCGGGCGTCGCCATCCAGCGACGCCAGATTCTCCGGGTTGCCGGCGTAGGTCAGCGCGTCGAGGTTGACGACGGGCTCGTCGGACTGGCGCAGCCAGTCGAGCACGAAGTTGCTGCCGATGAAGCCGGCGCCGCCGGTGACGAGGATGGTCATGTCAGGCCCTGCCGTAGGTATCTTCGAAGCGGACGATGTCGTCCTCGCCCAGGTAGGAGCCGGACTGGACCTCGATGATTTCCAGCGGCACCTTGCCGGGGTTGGCCAGGCGGTGGGTCTGGCCCAGCGGGATGTAGGTCGACTGGTTCTCGCTCAGCAGGATGGTCTTGTCGCCGTTGACGATCTCGGCGGTGCCGCTGACGACGATCCAGTGTTCGGCGCGGTGGTGGTGCATCTGCAGGCTCAACGAGGCACCAGGCTTGACCATGATGCGCTTGACCTGGTGGCGCGGGCCGTTGTCGATGCTGTCGTACCAGCCCCAGGGACGGTGGACCTTGCGGTGCAGCGCGTGCTCGCCGCGCTGCTCGGCGCCCAGGCGGTTGACGATCTGCTTGACCTCCTGGCTGCGCGCACGGTCGCTGACCAGCACGGCATCGGCGGTCTCGACGACCACGATGTCCTTCAGGCCCACGACGCCCACCAGGCGGCTGGTGGCGTGCACCAGCGTGTTCTGGCTGTCGGCGATCAGTGCGTCACCGACGAAGGCGTTGCCGGCTTCGTCCTTCTCGGCGACCTGCCACACGGCTTCCCAGGCGCCGAGGTCGTTCCAGCCGGCGTCCAGCGCGACCATGCGCAGCGGGATGTCGGTGCCGGGGCAGCGTTCCATGACCGCATAGTCCACGGATTCGCTGGGCACGGCGGCGAACTCGGCCTTGCCCGGCCGCACGAACTTGTCGTCGGTCTTGCGCACGGCCCAGGCCGCCCGTGTCGCTTCGGCGATGTCGGGGCGGAAGCGCTCCAGGGCCTTCATCCAGACGCTGGCGCGCAGCACGAACATGCCGCTGTTCCAGAAGTAGCCGCCCGCGGCGAGGTACTTCTCGGCGGTGGCGAGGTCGGGCTTTTCGACGAACTGCGCCACGGCCAGGCCGCCTGCGTCGGCTGTTGTGCGAACGTAGCCGTAGCCCGTCTCCGGACGGTCGGGCGTGATGCCCAGCAGCGCGATGGCGCCTTCGGAGGCGATCTGGATGGCCTCCTGCAGCGCTGCAGTGAACGCGGCCGGCTGCGTGACCGTCTGGTCGGCGGGCGTGACGACGAGCACCGGGTCCTGGCCGCCTTCGAGAGCCGCCAGCGCAGCCAGCGTCAACGCGGGCGCGGTGTTGCGGCCGGTGGGCTCCAGCAGCACGCTGCTGGGTGTCTGGCGGATCTCGCGCAGCTGGTCCAGCACCAGGAAGCGATGCTCATCGTTGCCGACGATGCAAGGCGCGCCCAGCTCGATGCCGGGCGCGGCGAGCGCCGCCAGACGCTTGGCTGCGAGTTGGAACAGGCTCTCGTTGCCCGAGAGCACGAGGAACTGCTTGGGATAGCCGGCGCGCGACAGCGGCCACAGCCGGGTGCCGGAACCGCCGGCCATGATGACGGGCAGGACTTGGGTCATGTATTGAATCCCTGGGGGTTGAGTTGTTGCCAGCGCCAGCTGTCCTGGCACATGCGGTCCAGATCGAGCTTGGCCTGCCAGCCCAGCGTGTCGCGCGCCTGGGCCGGGTCGGCCCAGCAGGCGGCGATGTCGCCGGGGCGGCGAGGTGCGACCTCATACGGCACGCTGCGGCCGCTGGCGGCTTCGTAGGCGCGGACCAGGTCCAGCACGCTGTAGCCGCGACCGGTGCCGAGATTGACGGTGAGCGAGCCGCTATTGTCCAGCAGCCAGCGCAGCGCGGCCGCATGGCCCTCGGCGAGGTCGGTCACATGGATGTAGTCACGCACGCCAGTGCCGTCGGGTGTCGGGTAGTCGTCGCCGAACACGGACAGCCGTTCGCGCCGGCCCACGGCGACCTGGGCGACATACGGCATCAGGTTGTTGGGCGTGCCGCGCGGGTCCTCGCCGATGCGACCGCTCTCGTGGGCGCCCACCGGGTTGAAGTAGCGCAGGCAGGCGGTCTGCCACGCCGGGTCGGCCACGCCGACGTCGCGCAGGATCTGCTCGCCCATCAGCTTGGTCGCACCGTAGGGGTTGGTGGCCGATGTCGGCGCGTCCTCGCGCAGCGGCAGCTGCTCGGGCGCACCGTAGACGGTCGCGCTGGAGCTGAACACGATGCGGGTGCAGCCGTGGCGCTGCATGGCTTCGCAAGTGTTGACCAGGCCGCCAATGTTGTTGCGGTAGTACGCCAGCGGCTGGCTGACCGACTCGCCCACGGCCTTGAAGGCCGCGAAGTGCACGACGGCACCGGGGCGGTAGCGGTCGAAGATCTCATCGAGCGCCGCGCCGTCGCAGACGTCGGCCTTCTCGAACTCGATGGGCGCCGCGGCCAGTTCGGCCAGCCGCTCCAGCACCCGCGGAGAGCTGTTGGAGAAGTTGTCCACGCCCACCACGCGGTAGCCGGCCTGTTGCAGGGCCAGCCAGGTGTGGGAGGCGATGTAGCCGGCTGCACCGGTCAGCAGGACGGTCGTGGTCATAGGATCGGGTTCAGTAAAGGATGGCCTGGCCGGTGCAGCCATAGCTGCTGGCGGTGTAGACGTACTGGGCGATGCTGCTGTCGCGGCTGGCGCGGTCGTACTGGCAGGCGAGGCTCAAACCGCGCGAGATCGTCCAGCGCAGTCCGAGGTTGTAGAACTTGCTGTCGTCCATCGCGTCGCTCACCACGACACCAGATTCGCTGGCCCGGCGGCTGCGGCTGCTGCTGGCCTTGGCGCTGAGGCTGATCTTGCCCGTGAGCGCGTAGTCGCCGCCCAACTGCCACGAGGTGTAGACGCGGTTCAGGTCCGCCGCCTGGATCGTGGACTCCTGCCCGGTGTCCCGGGAATACTGAACGTTGAGTTGCAGCTTGCCGGTGGGGCGCCAGTTCCAGCCGACCGCGCCGGTCGTGCCGCTGATGTCGCGCAGGCCGTCGAGGCTGTTGTTCGTCTTGCTGCGGCTGATGCGGGTGTTCAGCGTGCTGCTGCCGCCTGTGGCCCAGTTCGTCGTGAAGTCGATGTCGTCACGCGTGTAGTCGTTGGCGGCGCTGACGATGACGGGTTGCTGCGTGCCGGGGTCCACGGCGATGCCCACGGGATAGCGCGGATTCAGCCCCTTGGTGTGGCGGCCCACCAAGCCCAGCCGCACGTTGGCGCCGGGGGTGGCATACACGCCCAGCGAGCCGGTGTCCTGCCGGTAGACGAAGCGGGCGTACTCCTCGGCGCTGAACTCGCGCTCGCGGTGCGTCCAGCCCGCCTCGACGGTGTAGCGGGTCAGAACACCCAACCGGGCTTTGGCCTGGTACTCGTCGTTGCGCTCGATGTTCTTCCTGAAGATCGGGTCGATGCCGTTGCCGATGTTGAAGTCGGCCAGCGACCGCGAAGACTTGGCGCTGAGCGTGCCCGACAGGTTGCCGATGGTCTGCCAGTTCAGCGCGCCGCGCAGGTTGTAGGAGCGGTTGTTCAGGTCCTTGTTGGACGAATAGCGGTTGTCCTGCAACGTTCCGTCGAGCGTCACATGCTGGCGACCCAGCCGCTGGTCGATGCCGCCCAGCAGGCCGGTGCTGACGACGGTGTCGTCGTTCGTGGCGTTGGGCTGCCGGTAGATGTTGGACACGCGCGAGGCGCCCAGCGACGCGCCGGCGTAGAACGGCGCGGTGTCGTCGGTCTGCGCCTGGGCGCAGGGCAGCCCCGCTGCCGCCGCGGCGAGCAGCAAGGTGGCCCGCACAGGGCGGAGGCGGGGGAGGGGCTTCTTAATAGGCATGACGGTCAAACACCACCAGCCGCACCGTGCGCAGGATGATCTGCAGATCGAGGGCCAGCGACCAGTTGCGCAGGTATTCCAGATCGTATTCAACGCGCGCGACCATCTTGTCGATGGTGTCCGTCTCGCCGCGCAGGCCGTTGACCTGGGCCCACCCGGTGATGCCCGGCTTGACCTTGTGGCGCACCATGTAGGCCTTGATCAGTTCGCGGTACTGCTCGTTGTGGGCGACGGCATGCGGGCGCGGCCCAACGATGCTCATGCGGCCCTGCAGCACGTTGATGAACTGAGGCAGCTCGTCCAGCGAGGTCTTGCGGATGAAGGCGCCGAAAGGCGTGATGCGCGAGTCGCCCTTGGTGGCCTGCTTCACCACGGTGCCGTTGTCCTGCGCGCGCATCGAGCGGAACTTGTAGACGATGATCTCCTCGCCATCCAGCCCGTTGCGGCGCTGCTTGAAGATCACGGGGCCCGGCGAGCTCATCTTCACGCCGATGGCCAGCAACAGCAGGATGGGCGAGATCAGCACCAGGATGATGGAAGCCAGCACGATGTCGCTGATGCGCTTGATCAGCTGGTTGGTGCCAGTGAACGGCGTCTCGCAGATGCCCACCACGGGCACGCCGCTGATGTCCTGCAGCCGGCCCTGAATGATGCTGATGCCGAACACGTCGGGCACGAAGAAGAGGGAGGCCGTCGTGCCCTGCACCTGTTCCAGCAGTTGCACGATGCGCGGCTGCGAGCCCAGCGGCAGCGTGATGTAGACATCGCGCACGCCCTTCTCGCGCACGAAACCGGCCAGCGTGGACAGCGGTCCCAGCAGTTCGTTGCCCGCATCGGGGTGCAGGCGCTCGGGCGTGCGGTCGTCGAAATAGCCCAGGCAGACGACGCCCTGCGAGTCGCGCAGCGCCCGCGCCACCTTGTGGCCCAGGGGGCCCGCGCCCACGATGACCGCGGTGCGCCGGGCGCTGGGGTCGCTGGCGCGCCATTTCTGGATGCGTCGGCCCACCTCGATGGCGATGATCTGCAGCACTGGCGTCACCGTGGCCCACCAGATCAGCACCTCGTTCTCGAAATAGTGCAGGCTGCTGGTGGCGTAGCCGCACAGCAGCAGGATGCCCAGCAGCACCAGCCAGGACGACACCACGTCGACGAAGGCGCTGGCCGGGTGGTCGCCGAAGCGGTTGCGGCCCGGGAAGGTCAGCGCAAAGATCAGCAGGCACAGCGTCAGCGCCGGACGCATGACAGGTTCGTCGAAGTGCCCGTTCACGAGCACGAACGTCAGCACGATGATGCCGGGCTCCAGGAACGCGGCGATCAGCGACTCGACCGACTGCGGTGCGCTGTAGAAGGTTCTTTTGTAGCTGCGGTCCTCAAACATCTTGGTCTTGACTTTGGCCATCCCAGGGTGCAGGGCAGGCACGCAAAAAGCGATCCAGGATTGTCCACCAACAAAAATGACAGTCCTGGCGGCGGCGTCCCCTGTTCATGGTCCCCTGCCTACAATCCTTTGCATGTCTGCCTTTCGGCCTTTGCCCTCCCTGTCGCCCCTGCTGGTGCCCGCCTTGCAGGACCGCATCGTGCTGCTGATCAACCACGTGCTCTCGCGTGAACCGATTGCAGCGCAGCGCCTGCGGCCCTTGGCCGGGCGGGGGCTGGTCGTGCACCTGGCCGGTTGGCCTTCGCTGCTGCCGGCACTGCCCGACCTGGTACTGGGCGTCACGCCTGCCGGACTGTTCGAGCGGCTGGAGGCCGCGCCGAGCGGCACGGGCCACCTGCGCATCGAGATCGATGCGTCCAATCCGGCGCGCCTGGCGCTGGGCGCGGTCAGCGGCCAGCCGCCCGCCGTCAATGTTCAGGGCGATGCGGCCTTTGCCGGCGAGATGCACTGGCTGATGGACAACCTGCGCTGGGACATCGAGGACGATCTTGCCAGCCTGGCCGGCCCGCTGGCGGCGCGGCAACTGGCCCAGTTCGGGCGCGCGTTGCGCATGACGCTGGCTGGCCTGGCACGACGCATGGGCTCCGCAGGCGCTGGCGGCGCGGCATGAGGTTTGTCTCACGGCTGCTGTTCATTCTCTGGACGGTCTGGCGCTTCGGCCTCGATGACCTGGCCCTGTCGGGCCTGCGGCGGCGCCGCTTCGCGCTGATCCGCCGCTTGACGCGGCTGGGCCGGCGCTGGCAGGACTCGCGCGGCGTGCGCCTTCGCCTCGCTTTGGAGCGCCTGGGCCCCATCTTTGTGAAGTTCGGCCAGGTGCTGTCGACACGAAGCGACCTGCTGCCGCACGACGTGGCGCTGGAGCTGGCCCGGCTGCAGGACCGTGTGCCGCCGTTTCCGGCGGCGCTGTCGCGCGAGATGGTGGAGCGCGCCTTCGGCCGCCCGCTGGAGGAGCTGTTCGCCACGTTCGACGCCGAGCCCGTGGCCAGCGCCAGCATCGCGCAGGTGCACTTCGCGACGCTGAAGGACGGCCGCGAGGTGGCCGTCAAGGTGCTTCGCCCGGGCATGCTGGACGTCATCGACGACGACCTGGCACTGATGCGCAAGCTCGCTGCGTGGATCGAGCGCTTCTCCGCCGATGGCCGGCGCCTGAAGCCGCGCGAGGTGGTCGCCGAGTTCGACATGTATCTGCACGACGAGCTCGATCTCGTCCGCGAAGCGGCCAATGCCGCCCAGCTGCGCCGCAACATGGAGAGCCTGGACATCATCCTGGTGCCCGAGATGCACTGGGACCTGTGTCGCCCCGAGGTCATCGTCATGGAGCGCATGAAGGGCGTGCCCATCTCGCAGCGCGCCGTGCTGGAGCAGGCGGGCGTCGACATCAAGAAGCTGGCCCGCGACGGCGTGACGATCTTCTTCACGCAGGTGTTCCGCGACGGCTTCTTCCATGCCGACATGCATCCCGGCAACATCCAGGTCAGCCTGGCGCCCGAGAGCTTTGGCCGCTACATCGCGCTGGACTTCGGCATCATCGGCACGCTGACCGAGGTGGACAAGGACTACCTGGCGCAGAACTTCATCGCCTTCTTCCAGCGCGACTACAAGCGCGTGGCCGAACTGCACATCGCCTCCGGGTGGGTGCCGCCGCAGACGCGCGTGGATGCGCTGGAGAGCGCCATCCGCGCCGTCTGCGAGCCGCACTTCGACCGGCCGCTGAAGGACATCTCGCTGGGGCAGGTCCTCATGCGGCTGTTCCAGACCTCGCGCCGCTTCAACGTCGAGATCCAGCCGCAACTGGTGCTGCTACAGAAGACGCTGCTGAACGTCGAGGGACTGGGCCGCCAGCTGGACCCCGAACTGGACCTGTGGGCCACGGCCAAGCCCTTCCTGGAGCGCTGGATGCACGAGCAGGTCGGCTGGCCGGCCTTCAACAAGCAGCTGCAGAAGGAGGCGCCGCGGTTTGCGCAGCTGATTCCGGAGCTGCCGCGGCTGCTGCATGACGCGCTGAAGGTGCAGGCCCAGCGTGGCGGCGATGCCGAGCTGAAGGCGCTGGTGCGCGAGCTGCGCAGCACCAACCGGCTGCTGTCCGGCATGTTGTGGGGTGCCGCCGGCTTCGCGCTCGGCATCGCGCTTGCTTGGCTGGCCGTGCAGTTGCTGGGCGCCGGGTCCTAGGCCGGCGCTCGCCCGCAGCCTCCATAATCCGCGCCCATTTCGGGGCCTATCCGTTCGCCAAAGTCCATGAACACCACGCTGATCGTTTTCGTCGTGCTTTATCTGCTGGGCACGCTGGCCATCGGCGTGTGGGCTGGCACCCGCGTCAAGAACACGGCGGACTTCGCGGTCGCTGGCCGCAGCCTGCCGCTGGTCATGGTCATCACGACCACGTTCGCGACTTGGTTCGGGGCCGAGACGGTGATGGGCATTCCGGCCAAGTTTGTGCAGGGCGGCCTGGGCTCGGTGGTCGAAGACCCGTTCGGCGCCGGCCTGTGCCTGGTGCTGGTGGGCACCTTCTTCGCCGCCAAGCTGTACCGCAAGAACCTGCTGACCATCGGCGACTTCTACCGCCAGCGCTACGGCAAGGGCGTCGAGGTGTTCTGCTCGCTGGCCATCATCCTCAGCTATCTGGGCTGGGTGGCGGCGCAGATCACGGCGCTGGGCCTGGTGTTCAGCATCCTGACCGACGGCGCGATGAGCCCGGCCATGGGCATGACCGTGGGCCTGCTGGCGGTGCTGGTCTACGTGGTCGTAGGCGGCTTTCTCGCCGTCGCCTGGACCGATTTCATCCAGATGATCGTGCTGGTGGTGGGCCTGTCCATCATCGCCTTCGTCTCGGCGGACCTGGCCGGCGGCGCCGACAAGGTGCTGGCGCTGGCGCAGCAGAAGGACCTGGGCAGGTTCTTCCCCGAGCCGACGTTCACGGACATTGCGATGTTCATCGGCGCGGCGCTGACGATGATGCTGGGCTCCATCCCGCAGCAGGACGTGTTCCAGCGCGTCATGTCCGCCAAGGACGCCCAGACCGCGCAGCGCGGCGCCATCATCGGCGGCTTCAGCTACATCGCGTTCGCCTTCGTGCCCATGTTCATCGTGCTGGCCGCCGTCGTCGTGATGGGTGACCAGGCGCTGGACCTGGCGCAGAACGACTACCAGCGCCTGCTGCCCAGCTTCATCATGGGCCACATGCCGCTGGTGATGAAGATCCTGTTCTTCGGCGCGCTGCTGTCGGCCATCAAGAGCACGTCCTCGGCCACGCTGCTGGCGCCGACGACCAGCTTCGTCGAGAACATCCTCAAGCAGATCCGCCCCGGCATGAGCGACAGGCAGTCGCTGGTGGCCATGCGCGTCACGCTGGTGGTGTTCGCCTTTGCCGTGCTGGCCTATGCCATCGCGCTGCAGGGCACGCCCATTTACGAGCTGGTCAGCGCGGCCTACCAGGTCACGCTGGTGGCCGCCTTCACGCCGCTGGTGTTCGGCCTGTACTGGCGCCGCGCGACCACCCAGGGCGCCGTGTTCTCCATCTTCGCTGGCGTGGCCGTCTGGGTGGCGTTCTTCGAGCAGGTCTCGACCTGGGGCGAGTTCTTCCCGGGGCAGCTGGCCGGCCTGATTGCGGCCATCGTCGGCATGCTTGTCGGCTCTTTGATGCCGCAGTTGCTGACCGACCGGCAGGAGCATGTCAGCCATCATCTGAAGCCCCACGCCTGAGCCTCGCCTAAAATCACGGGCTTTGCGCTTCCTCCCGGTACTTCCGAGCCCGACATCATGCCCATCTACGCCTACCGCTGCAGCGCCTGCGGCCACGCCAAGGACGTGCTGCAAAAGCTGTCCGACGCGCCGCTGACCACCTGCCCGGCCTGCGCAGCCGAGAGCTTTTCCAAGCAGGTCACGGCCGCCGGCTTCCAGCTCAAGGGGTCCGGCTGGTACGCGACCGATTTCAAGGGCGGCGGCACGGCCGCACCCGCGGCTGCCGGCGCAAGCGCCACTGCTGCCGCACCGGCCGCTGCGGAGGCGCCCAAGTCCGAGGCTGCCAGCGCGTCGCCCTCCACGCACGGCGGCGGCTCCTGCGCCTGCCACTGACCAGGGACCTTCGTGGGCGCTTCCTTACGCAGATACCTCGTCGCCGGCCTGCTGGTCTGGCTGCCGCTGGCCATCACGATCTGGGTGCTGGGCCAGGTGCTGGACGTCGTCAACGGCGTGTTCGGCTCGCTGCTGGCCGCGATGGCGCTGGTGGTGCCGTACTCGTGGCGCGACAACCTGCTGAGCCTGCAGAACGTGCCGGGCCTGGGCGCCCTCATCCTGGCTGGCGGCCTGCTGGCCACCGGCGTCTTCGTCGCCAACATCTTCGGCCAGTGGCTGCTCACGCAGTGGGACCGGCTGATGTCCAACATCCCCATCGTCAAGAGCATCTACAGCTCGGTCAAGCAGGTGTCGGACACGCTGTTCTCCAGCAGTGGCAACGCGTTTCGTGAGGCTGTGCTGGTGCAGTACCCGCGCGCGGGCTCCTGGACCATTGCGTTCGTGACCGGCACGCCCAGCGGCGAGGTGGCCTGCCACCTGGAGGACGAACATGTCAGCCTTTACGTGCCGACCACGCCCAACCCGACGTCCGGTTTCTTCCTCATCATGCCGCGCGCCGACGTGCGACCGCTGCACATGACGGTGGACGAGGCGCTCAAGTACATCATCTCGATGGGCACCGTCGCGCCGCTGTCGCATGCCGGCCATCCCAGCGTCCCGCTGGACGAGACGGCCCGAAATCAGCCGGGCTGAACGCCCCGGCCGGCGTTCAGTCCTGAGGGCAATCTGCCCCGAAGCGCCCCAAGAACACCCCTGCAAAGAATTCGGAGATCCCCATGCGTACCTGCTATGCCGGCCAAGTCAGCGAAAAGCTGCTCGACCAGACCGTGACCCTGATGGGCTGGGCCCATCGCCGCCGTGACCACGGCGGTGTCATCTTCATCGACCTGCGCGACCGTGAAGGCCTGGTCCAGATCGTCTGCGACCCCGACCGCGCCGACAGTTTCAAGATCGCTGAGGACGTCCGCAGCGAGTACTGCCTGAAGATCGTCGGCAAGGTGCGCGCGCGCCCGGCCGGCACCGAGAACGCCAACCTCGTGTCCGGCAAGATCGAAGTGCTGTGCCACGAGATCGAGGTGCTGAACGCGTCGGTGCCCATCCCGTTCCAGATCGACGAGGACAACCTCAGCGAGACGACCCGCCTCACACACCGCGTGCTGGACCTGCGTCGCCCGTACATGCAGAACAACCTGATGCTGCGCTACCGCGTGGCGATGGAAGTCCGCAAGTTCCTGGACGAACACGGCTTCGTCGACATCGAGACGCCGATGCTGACCAAGAGCACGCCGGAAGGCGCGCGCGACTACCTCGTGCCCAGCCGCGTGCACGACGGCCACTTCTTCGCGCTGCCGCAGTCGCCCCAGCTGTTCAAGCAGCTGCTGATGGTGTCGGGCTTCGACCGCTACTACCAGATCACCAAGTGCTTCCGCGACGAGGACCTGCGCGCCGACCGCCAGCCCGAGTTCACGCAGATCGATATCGAGACCTCGTTCCTGACAGAAGAGGAAATCCGCTCGATGTTCGAGGGCATGATCCGCCACGTGTTCCGCAAGAACCTGAACGTCGAACTGGGCGACTACCCGGTCATGAAGTACGCGGAAGCCATGCACCGCTACGGCTCCGACAAGCCCGACCTGCGCGTCAAGCTCGAGTTCACCGAGCTGACCGACGCGATGACGACCGTTGACTTCAAGGTGTTCAGCGGTCCGGCCACCACGCCGGGCGGCCGCGTCGTCGCGCTGCGCGTGCCCAAGGGCGCGTCCATGAGCCGCAGCGAGATCGACGCCTACACCGAGTTCGTCAAGATCTACGGCGCCAAGGGCCTCGCGTGGATCAAGGTCAACGAAGTCGCCAAGGGCCGCGAAGGCCTGCAGTCGCCCATCGTGAAGAACCTGCACGACGAGGCTGTGGCCGAGATCGTCAAGCGCACCGGCGCCCAGGACGGTGACCTGCTGTTCTTCGGCGCCGACAAGGCCAAGATCGTCAACGACGCCATCGGCGCGCTGCGCCTGAAGGTCGGTCACAGCGAGTTCGGCAAGGCCAACGGCCTGTTCGAGGACAAGTGGGCGCCGCTGTGGGTGGTCGACTTCCCAATGTTCGAGCACGACGAGGAGAACAACCGCTGGGCGGCCGTTCACCACCCGTTCACGGCGCCGAAGGATGGCCACGAGGACCTGATGACGTCCGATCCGGGCGCCTGCATCGCCAAGGCCTATGACATGGTGCTCAACGGCTGGGAGCTGGGCGGCGGCTCGGTGCGTATCCACCGCGCCGAGGTGCAGGCCAAGGTGTTCGCAGCTTTGAACATCAGTGAGGAAGACCAGCGCATCAAGTTCGGCTTCCTGTTGGACGCGCTGCAGTACGGCGCGCCTCCGCATGGCGGCCTGGCCTTCGGTCTGGACCGCATCGTCACGATGATGACCAAGGCCGAGTCCATCCGCGACGTGATCGCCTTCCCCAAGACCCAGCGCGCCCAGTGCCTGCTGACCGGCGCGCCGTCGCTGGTCGATGAGAAGCAGCTGCGCGAGCTGCACATCCGCCTGCGCAACGCCGGCGCCGCAGCGCAGTAAGCCGACAGGCCCCGCGATGAAGCCCCGCCTTGGCGGGGCTTTCGTACGTATGGGCTCGGCGTGGTGTCCGTCACGACGGCAATAGGATGGGCTGGCCGATGGCGATCCGCCCACAGGCGAAATTCATGCAGCGTCAGCAGCGGGCTGCCTACTGCCATCATCGGTCTCGATACCGTTCCCGCCGGCACCTGCCATTTCGCTGAGCGGGGGCTGGGTGACCGCTTCCCATCAACGACCTGACGTTCGGGGTAGCAGCTCCGAACGCATGATCTGGTGGAGGTCGCCTCCGAAGTAGGCCCGCCGAAGAGGCATCGCAGGGCCGATGCAGTGGCAGTTGCTCAAATCGGCAGTGGGCCCTCATGCAGGTTGGCCCTGGCGGAACTCGTGTGAGTCAGAGGCCCTTGTCGATTTGGCCTCTTGCCGTTCGTCGATGGGTACGTGGCGCCGCTGAAGGGCGCAACGACCGTTCAGTCAGCTCAAGAGGAGTAACGACATGTCCTACATCGATGGTTTCGTGATCGCGGTACCCACCGCCAACAAGCAAAAGTTCATTGAGCACGCGCGCCAGCTCGACCCCATATTCATCGAGCTGGGCGCGATCCGTGTGATCGAGGGCTGGGGCGACGATGTACCTGACGGCAAAGTGACCGACTTCCGTCGCGCTGTCCAGGCCACGGCCGAGGAGACGGTGGTGTTTTCGTGGGTCGAATGGCCGGACAAGGCGACGCGCGATGCCGGCATGAAGAAGATGATGGAAGACCCGCGCATGGACCCGTCCACGCCCGGGAATCCGCCCATGCCCTTCGACGGAAAGCGCATGATCTTCGGCGGCTTCGAGGCGGTGGTCGAAGTGAAGCCCTGAGCCGCGGAGGCATCCATGATCACCGTCACTGCCATGAAGTGGGCGCCGTCGTTCGCAGCGGGCCAGGTCCGCGACCATCGTGTCCGCTGGATCCTCAACGAGGTCGGCTGGCCCTACGAAGTTCGGCTTGTCGATGCGCCGACGATGAAGTCAAAGAGTTACCGAGGAGACCTCCAACCCTTCGGCCAGCTGCCCGTGCTGGAGGAAGCAGGACGCCCACCAATGTTCGAGAGCGGTGCGATCGTGCTCGACGTGGCGATGCGCGCCGGGCGCTTCATCGGCGCCGAAGGCACGGCAGACCGCGCGGCTGCGATTCAGTGGGTCGTCGCGGGGCTCAACTCGATTGAGCCGTTCCTCTTCAATGTTGCCGAAGTGGACTATTTCATGGACGACGAGGCGGCCAAAGCCATCAGGCGGCCGGTCGTCGTCTCCCAGGCCAAGGTGCGGCTGGCTATGCTGGAGCGGGCCCTCGATGGTCGAGAGTGGTTCGTGGGCGATGCCTTCTCGGTGGCCGACCTCATGATGGCGTCGGTCCTCAAGATCGCCCGCAATCTTGACCTGCTGAGCGACGTGCCGGCTCTTGGGGCATGGCAACAGTCTGTCCTCGCCCGTCCGGCGCACGTCAAGGCCGAACAGGATCAGATGTCCGAGATTGCGCGCCACTCGGCTGCTGACATGCGTTATGACGCAGTGCCGAAGGAAGCATGAACCCTCCTTCAAGGACCGTGAAGCGTCCGGGCCGAGAGGCGACCTTCAAATGGTCCTGAACGACCGAACCGTCCGACGCTGAGGGGCTTCGGTATAGGCATCTGCGGAGAACCCCTCGGGTTGCGACCGGAGGGCGGCTCCATCACCGTGTTGCGCTATGGATTCCGGATCCCGGGCTGTCACGGCACACGCCTTGAGGGGCTCGCGCCCGCAGTTCACGGGGCTGATCAACTCCAGCACTCATGCGCGGCATCTTTCGGAGCCAGGCCGAAGGACCGGCACCGAGTGTACGGATCTGTGCTTTCTATGGAAGGCATAGGGGCTCATAATGCAGCCCATGAAAAGCGTGGTGCCTCAACCCTCGCCCGCCGTGGTCCTGCTGGCCAAGCAACTTGGCCAGCGGGTTCGCGCCGCGCGTGTCAGGCGCAAGCTCCGGCAGGAGGATCTCGCCACGAAGGCTGGACTCAGCCGCACCGCGATCGAAGCCGTCGAAGCCGGCAAGCTCACAACGGGGCTTGGCACCTACCTGCAGGCACTGTGGGCGATGGGTCTTACCGGCGGCATCAACGTCGTTGCAGACCCCGGGCTGGACCGCGACGGCCTGGCCCTGGAGCTGGACGCGCAGACCATGCGGGTCCATGTCGGTGGGGCTGTCGACAATGACTTCTGACGACGATCAGGTCTACGTGTGGGTGCTGCTGCCGGGCGACGTGGTGCCTACCCTGTGCGCGCGCCTGAAGGTCACCGTCAAGCCTGGCGGCGCCTCCGTTGCGGAGGTTGTGTATGGCCGCAGCTACCTGGAGCATCCCCACGCTGTGGCCCTGGATCCCGTGCGCCTGCCGCTGGCCAGTCGGGCGTTTAAGGCCACCAGCACGCCCGCCGACGGCGACCCGGATGTATTCGGCGTCATCGCCGATGCCTGTCCTGACGACTGGGGCCGCTACGTCATCTCGCGTCGCCACGGCGAGCAGCGCTTCCCCATCGGATTCCTGCTGCGCTCGCAGGAAGACCGCGCAGGCAACCTCTGCTTCAGCGTGGAACGGGACAAAGCGCCCGAGCTTCGCGAACCGGTCTCCGTGGAGTATCTGGATGAGGCCTGGGCGGTTGTTCAGGGACTGGAGACAGGCCGGCCCCTGCCACCAGAGCTGGAGAACCGCGTACGCGCCAACACCGGCATGGGCGGCGCGCGCCCCAAGCTGACGGTGAGCGACGGCACCCACCAGTGGTTGGCCAAGTTCCCATCGCTGCGCGATGACCGGAGCTACTCGCAGGCGCGTCTCGAAGCCGCGACGCTCAACCTGGCGCAGCGGTGCGGCATCAACGCCGCAAAGGCCCGTCTGCAGGCCGTGCGCGCATCGGATGGGCAGGAAGGGGCGGTGCTGCTGGTCAAACGGTTCGATCGGGCCATGGCGCCAGACTCGGGCGGATGGCTGCGCGATGCCTACGTGAGCGGCCGCACGCTGCTGACGTCAGAGCAAACCGTGGGCCCCGGGCAGTACATGGGCAGCTATCCCCAGCTGGCGACCCAGTTTCAGCGCTGGAGTGGCAACGCGGCCGCGGACCGGTTGGAGCTTTTTCGCCGGATGGCGTTCAACTGCTGTGTCTCCAACACCGACGACCACGACCGCAACCACGGGCTGGTGGCCAGCGAGTTGGGAGACCTGCGCCTGTCACCTGCGTTTGACATCGTGCCTCGCGTGCACAAGACCAAGCGCCGGCACCACGCGATGGGCATCGGCGACGAGGGCACGTTGGCGACCGTCGCGAACCTCGTGAGCGCGGCGGCGAAGCTAACCATCGCCGAGAGCGACGCGCGCGCCATCGTCGACGACATGCAGCAGGCTGTCGCGGCGAACTGGAAGACCTGCCTGGAAAACCACGGCATGACGGCGGCCGAACTCGAAGTGCTGGCACCGTGCTTTGATGAGCTGCCGACCAGCGCGGCGGACCTGGACCGGATCATCGTCGCGCAGCGATCAAGCTGGCTCGCTCGGGACGACGACAAAAGCTAGCGCCGGGAAACTGCACCCGGGTCAATGACCAACAGCTCGCCGTCCACGCGGCCGACGTTGTCCGGGCCCGGGTCGCTGAAGGCATAACCCTGCCTGGCCAGCGTCGCGGCAACGGCCAGTACGTCGGAATCGGTGATGCCGGCGGTAGCCGCCAGCGGCATCAGCTCGAAGCGTGCGCCGCCTGCTGGGCCGCGCGCCAACGGCTGGATCACGCCCGCAATGCGAGGCACGTCCGCCGGCGCGCCAACGCCCAGGCGCACTGCCAGGCCATGGCCGACGTCGAACACCACGGACGAGGCGCCGTAGCCCACGGGCGCGAGCGCCTCCACGCCGAGTGAATGCAGCTGCCGCCAAAGGTCCACCAGGTCGGCCGCGCTCAGCACGTCTTGAGCGACTGGATCCGCGAGGAGCACGCCTTCCATGCCGGCGATGCGCGACGGGCGCGTGAGGTCTGCCAGCAGCCGGGCCATTGCGGCGGCATCCGGTATGGCGTGACGAGGTCCGGGCATCGAGAAAGAGTAGGTCAGGTTCGCCAGCGGCGCACGCGGGGTGCACGCGCCGTTGGGCTTGGTGCGGGTGTTAGGCCGCGGCGAACAGGTCGGCCTGTCCATGAACTCTGGCGGCCGTCGCGGCAGGCAGCTGCGCCGGGGTGCAATCCAGGTAACCACGGCCCTGCAGGTACTCTTCGGTCCAGCCCATCTGGGCGAACTTCTCGGCGACGAGGGTGCTGCTTCGCATACCCACCAGCGCGCGCAGCACGTCGCTTCCGTCGCCCATCTCGAAGCACGCGTCGAACTCGCGCTCGCCGAAGTCAAAGACGGTGAAGAAGTCGTAGCGGGGGTTGAACTGGTGATAGTCCGACAGCAAAAGGCGTCGCATGCAGTCGATGCGGGCCCAGAGGCCTTCATCGCCGACCCTGCGGCTGTAGTAGTGCAGCCAGCAGCCCAGCTCGAAATGCTGCGCGCCGGTATTGGCCTCGGCCATCAGGCTGTGAGGATCCAGGTCCAGGCTCTTGCGCTTGGCGCACGCCGCGATCTTGTCGCGGGCGACGTCGCGGCGAAGTCGGGCGCGCACGCTGGCCGACAGGGGTGCGCGGGTCAAACGCGCGACCTGGTCAAGCTGGGCGGCGGCTGGGGCGGGCAGGTGCTGGGTGTTGAGCGAAGCGCGGGTCATGGTGGCTCGATAGCTGCGGGTGATGCCTGATACATGGCACATGCGCAGCGCCGCTCCCACCCTGCGGGATGGGCCCGGCCTTGCGCGCGATGCCCGCGGTTAGATCGCGGTCAGCGCCGCGGCGCCGGCGTTGTCAGTGGTCACGCCCTGGCTGCCGACGTTCGCGCCTGCCGTCTTGGCCACCGCAGCCTTGAGCTGCGCGAGTTGCTGCGCGTCCAACGTGGCGACCAGCTTGGCCAGCCGCAGATGGATGCCGTACGCGCTGCCGGCCTGCGCAGGCGACATCACCACGTTTCCGGCGGTGGCGGTGGTCATGGCGATCCTGGTTGTGGCTCGGGGGTAATCGACGGGAGATGCAGAGGGCCCGGTGCGGTTGCTCCAGCGTCTCGCGGAGCTTCCACACTCTTGGTCCTTGATGGATGGCACATGTCGGCGGATCCAGCCACGGCTCGGCGTGCTGCCCTGTGGTCGCGAAAGACGATCCGAGTGACAGGCAGCGTGCCCAGGCGATAGCTATCGCCCGTCAGGATGGTGCCCATGAAGCCCCCGAGTCGCAGGTTCGAGTTGGGATCAGTCGTCTGCCTTTGCCTGCTCTTCCAGCACGAGGGCGCAGGCCCGGACAATCTCGCTCTCGGTCAGTGTGATGGCCAGCAGGTCGGCGGAGCCCTACACCGCGTCGCGGACGCTGTCCTCATCCGCCTTGAATTCGTAGGCCTGGCCGCACTGCAGCACGTCGTCGATGACGCTGCGCATGTCTTCGCTCACGCTGCCTTCGGTCGTCTGGACGTCTTCCAGGGCCTCCTCCAGCGACTTGCCGACCATAGCCGCTGCGAGGAAGTCGGACTCTGGGCCTGCCATGCGGTCGTCAGGAAAGAACCCCGCGGCGCTTCGAACGGTGCACGACTCGTTCGCCCATCGTGCCAGATCTGCCGTGCGTGACCCACTGGCGCTCACAGTGGACGCGTCGTGCAGCTTCTGGCTCAGGCCGCCGGCACTACGCCGGATAAGCTCGCCATCCCAGACCGCATGCAAGTTCGAGCCGCGGCCGAACGCGCGCAACTGATAGAGGTTGCCACCCTTGTCACTGGCCAGGCCGACGTGCAGGGGCTCGTGAACGTCCCCCACCAGGTAGATGACCACTTCAACGACACGAGCCGCTCCGGGTCAGGCGCCGCCGACTTCAGGACCGCGACCTTCGCGTTGATCGCCTCCACCACGCGCCGGCCGCCGGGGCAGTCGCGTT
The DNA here is from genome assembly GCF_043555865.1 of Pelomonas dachongensis. Lineage (NCBI taxonomy): Bacteria > Pseudomonadati > Pseudomonadota > Betaproteobacteria > Burkholderiales > Sphaerotilaceae > Roseateles > Pelomonas dachongensis. Next base: position 69,009 of record NZ_JBIGHY010000015.1, read on the forward strand.
GTCGGTTGTAGGCACCGTCGCCCTCGGGCACATTGACATAGTGCAGCCGCGTCGTTGCACCTGAGCACCTCTCGTCGGCCCAGGTCGACACCGACGCCATCGTGGCGTCGGGCTTCAGGCTCAGCAGGCGACCGCTTCTAAAGTGTCAGACCTGCAAAATCCATTTCCAGGCAACTCGCTGACGGCACGGCTCCGGCGACCAGCCGCAGGTCATGTCGGGTTGGGCAGCGGCTGACGCGATAGTTCGGGATTGAAGTTCATGGCGCTGTTGAATCCCGCCATAGCCGCTGCCAGCCAGGCCGTCCATACGGCGGTCAAGGCCAAGTAGACGTGCTTTAGGCCGCCGGCCTGCAGCTGGCGCCGCAGCGCCCGCAGCAGCCAGCGGATGTTGAAGCCGGCTGCGCACAGCACCGCGTGCAGTGCGTCGCCCTCGCTGCCCTTGAGCCAGCACTTGTCCATCCGGTGGTCGTGCTTGGTGTGGCCGATGGTCGGCTCGATCGCCTGGCGGCGCTTGAGCCAGCGCCTTTGCTGCGCATTCAAGGACTTGTACTTGCCTCGGTGGATGAGCTCCACCGGGGCGATGTCGGCATCCACACCGCGGTAGCCCAGGTCGACGACGGCTACCTTGGGCTTGACGCCGAGGTCCTGCAGCAAGGTGCTCGTCTGCTCGAGCTGGGCGCTGAGTGTGTGGCCATCGAACGGGTTGCCGGGGAAGCTGCGGGCACCAATGATCAGACCGCTCTTGTGCGCGACGGCCAGGCTGACCTTGACGCCGAACTCGTAGGGTCGGCGGGCCTTCCCCTTGCCGATGCATTCAACTTCCGGCGCGTGCAGGGCGTACAGCTTGTTCTTGTCGTAGGGGCGCTGGCTGCGGATGCGCTCGGCACGCTCCAGCCAGGGCTTGAGCTGGTCTTGTGCGGCCTGAGCGAGCGTCGTCATCTTGCGCTGAACCTCGCGCAACAGCACGCCGAGGATCGTGCGCTGGCGGCGCACCACCTGGCGCAAACGTTTGAACTGCTTGGCATGAGCGTAGCCACCGGCCCGGCGACGCAAGCTCTGACCCTCGCGCTCGTGCGTCATCTTGAGCTTCAGGCCCGCTCGCTTGGCCAGGCGGGCGATCTTGGCCCGTGCGACTTCCAGCAATCGGCTGTCTGTCGTCAGACCTGCAAAATCCATCTCCACGCAACTCGCTGACGAGGTGAGCCGCGCGAGCAGCGTGCGGTCAGGACGGGCGGAGCAGCGGCTGACGTGATGGGTCGGCATTGGCACCCATGAGGCCGCTTAATCCCGCCATAGCCGTTGCCAGCCAGGCCGCCCATACGGCGATCACGGCAAAGTAAAGGTTGTTCAGGCCGCCGGCCTGCAGCTGGCGCCGCAGCGCCCGCAGCAACCAGCGGATGTTGAAGCCGGCCGCGCACAGCACGGCGTGCAGCGCATCCCCTTCGCTGCCCTTGAGCCAGCACTTGTCCATCCGGTGGTCGTGCTTGGTGTGGCCGATGGTCGGCTCGATCGCCTGGCGGCGCTTGAGCCAGCGCCGCTGCAGCGCGTTCAGCGACTTGTACTTGCCCCGGTGGATCAGCTCCACCGGGGCGATGTCGGCGTCGACACCGCGGTAGCCCAGGTCGACGACGGCCACCTTGGGCTTGACGCCGAGGTCCTGCAGCAAGGTGCTGGTCTGCTCAAGCTGTGCGCTGAGCGTGTGGCCATCGAAGGGGTTGCCGGGGAAGCTGCGGGCGCCCACGATCAGCCCGCTCTTGTGCGCCACCGCCAGGCTGACCTTCACGCCGAACTCGTAGGGCTTGCGGGCCTTCCCCTTGGAGATGCATTCGACCTCGGGCGCGTGAAGGGCGTACAGCTTGTTCTTGTCGTGAGGTCGCTGGCTGCGGATGCGCTCGGCGCGGTCCAGCCAAGGCTTGAGCTGGTCCTGCACGGACTGAGCGAGCGTCGTCATCTTGCGCTGCACCTCGCGCAGCAGCACCCCAAGGATCGTGCGCTGGCGGCGCACCACTTGGCGCAGCCGCTTGAACTGCTTGGCATGGGCGTAGCCACCGGCGCGGCGACGCAAGCTCTGGCCCTCCCGCTCGTGCGTCATCTTGAGCTTCAGGCCCACCCGCTTGGCCAGGCGGGCGATCTTGGCCCGTGCGACTTCCAGCAATCGGCTGTCCGTCGGGTGGGCGATGGCCTTCTCCTGCACCGTGGTGTCGACCGTCACGCGTTCGAGCTCGACGGGCTTGGCCG
>NZ_JBIGHY010000016.1:0-61897 GCF_043555865.1 Pelomonas dachongensis
CGTCCTCCCGGTTCCTCCACTTCCTGGCCGTTTGGCGGCTGATGTTGTAGCGCTCGGCCAGGTCTGCCAGGCTGGATTCGGACTCTCGAATCTCTGTGCGGGTCAGAGGGGTGGTGCGGGCTCGGGCCTGGACTCGGCTCATGCGACTTTGACGACCGACTGCTCGGCCTTGAGGGTTCGGATCAACTCTCGCAGCACGTCCCTGGCTTGAACAAGGCCCAGCTGCGAACGGGAACATGATCACATGGGACCCAACAGCTATGGGACGATGGCGAGCCTTCTTCCCTTCGAGCAAGCCATTCTTCGCGGCATAGAGGTGGGTCTGCCAGTCGAGTTGCGCATCAAGTATTCCGAGCAGCTTGCCCACATCAACAAGGTCCAGCGGCTGTTGGACTGGAACGAAATCGAGTTCTACCGCATGCGTTGGTTCAAGGTTCGCTGGCCAAGCGAAGCCCGTGTTTGAAAGCCGCGCCGAGTTAGAACTGGGATCAGGAACGCTTCAGGCCTCGGGCGCAGTAGCAGACGTGAAAGTCTGGTCGGTGGGAGGGCATGTGTTCAGCATCGCGTCCAGGACTCCTCTCAGGCCGTTTCGCAGTGCGGGCGACGCGTCGTTTGTCTTGCACGCCTCGGCTCAACCTTTCGCTCCAGCGGACGGCTCCGACGTCGGCTGACGCTTCGTCGTTGAGCCGCAAGCAGCCGCAGATCGCTGCCACACAGCATGAGCGCTACTGCTTTGAACGCACGCAGGTTTGCCCGCTCGAAGTGACGTTCTCGGCCTTCATTCGATCCGCCGGATAAGCCCACAGCACGGCGTCGGGCCCTGAACGGCTTACCCCACTGCTCAGCGCCCAGCCTCGATCAGGTCCGCCAGCTTCTCGGCCGTGCCCGTGGCAGTCTCGCCGCGATGCCGGTCGGCTACCGCACGGGCCGCCGCCGCGATCCGCGTGTCGGACAGCAGCTGGCCGATCAGGTGCCGCCAGTCGGTTGCCGTGGCGCCGGGCGGCACAGCCAGCCCGAGGCCTTGCGTGGCCAGCCGCCTTCCCGTCATCAGTTGCTCCATGTGGGTGGCCACGGCCAACTGCGGCTTGCCCGCCAGCAGCGCGGCCGTGGCGGTGCCCAGGCCGCCGTGCGAGACCACCAGGTCAGCCTCTGCCAGCGCCGGGTCCAGCCGCACGGGCTGCGTCTCGAAGCGCAGCTGCGGCCCGCCGAGCCGCTGCGCGCCGGCCGGCGACAGGCCCTTGGCGTGCACCAGCGCACGCACGCCCAGTTCGCGCAGGGCCTGCATCAGTCGCGCGAATTCGGTGTGCGCCGGGTTCAGGTAGGCGAACACCTTGGGGCCGACACTGCCCGGCCAGACCGGTTCGATGCCGCTGTCGCCGACATAGGTGGGGCCGCAGAACGGCATGTCCGGGCCGTAGCCGTCGTAGTGGGCCAGCTCTGGCAGCGAGGCGATGGCCTGGTGGCAGCCGTCGAACAGATCGGTCAGGCGGGCCAGCGGTGCCAGGCCGTGCAGGGCCAGGGCCTGGTTGGCGGCGGGCAGCAGCGTGGCGTCGTCGGTGGCGCTGCGCGAGCCGCTGCACGGCTCCCAATGCGCCATGGGCGGAAAGTGCGCGCCGCGCGGCGGCACCTCGAAGCTGGTGCCAATGGTCCAGACGCTCATGCCCAGCCCGCGTGACGCGAGCAGCGCGGTGGGCGCGTGGTCGCAGATCAGCACGTCGGGCTGCAGCACCTCGTACCAGCGCCGCCAGCCGCTGATGAGACCGGCCAGACCGGGCGCGTCCAGCCAGCCGGCGGCGGCCAGCACGGTGGTGTAGTTGCTCAGCGGCGGCGGATTGGCCAGCTTGGGCAGCCACACCGGTGCCTGCCCGATGGCAAACCCCTCGGCGGCGATGCGCGCATGCGCACGCGACAGGTCGCGCAGCACGAAGCTGACCTCGTGGCCCCGCGAACGCAGCGCCCGGGCCGTTAGCAGCAGGCGGTCGATGTGGCCCATGTTGGCGCCCATCTCCCAGGCCATCAGGATGCGGGACATAGGTGGTGTCGACAGATTTGAGAAATTTTGAATTAGGGGGGTGCAAGAAAATTTCTAAGTGACTGCTGCGTATGGATATTTTTCTGTGGCATCAAGTTTGCATTCGGTGCGCGCGATTTTCACTGGAGAGTTTTCGCATGATCTTGCCCCAATCCCGCCTGTCGCGGATGACCCTGGCCGCGCTGGCCACGCTGCTGGGCAGCGTTGCCATCGCCCACGCCGAACCCGTCATCGGCGCGTCCAGCGCCGCTGCCGTCGCCAGCGGCAACGGCACGACGTACACCTCCGAGTTCCCGTCGACGGCGCCGTTCTCGTATGTGAACAGCAGCACCAGCGCCAGCGATGCATCGGGCTGGACGTCCGGCTACGCATTCGCCCACAGCGGTGGCGCCTACGCCGTCCATTCCAACGTGAACGGCACCGGCACCGGCTCCAGCAGCGCCCAGTTCGTCAACCGCTTCCAGAACCTGAGCGGCGTGGCCCAGCACTACACGTTGAGCTTCCACATCTACGGCGGCTCGATCTCGGCCTTCTCCAACGGCTATCGCGACCTGACGACCGGCGAATCGCTGACGTCCGCCTACGCGGCCTCGGTTCAGGTCAGCCTGGACGGCACGACCTGGATCACCAAGTTCAGCTCCGGCGCTGCCATTACCACCACCGCCGCCGGCACCACCGCCACGCGCACCGGCACCGTGCTGACCAATGCAGACGACCTGACGGCTGGCGTGCAGGACGGCAGCTACAGCTGGAACAACGACTACTACACGGTCGACCTGGGCGTGGTTGAGGCGGGCGCCTTCTTCGATGTGCAGTCGGTCGTGGGCACGAGTTCGGGCGCGAACGTCGGCGTCTACAGCTTCACGGAAGACTGTGGCGGCTATGGTTACGGCGGCTACGGTGAATACGCCACCCGCAGCGCGGTTGCCAGCGATGCCACCTGCGAGCGCACCGTCGCGGTGGGCTATGCGGGTTCCTTCTACGGCGACCCCATGGACGTCTGGGGCTCGCCCTCGACGCCGGTCGACGCAGACGGCTTCGTGCTGACCGCGAACGCCGCGGCGCAAGACCTGCCCGAGCCGGCCAGCCTCGCGCTGGTGGGCCTGGCGGTGGGCGCCGCGGGTCTGGCGCGTCGCAAGCGCCGGCAGGGCAACGGCGAGTGATCGCAACCGTTTGATCGACCCTCGCGGTCGATGACAAGGCGCCTGGGGGCGCCTTTTTCGGTTCAGCGGCGCAGTGCGGCGATCAGCGGCCCGTAGCAGGCGGCGGCGCTGAACTGGTCGGCGGCTAGGGCCCGGGCGGTCTGCGCGAGCCGTTCTCGCGCCGGCAGGTCGTCGGCCAGCTGCACCACCACGTCCACCCACGCCGCCGGCGTATCCGCGACCGCGAAGGCCCGGCCGGCGTGGGCTTCCAGGCTGCGCGCGCCGTGGGCCGTCGTGATGAGCGGGCGGCCATGGGCCAGCGCCTCCACCGTCTTGATCTTGAGCCCGCCGCCGCAGCGTACGGGGTTGATACACAGGTCGGCGCGCGCATAGGCGGCGGTCAGGTCGGGCACCTGGCCGTGCACCAGCAACCCCTCGCCCTGGTCCGACGCCAGCCCCAGGCCGGGGCCCACGCTGCCCACCACGTCCAGCGTCAGCCTGTCGTCCCAGTCCCGCAGGTGCGGCCAGACCTCGCCGAGGAACCAGGTCAGGCCCTCGCGATTGGGTGGGTAGTCGCCGGCCACCAGCAGCAGCCGCTCGGCCTCGGGGCGGTGCGGGCTGCTGTGAAGCGGCTGCGCATGCGGCGCCAGCACCACCTTGTCTGCGCCCAGCCAGCCGGCGTACACGGCGGCATCGGGCGCGCAGATGGCGATGACGCTGTCGTACGCGGCCAGCAGCCCGCGCTCCTGCGCGGCGCTGATGACCGGCCCCGGCAGCAGGCCGCGCTGGGCGAGCATCGCGTCGTGCTGGCTGGCCACCGCGTGCGTGTCGATCAGGCGCATGACGCCCGGCGGCACGGCGGGCAGCATCCAGCTCAGCTGCATGAACTCGATGATGCAGGCGTCCTGCGCATGGGCGGCGAAAAAGCCGTTCAGGCGGGCCAGGGCCAAGTCCCTGGGGCCGTCCGGCGGCGGCCGCAGGCTGGCCAGGCGGGCCTGCGGCGCGGTGGCCGCCAGGTGGGCTGCGGCGGCCGGCGGGGCCGGCGTGGGCAGCAGCACGGTCAGCGCCACCTCGCCGGCCAGGCCGCGCACCAGGCTGTCAATGCGGGCCCGGTGCCCCGAGCCCGGCGTCCAGAAGTCGACGGTGGTGAGCAGCGTGACGCGGGTGCTCATCGCCGGGCCGCGTGCCTGTTCAGCACATCCAGGACGCGTGCGCCGAATGCAGCGTCGGCCGCGGTGCGCGCCAGGGCCGCCAGCCGCGCTGGCGTGTGGGCGTCGCCCGACTGCAGCAGCCACCACAGGAAGCGCGTCTCCCAGGCTTCGGAGAGAAACGCGCGCTCCTCGCTGCGGGCACGCGCATAGGCAACGAACAGCGCTTCGGCGGCGGCCCCCAGGTCCGGCGCCGGCGTGGGGCCGTGGCGGTCGACGAAGCGCGACAGCCAGGCCGCGTTGGGGGTGGCGTCGGGCGGCAGCCGCAGGTCCATCAGGTTCTCCTGCAGCCGCGTGGCGCCGCCGAGCTACACCAGGTAGTGCGCCAGCAGCCAGCCGGCCAGCCGAGGCGGCAGCGGCAGGCTGTCGGCGCCGAAGAAGGCGTCCAGGATGGGCGTGCGGCGGATCAGCAGGCTGGGCAGCGGCGCCAGCGGCCAGTCGCGCAGCGTGTGCGCGAACGCCGGCAGCGCGCCGCCGCCCCAGCCCGTCGCCGTGGCGAGGATGCCGCCGTGCATCAGGGTGCCGTCGGCGTGCAGCAGGCGCAGGTCGCTGGCCGTGAACATCGGCAGGCTGCCGTGGCGGTGGGCGTGCAGGTGGCGGGCGCCGAACAGCGGGTCGGGCCGGTCGCCGGCGTCCAGAAAGCACAGGTAGCCGCCGCGCGCTGCGGCGTGGCCGGCGCGCAGGCGGGCGTAGGTGTCGGCGCCTTCGGGGACAGCCACGGGCGTGCCGGGTCAGTCAGGGGGTAGGGCGGCGAGGGTGGCAGCGTCGCCCACCCACAGCAGTTCGTGGCGGCAGTCGCGCAGCCGCGCGGCTGCGTCCGCGGTGGCCTGCATCCAGTCGGGCGGCGCGCCCTGCGCGTCGACCACCAGGCTGATCAGCGGCTGCGGCCGGGAACGATCGGCCGACACGGTGCGGTAAGCGTGCTCCAGCCGCGCCAGGTAGCCCCAGCGTTCGGCGCGCTCGTCGGCGCTGAACGGCAGCGTGTCGACCAGCAGTTCCAGCAGCCGCAGCTGGCGCGCGCGGCTGTCGTTCCAGCGCGCCTTGGCGACGTATCGGCCGGCCACGATGCTGGCGTTGTCGTTCCTACCGTGCACCACGTAGCCGGTGAGGCAGCGACGCAGGTAGTGCACCTCGCCGGCCAGCAGCATGGCGGTGTGGCCCAGGATGGCATCGGCAAACATCCGCCACTCGTGCAGCGGCAGCAGCGCCATCACGCGCGCCAGCAGTGGCCGGCCGAACACCATGCCGGAGGTCGACGCGAACGGGAACTCGTGGTGCACCGCACTCAGCGTCAGGTGCGGGCCGAAGCGGTGCTGGCCGATCTGGTCGAACCAGGTGGCGGCAATAGGTGCGCCGTCGACGCCGTCCAAGATTTGCAGGTCGTGACACAGGAACAGCTGCTCGGGCGTGGCGCCGAGTGTGTCGAGGTGCGCGGCGACCGCGGCGAGCCGGTCCGGCAGGCAGTGGTCGTCGGCGTCGAGCAGACAGATGTAGTCGCCTTGCGCCACCGCCACGCCGGCGGCGAATGCGGCGGTCTGGCCGCGGTTGTCCTGCAGCACCAGCCGCACACCTGGCGTGTCGCACCAGGCGGCCAGGCGCTCGCGCGAGTCGTCGGTGGAGCCGTCATCGACGACGACCACCTCGCGCAGCTCCGCCGGGTACTGCTGGCCCAGCACGCTGTCGATGGCCCGGCCCACCAGCGCCGCATGGTTGTAGTTGGCAACGACGACGCTGAAGCGGGGCAGGGGCGCGGACATGGGGCGGTCTCGGGCGGCAAAGGCCCGGATCGTAGGGTGGGAGGCAGCGCGCGCAGCGGCGCTTGCAAACAAGGCGCAAAGAAGGCGCCCCGCCGGCCGGAGCCGTCGGGGCGAATGGCGCTTCACGCCGCCCGGGACGCACCCGATGGGGTGCATGGGGCTGCGGCGTGCATCACAGCGCAGGCGGCCAGTCTGGCGACATCCGGGGCGGAGGACGCAATGCAGGCCTGATGGGCGTCGCGGACGGCTCGCGTGCCGTCTCGCCAGGGGCCGCAACGTTGCCGGGGGCCATGCACTGGTGACGGGATGGATCATCGGCGCCAAGACCCGTGAACAAAGCCGCGATCAAGCGGCGCGGACCCGGCCTATTCGCGCCAGCCCCTCCAACGCGATGAAGGCCACCAAGCTCCAGCCAAACACCGGCATCGCCCAGCCGAGCGCAGCCATCAGCGGCCACAGCCACAGCGGTACCGCCTTCAGCGTGCGCGCCGGCAGCGTTGGCGCCGCGACCTTGCCGCGCGGCCGGCGCTGCCACCACATGACGAAGCCCGACACCACAGAGAACACCGCCGCCAGTGCGGCCAGTGCCAGCAGCACCTGGTTCCACACACCGAACTCGCCGCGGTGGAAGGGGATGCCCACCGCCGTGGCCTGGGCCAGCGCGGGCAGGCGCTCCCAGCCGCCGGCAAACAGCGTGGCGCCGCTGCGCGCATCCAGCACCAGGCTGAAGCGGCCGGTGGGCTGGCTGCGGTCGAAGTTCTCGATGCGCCACACGCCGCGCTCGCCGGCTGGTGGCGTGAGCTGCATGGCGATGTCGGGCGCGCGGCTGCGCGCTTTCTCGTAGGCGGCCTCCCAGCTCAGCGGCGGTGCTTCGGTGGCTGTGGACTGCAAGCCCTTGGGCGCGCGAGGCGCGTCCTGCGCGAGGGCGCGCTGCATGTCGCGAAAGCGCTTGCCGCTGTGTTCGGCCCATGTCAGCCCGGTGACCAGCACGACGGCCAGCACCAGGCCCAGCGCGATGGCCACCACCGCATGCAGGTCGCGCCACGTCGCCCGGCCGCGCCCCCAGCGGGGCACGAGCGCACGCCAGCCGTCGCCGCCCCGGGCCTGCGAGCGCGGCCACCACATGACCAGGCCGGTGGCGAACAGCACCAGCATCCAGCTGGCGCCCAGCTCGATGAGCCAGCGCCAGCCGTCGCCCTGCAAGGCCGTGGAATGCAGCTTCTTGGCCCAGGTCTTGAAGCGCTCCATCTCCTGCAGCTGACCCAGCACCTGACCGGTGTAGGGGTTCACGTAGACGATGCTGCCGGTGGGCAAGCCGTGGTCGTGTTCACCGCCGGCGCCGTGGTGGGCGTGCGGTGCGCGCAACCAGACCTGCGTGCTGTCGTCGGCCGCATGGGCAGGCACGACGTAGCGCAGCGCCGCGTCGGGTGCGGCGGCCAGCGCGGCCTGCACCTGCGCATCGAGCGGCAGGCGCTGTGAACTCACCGTCACCCGGTCCACGTCCGCATGCCGCCAAGCCTCGATCTGGGGCGTGAAGACGTAGAGCAGGCCGGTCAGCGCGGCGAACAAGATGATGGGCGAGCTGATCAGGCCGGCCCAGAAGTGGAGGCGCCAGAACAGCCGGTTCAGCGCCGCGGAACTCGTCGTGCTCATGAAGGTTCCTCTCAGCGCTGGAAGCGCAGTTCGGCAAACAGCGTGCGGCCCGGGTAGGGGTGGCTCTGGTAGGCCTGCTGGTCGGTCAGGTTGTTGATGCCCAGGGCCAGCTCCAGCTGGCGGCTGAACTTGTAGGCGCCGCGTACGTCGAGCTGGTTGACCTTGGAGACACCGCCGTAGACGTTGGGGTTCACGTCCAGGTTGTAGGTGTCGTTGTAGGCGCGGCCCTGATGGCGCCAGCCGGCGGCGAACAGCCATTGCGCAGCGGGCCGGTAGCTCGCCTGCACCGCGGCGCGGGTGCGCGGTACGCGCAGCCACCACTTGCCCACCATCGCCGGGTCGCGGCTGTTGGCGGTGACTTCGCTCTTGAAGGTGTAGGCCGCGCTGGCTTCCAGCGCCAAGCCCTTCAGGGCCAGGTCTTGCGCCTGCCAGGCCAGCTCGATGCCGTTCGTCTTCACGCGGTCCACGTTCTGCACGCAGGTATAGCTGCTGGCGCCGGTGGCGGTGGTCTTGCAGACGGCAGCGTCGGTGGTGGACTGGCGCAGGATGGCGTCGCGCACATCGTCCCAGTACAGCGACACGCGCAGGCGTTGGCGGTCCCAGTCCTGCTCGGCGCTCAGCTCGAAGGCATCGCCCGTCTCGGCCTTCAGCGTCGGATCGGATAGCGTCTGGCTGGTGGCGGTGACGGTGCCGTTGTACAGCTCCTCCACGTTGGGGAAGCGAACGCCGCGGCCGAGGCTGGCCTTGAGCAGCAGGCGGTCCGTCGCGGCCCAGGCCAGCGCTGCCTTGGGCGAGCTGCCGGTCAGCGTGCGGCCGTCGTAGTTGACCGTCACGCCGCCGCCCAGCTGGCGCCCGGCGAAGGCCTTGAAGCGCTCCTCGCGCCAGCCCAGCGTCAGCAGCCAGTCGTCTGTGAGGCGCCAGGCGTCCTGCACATAGACTGCCGTGACCTCGGTCTTGCCGCCGTAGAACTGCGTCTGGCTGCCGGTGTCGTTGCGCCAGTCGGCGGCCGCGTTGACGGCGTTCTCCAGCCGGTAGCCGTTGCGGTGCAGGCCCAGCGCCAGGCTGTGGCGGCCACCGCCCCAGTCACCCGCCGTGGGCGTGTAGCTGGCCTGCACCTCGGCGGTGTCCCAGCCGGTGCCGTCGCGCAGCGTCAGGCTGCCGGCGCCGCCGTTGGTTGCGACCGGGGCAGGGTTGTTGGCCTGGCGGTTGGCGTCCTTCAGCAGCCGGTAGTCCGACACCACCAACGAGCCATTCCAGCCCGGGCCGCGCTTGGTCTTGAGCGTGGCGCCCAGCTGCTGGTGTGTCTCCAGCCGGGTGTAGGGCGCAAAACCGCTTGGCGGGATGCTGAAGTGGTTGGTGCCGTCGGTGACGACGCCGGACCAGACGGTGTTGCCCGCCGCATCGCGCAGCCAGCTGTCGTTACGCGTCTCGGTGTCGTTGCGCCACCAGGAGACCATTGCGCTGGCCTCCAGCGTGGGCGTGAGCATCAGGCCGCCGCGCAGGTTCAGCGTGTCCTGCACCGTGTGGTCGATGGCGCCCGAGTTGGCGCCGAAGACGGCGCGCTTGAGGCCCTTGGGGTCGGTGTCGTAGACGATGCCGGTGACGGTGGTGGCTGTGCCCGCCGCCGCAGGGAAGTTGCCGGCGGCATTCGCCACGACGGTCTGGTACTGCATGGGCTGGGAGGTGGCGTCCTGGTGGTTCAGGTCGGCACTCAGCCACAGGCCGCCGTCGAAACGGTTGGCCACGTGCAGCGAGAACTGGCCGGCGTCGAAGCGCTCGCTGCGGCCGTACTGCTTGAACTTCTGGCTGCTGGCGATGAGCCGGCCCGACAGCTCGAAGCCCTGCGGCACGCGCTGGCTCACGGCCACCGTGGTGCCGATGGAGTTGCCGGGGAACAGCGCCGAGAAGGGGCCGTAGAGCAGGTCCACGCGAGCGATGGCCTCGGGCGAGATCATGTTCCAGCGCGGCGCGTCGAAGCGACCCAGGAAGTTGCTGATCAGGTAGCCGTCCAGGTAGACCAGCGCGCGGGACGGCTGCAGCGTGCCGAAACTGCGGCCGGCCAGCAGCGCGTTGCGGTCGCCCAGGTAGCGCTTGCGCACCGTGGTGCCGGGCGCGTAGTTCAGCGCGTCTTCGGGGTTGAACAGGTTTTGCTCGCGCAGCTGCTCGGCCGTCTTGCTGGCGGTGGTGCCGGGCACGGCTGCGGGCAGGCCAGTCTTGCTGGCGGTGCCGTTGACGGTTACGGGGGCGAGCTGGGCATCGGTGGCGACGCCCTGGGCGTGCGCGTTGATGCATGCGAGGCAGGCGAGGCAGGCGAGCGCCAGCCCCGTGAGGGTGTGTTGGGTCATGGAAACAGCAGTGATCGGAGTCAGGCCCCAGCCGGTGCGGCATGGGGCGGCGCCCGGGGCCGTCAGGCCGCCGGGTCGGGCGTCTTGCTCAGATCAATGCAGGAGGGGCGCGTGCGCTGGCGGGGCGCCAGGCGTGCGCGGTGACCGGGGCGGTCCAGAACCGCTCGGGGGCCTCGAAGCCCAGCTCGGTGCGCAGCGGCTGCAGCTGCGGCGAGGGCGGCGGTGCGAGGTCGGCAGCGGCCAGGTGGCAGGCCGGGCAGTGGCCCTTGGCCAGCAGGTCCAGCGCGGCCTCGATGGGTGGGGGCTGGTCGGCGGCACGGCTGGCTCTCGGTGCGCGGCAGATGTCCTGCCAGGCCGAGAAGTCGCCGCGCGCATGCGACAGCGCGGCGCTGATGCCCGGCGCCAGCATGCCCAGCACAAGCACGGCCAGCCACCACCAGGATTGGCGGCGCGCGCGGGCGTGGGTCAGTGTGGGCATGGGCGAGGCATTCTAGGAGCGCCAGAGCCGCGGCCCGGGCCGCCTAAGATCTGCTCAAGCTGGCACGCACCGGCTGAGGGAGCTTGGATGGACACCGAACTGCATCGCCGTGGACTGCTGGCCTGGCTTGGATCGACGGTCTTGGTGGCCAGTGCCGGCGCGCGCGCCGAAGAGGCCGATCCGCCGCTGCTGCAGCAGGCCGCGCCCGAGACGCCGCTGGGCCAGACACTGGACGGCAAGACCGTGCGGCTGAGCGACTTCGCGGGCAAGCCGGTCATCGTGTTCTTCTGGGCGTCTTGGTGCCCGTACTGCCGCAACGAGCTGCCCGTGCTGGAAAACCTGCAGACCAAGACGGGTGAGCGTCTGCCCATCATTGCGGTCAATGTCGAAGAGCGCGACGTCTTCAGGAAACTGCAGCGTGCGCTGGCGGGCAAGACGAAGCTGACGCACACGTACGACCCCGGCGACGCCAGCGCCCAGGCCTTCCAGAAACCCAGCTCACTGCCCTACACGGTGGTGCTGCGTGCCGACGGCTCAGTGGCAGCGCGGCAGCGTGGCTGGGGTGAGGACAGCGTTCAGGTTCTGGTGAAACACGTCAACGCGGTGCTGGCGGACGCGGCAAGGACGGCGGCCAGCGCGCCCGCGGGCTGACGTGATGGTGCAGCGGCCGATCCGGCCACTGCGCCACGGGTCAGGGCTTGAGCAGGTCCGCCAGCGTGCGGGCGATGACCTGCGTGGCGCGCTTCAGGTCGTCCAGCACCAGGTGCTCGTCGGCGCGCTTGGCATTGCTCTCCAATACCGTGCGCGGCCCGGCGCCGTAGATGGCGGCCGGTACGCCGTGCGCGGTGTACAGCCGCACATCGGTGTACAGCGGCGTGCCGGACGTCGGGATGGGCTCGCCGAACACGTCCTCGGCATGCTTCTGCAAGGCCGAGATCAGGCGCTCCGCGCCGGGCAGTGGCTGCATGGAGTGAGCAAGCAACAGGCGCTTGATGTCCAGCGTCACGCCGGGGCTCTGCGCCACGGCCGCGTCGATCAACGCGCGCAGCTCGGCCTCGACCTGGGTGGCGTCCTCCTCCGGGATCATGCGGCGGTCCAGCTTCATCACCACCTTGCCTGGCACGACGTTGGTGTTGCTGCCGCCCTCGATGCGGCCCACATTCAGGTAGGGGTGGGTGATGCCCGGCACGGCGGACAGCCGCGTCTTCAGCACGTCGTTGTGCGCGTAGAGCGCGGTCAGCATCTTGTTGGCGGCCTGTAGCGCGTCGATGCCCGTGCTCGGGTAGGCCGCATGCGAGGCCAGGCCGTTCAGCGTGACCTCCAGCTGCAGGCAGCCGTTGTGCGCGGTGACGACCTGGTAGCTGAAGCCCGCGGCGATCAGGAACTTGGGCCGCGTGATGGCCTCGCGCAGCAGCCAGCCCGGGCCCAGCTCGCCGCCGAACTCCTCGTCGTAGGTGAAGTGCAGCTCGACGGCGCCCTTCAGCGGCAGACCGGAATTCTTCAAGGCCAGCAGCGCGAAGGTGTAGGTCGCGAAGTCGCTTTTGCTGACCGCGGCGGCACGGCCGTAGAGCTTGCCGTCCACGATCTCGGCGCCGTAGGGGTCATGCGTCCAGCCGTCGCCGGGCGGCACCACGTCGCCATGCGCATTCAGCGCGACGGTGGGGCCATAGGTGGAGAAGCGGTGCCGCACGACCAAGTTGGTCACCGACTGCATGCCTGCCGCCTGTACCGCCCACAGCGGCGCCGGGTGCTTCTCGACCGTGAAGCCGAGCTCCTTCAGCAGCTCCGCCGTGCGGTCCGCATGCGGCGCGTTGTTGCCGGGCGGGGTGTCGGTGGGGATGCGGACGAGTTGCTGGAGGAAGCGGACTTCGTCGTTGAAGTTGTTCGCGATCCAGGTGTCGGTGGTGCTCATGTGATCTGCTTGGCGATGAGAAAGACGCGAGTGCCTGGAGGCACTTGTTCCTTCTGTACGGATTTGGGGAGTGTCAATGGCACCGTTCTAAGGTGCGCGCGTTTGTGCGGCGGATGGATACCAAGCCCGCGACTTGCGTGTCCATTTGATTTCCATTCGGTAGCTCCAATCTCAGCGCATCACCGGGGCGTACATCGATACCGAAATCCATCGATGGCCCAGGAACCAGCGTGCAGCCAATGCCCGATAGCTGGAATGCATCCTCGACAACGAAGAGCAGTGTCGATTCCATCAGATGATTGCTAAGAGCTTCTCAAATGCGCGTACCGCCAGCTCCGCGTCGTCCATCGTCACCGACTCCAGCGGGTTGTGGCTGATGCCGCCATTGCCGCCGCGCACGAACAGCATGGCCTGGGGCAGCAGCTCGTGCATCTTCATCGCGTCGTGCCCGGCGCCCGAGGGCAGGCGGTGGATCGGCAGGCCCAGCTGGGTGACGGCGGCCTCCCAGCGCGATTGCCACGCTGCATCGCTGGGCGCGGCGTTGGCGGCCAGCGTGGGCGCCAGCGTGAAGCTCAGGCCGCGTCGCGCGCAGATCTCCTGCAGCGTGGTGCGCACATCCAGGTCCAGCAGGTCGCGCGCCGTGTCGGTGGTCGCGCGCAGGTCCAGGCTGAAACGGCAGCGGCCGGGGATGACGTTGGTGGAGCCCGACGGCACCTCGAGCATGCCCACAGTGCCCACCACCTCGGGCACGGCGGCGGCGCGCTGCTCGACGAACAGGATCAGCTCGGCCACGGCCGCCGCGGCGTCGCGCCGCTGGCCCATGGGCGTTGTGCCCGCATGGCTGGCCAGTCCGATGACCTCGCCGGTGTAACGGCGGCTGCCGTTGATGCTGGTGACGATGCCCAGCGGCAGGTCCAGGCTGTCCAGCACCGGACCTTGCTCGATGTGAACCTCGACGAAGCCGAGGTAGCGCGACGGGTCGCGCTGGCAGGCCGCTATTGCCGCCACCGTGCCCGGCAGGCCGGCGGCCTGCATCGCGTCGCGCAGCGTGGTGCCAGCGGCATCGGTCTTGTCCAGCCAGGCTGGATCGAACGTGCCGACGAGTGAGCTGGCCGACAGGAAGTCGGCCGGGAAGCGCTGGCATTCCTCCTCCGAGAAGCCCACCACCTCGATGCCGAACGGCAGGCGCTGGCCTGCGCGGCTCAGCTCGCGCACGACCAGCATGGGCACGAAGATGCCCAGACGCCCGTCGAAGCGGCCGGCGCGGCGCACGGTGTCGTAGTGGCTGCCGGTCAGCAGTCGCTGCTCGCTGGTGCCGCGGTAGACACCCACGACATTGCCAACGGCGTCGCGGCTGACTTCGTCGAAGCCGCACTCATCGCGCATCCACGCCATCAGCTGTGCCGCGACGGCGGTGTGTGCAGGCGTGGCGTAAGTGCAGGTGAGGAAGTCGTCGGTGTCGCTGTGGCGCGCGAGTTCGGCCGCCCAGTCCCACAGCTGTTCTCCCAGCCGCGGCTTCACGCCGAACTTGTCGTTCAGACGGATCTCGGCGATGCGGTGGATCTGCCTTAAGCATTCGGCGCGCTCCAGGTCCGGGTGGGCGCGCAGCCGGCGCTCGAAGGTCGCGATGATTTCCTCCCGTGTGAAACCGGTGCCACGCGGGCCGCGGACCGCCAGGATGAACGGGAAGCCGAAGCGCGCGTTGTAGTGGGCGTTCAGCTGCTGCAACTTCGCAAATTCTTCCTGCGTGCAGGCCGTGAGCCCGGCCTTCTGCTGCTCGTTCGTCGATTCCGCCGTCAGCTCGCCCGCCACCGCGGCCTTGCCGGCCAGCTCGGGGTGGGCGCGAATCAGGCCCAGCTGTTCACCCAAGGTGGCCTCGCGCAAGACGTGCGCAAGCGCCACCTTCAGCGCGGCCAGCGACTTGAACGGTCGAGCTGCCGCAGCGCGCTCGGCAATCCACGGCGAGTGTTCGTAGGTGCCGTCCAGCAGCGCGACGAAGTCGGCGGCGTTGGCGTTGTTGAGTTGGTCCAGTGTCATCATTCCCACACGAAAGCGGTCTTGGCGTCGAAGGGGTGCGCGGCCTTCCAGTGCCGCGCAATGTCGAGGCGCCGGCACACCCACACGCGGCTATGTGACTCGATGTGATCGAGGAAGCGCTGCAGCGCACGCATGCGCCCCGGCCGGCCCAGCAGCCGGCAATGCATGCCGATGCTCATCATCTTGGGGCTGTCGGCACCCTCGGCGTACAGCACGTCGAACGTGTCCTTCAGGTACTCGAAGAACGGCTCGCCGTGGCTGAAGCCCTGCGGCAGCGCGAAGCGCATGTCGTTGCAGTCCAGCGTGTACGGCACGACCAGATGCGGCACTAGCTCGCCATTCGTCTTGCGCACTTGCAGCCAGAAGGGCAGGTCGTCGCCGTAGTAGTCGCTGTCATACTCGAAGCCGCCGAAGTCGGCGACAAGCCGGCGTGTGTTGGGGCTGTCGCGGCCGGTGTACCAGCCCAGGCCATGCAATCCGTCTGCAGGGCGGCCCAGCGTCAGGCGCTTCAGCGACGCCATGGCCTGCGCCATGTGGGCGCGTTCGGTGTCCTCGTCCATGCCCTGGTAGTGAATCCAGCGCCAGCCGTGCGAGGCGATCTCGTGGTTCAGTTCAACGAAGGCCTGCGTCAGGTCCGGGTGGCGTTCCAACGCCATGCCCACACCAAACACCGTCAGCGGCAGCGCGCGTTGCTCGAACTCCTTCAGCAGTCGCCACACGCCCGCGCGCGAGCCGTATTCGTAGATGCTCTCCATGCTGAGGTGGCGCGCCGCGAAGCTGGGCGGGTTGGCCATCTCCGACAGGAACTGCTCGCTGCCGGCATCGCCGTGCAGCACCGAGTTCTCGCCACCTTCCTCGTAATTCAGCACGAACTGCACGGCCACGCGGGCCTGGCCCGGCCATTGCGCATGAGGTGGGTTCTCGCCGTAGCCGATCAGGTCGCGGGGGTAGCGTGCAATGCTCATCCCTACACTTTGCATCAAGCCGCACGCGGCAAGGCTGAACGGAATCCCGATGGGCAAACTGACAACACACGTGCTCGACACCGCCAACGGCTGCCCTGCGGCCGGCATGGGCGTGCGGCTGTACCGCTTCGATGCGCAAGGGCCCCAATGGCTGCGCAGCCTGCACCTGAATGGTGACGGCCGCGCCGACGGCCCGGTGCTGGAAGGGACGGACTTCCTGGCAGGCCGCTACCGGTTGGTGTTTGAGGTGGCGGCCTATTTCCGCGACCGCGGTGAGACGCTGCCCGAGCCGCCCTTCCTGGACGAGGTGCCGCTGGATTTCGGCATTGCCGACGTGAGTTCGCACTACCACGTGCCGTTGCTGGCGTCGCCGTGGTCCTACTCGACCTATCGTGGCAGCTGAACCCAACACCCAGCGTTCACGCCGGGGTGAAGACCGGGGCGGGGGGCTCTACGCATTCGTTGATGGATTGGCGATGTTTGGCCTGTGGGGCGGTGGCGCGGTCGCTGCGGCACTCGGGCAAATCCTGTTGGCTGGCTTGCTCGCCCTGCTTGGCCTGGGCGTATTCCTGCGCTTCAAACGCCTGCGCATGAGGCGGAGGGCGCAGCATGGTTGATGCCGAATGCATGCTTGTCACAGTCGCCCGCACCAGCGGCAGCGTGCCGCGCGAGGTCGGCGCATGGATGACGGTGACGGACTATGGCCTCTCCGGCACCGTGGGCGGCGGCCATTTGGAGTTCGATGCCATCGCCCGGGCCCGTGTGGCGTTGGCCGGTGGCAAGCTGGAGCCCGAGGTGCGCTACCCGCTGGGTCCGGGTCTGGGCCAGTGCTGCGGCGGCGTGGTGTGGCTGCGCTTCGAGCGAGTCGCCGCGGGAGAGGACCTTCAAGTCAGGCTGCCCGCGGGCCCGCTGCGACCAGTCGCGCTGTTCGGTGCCGGCCATGTGGGCCTGGCCATTGCCCGCATCGCGCGCGAGTTGCCGCTGGCGCTGCACTGGGTGGACAGCCGCGCAGATCAATTCCCCCCCGAGCCACCCGCCCCCGGCTGGCGCCAGGAGGCGGCAGACCCGATTGCCGATGTGGTGCCCGACCTCGCGCCCGGTTCGGCCGTGCTCATCATGAGCTACAGCCACGCCGAGGACTTCAACCTCGTAGCGGCCTGCCTGAAGCGCCAGCGCGAGCGGCAAGACCTGGCCTTCATCGGCATGATCGGCAGCCGCACCAAGTGGGCCAGCTTCCGGCATCGCCTGGAGGCGCGCGGCTTCACCGCGGCCGAGCTGGATCAGGTGGTCTGCCCCATCGGCGTGGCGGGCGTGGCGGGCAAGCAGCCCGCCGTCATCGCAGTGGCTGTGCTAGCGCAGATCCTGGCGCTTCCGGCTGCGTGATCGTGAGACTGCGCCCGGGCAGCGCCTGCAGCCGGTTGCTGGGCAAGCCGACCTCGCGCTCGTAGTCGGCCCACGCCTTGTGCAGCTCACCCCGCTCCTTCAGCGTGCGCAAGGCCTGCGTAAGCGGCTGCACCCACGCATCGCGGGACTCGTGCACGCCGTGGAACAGCTGGGTGCGGCTCAGCGGCGTGCTCACTCGGCACAGGCTGCCGTCGCGGGTATCCACCGGCACCTCGGACATCCATGGCGTGGTGAGCACCAGCGCCACGTCGGCGGTGCCGGTGCTCACGTTCAGGAAGGCATCGCTCGGCGTGTTGGCCGGCCGGCGCGCGGCCTCTGGAACCAGGGCCTCGGCGGCCACCATGCCGCGCTGGTAGGTCACACGCTGCTGCCCCAGCTCGGCCAGCGCAAGGCTGCGCGGGCAGGGCGGCCGGGCGTAGGCGTAGACGTGCAGCTCCAGCAGCGGCACGTCCACCCGGCGCATGAAGGGCGATTGCTCGAAGAAGGCTTCCGCGCGCATGGCCACGCCGTCCAGCCGGCCGGCGCGCAGTTCCAGCTGCGTGCGTGGCAGCGGCCAGGGCCGGAACTCCACCTTAAGTCCCAGCGAGGCGTAGGCCTTGGTGAGCAGGGCTTCGGCGGGCGGAAAGTAACTGCGCTCGACGTTGGTGGCCAGGTGCACCGTGGTGGCCTCCGCGCCCAGCGCCGGCGGGGCTGCGAGCGCGGCGGCCAGGCAGAGCAGCAGGCGTCGGGCGGTTGAAACGGGCATGTGCGAATTGTGAGGCGCGCCGGGACGCTGGGGGAAGCGCCGGGCAGTGATACAACGCTCGGCGAAACATCAGGCAGGGAGAAGCGTATGCATCCAGAAGCGCGGGGGATGGCTGGTGTGCCCATGGCGACCCGGTTCGGACTGGCCTTGGGCTGGCTGACGTTGTTGGCGGTGCTGGCCTGCGGTGTGGCGCTGCAGGCGCTGGGCTCCGGTGGGGCGGGCTCGCGCGGCTTGCTGTGGGCCTTGCTGGGCGGCAGCCTGGTGTCGGGCACGGCCCTGACGGTGTGGTTGACGCGCGTCCAGCGGCGCGAGCTGGGGGGCGACCTGCACGTCGTGTCGAGCCAGATGCAGCGCATGGCCGAGGGCGACCTGACCCAGACCTGGGCGGTGGCCGCAGGCGACGACGCCAGCTTGACGGCGGGGCTGGCGCGCCTGCAGCAGCGGCTGATGGCCGCGGTGGCCCAGGTGCGCGAGGGCGCCGAGGCCGTGTCCATGGCCAGCGCCGAGATCGCCACCGGCAACATGGACCTGTCGCAGCGCACCGAGCTGCAGGCCGCTGCGCTGCAGCGCACGGCCGGTGCCATGGCCACGCTGCATCAGCAGGTGTTGCTGGGCGCCGAGCATGCGCGCGAGGCGTCCGGCGTGGCGGCCAACGCCTCGGGTGTGGCGACACACGGCGGCCAGGTGGTGGGCGAGGTGGTGAACACCATGCATGGCATCAGCACCAGTTCGGCCCGCATCGCCGAGATCATCGGCGTCATCGACAGCATTGCCTTCCAGACCAACATCCTGGCGCTCAATGCCGCGGTGGAGGCCGCACGCGCTGGCGAGCAGGGGCGCGGCTTCGCGGTGGTGGCTGGTGAGGTCCGGGCCCTTGCCCAGCGCAGCGCCCAGGCCGCGCGGGAGATCAAGCAGCTCATCACCGAGAGCGGAGAGCGCGTGCAGCAGGGCTCGCGGCAGGTGAATGGTGCGGGCCAGACCATGCAGGAGGTGGTGGCCGCCATCCAGACGGTCGACCGCATCGTCAACGGCATCAGCAGTGCCAGCGCCGAGCAGGCCCGCCATGTCAGCGACGTGAGCGAGTCCGTCACGCAGATGGACCAATCCACTCAACAGAACGCCGCGCTGGTGGAGCAGAGCGCCGCGGCTGCGGCCAGCCTGCGCGAGCAGGCGCAGCAGCTCGTGGGCGCCGTGGCTTTCTTCCGGCTGCACGCGGCGGGCAACCCGGAAGTGACCATCGCGGCGCTGCAGGCCGGCCTCGCCCAGCTCGGCGTGCCGCGACTGCAGGGAACGGAGGCGGTTGGCGACCGAAAGGTGCCCGGCCTCTATTTCGGCAGCCAGAAGTTGAACAAGCATTACGCGCTGGTGGACGAAATCAAGCGCCAGCATGGCGCCACCGCAACGATCTTCGTGAAGGCTGGCGAGGACTTTGTGCGGGTCAGCACCAACGTGCTCGCGCCCGACGGCTCGCGCGGTGTGGGCACGCCGCTGGCGCGGGCCAAGGCGTTCGAGACCGTCAGCCGGGGGCAGCCGTTCCGCGGCGAGGTGGACGTGCTGGGCACGCTTTTCGACGCGTGCTATCACCCCATCCGCGACGAGCGCGGCAGTGTGATCGGCGTAGCCTACGTGGGCTTCAAGAAAGCCTGAGGTTGCGCCGGCGGCGCAGAGAGGCCCGGCCTGCATACACTTCCGCCGGGTCGCAGCGGTGTCGGACTGGTGAGCAGTTCGCGGACGCGACGCTTGGGCTCCACAGCACCCGCCGTGGTGGAGCTGTTCAAGATCACCACCGCTCATGGAAATCTACCTGCTCGACTGGGCCAACCTGCTGCTGCGCTGGCTGCACGTCATCACTGTCATCGCCTGGATAGGCGCATCGTTCTACTTCGTCTGGCTCGACAACCACCTCGTCAAGCCGACCGCCGATGACGTCAAATCCAAGGGCGTGGACGGCGAGCTGTGGGCCGTGCACGGCGGCGGGTTTTACAACCCGCAGAAGTACCTGGTGGCGCCTTCGAACCTGCCGAAGGACTTGCACTGGTTCTACTGGGAGAGCTACTGGACCTGGATGAGTGGCTTCGCGCTGTTCGTTGTGCTGTATCTCTTCAACCCCAGCCAGATGCTCATCGACGCGCGCGTGCACGCGTGGGACGCGCCTTGGCAAGCGGTGGTGGCGGCGCTGGGCTTCCTCGTCGTGGGTTCGGCGGTGTATGACATCGCCTGCCAGACGCTGGGCCGCACGAAGGACGGCGCCATCGGCAACGACGGACGGGTGATGGCCGTGGTGGTGGCATTCGTCGTGGTGGCGAGCTGGCTGGCCTGCCAGCTGTTCGCCGGCCGCGCCGCCTTTCTCATCGTCGGCGCGATGCTGGCGACCATGATGACCGCCAACGTGGCGCACTGGATCATCCCGGGCCAGAAGAAGGTCATCGCGCAGTTGCGTGCCGGCGAGAGGCCCGACCCCATCCATGGCCAGCGCGGCAAGCAGCGCAGCGTGCACAACACCTACTTCGGCCTGCCGGTGCTGGTTGCGATGCTCAGCAACCACTACGGCATGCTGCACCAGCATTCGCACAACTGGGTCGTACTGTGCGTGCTGATGGCCGCGGCCGTGGCCATCCGCATCTTCTTCGTGAAGCGGCACAAGGGTGTCAACAGCTGGGGTGCGGTGGCGTTCGCGCTGGCGCTGCTGGGCGGCCTCATCGTCTGGATGGCGCCGAAGCCCCAGCCTGTTGTGGCGGCAGCAGCACCCGTCACGCTGGCGCAGGTGCAGGCCATCGCCGCGCAGCGCTGCCTGATGTGCCACAGCGGCGAGGCAGCGCAGAAGGGCGTGCGGCTGGATACGGCCGAGGCGCTGGCCGCGCACAAGGCGCAGATCGTGCAGCAGGTGGCCGTGCAGCGCCTGATGCCGCTGAACAACGTGACCGGCATGACCGACGACGAGCGCGCGCTGATGGCGAGGTGGGCGCAACAGCCATGACACCGGACCCGCGTGCGCTGCTGAGCCAGCTGTACGACGCGGCCGTCGCGCGGGCGCTGCCCGGTCGCATGCTCGCGCAGCATCTGCCCCCGCCCCCCGATCCGCGCAAGGGACGCACGCTCGTGCTGGGCGCCGGCAAAGCGGGTGGCGCGATGGTGCAGGCGCTGGAAGCCGCGTGGCCGGCGAATGCGCCGTTGTCGGGCCTGGTCATCACGCGCTACGGCCATGTTCCGTCGGGCGACAAGCCGCGTCGCATCGAGGTCGTCGAGGCCGCCCACCCCGTGCCCGACGCCGCCGGCCTGGCCGCCACCGAGCGGCTGCTGGCGCTGACCCGCGGCCTCACCGCTGACGACCTCGTCATCTGCCTGATCTCCGGCGGTGGTTCCGCGCTGCTGAGCCTGCCAGCGCCAGGCCTTCTGCTTTCTGACAAGCAGGCCGTCAACAGGGCGCTGCTGAACAGCGGCGCGTCCATCGGCGAGATGAACTGCCTGCGCAAGCACCTGTCCGGCATCAAGGGCGGGCGCCTTGCAGCGGCGTGCGGACCGGCGCGCGTGCTGACGCTGGCGATCAGCGACGTGCCGGGTGACGACCCCGCCATCATCGCGTCCGGCCCCACCGTAGCCGACCCGACCACGTGCGCAGACGCGCTGGCCATCGGCCGCCGCTATCGAATCGACCTGCCCGCCGCTGCGCGCGCTGGCCTGGAGTCAGGCGTGTTCGAGACGCCCAAGCCCGGCGACGCGCGGCTGGCCGGCCACGAGCTGGTCATGCTGGCCACGCCGCAGATGAGCCTGGAGGCGGCGGCGGCACTGGCGAGGGAGCAAGGCCTGGCGGCGCACATCCTCAGCGACGAGATCGAGGGCGAGTCCCGCGTCGTGGGCGGCCTGCATGCAGCGCTGGCCCGGGCCGTTGCGCGGCGTGGCCAGCCCTTTGCAAAACCTTGCGTGATCCTGTCCGGCGGCGAGACTACCGTGACGGTCGACGCTGCCAGGCGACCGGGCCAGGGTGGCCGTGCGACCGAGTTCCTGCTGGGCTGTGCAATGGCCTTGCAAGGCGAGCCGGGCGTCTGGGCGCTGGCCGCCGACACCGACGGCATCGACGGTGTGGGCCCGCACGCCGGCGCGCTGCTGACGCCCACCAGCCTGGCCCGCGCACGCGCGCTGGGCCTCAATCCGCAGGCGCTGCTGGACGCGTACGACAGCGCCAGCTTCTTCGCGCCGCTGGGCGACCTGTTGCAGCCCGGACCCAGCTTCACCAATGTCAATGATTTCCGTGCATTGCTGATCGTTTAGCTGCGGTCAAGCTCGTGGCGATGCTTCTGGCTTGGTCCTAGACTGGCCCGGTCGCCATCGCCTTGGAGGATCTCGAATGACAGCCGCCGCGGAACGTTTCTTTGTCAAGCAACATGCCCTGCCGACCATGCCCGAAGTGGCGTCGCGGCTGCTGAAGAGCTTCGACGACGACAACGTAGGCCTGGCGCAGATCGCTGCGCTCATCGAGAAGGACGGCGCACTGACCGCGAAGGTGCTGCGTCTGGCGAACTCGGCGCACTACAGCCCCTCGCACCAGATCGCCACCGTCATCGACGCGGCCCACGCGCTGGGCCTGGAGACGCTGCGCAACCTGGCGATGGCCGCCTGCCTCAGTGGCGCCTTCCCCAAGGTACAGGGGTTGGATCGCACGCTGTTTTGGCGCCATAGCATCGCCACCGCCAACTACGCGCGCATCCTGGCCCGCATGTTGGGCGCCGACGGCGCGACCACCGACACCGCCTACCTGGCAGGCCTGATGCTGCGCACCGGTCAGCTGCTGATGGCCATCGACGAGCCTGAGCTGGTGGCCGACGTCGAGACCCATGCCGCCGAACCCGGCAGCCGCTTCTCGCTGGAAGAACACCGCTTTGGCTGCACGCATGCCGACGTGACGGCGTCGCTCGCCGCGCACTGGCATTTCCCGGCGCCGCTGGTGGAAGCGTTCAAGGACGCCAACTCGCCGCTTGAAACCCGGCCGTTCTCGCTGATCGCCGCCGTGCTGCACGTGGCCGAGGTGCTGGCCGATGCGGCCGAGCACCACGACGAGCCGGTGCACGCGCTGAAGGTTGCCGTGCCCGAGCTGATCGAGCACCTTCACCTGGATCTGGACATGTTGGCCGCGAAGGTGGCCGCCGCGGGGGACCCGGCGGCCGAGGTGGAGCAGATGCTGCATTGAGTCAGAGACAGCTTGCGGCCGGCGGTGGACTGGCCGCGCCGTAGCTGAACTGCGCCCAGCGGGGCGGCTGCTCGGCGGGCTGCAGCACGAAGGCGTGATGGAAGCTCGTCTCGCACAGCTCCGCCAGCTTCGGCCCGCCCAGCGCGGCCAGCACCGCCGTCACCGTGTTGCTGTGGCCCACGACGAGCACCACGCCGGTCTGCGCGCGCACGGCGTCCGCCACCGCCTGCACATGGCCGGCCTTGGCGTCGACCACCAGCGGCTGCACGCCCAGCGCCCGTGCCAGCGGCGCGGCGGTGTCGCGCGTGCGCCGGAACTGCGTGGTGACAATGGCATTCACACGCAGCCCGCTAAGTGCCTGCGCCAGTGCCTCGGCGCGCTGCTCGCCTGCCGGCGTCAGCCCGGGGTCTCGCGCAGGCTCGGCGGCGCGTTCGGCGTGGCGCACGAGGATGACCAGGTCGGGCTGGGCGGCGGCCAGCGTGCCTGTCAGCAGACAGGCCGCCAGCGGCACGGAGAAGCGCTTCATCGCGGTTCCTGAAGAGGGAGTGCGGCATTCTCGCCAAGGCGCCCAGTTACCATCCCGGCCCCATGCCGACTGCAACTTCTCCGCTCCATGTCCGCGCCCTTTGAACTCCAGGTTGGATGGCGCTACGTCCGCGCCGGCCGCGGTGGGCGGCGCAATACCTTCATCAGTTTCATCTCCGGTGCGACCATCGTGGGCATCGCGCTGGGCGTCATGGCGCTGATCGTCGTGCTGTCGGTGATGAACGGCTTCCAGAAGGAAGTGCGCGACCGCATGCTGAACGTCATCGCCCACGTCGAGCTGCTGGACTACGCCGGCCAGGCGCTGCCGGATTGGCAGGCCACGGCCGCCAAGGCGCGCCAGAACCCCGAGGTGCTCGCCGCGGCACCCTTCATCGCCAGCCAGAGCCTGATCGCGCGCGGCGAGGACATGCGCGGCACGCTGATCCGCGGCATCTCGCCGGCCGAGGAGGCACAGGTCACCGCCCTGGGCGCGCAGTTGAAGAACGGTGCGTTCGCGAAGCTGCAGCCGGGCAGCTGGCACATCGTGCTGGGCGCCGAGCTGGCACGCCAGCTCAACGTGGGTGAGGGTGACAAGATCACCATCGTCGCGCCGGGCGGCCAGGTCACGCCGGCTGGCGTGGTGCCGCGGCTGCGTTCGTTTACGGTGGTGGGCACGTTCAGCTCGGGCCATTACGAGTACGACTCGGCGCTGGCGCTGGTGCATGTGGACGACGCCGCCAAGCTCTTCCGCACCGGCGGCCCCACCGGCGTGCAGCTCAAGCTGCGCGACGTGCACGAGGCGCGCGTCGTAGCCAGCCAGCTGGCCCAGCAGATGGGGCCGGACATCCGCGTGCGCGACTGGACGCGTGCCAACGCCGTGTGGTTTGACGCCGTGCAGATCGAGAAACGCATGATGGGCATCGTGCTGACGCTGATCGTCGCGGTCGCGGCGTTCAACCTGCTGTCCACGCTGATCATGACGGTGACCGACAAGCAAAGCGACATCGCCATCCTGCGCACGCTGGGCGCCAGCCCGCGCTCCATCATGGGCATCTTTATCGTGCAGGGCGCGGTCTCGGGCGTCATCGGCACGCTGGCCGGCGTGGCCAGCGGCCTGCTGATCGCCTTCAACATCGACGTCATCGTGCCCTTCATCGAACGTGTGCTGAACACCAGCTTCCTGCCCGGCAGCATCTACCTGATCAGCCAGATGCCCAGCGACCCGCAGATGGGCGACATCCTGCCCATCGTGGCCGTGTCGCTGGCGCTGTCGCTGGTCTTCACGCTGTACCCCAGCTGGCGCGCCAGCCGCGTGCAACCGGCGGAGGCGCTGCGCTATGAGTGATGTCGTTCTGCAAGCCAGCGGTGTCACGCGCCGCTTCGCCGAGGGCGGGCTGGACGTGACGGTGCTGCGCGGTGTGGACCTGACCGTGAAGCGCGGCGAGACGCTGGCCATCGTGGGCGCCTCCGGCTCCGGCAAGTCCACGCTGCTGCACCTGATGGGCGGGCTGGATGCACCCACACAGGGGGGCGTGACGCTGATGGGCCAGCCCTTCTCCGGCATGGACGAAGCCGGGCGGGGCCGCTGGCGCAACCAGCACCTGGGCTTCGTCTACCAGTTCCACCACCTGCTGCCCGAGTTCAGCGCGCTGGACAACGTCGCGATGCCACTGCGCATCCGTCGCCAGACGCACGAGCAGGCGCGCGACACCGCCGCCGCCATGCTGGCGCGGGTGGGTTTGAAGGACCGTGTGCAGCACCGGCCTGGCGAGCTGTCCGGCGGCGAGCGCCAGCGCGTGGCCATCGCACGTGCGCTCGTCACCCGCCCGGCCTGCGTGCTGGCCGACGAGCCCACCGGCAACCTCGACCGCGACACGGCCAACGCCGTCTTCGCGCTCATGCTGGAACGTGCCCGCGAGCAGGGCACGGCTTTCGTTCTCGTCACCCATGACCGCGACCTCGCGGCGCGCTGCGACCGGCAGCTGCTGCTCGTCGCCGGCCAGTTTCAACCGACTTCCGCATGAATCCGCGCTTCGTTCTCAAGCTCTCCTGCCCCGACCGCGCCGGCATCGTCCACGCCGTCACCGGCGTGCTGATGCAGCAGGGCGGCAACATCCTCACGTCGCACCAGCACGGCGATGCCGACCATGCGCGCTTCTTCATGCGCATCGAGTTCGAGGCTCCGGCGGAAGAGGCCGTCTTGCAGGCCTCCTTCGCGCCGCTGGCCGCGGAGTTCAGCATGGACTGGGAGCTGGTGGCCCGAGCCCACAAGACGCGCGTGTTGCTGCTGGTGTCCAAGCTGGGCCACTGCCTGAACGACCTGCTGTTCCGCGTGCAGACCGGGCACCTGCCCATCGAGATCCCGGCCATCGTGTCCAACCACCGCGACTTCTATCAACTCGCGGCGTCACACAACATCCCGTTTCACCACTTCCCGCTGCTGGGCGCCACCGACGCGCAGAAGGCCGCGCAGGAAGACAAGATCCGCGAAGTCGTCGCCGAGAACCGGATCGACTTGGTCGTGCTGGCGCGCTACATGCAGATCCTGTCGCCCGAGCTGTGCCGCGACTTGAGTGGCCGGGCCATCAACATCCACCACAGCTTTCTGCCGAGCTTCAAGGGCGCCCGGCCCTACCATCAGGCCTACGAGCGCGGTGTGAAACTGATCGGCGCGACCGCGCACTACGTGACCAGCGACCTGGACGAGGGCCCGATCATCGAGCAGGAGGTCGCCCGCATCGACCACAGCATGCCGCCCGAGCAGCTGGTGGGCATTGGCCGCGACATGGAATGCGTGGCGCTGGCGCGGGCCATCCAGTGGCATGCGGAGCATCGCGTGCTGCTGAACGGCAATCGGACGGTGGTGTTCCGCTGAGGCGGGGCCTGCGAACGCCATGGCAGTGGGTCGCGTTGTGACCAGAAAGCCCGCGAGCAAGGCGCGAAACGAAGCTTGGTCATGCCCAAAGCGAGGCTTCGCAACGCCGCGCGGGGGCCTTCTGGTCACAACCCGCAGGGAAGGCCATGCGGCAGGCGCCACTCGGCGTTGCGCCGCTTGCCCGCACGCGAGTGCGGGCGGCGCGTTGCGCCTTGATTGGCACCTGTCGCCTGGCCTTCGCGACCCACTGCCATGGCGTTCGCAGGCCCCTTAGGCAGTGTGGACCGACACCCACTGCCACCTCGACGCGGCCGAGTTCGACGGCGACCGTGACGCCGTTGTCGCGCGCGCCCAGGCCGCGGGTGTCACGCAGATCGTCATCCCGGCCGTCGCCGCGCACAACCTCGAACGTGTGCGCGAACTGGCGCACGAGCACGGCTTCTCCTATGCGCTCGGCATCCATCCGCTGTGCGTGATGGACGCGGCCCCCGACGCGCTGGACCGCGTGGCCGAGGCGCTGCAGCGGCACGCGGGCGATGAGCGCCTGGTCGCCGTCGGCGAGATCGGCCTGGACTATTTCGTCGACGGCATCGACTCCGACACGCAACAACGCTTCTACGTCGAGCAGCTCAAGCTCGCCCAACGCGCCGGCCTGCCGGTGCTGCTGCACGTGCGCCGCAGCGCCGACAAGCTGCTGGCCGGGCTGCGCCGCGTCGGCTTCACGCACGGCGGCATCGCTCACGCGTTCAACGGCAGCGCGCAGCAGGCGCAGGCCTTCATCGCCCTGGGCTTCAAGCTGGGTTTTGGCGGCACGCTGACGTTCGATCGCTCGCTGCAGATCCGGCGTATCGCCGCCACCTCTCCGGAGACGGCGTTGGTGATGGAGACCGACGCGCCGGACATCCCGCCGCACTGGCTCTACAAGACCGCCGAAGCACGCGCAGCCGACCCGGGCCAGGCGCGCAACGAATCGGCCGAGCTGCCGCGCATCGCGCAGAGCCTGGCTGGGCTGCGCGGCTGGACGCTGGCGCAGACCGCCGCCATCACCAGCGCCAACGCGCGCGCGGCGCTGCCGCGGCTGGCGGCGCTCAGCTGCTCTTGATCCTGAACTCCGATTCGATCTCTTGATCCGCTTCGGCGGGCAGGCACCGGTAGCCAGCGATGGCGTCAGTCACGGCTCTGGCCCAGGACGGGGGCGAGCGACCTTCAACGCGGATGTTCTCGATGCGGCCATCGGCCTTCAGCAGGAAGCGGGCGGTGAGCACGTGTTCACCGTCGCGCAGCGTCAGTGGCACCTTGGGCACCGGCATGGTTGGGCAGCGGCCCTTGGGCAAGCGGATCGCTGCCGGCGCGTCGGGCGTCGCGGGTGGTGGGTTGTCGGCGGCTTGGGCCGTGAATGCCGCGAGCAGCAGCTTCAGTAAAACGAGAGGTTTCATGGGGCGAAAGGCTGGGGGCGCGGGTTGATCGGCGTGGCCGGCTTCAGCAGCTGTCGAAGTCGAGCGACAGGTCGACGAGGTCGCCCACCTGCACGCGACCGGGCTGGCCGCCGGCGAGATAGACGCCGAACTGAACTGGCGCGCCAGGCGCGCGCTCGCTGCTGAGCCGGGTCAGGGCCTGCAGCGCCTCGGGCTGCGGTTCGGCGCTGCGCGGGTCCACGGTGGTCATGAGGCAGCGCACGCAGGGGGCGGTTCGCTTCAGCACCATTGGCCCCACGCGCATCTCGACCAGGATGTCCTCGATGAAGGCTGGCAGTTCGCTGCTGTCCACGGCTTGCAGCAGCAGGTTGGGCCGCACGCGCAGGGCCAGGTCGTCGAGCGGCTGCGGCAGCGCGTCGCGCCACGCCCGCAGCGAGCCGTCGCCCACCAGGTGCAGCGGGTTGGCGCCGACGCGGCGCTGCGTCGCGGTGGCGAGGCGCACCAGGCGCAGGGGCTCGCCGGTGGTGGAGCGCAGCAGCGCCGCCGCGTCGTCGCCGGCGTCCCAACCGTCGAAATGATCGAAGTCCTGCAGCGCGGCATTCCATGCCTTCAGCGGCGCCGGGCTGCCGGCGTCGGCCGCCAGGGTCAGCCGGCGTTGGCCGGCCTGCAGCATCAGGTTCTGGCCGTCCAGGCGCGCCTGCACCAGCGCCAGCCGCGGGTGGGCGCCCATCCAGGTGATGTCGCCGCCGGCATCGGCGATGGCCCAGCTGCGGTCGCCCGCCGGCCAGCCGCCGGCGTCCAGCTGCAGCGCATCCACGGCCTCACCGGCGCAGGACTTGACGGGATAGCGCCACAGCGCCGCAACGCGGGAGACCAGGTCAGCCATTGCAGGCCGGGCGTCCGGTGCTGAGACACTGCGCAGCCGATGTCATTGATGGACCTCCGTTGAAAGCCCGCCAATCCTCGCAGCCTGGCGCTGCCCTGACCACCCCGCCGGCGAGTGCTGCTGACGACATCCGGCTGACCGGCCTGGCGCCGGTGTTCGACACCCAGGTGCGGGTGCTGGTCCTGGGCAGCTTTCCGGGCGTGGCCTCACTGGAGGCGGCGCAGTACTACGCCCATCCGCGCAATGCCTTCTGGCCGGTGATGGCCGCCTTGCTGGGCGAGCCCGACCTGCCGGCCCGGGCCTATGCGCAGCGGCTGCAGGTGCTGCTGGCGCATCACGTGGGCGTGTGGGACGCGGTGGCCTCCTGCCAGCGCGACGGCAGCCTGGACACAGCCATCGTGGACGCCCAGCCCAGCGACCTGCTGGCCCTGCTGCGTCGCCTGCCGGCATTGCGTGTCATCGCCTGCAACGGCGCGCTGGCGCACAAGGAGACGGTGGCCCTGGTGGGCGACCCCAGCCTGCCGGTGCTGCGGCTGCCGTCCACCAGCCCCGCGCACGCGGGCCGCAGCCTGGTCGACAAGATCGCGGCCTGGCGCGAGGCGCTGGCGCCGCACCTGTGACGACCTGGGATGATGGCCGCATGAAATCCAAACCCAAGGCCTGGGCGCCTGCGACCTTGAGCGAGTACGACGGCGTGCGCTTCCTGCACCTGGACTCGATCTGGGTGCAGGGCGCCATGCGCATCCGCAAGCCGGACCAGCTGGAGCTGGAGTACGTCCAGCGCATGTGCGCTTGGATGTTGTGGTGCGACGAGGCGGCGCTGGGGCAGGGCCACGGGGTGCAGCTGGGCCTGGGCGCTGCGGCCTTGACGCGCTTCACCCACGGCGCGTTGAAGATGCGCACCACGGCTGTCGAACTGAACCCCCAGGTGATCGCCGCGTGCCGGCAATGGTTCCGGCTGCCCGCCGACGATGCGCGGCTGACGGTGCTCAACCAGGACGCGGAGGTTTGGGTCAACGACGACGCCAACCTGCAGACGGTGGATGTGTTGAACGTGGATCTGTACGACCACGAGGCCGCCGGGCCGGTGCTGGACGACGATGCCTTCTACGCCGCCTGCCGCGGCGTGCTGGCGCACGGCGGCCTGATGACGGTCAACCTGTTCGGCCGCAGCGCCAGCTTCGCGCGCAGCGCGCTGCGCATCGCCCGCGCCTTCGGCTCGGACCAGGTCTGGAGCCTCACGCCCACTAAGGAGGGCAACACGGTGGTGGTGGCGGCACGCGGCGTGCAGGTGCCGCACCGCGAGGTGCTGGAGCAGCGCGCAGCTACCATCGAATCGCGCTTCAAGTTGCCGGCCCGTCAGTGGCTGCGGCTCGTGAAGCCCTTGCCCACCAGCATCCTGCAGGCGCTTTGACGACATCCTCGATGAGCTCCAAACCCAAGTCCGGCATCCCCGCGTCCGCCACCGCCACGTCCAAGCCCGAGGGCCGTCTGGAATGGCGCACGCTGCTGAAATGGCTGCTGCGCGACGGCCTCATCGATGAGGCGCAGTCCATCCGTACCGAACAGCGCTTCGCGGCCGGCGACAGTGCGCTGCATCCGCTGGTGCGCTTGGGGCATGCGAGCCTGGTGCAGCTGGCCACGGGCAAGCCGCTGGACGTGGATGCGCTGTCGGAATGGCTGGCCGTGCGCGCCGGGCTGCCCTACCTGCGCATCGACCCGCTGAAGGTCGACGTGGGCCGCGTGGGCGACGTGATGTCCATCGGCTATGCCGAGGCCAAGCGCTGCCTGCCGGTGCAGTTCGGGGTAAACGACGTGACCATCGCGACGTCCGAACCCTTCGACACAGGCTGGGTCGCGCAGATCGAGTCGCATGTGCGCAAGCCGGTCAAGCTGGTGGTCGCCAGCCCGCTGGACATCGCGCGCTACACGACCGAGTTCTTCACGCTGGCCCGCTCGGTGCGGGCCGCCACCAAGGCCGGCGAGCAGAGCCAGGTGACCAGCTTCGAGCAGCTGGTGGAGCTGGGCAAGTCCAACAAGCAGCTGGACGCCAACGACCAGGGCGTGGTGCAGGTGGTGGACTGGCTGTGGCAATACGCGTTCGACCAGCGTGCCAGCGACATCCACCTGGAGCCGCGCCGCGAGATGGGCGTTATCCGCTTCCGCATCGACGGCGTGCTGCACACGGTTTATCAGCTGCCGCCCACGGTGATGAGCGCGATGACCTCGCGCATCAAGCTGCTGGGCCGTATGGACGTGGTGGAGAAGCGCCGCCCGCTGGACGGTCGCATCAAAACGCGCAACCCGGCCGGTGACGAAGTCGAAATGCGGCTCTCGACGCTGCCCACTGCCTTCGGCGAGAAGATGGTCATGCGCATCTTCGACCCCGAGACGGCGGTCAAGGACCTGGCCTCGCTGGGCTTCGGCCAGCACGACTCGGACCGCTGGGAGGGGCTGGTCAAGCAGCCGCACGGCATCATTCTCGTCACCGGCCCGACCGGCAGCGGCAAGACCACGACGTTGTACTCCACGCTGAAACGGCTGGCGACGGATGAGGTCAACGTGACGACCATCGAGGACCCGATCGAGATGATCGAGCCGGCCTTCAACCAGACGCAGGTGCAGAACCAGCTGGACTTCGGCTTCGCCGAGGGCTTGCGCGCACTGATGCGGCAGGACCCGGACATCATCATGGTCGGCGAAATCCGCGACCTGGAGACGGCTGAGATGGCCATCCAGGCGGCGCTGACGGGTCACCTCGTCTTCAGTACGCTGCACACCAACGACTCGGTGTCGGCCATAACGCGGCTTCAGGACCTGGGCGTGCCCAGCTACCTCATCAGCGCCACCGTCATCGGCGTGCTGGCGCAGCGGCTGGTGCGCACGTTGTGCCCGCACTGCAAGCAGCCCGACCCGACCGTCACGCGCGAGAGCCTCAACGAGCTGGTCAAGCACTGGCGCCTGGGCGGCGGTGTGAAGCCGTTCAAGCCGGTGGGATGCCTGGAGTGCCGCAACACCGGCTTCCGGGGCCGCGCTGGCCTGTATGAGTTGCTGACCGTGACCGAGGGTGTCAAGACGTCTCTGGCCGATCTGGCCGGGCTGCGCCGCCAGGCGATGCAGGAGGGCCTGCGGCCGCTGCGCCTGGCGGGGGCCATGAAGGTGGCGGAGGGCGTGACGACGGTGGAAGAGGTGCTGCGCAGCACGCCGCACTGGGAAGGGTGATCCGTGGTTTCCCACGGGTGGGCGGGTGCCGCCCACTGACAGAATCCCTCGACGCAGTTTGTGCGCCCTCCCGCGGCGCACTGGAGAAGAGACGCAATGAAGATCAAGAGTCAGCGGGATTTCTGGTCGGGACTGATGTTCCTGACCGTGGGCCTGGGTTTCGCCTGGGGCGCGACCGAGTATTCGTTTGGCACCTCCGCCCAGCCCGGGCCCGGTTACTTCCCGTTCGGCCTGGGTGTGCTGCTGGCGCTGCTGGGCGCGCTGGTGCTGTTCAAGGCTTTGACGCTGGAGTCCGAGGGCGGCGACCCGGTCGGCGCCATCGCTTGGCGGCCGTTGCTGGTCATCCTGGCGGCCATCGCACTGTTCGCTGTGGCGCTACCGCGTTTGGGGCTGATTTGCACGTTGCCGCTGACCATCACGGTGGCGTCGCTGGCCGGCAGCGAATTCCGCTGGCGTGACGTGCTGATCGCCTGCGTGGTGTTGACCCTTGGCTGCTGGGCCTTGTTCATCGTGGGGCTGAAGCTGCCGATCCAGCTCTGGCCCATCTACTTCAACGCCTGAGGCCGTCATGGAATTGCTGAACAATCTTGGCCTGGGCTTTCAGACCGCGCTGAGCCTGCAGAACCTCTTCTACGCGTTCTTCGGAGCGGTGCTGGGCACGCTGATCGGCGTGCTGCCGGGTCTGGGCCCGGTGGCCACCATCGCGATGCTGCTGCCGTCCATCTACGCGCTGGACGCCACGCCGGCGCTCATCATGCTGGCCGGCATCTACTACGGCGCGCAGTACGGCGGCTCCACGACGGCCATCCTGATCAACGTGCCGGGCGAATCCAGCTCGGTGGTCACGGCCATCGACGGCTACCAGATGGCTCGCCGCGGCCGTGCCGGCGCGGCACTGGCTGCCGCGGGCCTGGGCAGTTTCTTTGCCGGCTGCGTGGGCACGATCATCATCGCGGCCTTCGCGCCGCCTCTCATCGAAATTGCGTTCAAGTTCGGCGCGGCGGAGTACTTCTCGCTGATGGTGCTGGGCCTGGTGGGGGCCGTGGTGCTGGCGTCCGGCTCGCTGCTGAAGGCCATCGCGATGATCGTCTTCGGCTTGCTGCTGGGCCAGATCAACACCGACGTCATCAGCGGCACGCCGCGCTATTCGTTCGACATTCCCGAGCTGACCGACGGCATCAACTTCGTCATCATCGCGATGGGCGTGTTCGGCTTCGGCGAGATCATCGCCAACCTCGGGCAGCCGGCTGAGAACCGCGAGGTGTTCACCAAGGACGTCAAGGGCCTGTGGCCCACGCGCGAGGACTTCCAGGACGCCTGGCCTGCTGTGCTGCGCGGCACTGCCCTGGGTTCGGCGCTGGGCGTGCTGCCGGGCGGCGGCGCGCTGCTGGCGGCGTTCGCGTCATACACGCTGGAGAAGAAAGTGGCGCGCAACCCGCGCGTGCCGTTCGGCAAGGGAGCCATCCAGGGTGTGGCAGGGCCGGAGAGTGCCAACAATGCTGGTGCGCAGACCAGCTTCATCCCGATGCTGACGCTGGGCATTCCGCCCAATGCCGTGATGGCGCTGATGGTGGGCGCAATGACCATCAAGGGCATCCAGCCCGGCCCGCAGGTCATGACGAGCAACCCCGAATTGTTCTGGGGCCTGATCGCGTCGATGTGGCTTGGCAACTTGATGCTGATCGTGCTGAACCTGCCGCTGATCGGCATCTGGATCAAGCTGCTGACGGTGCCCTACCGCTTCCTGTTCCCGGCCATCGTCGTGTTCTGCTGCATCGGCACCTACTCGCTGAATAACAACAACTTCGACGTCTACCTGACTGCGGGCTTCGCGCTGCTGGGCTACGTGTTCTACAAGCTCAGCTGCGAGCCGGCACCGCTGCTGCTGGGCTTCATCCTCGGGCCGATGATGGAAGAGAATCTGCGCCGGGCACTGCTGCTGGCGCGGGGCGACTGGAGCACGTTCCTGACGCGGCCGCTGTCGGCCGGGCTGTTGGTCGCGGCGGTGCTGATGGTGGTGGTGGTGATGCTGCCGTCCATCAAGAAGAAGCGCGAGGAGGCGTTCCAAGAGGAGGCTTGAGCGCCGCGCCTCAGGCGCCCGCCACCCAAGCCCCACCGGCTGCCGCGTCACGCGCCAGCCGGTTTTTCTTGGTCAGCCCGTGTTGCGCAGGCCGGCCGCGATGCCGTTGATGGAAAGATGGATGCCGCGCTGCACGCGCTCCATCGCCGGGTCGTCGGCCTGGGTGCGGCGGTAGCGGCGCATCAGCTCGACCTGCAGGTGGTTCAGCGGGTCGATGTAGGGGAAGCGGTGCTCGATGGAGCGAGCCAGCGACGGGTTGGCCGCCAGCCGCTTGGCGTCGCCGGTGATCAGCGTCAGCATGGCCTGCGTGCGGTCAAACTCGTCCCTGATGGCGCCAAAGATGCGCTTGCCCAGCTTCTTGTCCTCGACCAGCTCGACGTAGCGCTCGGCCAGCGCCAAGTCGGTCTTGGCCAGGACCATGTCCAGGTTGGACAGCAGCGCGCGGAAGAACGGCCAGCCCTTCAGCATGCGCTTGAGCAGCGCGAGATTCTTGGCGCGCTGGGCCGGCTCGTCGCCAAGGAAGGCCTCGACGCCTGAGCCGAAGCCGCACCAGCCGGGCAGCGCCACGCGGGCTTGGCCCCAGGAGAAGCCCCAAGGGATGGCGCGCAGGTCTTCGATAGCGCGAGTGGCCTTGCGCGAGGCGGGGCGCGAGCCGATGTTCAGCTCGGCGATCTCGCGGATCGGGGTGCTGGCGAAGAAGTAGTCGGCAAAGCCCGTGGTGCCGTAGACCAGCTTGCGGTAGGCCGCAAAGCTGGCGTCGGACAGCGCCTGCGCGGCCTGCAGGAAGCCCTTGGGGGCGCTCTGCGTCGGGTGAAGCAGCGTGGCTTCCAGCGTGGCGGCCACCAGCGTCTCCAGGTTGCGCCGGCCGATCTCGGGGTGTGCGTACTTGGACGCGATGACCTCGCCCTGCTCGGTCAGGCGGATCTGGCCGTTCACCGTGCCCGGAGGCTGGGCCAGGATGGCCTGGTAGCTGGGGCCGCCGCCACGGCCCACCGTGCCGCCGCGGCCGTGGAACAGTCGCAGGGTGATGGGGCCGACCTTCTTCAGCTCGTCGAACAGCTCGACCAGCGCGATCTCGGCGCGGTACAGCTCCCACGACGACGTGAACATGCCGCCGTCCTTGTTGCTGTCCGAGTAGCCCAGCATGATGTCTTGCTCGCTGCCCGAGCGGTCCACCAGGCCGCGAATGCCGGGCAGGGCGTAGAACTCGCGCATGATCTCGGGGGCGATGCGCAGGTCGCCGATGGTCTCGAACAGCGGCACGATGATGAGGTCGCTGGTGGCGTAGCCGTCCAGCGTGCCGCGCAGCAGGCCGGTTTCCTTAAGCAGCAGCGCCACCTCCAGCAGGTCGCTGACCGACTCGGTGTGGCTGATGATGTAGTGGCGCAGTGCCTCGCGGCCGAAGCGGGACAGGGCCTCACGTGCGGCCTCGAACGTGGCCAGCTCGAACTGGGTCTTGTCGGTGTAAGTGGCGCCGATGACGCGCAGCGGGCGCGCATCGTTCAGCAGTCGCAGCAGAAGTGCGCGCTTGGTGGCTTCGTCCAGCGTCTCGTAGTGCTCCTCGATGCGGGCGGCGGCCAGCAGCTCGGCCAGTACCAGTTCGTGCTGGTCGCTGCTCTGGCGCAGGTCCAGTGTGGCGAGGTGAAAGCCGAACACCTGCACCGCACGGATCAGCGGGCTCAGCCGCGGCGCGATCAACGCTTCGGCATGATGGCTCTTCAGGGAGGCCTCGATGGTGCGCAGGTCGGCCAGCAGTTCGTCGGGTG
This sequence comes from Pelomonas dachongensis, assembly GCF_043555865.1. Taxonomy (NCBI): domain Bacteria; kingdom Pseudomonadati; phylum Pseudomonadota; class Betaproteobacteria; order Burkholderiales; family Sphaerotilaceae; genus Roseateles; species Pelomonas dachongensis. The sequence continues at coordinate 35,633 of NZ_JBIGHY010000016.1, forward strand.
CGCGGTAGGGATTTTGCGGTGCGACCGCGTGGCGCAGCGCCTCGGTGCCCGTCAGCTCGTGCAGCGTGGCGGCCAGGCGCGCGTACATGCCGGTCAGGGCGCGGCGGTAGGGCTCGTCCAACCGGTGCGCGTTCTGGTCCGGGCTGCGCTCAGCCAGCGCCTGCATCTCGTGGGACACGCCAGTCAGGCGCAGCGAGATGGACAGTTCGGCGCCCAGCTCGTGCAGCTCGGTCAGGTAGTGGCGCAGCGCGACCTCGCTCTGGCGCTGCATGGCGCGCTTCAGCGTGGCAGCGCCCACGTTGGGGTTGCCGTCGCGGTCACCGCCGATCCAGTGGCCCATGCGCAGGAAACTGGGCAGGGTCTCGCCCGGCAGGTGTTCCTCCAGCTCGGCGTAGAGCTTGGGGATCTGGCGCAGGAAGGTCGAGTGGTAGTAGGAGAGCGCGTTCTCGATCTCGTCAGCCACGGTCAGCTTGGAGTAGCGCAGCATGCGCGTCTGCCAAAGCTGCGTGATGCGAGCGCGCAGCAGGCCCTCTGCCTCGCGGCGCTCGCGCTCGGTGGACGCGCGGTCGCGCGCTTCCAGCAGTCCGGCGACGGCGCGCTCGGCGTCCAGGATGCTCTTGCGCTGCACCTCGGTGGGGTGCGCCGTCAGCACGGGTGCGATGAAGCCGCGCCGCAGCACCTCGGCAATCTCGGTCGGGCGGATACCGGCCTCGTGCAGGTGCTCCAGGCAGTAGGCCAGCGAGCCTGGCTGCAGGCTGCCGGCGCGCTCGTGCACGTCCCGCCGCCGGATGTGGTGGCGGTCCTCGGCGATGTTGGCGAGGTGCGAGAAATAGCTGAACGCGCGGATGACGCTGACGGCCTGGTCGCCGGATAGGCTCTTCAGTAGCTTGTCGAAACGCTTCCCCGCCTCCTTGTCGTGCTTGTGGCGGTAGGCCACCGACAGCTGGCGGATGCGCTCCACCAGCTCGTAGGCCTCGCGGCCCTCCTGCTCGCGGATGACGTCGCCGAGGATGCGACCGAGCAGCCGGATGTCGGCCACCAACGGCTCGTTCTTGTCGGCCTTCTTGTCGATCTCGGGGCGGGCAGGGGCGGCTCGTGGGCTCATGGCGTGTCGTCCGGGCAAGGAATTTCTATAGGAGAGGTAACGGAATTACCTGCGTCTGACTCTAGCAGTTTCTCGATCTTGCGACCCTCCGTCGTTGTGTGGCTGCCAGCCGATTTCCGCCCCTTGCGCGGTGCGCATCGGCGGTGCGTGCCGGCCCTTGCCAGGGCGTGGCGAACCGATCAGCGCAGCCGCTTCGAGCCGGACGAAGGCGGCATTGCGCAATGGCGGGGTGGACATCTACGCGCCGGCCGACGGCAGATTGCACGGATCGGCGCACGACCAGGTGGCGACGCAGCAGGAGGTTGGGGATGGCGGATAGTGGAAAGGTCTGTGCCAATAGGCGTCCGCGACGCAGCGAAGCGAGGGCCGCTGGCAGCAAGCGGGGCCGAATCTGCGCCGTCGGGTTGTCGCTTGCATACGCCATGCCGGGTAAACCAGACTGCCTGCGCAATTGAATGCCGCAGCGGGATCGGATATCGTAGACAACGTTGTCTATTTCGGTTGTCGGCGCTTGAGGCGATTCGTGGCATGGCTGCCTGGGATCGCTAACAGGCCTCGTCTCAACTTGTTAGTTCGACTTGATCGGCAGTGGGATTGAGTGAGTTGTGGCGTGATGTGCATGGCGGCTGTTGCTGAATGTGGACAGCGCTGCCTCGACTCGTACAAACCCCAGCAATGCCGCGTTGGGTGAATCAATAAAGTACGGCGAGCGCTTGAACCAAGGCACTTGTGCGTCGGAAAATTGGTAACGCTAACAAGCGCTGGCATCCGCGGGCTACAGAAGTCGTCGTGAAGTCGGTCCGAACGGGCCATTAAAGCAAAGCAAGGAGACATATGAAACACCCTCAGAATTCCAAGATGCGGCCCCAGGCCCAGCGCGTGCGGCTCAAGCCGGTGGCCTGGGCTTCGTCGGTCGCGTTGCTGGCTGGTGCTGCCGCTGTGCAGGCCCAGCAAGCCCCCGCCGCGCCTGCTGCCAACGCACTGGAAACCGTCGTCATCACGGGCATTCGTAAGTCGCTTGACAGCGCTGTCACCTTGAAGCGCGAGTCGCGTGGGCTGGTGGATGGCATCGTGGCCGAAGACATCGGCAAGTTCCCCGACACCAACCTCGCCGAGTCGATGCAGCGCATCGCCGGTGTGTCCATTGACCGTTCCGCCAGTGGCGAGGGCTCCAAGGTCACGGTTCGCGGCGTCGGCCCCGACTTCAACATGGTGCTGCTCAACGGCCGTCAGATGCCCACCGCCGTCATCGGCTGGGAAGGCGCTGGCGCCAACGGTTCGCGCGCGTTCGATTTCGCCAACCTGTCGTCCGATTCCATCTCCGCGCTGGAGGTCTACAAGACGGCGCGTGCCGAGTCGCCCACCGGCGGCATCGGCGCGACCATCAACGTCAAGACGGCCCGTCCTCTGGATGTGCGTGAGCGCATCGCCAGCATCGGCGTGAAGGCCAACTACGATGCCTCCGTCGGCCGCCTGCCCGAACCGCTGCAGGGCGACAAAGTAACGCCGGAAATCTCCGGCATCTACAGCGACACCTTCGGCAACCGCACGCTGGGCATCGCCATCAGCGGCAGCTATTCCAAGCGCGATTCCGGCTCCAACAAGGCCTACACGCAGAACGGCTGGGGGACGAACGACCCGGCGGTCAAGTCGGTCAGCCCCGCAGGCAACATCGTCAATCAGCCGACGGGCCTGTATGCCACCTCGCGCGATCTGCGCTACTCGCTGACCGGCATGGAGCGCGAGCGCCTGAACGGCCAGGTGACGCTGCAGTTCGCCCCGACCAAGGATCTGAAGTTCACGGTCGACCACACGATGGCGGTCAACACGCTCAGCTCGAAGAACGCCGAGATGTCGAGCTGGTTCAACAACTCGTTCTCCGGCGCGCTGGGAAGCAATCCTCCCACCAAGTTCACGACGGGTTCCGTCGCCGCCCCCGTTGTACAGACGGCCATCTGGGAGGACGGCAAGCATGACTTGGCCATCAACACTGGCCAGTACGCCCAGAAGTCCAAGCTGAACTCCACGGGCTTCAACACCGAGTGGAAGGTCAGCGATGCGCTGCAGATCGACCTCGACGCTCACCACTCCAAGTCCAAGACCTCTCCGGACAGCCCGTTCGGCACCTACAACGCGCTGGACCTGGCGATGTTCAACCAGGGCAACGCGACGGCTTACTACGACCGCGACTTCCCAATCCTGAGCCTGCCGGGCCAGGTGTTCGACGGCACCAAGACAAACGTGACGGGCACGCAGTTCCGCAACAACCTGAGCGATCAGACCATCGACCAGGGGCAGGCGCGCGGCACCTGGCGCATCGACGCCGACAACAAGCTGCTGCTCGGCCTGGGTTTCACGAAGACCAAGAACCGTTCCGCCAGCTTCAACAACCAGAACAACGACTGGAGTGGCGTCGCGCCGTCGCTGGGCCAGTTCGCCGGCGTCAAGACGGGCACGTACAACCTCAGCAGCTTCTTCGGCCGCATCCCTGGGCACGACGACTCACGCCTGTTCTCGTCCTTCTACATGGCGGATTTCGACAGCCTTCGCGCCGAGGCCATCAAGGTCAAGATGGCCAACACGCCGGGCATGACGCAGGCGCAGGCCGAGGCCTACTTCGCCGCAGCACCCGACTACACCAAGGGTGACGACTGGCGTGCGACGGAGAAGTCCAGCTCGGCATATGCCCAGTGGGATCACGCCTTTGACACGGCCATCCCGATGAACGTCTCGGTGGGTGTGCGCTACGAAACCACCAAGGTGGACGCATCGTCGCAAGTGGTGAGCCGTGTGGGCGCGACGAACTGGAAGTCGCAGAACGAAATCGACCTGAGCTCGAGCACGCCGATCTTCGGCACCAAGTCGGGCAAGTACACGTACTGGCTGCCCAGCATCGACTGGGATGCCGACTTGGCCGACAACCTGAAGGTGCGCGCCAGCTACGGCGAGAACATCGGCCGCCCGGGCTGGAACCAGATGCAAGGTGGCCAGAGCCTGAACAACCCGGCCAACCCCAACGGCGGCGGCACGGGCTCCACCGGCGACCCGGCGCTGAAGCCCCTGAAGTCCAAGAACCTGGACTTCTCGGCGGAGTGGTACTACGCCAAGTCCAGCTACGCGGCCCTGGGCGTCTTCTACAAGAAGGTCAACAACTTCGTCACCACGTCGAGCTTCGACACGACGATCGCGGGGATCCTGAATCCGGCCAGCGGCACCTATTACAACGCGGCGCTCGCCGCTTGCGGCGGCAACACGCAGCCGCTGTGCATCCGCAACTACATCTTCAACAACTACAACGGCCAGCCCGGCGTGACGGCGACGAGCGCGCTGAACATTGCCGAAGTCACCGGCAGCATCACCGGCGCCGTGCCGGGTGCCACCCCGATCCCGTTCAAGATCACCACGTTCAAGAACGGGCCGGGTGACACCATCAAGGGCTTGGAGCTGAACTTCCAGCACATGTTCAGCAACAGCGGCTTCGGTGTGTCGGGCAATTTCACCAAGGTGAAGACGGGCCTGAAGTTCAACAACCTGCGCACGGATGAACAGGCCGCGCTGCTGGGCGTCAGCGACTCCGCCAACCTGGTCGGTTTCTATGAGAACGACGCGTGGTCCATCCGAGCGGCCTACAACTGGCGCGGCGAGTTCCTCGCAGCGGTCGGCGATGGCAACGGCAACAACCCGGTCTACACCGAGCCCTACGGCCAAGTGGACATGTCCGTTGGCTACAAGGTCGGCAAGAACCTGACCCTGCAGCTGGACCTGCTGAACCTGAACGATGGCTACATCCGCCAGCATGGCCGCACCGACGAGATGCTCGTCTCGGCCATCCAGACCGGCCGTCGCTTCCTGATCGGCGCGCGCTACCGCTTCTGATGTAAGCACCTGGCCACCCGGCGAGCGCCGGGTGACCACTGTTGGCCGAGGCGAGTGCTTCCACGCTTGCCTCGGCCAACATTCTTTGCAGAATTCCCTGGCCGAGCAGGCAGCCCCTTGCCCGCTCGGCCCATACTTCTCCGGAATGAGATCCGAGGTGACGACAGGCGTTCGACGAATCGTGGTGCTGGGCGGGGGTTCTGCCGGCTGGCTGACGGCCGCGACGCTGGCGGCTGAACTGGGCGGTCGTGCACCCGACGCGTTGCAGATCACGCTGATCGAATCGCCCGACGTGCCGTCCATCGGCGTGGGGGAGGGCACCTGGCCTACCATGCGCGCCACGCTGCACCGCATCGGCCTCAGCGAGCTGGACCTGATCCGGGAGTGCGATGCTTCGTTCAAGCAGGGTTCCCGCTTCGAGGGCTGGCTGCACGGCGGCGCCGCGGATCGCTACTACCACCCGTTCACGCTGCCGCACGGCTCTGGCGAGGCCGATGTCTCCGCGGCGTGGCGGCAGGCCGGCAGCGAGCTGGCATTCGCCGAGGCCGTCAGCCCGCAGCCTCACGTGTGTGACGCGCACCTGGCGCCCAAGCAGACCACCACGCCGGACTTTGCCGGGGTGCTCAACTACGGCTATCACTTCGATGCCGTCAAACTGGGGCATCTGTTGCGCCGGCATGCCATCGGCGTGCTCGGCGTGCGGCACGTGGTGGACCACTTCACGGCGGTCCGTTCGTACGACAACGGCGACATCGCCGCACTCGCTACGCGCGCGCATGGTGACCTCGAAGGCGACCTCTTCATCGACTGTTCTGGCCTGGCCTGCCTGCTGCTGGGGCAGCACTACGGCGTGGGCTTCCGCTCCGAAAAAAGCGTGTTGTTCAACGACAGCGCGCTGGCCGTGCAGGTGCCGCATGCCGACGCTCAGGGGCCGCTGGCCTCGGCAACCATCGCCACCGCGCACGCGCAGGGCTGGACCTGGGACATCGGCTTGCCCACGCGCCGTGGCGTGGGCCTGGTGTATTCGAGCAGTCACACCGACGATGCCGCCGCCGAACGCGCGCTGCTGGCGCACCTGCAGCACACCGGTGCGCCGGACGTCGACACTACGCCGCGCCGCATCCGTTTCAGCCCGGGCTACCGCGAGCAGTTCTGGCACCGCAACTGCGTGGCCGTCGGGCTGGCCGCCGGCTTCATCGAACCGCTGGAGGCTTCGGCGCTGGCGCTGGTCGAGCTGGCGGCCGCCCTGATCCGCGACGACATGCCGGCGACCCGTGCCAACATGGACATCGTCGCGCGCCGCTTCAACGACGCCTTCGCTTACCGCTGGGCGCGCATCATCGATTTCCTGAAGCTGCACTACGTGCTGAGCCGCCGCGACGACGCCGACTACTGGCGCGATCATCGCAGCGCGTCGACGCAGCCCGAATCGCTGCGCGACCTGCTGCAGTTGTGGGCCCACCGGCCGCCGTCGCACAACGACTTCTACCGTGCTGAGGAGGTCTTCCCGGCCGCCAGCTACCAGTACGTGCTGCACGGCATGCGGTTCATGCCGGCCATGCGGCCGCCGCGGGCCGACAGGCTGGCTGCCGCGCAAGCCGGCATCCAAGACGTGCCCACCCTCACGCGGCGGCTGCTGGGTGCCCTGCCACGCCACCGCGATCTCATCCAACACCTGCGCGCGCACGGCATGCCGGCCGCGTGACTTTTCCCTCCATGCCCATGCTGCAACTGCTCAACAACATCCAGCACAAGGACTTGCGCGTCATCACCCAGCGCGGCGAGCGGTGGGGCGACGCGTTCATGTCGGCGCCCGTCACCGTCAACGAGTTCCGCCGCGCCCAGGCACATTACCCCATCGTCTTCCAGTCCGATGGAAAGGGCGGTTTCGTGCCCACGGCGCTGTTCAGTCTGCATGACGGCCAGAACCTGTTCCTGACGGCGGACGGCGGGAGCGGCTGGGACGCCGACTACGTGCCACTGTCCGTGCAGCGCCTGCCGTTTTCCATCGGCGTTGCCGAAGACGAATTGCGCGTGATGGTGGACATGTCCAGCAAGCGCATCAGCCACGGTGCGGAGGGCGAAGCTGTGTTCCTGCCGCAGGGTGGCACGACCGACTTCACCGAGAACATGAACTCGGTACTGCGCCTGCTGCACGAGGGCCTGGAGGCCACCACGGAGTTCGTGCAGACGCTGATGGCGCACGACCTGCTGGAGCCTTTTGTGCTGAACGTAGAGCGGCCGGACGGCACGCGCGGCGAGCTGGTGGGATACCACACCATCAACGAAGACCGCCTGGCCGCGCTGGAGGCGAGCACCATCGGGCTGCTGCACCAGGCCGACTACCTGATGCCCCTCTACATGGCGCTGGCCTCGCTCTCCAACTTCGCGCCGCTGATCCAGCGCCACCTCGCCCGCGAGGCGTGATGTCCGTGCGGGAGTCGGCGGAACTCGGCATCGAGGCCTTGCCGGCAGAGGTGCTGCGGTCCACCCAGCCCGTGCTGCTGCGCGGCCTGGTGCGCGACTGGCCGCTGGTGCAGGCCGCGCAGCGTTCCGATGTGGCGTTCTGCGACCACCTGCGCGGCTTCGGCGCCGACACGCCGCTGAGCCTGTGGCGCGGCGGTCCGGAGATCCGCGGGCGCTTCTTCTACAACGACGACTTCACCGGTTTCAACTACCGGCGCGAGACCCGGCCTTTCGGTGCGCTGCTGGACGAGCTGCTGGCCGGAACGCCGGACGCGCTCTACCTGGGCTCCACCGAGATCGACACCGCGTTCCCGGGGCTGCGCCGGCACAATGACATCGCCGCGCTAGCCGGCGCGAATCCACTTGTCAGCCTGTGGCTGGGCAACCGCATGCAGGTGGCCACGCATTTCGACTTGCCGGACAACCTCGCCTGCGTCGTCGCCGGCCGGCGGCGCTTCACGCTGTTTCCGCCGGATCAGGTGGCCAACCTCTACATCGGACCGCTGGACCTGACGCCGGCCGGCCAGCCGGTCAGCCTGGTGGACGTGACGCAGCCTGACCTGCAGCGCTTCCCACGCTACGCCCAGGCGCTGGCGCACGCGCAGACCTTCGAGCTGCTGCCCGGCGACGCGCTCTTCATCCCCAGCCAGTGGTGGCATGGTGTGGAGTCGCTGGAGCCGGTCAGTGCGCTCGTCAACTTCTGGTGGCGGCAGTCGCCCGCCTTCATGGACACGCCGCTGAACACGCTGATGATGGCGCTGCTGTCGCTGCGCGACCTGCCCCCGGCGCAGCGCGACGCCTGGCGCGCGCTGTTCGACCACTACATCTTCGACGCCGACGCGCAGACCGCCGCCCACATCCCCGAGGCGGCGCGCGGCATCCTTGCGCCGCTGAGCGACGACAGCGCTCGCCAGCTGCGGGCGGCCCTGCGCAACCGCCTCAACCGATAGGGCTCTCCCGCCATGAGCAATTCCCCCCGCCCCATCCGCCGCATCGTCATCGCCGGCGGCGGCACTGCCGGCTGGATGGTGGCCGCCGGCCTGTCCAAGTGCCTGGGCAAGCAGTTCGACTTCCGCCTCGTCGAGTCGGAGGAGATTGGCACCGTGGGCGTCGGCGAGGCCACGATCCCGACGCTGCATTTCATGCACGAGATCCTGGACCTGGACGAGAAGGAGTTCATCCAGGCCACGCAGGCGACGTTCAAGCTGGGCATCAGCTTCGAGAACTGGCGCAACGTCGGCGAGCACTACTTCCACTCTTTCGGCAAGACCGGCAAGAGCCACTGGACGGCCGGCTTCCATCACTTCTGGCTCGAGGCCCGCAAGCGCGGCCTGGCCAGCAGCTACGACGACTACTGCCTGGAGTTGCGCGCGGCGATGGAGAGCCGCTTCGCGTTGCTGCCCGACAACGGCATCAACTACGCCTACCACTTCGACGCGACGCTGTACGGCCAGTACCTGCGCCGCATCGCCGAGGGCCTGGGCGTGCAGCGCATCGAAGGCAAGATCGCCCAGGTTCACACCGACGCCGACACCGGCTTCATCACCGGCCTGCAACTGGCGAACGGGCCGGTGATCGCGGGCGACTTCTTCATCGACTGCACCGGCATGCGCTCGCTGTTGCTGGGCGAGACGCTGGGCGTGCCTTACGAAAGCTGGGCGCAATGGCTGCCCTGCGACAGCGCGCTGGCCGTGCAAACCACGCGGGTCGGCCAGCCGGTGCCGTACACGCGCTCCATCGCCCACCCCTGGGGCTGGCAGTGGCGCATTCCGCTGCAGCACCGCGTCGGGAACGGCGTCGTCTTCAGCAGCCAGCACATCGGTGACGATGAGGCCAAGGCTACGCTGCTGGCCAACGTCGAGGGCGAGGTGCTTCGCGAGCCGCGCGTCATTCGCTTCACGCCGGGGCAGCGCGAGCAGGTCTGGAAGAAGAACGTTGTCGCCATCGGCCTGTCCAGCGGCTTCCTGGAGCCGCTGGAGTCCACCAGCATCCACCTGATTCAGAAGGGCATGAGCCGGCTCGTCGAGCTGTTCCCGACCGACGGCATCCGCCAGAGCGACGTCGACGAATACAACCTGCAGACGCGCGACGCGATCGAAGTCATCCGCGACTTCATCATCCTGCACTACCACGTGACGAACCGCGACGATTCGGCCTTCTGGCGTCAGTGCCGCCAGATGGACGTGCCGCCGCTGCTGAAGCACCGCATCCAGCACTTCCGCGACACGGCGCGCGTCATGCTGCGCCCGGGCGAGCTGTTCGCTGAGAACTCCTGGGTTCAGGTGCTGCTGGGGCAGGGCATCCTGCCGTCCAGCCATCACCCCATCACCCGCAACATGGACGACCGCACCCTGTCCGGGTTCCTGGGTGACATCCGCAAGGACGTGGCGCGCACGCTGATGAAGCTGCCCACGCACCAGCAGTTCATCGACCGCTTCTGCCCCGCGCCCCAGGTCGACCGGCCAGACGCCGCCCCGCTATCCGCCCTGCGCATCAACCCGGACGCGCGACTGGACGTGGTGGAGCTGGCGGGCGGCGCCAAGGTTTACGTGGTCGACGACTTCGTCCTTGACCCGGAGGCGCTGGTCGCGCTGCTGCAGTCGGCCCAGGACCAGTTCAGGCCGGTGCCCGGGCATCCCTATCCCGGCCCGCAGCTGGGCCTGACCGTCGGCATGACTGCGGAGCTCGACACCTTCTTCCGCGCGCGGCTGGCGCCGCTGCTGCAGCCCGGCGCCACGCTGGGCACGACCGCGCGCTTCTCCCGCGTCGTGCAGGACGCCGCCACGCTGGACGCGCGCCAGCGCATTTGCCACCGCGACGACTCCGACCTCGGCGCCGGCGAGCGCGTAGCGGCCTCGGTGCACTACCTGTTCAAGGATTCACGGCTGGGCGGCACGGTCTTCTTCCGCCCGCTGCTGTCCGAGGCCGACACGGCGCGCTTGCGGCAGGATGCCAACACGCTGGATGCCAGCGCCTTCGGCGACAAGTACGGCATTGCGCCGGGCTACATGACCCAGACCGGTCGCCACTTCGAGGTCATCGGGCGCGTGCCGGCACGGTGGAACCGCGCCATCTTCTATGACGGCGGTCTGTTCCATTCCGCCGACATCGATTGGGAGGCGGCCCGGGCGGGCTACGAATCCGACCCTGGGCGCCTGACCATCAACGCCTTCTTCAAGAGCCGCCAGCCCTGAGGTCGGCGGGGCGGCCTCGATAATCGACGCCATGACCACCTCCATCATCATCGCCACCCGCGAAAGCCGCCTAGCGCTGTGGCAGGCCGAACACGTGCAGGCCCGCCTGCGCGACGAGCTGGGCCTGACGGCCACGCTGCTGGGCATGACCACCCGCGGCGACCAGATCCTGGACCGCACGCTGTCCAAGGTCGGCGGCAAGGGCCTGTTCGTGAAGGAGCTGGAAGCCGCGCTGGCCGAAGGCCGCGCCCAGCTGGCAGTGCACTCGCTGAAGGACGTGCCGATGGAGCTGCCCGAGGGCTTCCTGCTGGCGGCCGTGCTCGAGCGCGAGGACCCGCGCGACGCCTTCGTCTCCAACGACTACGCGACCGTGACCGACCTCCCGCAGGGCGCCGTGGTGGGTAGCTCCAGCCTGCGCCGCGTCACGCAGCTGCTCAGCCTGCGGCCCGACCTGCGCGTCGAGCCGCTGCGCGGCAACCTGGACACGCGGCTGCGCAAGCTGGACGAGGGCGGTTACCACGCCATCGTGCTGGCTGCCGCCGGCCTGAAGCGCCTGGGCCTGGCCCAGCGCATCCGTTGCCATTTCGAGATCGACGAGATGCTGCCGTGCGCAGGGCAGGGCGCGTTGGGGCTGGAGATCCGCGCCGACGACAGCGCGCTGGTGGCGGCGCTCGCCCGGCTTGCCCACACGCCGACGCAGCTGGCCTGCGAGGCCGAGCGCGCCGTGTCGCGCGCGCTCGGTGGCAGCTGCAGCATGCCGCTGGCCGCGCACGCGCGCTGGCAGGGCCGCAGCTTGCGGCTGGAGGCGGCTCTGGGCCATGCCGAGGTGCACCTGTCGCCGCTGCTGAGGACCGGCGTGGAAGCCTACGTGGGCGACATGGCCGGGGCGCGCGCGCTCGGCCAGCAGGTCGCCTTGCGTCTGCGCGAGCTGGGTGCCGGCGCTTACCTGCCCGGATGAGCGCTGCCACGCTGGTGCTCACACGGCCGCGGCCGCAATGCGGTGACTGGCTGGCGCGGCTGGCCGCACTCGGGCAGCCGGCGGTTGCGCTGCCGCTGATCGAGATTCTGGCCGCCCGCGACCCGGCACCGGTGCACGCCGCCTGGGCCGCGCTGCCAGCCGTGGACCTGGCCGTCTTCGTCAGCCCCAACGCGGTGGCGGAGTTCTTCGCCCATGCGCCACCGGCCGCCGCATGGCCGGCGCTGACGCTGGCCGCCTGCGTCGGGCCGGGCAGCGCGCAGGCACTGGCGGCCCATGGCGTGCCGGCTGCGCAGATCGTCCAGCCCGCCACCGATGCGACCGGCCTGGACTCCGAGCATTTGTGGCAGCAGTTGCAGCCGCGGCGCGACTGGGCCGGTGCCCGCGTGCTGCTGCTGCGCGGGGACGGCGGCCGCGAATGGCTGGCCGAGCGGCTGGCCGAGGCGGGTGCCCGCACCGAGGCCGTCACCGTCTATCACCGCAGCGGCCCGCGCTTCGACGCCGCCGAGCAGGCCCTGCTCGGTCAAATCCTTGCTAACCCGCAGGGCTTTGTTTGGCTGTTCAGCAGTTCCGAAGCCGTGGGTCACCTGGCCGGCCAGGCCGTGGCGGGGCAGCGTGCCGTCGCCACCCATGGGCGCATTGCTGACGCGGCGCGCGCTGCCGGCTTCGCGCCTGTGGTTTTGGCGCGACCGGACCCCGAAGCGGTGACTCGGGCGCTGAAAGGGCTCTGACAGAATCTGCCGCACTGTGAGTGAGTTGAATTCCCCCGAAACGGCGCAGCTGCCCGCGGCCGAGCCCGCGGTCCTGCCGCCCCCCGCCCCGTCCGTCCTGCCGTCGTGGCTGCCCTGGCTGTTGGCCGTGCTGGGGGCTGCCGTGCTGCTGTGCGTGGTGCTGGCCTGGCAGAGCCTGTCGCGCCAGCAGTCGCTGGAGCAGGAGTTGGTGCGCCGTCAAGAGGCCAGCCAGGCCCAAGCGACCGAGGCGCGGCTGGCGGCCAAGCAGTCCGGCGATCTGGTGCGCGACACCGCGGCCAAGGTCTCGCTGCTGGAGGCGCGGCTGGCTGAGGTAGCGCTGCAGCGCGGCCAGCTGGAGGACCTGATCCAGTCCATGTCGCGCTCGCGGGACGAGAACGTCGTGGGCGACATCGAGGCCGCCATTCGCGTGGCCTTGCAGCAGAGCCAGATCACCGGCAGTGCCGAGCCGCTGGTTGCCACGCTGAAGCAGGCCGACGAGCGCCTGCTGCGCTACAAGCAGCCGCGCCTGGAAGGCGTGCGCCGCGCCGTGGCCCGCGACCTGGAGCGCGTGCGTGCGGTCGCGGTGGTGGATGTGTCCACGCTGACCATCAAGCTCGACGAAGTCGTGCGCATGGCCGACGAGCTGCCGCTGATGTCGGGCGGCGAGGTGGCCCTGCGGCCGCGCGAGGACCGGCCGTCCGAAGTGGCCGCAAAGCAGCGCGACCAGGCGTTGAAGCTGCAGCGCGAGCAGGCCGCTGCCGCCGCCGACGGCAAGCTGTCGCTGTGGTGGTGGCAGGCGCGCGAGCAACTGTCCGGCTGGACCGGCCTGGTGTGGGGCGAGGCGCGCACGCTGCTGCGCGTGACCCGCATCGAGCATCCCGAGGCCGCGCTGATCTCGCCCGACCAGAGCTTCTTCCTGCGCGAGAACCTCAAGCTGCGGCTGCTGAACGCCCGCCTGGCGCTGCTAAGCCGCCAGTTCGACACGGCCCAGAGCGACCTGCGCGACAGCCAGGAGATGCTGAGCCGCTATTTCGACATGCGCTCGCGGAAGGTGGTCGGCGTGACCGAGCTGCTGCGGCAGGTCGGCGGCCAGGCCCGCCAGGTCAGCGTGCCCCGTCCGGACGACACGCTGGCCGCGCTGACCGCCGCGGCGGCCGGTCGTTGAAGAGGGGCTGAGCATGCGCCTCGTCATCTGGCTGGTCCTGCTGTTCGTCGCGGCCGTCGTCGCGGCCCTCATGCTCGGCAACAACGACGGCCTCGCCAGCTTCTACTGGCGCGGCTGGCGGCTGGACATCTCGCTGAACCTGTTCCTGCTGCTGCTGGTGGCCAGCTGCTTCGCACTGGTCACCGCCATCCAGGCCATCGAGGCACTGACCACGCTGCCCAATCGGGCCCGCGAATGGCGGCTGGCGCAGCGCGAACGCAGCGCCCAGCTGGCGCTGCGCGAGGCGTTGGTGGAGTTCTTCGGCGCCCGCTTCAGTCGCGCGCAGAAGGCGGCCCAGAAGGCGCTGAACATCCAGTCCGCCACGCCCGAACTGGCGGCCGACCAGGCCTTCATGGCGCTCGCGCACCTGCTGACGGCCGCGAGCGCGCATCGCCTGCAGGACCGCCGCCACCGCGACGAGCAGCTGAACCGCGCACTGGAGCTGGCGCGTCGCACTGGCGGCGCACGTGCCCACGAAGACGGCGCGCGCCTGCTGGCCGCCGAATGGGCGCTCGACGACCGCGACGCGACCCGTGCGCTGAGCCTGATCGGCGAACTGCCCCCTGGCGTTGCCCGGCGCACGCAGGCGCTGCGGCTGCGTCTGCAGGCATCGCGCCTGGCGCAACAGCCGCTGGAAGCGCTGCGAACCGCCCGACTGCTGGCCAAGCACCAGGCCTTCTCCAAGGTCGCCGCACAAGGCCTGCTGCGTACGCTGGCGTTCGAGGCGCTGGACGGCGCCCGCGACGTGGACCAACTGCGCGTCGTGTGGCAGCAGTTGGATTCGGCCGACCGTCGCGACGCGCTGGTCGCCGCCCGCGCCGCGCAATGCGCCGGCCACCTGGGTGCACCCGACGACGGCCGCGGCTGGCTGCGCCCTTTCTTCGACGATCTGGCAGAACTGCAGCCAGACGAGCGGGCCGCGCTGGCGCACGCGCTGGTGCCCGTGCTGGTGGGCTGCGGGCCCGACTGGCTGCAGCGCCTGGAGGCCGCACAGTCGCGCTTCCCGCGTGAGCGGGCGCTGGCCTATGCGCTCGGGCATGCGCTGGCCGAGCGCCAGCTGTGGGGCAAGGCGCGCCTGATGCTGGAAACCGTGGCCGATGACGTCACCATGCCCAGCGCCGCGCGCCGTCGCAGTTGGCTGGGCCTGGCGGCCCTGGCCGAGCAGGAAGGCGATGAAGCGCGCACCGCCCGCTGCTACCAGGCAGCCGCGCGGCTGCCCTGAGCCATAGGCTCACCAGAGGCGCCTCGAACTATTTTTAAGAAAATCTCGAAAGTCTTGCGAGACGCCAGAAAATCTGGCTATACTGTGAGGCTTCAGCGGCTGTAGCTCAGTTGGATAGAGTACTTGGCTACGAACCAAGGGGTCGTGGGTTCGAATCCTGCCAGCCGCACCAAAAATAAGAAGAGAAATCACGGGTCAGCACCGCAAGGCGCTGACCCGTTTTCCTTTATGGCTTGCGTGGCGTGCAGGACGAGACCGCGACAGGCCCCCATCCGCCTGCCCGACCGCTCAGGGCCGCTGCACTGTCGCGCAGCTTCACCAAGATGCTGAAGAACTTGCCGCGCCGAAGGCCTGCGCCGCTTGGGCCCAACCGCTCAGATTGTTGAGCAGCGCTGCGCCGATGTTCCCGCCTACGATCCGCGCCGCACAGGTGGCGCAGCGCACGGCAAGCTGGCTCGCCGGGTCCGTCGACAGTTCTGCCGGGTGCGTCGATGACTCAAGGGTGGGAAGCCATGAAACCTATACATCGAGCGCTGGTTGCGGTGGCGCTTCTTGCGTTCTATGCACTTTCGCTGCTCCCGCTCGCGCATGCCGCGGAGGCGACAGCGGTCTCGAACGCGCTGCGGCCTCCCTCAGCTGAAGAGCGCGTGCCCCGCGCCGTCGTGCGCCATGCCCCGGACCGTGCGGACGACCTGATTTGGGAGAACGACCGCGTCGCCCATCGCATCTACGGACCAGCCCTGCAGAAGCTCGAACCGCCGTCCGGGTCGGGCATCGACGCCTGGGTCAAGAAGGTGCGCTGGCCCTTCATGGACCGGCAGCTGAAGACCCCTTCGTATCACAACGACTACGGCGAGGGCCTGGACTTCTACGGCGTCGGCGGCAGCCGCGGTGTGGGCGGATTGGGCATCTGGTTCGACGACAAGCTCTGGGTGTCGCGCAACTGGGCCTCGCACCAGATCCTGCAGAACGGTCCGGATGTCGCATCCTTCCAGGTCAGCTACGCGCCTTGGCCGGTGGGCGTGGACCGCAGGGTCTGGGAGACTCGCACGTTCACGCTGTCGCTGGGAAGCCACTTCACGCGGCTGCAGTCGGTGATCGATTCGGACAAGCCGGAAGACCTCATCGTCGGCATCGGTCTGAACAAGACGCCGGTGGGCACGGCCCGCGGTGTGCTGACGGTCGACGCGAAGCAGGGCCTGTTGATGCTCTGGACACCGGCACATGCGCAGCACGGCGCCATGGGCACCGCCGTACGCGTGGACCCGGCGCAGGTGGTGGACGTGGGCGCCGACGCGGACAACCACCTCGTCCGCCTGCGCGTGAAGCCCGGCCAGCCCTTCGTCTACTACATCGCCTCCGTATGGGAACGGGGGCTGGATTTCAGGACCCGCGAGGCCTGGGAGGCGCATGTGCGTGCCGAGCAACTGACTTTCGACCCGCGCTAGCAGCGGGTCAGCCAACGTGGAACTGCCGGGATGACGCTGATGGGCAAACAATGGAAGACGTGGCTCGTGGGCCTGCTTGTGTGCATGTTGACGGCGCCGCTCGCGCTGGCCGCCGACGCGCCGCGCACGCAGGTGCAGATGCTGAGCGGCACCGGTCCCGACGATGCCGTGGCGTGGGACTTCGTCATCGACGGCGGCCGGCGTGCCGGCGAGCAGGCGCGCATTCCGGTGCCGTCCAACTGGCAGCTGCAGGGCTTCGGTCACTACCAGTACGGCTACGACAAGGGTCCGCGCGCGGCCGACAAAGCCGTCTACCGGCGCCGCTTTGCGGTGCCCGCCGCCTGGCAGGGGCTGACCGTGCGCGTGGTGTTCGACGCGGTGATGACGGACACCCTGGTCAAGATCAACGGGCACCTGGCGGGCCCGCTGCACCAGGGCGGCTTCAACCGCTTCAGCCATGACATCACGCGCTGGCTGAAGCCGGGTCAAGACAACGACATCGAGGTCGAGGTCAGCGAGGCTTCGGCTGCGACGGCCACGGACATTGCCGAGCGCCATGGGGACTACTGGGTGTTCGGCGGCATCTACCGGCCGGTATGGCTGGAAGCGTCTCCGCCGCAGTCCATCGCGCACGTGGCGATCGATGCGAAAGCCAGCGGCGCGCTCGTGGCCGACGTGACACTGCGCGCGCCGCGCACGGTGACGCGCCTCGTGGCTCAGGTCACCACGCGCGACGGCGTGGCGGTGGGGCAGCCGCTGTCTGCCGCCATTCCTGCCGGTGGCACGGGCCGCGTGCGCCTGCAGGGCCGGATTGAGCGGCCGCTGCTGTGGTCGGCCGAGACGCCGCACCTGTACCAGATCCAGGTCACATTGCTCGATGGCGACAAGGCCGTCCACGAGACGCGCGAGCGCTTCGGCTTTCGGACCTTCGAGGTCCGGGAGGGACAGGGCCTGTACCTGAACGGCCAGCGCCTCATGCTCAAGGGCATCAACCGCCACAGCTTCCGACCGGAGACGGGCCGCGCGGTGTCGCGCGCGCAGGCGTATGAGGACGCGCGCCTCATCAAGTCCATGAACATGAATGCGATGCGCGTGGCCCATTACGCGCCCGAGAAGGCGTTCCTGGAGGCGGCGGACGAACTGGGCCTGTACGTCATCAACGAATTGAGCGGCTGGCAGAAGGCCCATGACACCGAGGTGGGCCGCAAGCTGGTGCGCGCGCTGGTGGAGCGAGACGTCAACCACCCGAGCATCATCATCTGGTCGAACGGCAACGAGGGCGGCTGGAACCGCGAGCTGGACGGCGACTTCGCCCTCTACGACCCGCAGGCCCGCCCGCTGATCCATCCGTGGGAGCCGTTCGGCGGCATCGACACCAAGCACTACCCGCGTTACCCCGACCTGCAGCGTCGTCTGGCCGGCCCGATGCTGGTGCTGCCCACTGAGTTCCTGCATGGCCTGTTCGACGGCGGCCATGGCGCGGGGCTGGACGATTACTGGCGTGCGATGAGGGCGTCGCCGCGCGGAACGGGCGGCTTCCTGTGGAACCTGGCGGACGAGGGCGTCGTCCGCACCGACCAGGGCGGGCGCCTGGACCTGTTCGGCAGCTACGCGCCGGACGGCATCGTCGGGTCGCGGCTGGAGAAGGAACCGAGCTACGACACGGTCCGGGAGATCTGGTCGCCGGTGCAGATCGACGAGCCGCGGCTGGACAAGTCCTTCGACGGTCGCCTGAAGCTACGCAACGACTACGACTTTACGCCGCTGTCGGCGGTGCGTTTCAAGTGGGAATGGATCCGCTTTGCCGGCATGGCTGACAGCACGACCCGGGCGGTTGTGCTGACCCAGGGCGAGCTGGCCGGCCCGGCCGTGGCGCCGCATGCGCGCGGTGAGTTGCAGCTGCCGCTGCCGGTGGCGTGGCGTGAGGCCGATGCCCTGCGGCTGACGGCCACCAAGGGCGACGTGCACTTGCTGACATGGACCTGGGCGGCGGCGGATCGCTCGCTCGCTCGCCTGGTCACCGCGCGCGCCGGCGAGCCCCGCGTGGCCCGTGACGGCGACATCGTGAGGCTGCAGGCCGGCGCCGTGTCGGCGCGCTTCGACGCGCACACCGGCTTGCTGATGCACCTGGCGCGCGACGGCCAGGTGCAGACGCTGTCTAACGGGCCGCGTCTGGTCGTCGCACGACCCAAGGCGGCCGCCGAGCCGAACTGGCAGGCACTGGCCCTCAAAGGCGGGGGCGTCTACGAGTTTGCGCAGGCCGCGATGGCCAACGTCGCCTCCATCGCGCTGGACATCACCGAGGCCGACGGCTGGGCCGGCTTCAAGCTGGAGTTGTCGCCCGACGGCCAGCGCTGGAAGACCGTCTACAACAGCGCCCGCGTGGCGCGTGACGGCCAGACCTACATCTTTGCGCCGCAGCTCGTGAAAGCCGTGCGCGTGAGCCAGTTGGCGGGCGCGCGACGCGTGCCGGCGGTCGTGTCTGTGCGCATGGCCTTCGAAGCGGAGCGCTTTGCCGTGCCTGCAGGCCCGGTCGCCATCACCACTGGCAGCGGCCCGCGAGGAGCCTGGCTGGAGGCGCCCGGCGCCGGTGGGCTGGAATGGGTGCGCTGGACGCTGCGCGAGGACGGCGTGCTGGCGCTGGACTACGGCTACCCGCTGCAGGGACCCGTGCTGTACCACGGCATCGGCTTCGACCGTCCACTGGACGACGGCACGCAGGCGCGCGCGCTGGTGCGCGGCCCCGACCCCGTCTGGCAGAACCGCCTGCGCGGCCCGCTGCTGGACGTGCACGACCTGACCCCGCGTGTCGGGTACTTCGCAGACCCGCGCTGGCTGAGGCTGGGCTCGCCGCATGGCGACCTTGTCATCGTGAACGAAGGCGCGGGCTATCTGCAGCTGAGTGCGCGCATGGCGGACTTTCCGACCACCAGCGTCGACTTCCCCGCCAGCGATGTCGGCTTCATGCAAGCCATCCCGGGCATGGGCGCCAAGATGCAGGCCGCTGAGTTGACCGGGCCGGCGGGTGAGCCCTCGGTCGCTACGGGCACCTACCGCGGACGACTGCTGCTGAAGTTCTGAGTGCGTACGTGGCGCGCACCGTGTGGCGCGCCCGCATCAATGCCGACTGCGATTCGTGGGGGTTTTTGGCCGTTGCAGGCCTGGATCGCGCAAGCCCCTGAGTGTTTCCAGAAGCTGTATTGCTCCGGACTTGTCGTGTGACGACCATCTGCCCGCCCGCAGGGGCATCACAACGATCAAGGAGACAGACATGAACAAGCCTTACAGCGTGCAAGGCAAGACGCAGCTGCGCCTGAGCGCCGTGGCACTGGCTATCGCCACGGCCACCGGTGGCGCGGCAGCGCAGGAAGATCCCAACAAGCTGGACGCCGTCGTCGTGACGGGCTTTCGCGCCAGCCTGAACAACGCGCTGAACCAGAAGAAGAATGCCGACGGCCTGGTCGACGTGATCAAGGCCGAGGACGTCTCCAAATTCCCGGATGCCAACCTGGCCGAATCGCTGCAGCGCGTGCCCGGCGTGGCACTTGCCCGTGGCGACGGCGGCGAGGGCAAGCAGATCACCGTGCGCGGCCTGAACGCGGGCTTCACGCGCGTGCGCATCAACGGCATCGAGGCCATCTCGGCCACCGGCGCCTCCGACATCAACGGCAGCACCAACCGCAGCCGCGCGTTCGACTTCTCCGTCTTCGCCGCCGAACTGTTCAACAGCCTGTCCGTGCGCAAGACCTCGCAGGCGGATGTGGAGGAAGGCTCGCTGGGCGCCACCGTCGACCTGCGCGGCGCGCGTCCCTTCGACTTCAGGGAGCAGACCCTCACCCTCGGCGCGCAGACCAACTACAACACGCTGGCCCGCAACTCGGCGCCGCGCCTGACCGGCCTGTTCACAACCAGCGCGCAGACCGGCATCGGCAAGCTCGGCATCCTCGTGTCCGGAGCCTGGTCCAAGCGCAGCGCCACGGAAGAAGGCTACGAGGCCGTCGAACTGCTGCCCGCGAGCGACGGCGGCTCGGGCTTCTGCTCGCCGGTGGGCTTCGTGCCCCAGAACCCGGCCAACAATGCCGTGAAGGGCATCGACGCCAACAACTGCGGCGTCAACCTTCCCCGTACGTCGAACCTGGCGGCTTACCAGGACGTGTTCGGCCGCACCGACAACTTCGGCGGCACCGTGGCCAACCCGGCCCCAGGCAGCGGCTCCTTCCACCCGCGCATTCCGCGCTACCGCCGCTCCGTCGCGGAGTACGAGCGCCTGGGCCTGACGGCGGCGCTGCAGTGGAAGCCGTCCGAGGCCACCGAAGTGAGCCTGGACGTGCTGGGCGGCACGTTCGACAACAACCGCTACGACAACTACATCTCCGCCATCTCGTTCGGCCGCCCGCTGGCGTCCAACGGCAAGCCGCAGACCTCCATCGTCGAGGCCCACTTCAACGGCAACGGCAGCTGGGACTACGGCAAGTTCAACGGCGTGGACGTACGGTCCGAAGGCCTGCTCGACGTCAACAACACCACGTTCAAGCAGCACGTGCTGAGCGCCACGCACAAGCTGACCGACACGATCAAGCTCGACTTCATGAGCGGCGTGTCGGACAGCCGGCTGGATTCGCCGATGCGTGCGACGGTGCAGCTGGACATCCCCAACGTCAATGGGTTCTCGTTCGACTTCCGTCAGAACCGCAACGTGCCCACGCTGACGTTCGGTGCCGACGTGGCCAACCCGGCGAACTTCAGCTTCCGGCCGACCGATGCGGACGGCACCGTGCACGGCGGCTTCGTCGGCCGCGTGCTCAACACCGGCAACAAGCTGCGCACCAATGCGGTGGGCGGCAGCTGGGAGGTCAGCGACCACATCACGCTGCGCAGCGGCCTGTCGTCGCGCAAGAACGCCTGGGACAACTACGAAGTCGGCTCCGGCACGCAGAACGGCCTGGCCAACCCCGCCGGGTTCCAGATGTCCAGTGTGACGCGCATGATTTCCGACTTCGGCCGGGGGCTGGAGGGATCGGGCTACCCCAACCAGTGGGTGGCCGTGGACCTGCCCAAGTTCCTGAAGGTGTGGGACATCGAAGCCCACTCTCCGTCCATTCCAGGTTCACAGCTGAACATCCTGGGACAGACCAACCGCAAGATCATCGAGAAGATCGACGCGGCCTACCTGTCGGCGGACTTCAACTACGAGGTCGGCCCCGTCATGCTGCGCGGCAACGTGGGTGTGCGCACCGCCGAGACCCAGGCGACCGCCTCGGCGCTCGTCAACGTCAACGGCGCACTGCAGCCGGTGTCCTTCGACAAGACCTACCGCGATACGCTGCCCTCGTTCAACCTGACGGCGGAGCTGCCTAGCGACGTGTTTCTGCGCTTCTCGGCCAGCAAGACGCTCTCGCGTCCCGAGTACGCCGACCTGGCGCCCACCGCCTCGGTCAACACCAACGCACAGACGGTCAGCATCGGTGCGCCGAATCTGGACCCCGTGCGCGCCAACACCTACGACCTGCAGGCCGAGTGGTACTTCGCCAAGAACTCGCTGGTGTCGCTGGGCGTCTTCCACAAGAAGATCGACAGCTACATCCAACGCGTCAGCGAGCGCGTCGCGTACAACACGCTCGGGCTGCCCGACGCGTTGTTGACGGGCGGCGGCACCTGCACGATCACGGGCGCCAACCCGACCTGCCCGACGCTGCCGACGTCCATTGTCACGGTGGGCCGCGCGGCCAATACGCCGGGCGGCCCGCTGACGGGCTTCGAGGCCAACCTGCAGCTGCCGTTCAGCTTCCTGCCGGGCATTTGGAGCAACTTCGGGCTGTTGGCGAACATCACGCACGTGAAGTCGACCATCAACTACATCACCCGCACGGCCACGGCGACGCTGCCTCAGCTGTCGATCAACGCCAACCTGGTGGGTATGTCGCCGGATGCGCGCAACCTGACCCTGTACTACGAGGACAGCAAGTTCAGCGCACGCGTCTCCGCGGCGTACCGCTCCAAGTACCTGATCAACGTGCTGGGCGACGTGAACGGCCACGACGTCTCGTTCGTCAACGCCTCGACCAACATCGACTTCTCGGCGTCGTACAACGTGACGCCCAAGCTGAAGGTGACCTTCGAAGCCGCGAACCTGACGGACCAGCCGCTGCGCTACGGCCGCGACAGCCAGCGTGACGACACGTGGCTGTACGCGCACTTCGGCCGTACCTTCGGCGCAGGCATGTCGTACAAGTTCTGACGCCGCCCCGCCAGCCCCGGATGCCGCGCCAGGCCGCGGGTCCTCGGTTCTGTCGCCCCTGGCGGGCGTCCGGGATGCTGGCTTCTCCCTTCACCGAATACATGGCCGCTCGTGGCCCTTTCCTGCGAGCGGCCGCTGAGCCCGACACGAGATGAAAATGTCCTTGGTCGTCCCCGCGGCACGCCTGCTCGCTGCGGCCCTGTCGTTCGGCAGCCCGACCTCGTTGCAGGCTCAGGCTGCCAAGGTCGGTCAACGCGTGTTCGTCAGCAACTGCGCGATGTGCCACACCGTGTCGCCTGATGTGAAGGCGCTGATGGGCCCCGGCCTGCACGGCGTCGTCGGCCGCCAGATCGGCGGCGTGCCGGGCTTCGGCTATTCCGACGCGCTGATCGGCCTGGGCGGGCGGCGCAAGACCTGGACCCGCGACGAACTGGATCGCTACCTGGCAGACCCTGGACGCTATGCGCCGGGCACGACGATGCCGGTGTCCGTGGCGGATGCCGCCCAGCGCCGGGCGCTCACCGCCTACCTCGCCCAGCTGACAGCGGTGCCTAGCGCGGCCGCCCCCTCCGCCGTCGCTGCCCCAGCTGCTCCGGCAGCTTCAGCCGTCGCGGCTACGGACGATCCCCTCCACTGGAGCGCCGACAAGCCCGGTCGCATCCACGAACTGAAGGTGTCGCAGCTGCCCCGCCCGTACGCCACAGACAGCGCCAGCAACAACCCGCGCACGGTGCCGCGGCCCGAAGGCACGCTGCCGTCTGTGCCGGACGGCTTCCAGGTCCAGCTGTGGGCCAAGGACCCGGACCGCGGCCGCGTGATGGTGAAGGCACCCAACGGGGATATCTTCATCTCGTCCACGCCCAAGCGGCTGGTCAAGGTGTTCCGCTCGTCCACCGGCGAGACGGCGGATGTCGTCAGCACGTTCGCGTCGGGCATGGACCGGCCGTTCGGCATGAGCTTCTGGCCGACGGGGCCGAACCCGCAGTACCTGTACGTCGCGTTCGTCAACTCCATCGTGCGCTACGCCTACCGCAACGGCGACCTCGTCGCCACCGGTGCGCCCGAGGTGGTGGTGCCCCGTCTCAGCGCCGCGGTGGGCGCACATTCGTCGCGCACGCTGGCGTTCTCCAACGACGGCCGCACAATGTTTCTGTCAATCGGCTCTGCAACCAACGTCGGCGAGAACATCGGCCGCGCGCCGCCCGAGCCAGTCGCCGTCTGGGAGGCCAGGCACGGCGTGGGCGCGGCCTGGGGTGAGGAAGAGGGCCGCGCGCTGGTGCTGGCCTTCGACCCCGATGGCGGCAACCGCCGCAGCCACGCCACCGGTCTGCGCAACTGCGTGGGCATGTACGTTCACCCGCGCAGCGACGACTTGTTCTGCAGCATCAATGAACGCGACCTGCTGGGCGACAACCTGCCGCCCGACTACCTGACGCGCGTGAAGCCCGGCGGCTTCTACGGCTGGCCCTGGTTCTACATCGGCGCCCACGAAGACCCGCGCCTGGCTGGCCATCGGCCCGACCTGCGCGACAAGGTCATCACGCCGGACCTGCTGCTGACCGCGCACTCGGCGCCGCTGGGGATGATCATGTACGAGGCCGGCCCGAAGGCGACTGCCGCATTTCCGAAGGCCTACGACGGCGACCTTTTCCTGACCTTCCATGGCTCGTGGAACCGACACACGCGCACAGGGTCCAAGGTAGTCCGCGTGTTCATGAAAGACGGCGTGCCGACCGGCCGCTACCAGGACTTCATGACCGGCTTCGTCGTCAGCGACCGCGAGGTCTGGGGCCGTCCCAGCGCGGTGGTCGTGCAGGAAGATGGCTCGCTGCTGGTCGATGATGACGTGACGGGCGAGATATGGCGGGTGGCGCCGCGGCGGTGAACAGGATGACGACGATGAACTGGATGGATTGCATGTCTCCGGCGACACGTCGCAGCGCGCTGTCGGTGCTGTTGGTGCTGGGCGCCGCGTCGGTCGGTGCGGTACCTGCCGTGCCCGCGAGCTGGACGGATTCCTCGACCGGCCGCCGCATCGTGCGCGTGGACGACAGCCCTGGCGTCTACGCGCTCTACTTCAACTACAACCCGTTCACGCCGCAGGGCGACTTGATGATCTACCTCACCCGCGAGGGCATCCGCGTCGCCGACACCAGGACATGGCAGACCCGGCTCGTGCTGAAAGCCAGCGTGGACCGGTTGCTGTTCGCGGGCCCGAAGTCGCGCTCGGCCTACTACACGACGCGTGATGCCGCGGTGGAGGAGGGCGGGCCGTCCACAGTCTGGTCGGTGGACCTGGATACCGGCAAGACTCGTCGAGTCGCCGACCTGCCCGGGGGGCGTGTGATGGCCATCAATGCCGACGAGACCTTGCTGGCCGGTGTCTGGGAGACGTCGCCACCGCCGCCCGAGATCGCCCGCCAGGGTCGGCGCGACCCCGTGACGGGTTCGCCCGCCTATGCCGGCGTCGACGCCGACGGCAAGCCGCTGACCTTCGCCCAGGCCAAGGGCCGGTGGATGGCCGCGCGTCTGGCGGCGCGCGTGCCGATGGAGATGTACAGCGTGTCCACCGCCACTGGTGAACGCAAGTCCATTCACCGCGCGACGGATTGGCTCAACCATCTGAAGTTCTCGCCCACCGACCCGACATTGCTTATGTTCTGTCACGAGGGACCGTGGCACGAGGTGGACCGCATCTGGACGATTCGCACCGACGGTTCGCAGCTGACCAAGGTTCACACCCGCACGATGGCCGGCGAGATCGCGGGCCACGAGTTCTGGGGGCGCGACGGCAAGACCATCTGGTACGACCTGCAGACGCCGCGCGGTGGCGTGACCTGGCTGACGGGGCGCAACCTCGCGACCGGCGAGCAATGGCGCTACGAGGTGGCACGTGACCAGGCGTCCTACCACTTCATGCAGTCGCCTGACGGCCAGATGTTCTCCGGCGACGGGGGCAACGCGGGCAAGTGGATCAGCCTGCTGCGGCCGGTGCTGCGGGAGAAGCCGGTGCCCGGCCTCATCACGCCTGGCCGGCTGGAGAGTGTCCGCGTGGCAGACCTGGCGAAGCACGACTACACGCTGGAACCCAACCAGCACTTCACGCCAGACGGCAAATGGCTGGTCTATCGCGCCAATGTGGAGGGCCGCCCGGTCATCTACGCGGCGGAGCTGGCGCCGACGGCAGCGGTGGCGCCATCACGTTGATGCACGGCTCTGGAAGTCATTGCTGGTAATGCGCGGACGGCGGCAGCAAGTAGCTGGTTGTCGTCGATCTTTCCGCCTCCCAGGCCTACAGACTGCGCTCGCGACGGCCTCGCCTTGCCTCGATGAGTGCCAATGTGCCAGGCTGTGGCCGCTCCTCTAGTTCAAGGAGGGGTGTCTTATCTGGCGAACTTGGTAAAAGCAGCGCGATGCTGGATCCTCCGGTTCAGGCACGCGCCATGAGTAAAGCTTGCACCGCTTTACCCAGGGGCTGGCCCGCTGCGGCGCAGATGTCGCCGCCTATATAGATGTGACACCGACGGGCGAACGTGGCGAGCGCGTTGTACGCCGCAGAACAAGGGAGACCTTGCAAGTTTTTGCCGAACTTCTTGCAAGCTCCGGATTTGCTGTGCTACAGTCGTGGGCTTCGCTGATCACAGCACTGAGTTGAAAGACGCAGACGTGGTTGGCGAAGCGGACCGAAAGGTTCGGGCGAGCTGGAGAGCTTGTCGAGTGCTTCGAAAAATTATTTTTCAAAAGTACTTGACGACGCTGCGAAAGCAGATCAAAATCTCGCCTCTTTGCTGATGACTGCGACGCG
>NZ_JBIGHY010000017.1:0-61033 GCF_043555865.1 Pelomonas dachongensis
GTTCTTGTTCATCGGCTCGCAGCTTCGCTCCACGCTTCCTTCCCACACTCGGTCGCCCTCGTGCAGTTGCGCTTCGCTTCGTTCGCCGTGATCAACTTACGACGGGACTTGCACCCGCGAGAAGTGCTCTCATGCTGAGCGCACACGAAAAAGCCGGCTGCTAGCCGGCTTTGTGCGTGGGGTGGTTGCGATCAGCCGATGCGGCCCAGCAGCAGGTACTCCATCAGCGCCTTCTGCACGTGCATCCGGTTCTCGGCCTCGTCCCACACCACCGACTGCGGGCCGTCGATGACGTCCGCCGCCACCTCCTCGCCGCGGTGTGCGGGCAGGCAGTGCATGAAGAGCGCATCAGGCTTGGCGCGGGCCATCATGTCGCGGTCCACGCACCAGTCGGCGAACGCGGCCTTGCGGGCCTCGTTCTCGGCTTCGAAACCCATGCTGGTCCAGACGTCCGTGGTCACCAGGTCGGCACCAGCACAGGCCTCGCGCGGGTCGTCGAAAACCTTGTAGCAGCTGGCGTCCTTCACGCCCGCCACAGCATGGTCAATGCCGTAGCCACTTGGCGTGCTGACGTGCACCGTGAAGCCCAGGATCTCCGCCGCCTGCAGCCAGGTGTTGGCCATGTTGTTGCCGTCACCCACCCAGGCCACGACGCGGCCCTTGAGGCAGCCCATGTCGATGGCGCCGCGGCGGTCCATGCCGCGGTTCTCGATGAACGTGAACAGGTCGGCCAGGATCTGGCAGGGGTGGTATTCGTTGGTCAGCCCGTTGATGACTGGCACGCGCGAGTGCGCCGCGAAGCGTTCGATCTTGCTCTGCTCGAACGTGCGGATCATGACGATGTCGACCATGCGGCTGATGACGCGCGCCGAGTCTTCCACCGGTTCGGCGCGGCCCAGTTGGCTGTCGCCGGTCGTCAGGTGCACGACCGAGCCGCCCATCTGGTACATGCCCGCCTCGAAGCTGACGCGCGTGCGCGTGCTCGCCTTCTCGAAGATCATGGCCAGCGTGCGGTCCGCCAGCGGCTGGTAGCGCTCGTAGTTCTTGAAGCGGCGCTTGATGATGGCGGCGCGGTCGAACAGGTGGGCGTATTCCTCGGCGCGCAGGTCCTTGAACTGCAGGTAGTGACGCATCAGTGCATTCCCCGGCTTCATGGCTTGGGCTGCGCCAGGTGCGCCGTGATCAGCGGCAGCAGCAGGGCAGCGATCTGGTGCGCTTCGTCGTGCGTGAGGATCAGCGGCGGCAGCAGGCGCACGACGCGGTCGGCCGTGATGCTGATGAGCAGGCCGGCGTCCAGCGCCTGCTGCAGCAGCACGCCGGCCGGGCGGTCCAGCTCGACGCCCAGCATCAGGCCCTGGCCGCGGATCTCGACCACGCCGGACTCGCCCGCCAGGCCCTCGGCCAGCGCATTGCGCAGCGTCGTGCCCACCGCCTCGGCATTCGCCAGCAGGCGCTCCTCTTCCATGATCTTCAGCGTCTCGACGCCGGCCCGCATGGCCAGCGGATTGCCGCCGAATGTGGTGCCGTGGTTTCCTGCCTTCAGCACATTGGCGGCGCGTGGGCCGCAGACGACGGCGCCGATGGGCACGCCGGAGCCCAGGCCCTTGGCCAGCGGCATGACATCGGGCTTGATGCCGGCCCACTGGTGCGCAAACCACTTGCCGGTGCGGCCGACGCCGCACTGCACCTCGTCCAGCATCAGCAGCAGGTCGCGCTCGTCGCAGAGGCTGCGCAGGGCCTGCAGGAACTCGATTCGGGCCGGGTTGATGCCGCCTTCGCCCTGAATGGTCTCCAGGAAGATGGCCGTGATGTTGGGATGCGCGTCCAGCGCAGCCTCGACCGCAGCGACGTCGTTCAGCGGCGCGCGCACGAACCCCGGCACCAGTGGGCCGAAGCCGGCCTGGATCTTGGGGTTGGCTGTGGCCGACAGCGTGGCGATCGAGCGGCCATGGAAGGCGCCCTCAAACACCAGCACCTCCGGCGAAGTGTTGCCGCGGTCATGGCCGAACTTGCGCGCGATCTTCAGCGCGGCCTCGTTGGCTTCCAGGCCGCTGTTGCAGAAGAAGACGTTGGCCAAGCCGGAGATTTCGCACAATTTGGCGGCAAGCTGTTCCTGCAGCGGCACCAGGTAGTAGTTGCTCGTGTGGATGAGCTTGCTGACCTGATCCTGCAATGCCGGCACCAGGCGGGGGTGGTTGTGCCCCAGCGTGTTGACGGCGATGCCACCGAGCGCGTCCAGCAATCGTCGGCCCTGCGTGTCCCAGACCCAGCAGCCCTGGCCGTGCGACAGCGCAACGGGCAGGCGGCCGTAGGTCGGCATCACATGGGTCTCGGACGAGGAGGGGACAGCGTTCATCGGGTCTCCGGATGGGTTGAGAAATAGTGGGCTTTTGATTCTAAAGTCCACGCCGTCGCATTTGCTGCGGCGCAGCAGATGGCGTCGTGCCAAGGCACAATAGCGTTCTTTGGCAGCGGCATGCGCTGCCCCGCGAAGCCCCCTCATCCATGACCGTTGCCCCCCCGCCGCGCGAAGTCTTCATCCAAGGTGTCACCCTGGACGGCAAGACATTCCGCCCGAGCGACTGGGCCGAGCGACTGGCGGGTGCGATGTCCTGCTTTCGCCCGAGCGGCGCGCGTCTGGGGCCGGGGGCTCACATCGGCTACTCGCCCTACTGCGTGCCCACCGTCATCAATGGCGTGAAGTGCGTCGTCGTCACCGAGGAACTTCGGCGCATCGAGCCCATGGCCTGGGACTTCGTCATGAACTTCGCGCGCGACAACAACCTGCAGGTCGCCGAGGCCTGCCTGCTGCCCGACGCAAAGCCCGGCCGCTGAGCCGTCGTTTTCCGCAATCCTGGCGAGAATCCCATGCGCCCTCGATGACGGCCGCGGTTATCCTCGCCGGCTACGTTTGGAAACAGGTTCATGACTCTGCGCGCCGCCACCGCTGCCGACCCGCTGCCGCCCGTGGCGATGCCCGTGCCACGGCCGGCGCCGGCCGTGTCACCCGGCAGCGTGTGGGTATTGTTGCGTGGCTTGTCACGCGAGAGCGGCCACTGGGGCGTGTTCCCCAACCACCTGCTCAGCGAGTTGCAGGCTTTGCATCCGCATTGCCGCCTGTTGCCGCTGGATTTGCCGGGCACGGGGGCTTTGCGCGGGCAGCCGAGTCCGCTACAGGTGCCTGCCATCGTCGACGCCTGCCGCGCCGAACTGAGACGCCAGGGCGAGCATGCGCCGGTGTCGGTCATCGGCATGTCCCTGGGCGCTGCCGTTTTGACGGACTGGGCCCATCGCTACCCGGCAGAGATCGAGGCCGGCGTGCTGATCAACCCGAGCCTGCGGCCGTTCAGTGAACTGTTCCGGCGTGCGCGGCCGCTGAATTACCTGGAGCTGTTGCTGCTGTCGCTGAGTCGTTTCAGTGCCCGCCTGCGCGAGGAGCGCGTGCTACGGCTGACCACCCGGCTGACCCCTGCGCAGGCCGTCATCGATCACTGGGTTGAGCTGCAGCGCATGCATCCGCTGGGTGTGCGCAACACCGCGCGTCAATTGATTGCCAGCCTGCGTTACCGCGCCAGCCGCACGCGTCCAGCCGCACCGATGCTGCTGTTGTGCAGCAAGGCCGACAACCTGGTCGACTGGCGCTGCTCGCAGGCCATCAGCCGGGCCTGGGGCGCGCCGTTGCGCCTGCATACCAAGGCGGGGCACGACCTGCCGCTGGACGATCCGCAATGGGTCGCCCGCGCCGTTGCCGAGTGGCTGCGCGACCGCAGCATTCAGGGCGTCGGGCCGGGCGAGTGGCATTAGGTAATTTGCCCCTCGTTCACCCTGACCGGGCTGAACGCCGGCACTTCTGATCGGTCCCCCGATGGAGCGGCGATGCTTGTGGCTTTGAACCACTCGCACATTGCCTGCGGGCCGTCTTGGGAGCGGCCCGGCGCCGGTCCGCGTTTGGGGGTCCGAAATGCAGAAGGCCCGCTTGCGCGGGCCTTCTGCTTGCACCAGAGCTGGATTGGTAATCAGGCGGCGAGCGCCTTGATCTTGGCGGACAGGCGGCTCTTGTGGCGAGCAGCCTTGTTCTTGTGGAAGATGCCCTTGTCGGCGACGGAGTCGATGACGGCTTGGGCAGCCTTGAACAGTTCTGCGGCCTTGGGCTTGTCGCCCGCGACCACAGCTTTTTGCACGTTCTTGACGACCGTGCGGTATTTGGAGCGAAGCGCGGTGTTCGCGGCGTTGAGCTTGGCGTCTTGACGGACGCGCTTCAGACCGGACGCCAGGCGAACAGTCTTCTTCTTGGCTTTGGAGCTGGTTGCCATGCTGTGTCTATACCCAGTTGGTGCAAAGACCGCGAGTATAGCCCGGAAATTGGGTTGAAGCCAAGTGTCTGGGGTGCATCCGAGATTGGCGTCGCTGGCGACACAGATAATCCGCCGCCATGAATCTGCTGCGCGCCGCGTCGACCATCTCCTTGCTGACCCTGGCATCGCGCATCACCGGGCTCGTTCGCGAGACCATGGTGGCCGGCCTGTTCGGTGCCACGGCGATGACGGACGCCTTCCTCGTTGCATTCCGCATTCCCAACCTGCTGCGCCGGCTGTTTGCCGAGGGCGCCTTTTCACAGGCCTTTGTGCCCATCCTGGCCGCCACGCGGGCCAGGGACGGCGACGCAGCCACCCAGCGCCTCATCGACGCTGTCGCCACCGTGCTGTTGTGGGTGCTGGTCGCGACCAGCGTGGTGGGCGTGTTGGCGGCGCCGCTGCTGGTGTGGTTGCTGGGCGCGGGGTTGCCTGATGCGGCCTTCGACGCGTCGGTCATGATGACGCGCTTCATGTTCCCCTACATCACCTGCATGTCGCTGGTGGCTCTGGCGGCAGGCATCCTGAACACCTGGAAGCGCTTTGTCGTGCCGGCGGCGACCCCCGTGCTGCTGAACCTCAGCGTGATCGTGGTCGGCTGGGCGCTGGTGGGGCCGCTGGAGCGCGCCGGCCATCCCGGCATTTACGCGATGGCCTGCGGGGTCATGGTGGGCGGCGTGCTGCAGTTGGTGGTCCAGTGGCCGGCGCTGCGAGCCATTGGCGCGATGCCCCGCATGCGTTTCAGCTGGCGCGGCTTTCGCGAATCGCGTGCGCATCCGGGTGTCGGCCGCGTGCTGATCCAGATGGGGCCGGCACTGTTGGGTGTGGGCGTGGCGCAGCTGTCGCTGATGATCAACACGCAGATCTCCAGCCACATCGCCGAGGGCGCGACCTCGTGGCTGAATTATGCCGACCGGCTGATGGAGTTCCCGATCGGCCTGCTGGGCGTGGCGCTGGCCGCGGTGCTGACGCCGCAGCTGTCCGCAGCGCAGGCGTCCGGGCAGGTCGAGCGCTACAGCCGCCTGCTGGACTGGGGGCTGCGCATGGTGATGCTGCTGGCCTTGCCGTGCGCCGTGGCGCTGATGGTGTTCGCAGGACCGCTGACCGCGGTGCTGTACCACCGCGGCGCCTTCACGGCGGTGGATGTAACGAACACGGCGCAGTCGGTGATGGGCTGGGGCGTCGGGCTGATCGGCCTGATTGCCGTCAAGGTGCTGGCGCCCGGGTTCTTTGCCCGCCAGGACACGGGCACGCCGGCCAAGATTGCCGTTGCCGTGCTGGTGCTGACGCAGCTCTTCAACCTCATCTTCGTCCCATGGATCGGCGTTGCGGGCCTGGCGCTGTCCATCGGCCTGGGCGCGCTGGTCAACGCCACTTGGCTGCTGTGGGGCCTGAGGAAGCTGGGCAGCTACCAGCCAGAGCCAGGCTGGCTGTCATTCGGTCTGCGTGTGGTGCTGGGCTGCGTTGCCATGGGTTTGCTGCAATGGCAGCTGGCGACGCGGCTGGACTGGATCGAACTGGGGTCGCATGAACTGCAGCGCGCACTGGTCATGTCGGTCTGTCTGGCCGGCAGTGCGGCGGTCTACTTCGGCGTGCTGCTGGTGGCCGGCCTGCGGCCCCGGGCCCTCGGACGGCCGCTCTGACGGTCAGGGCCGACGCCATGCGCTACACGCCGCCCGCGCCGCCGACGCCGCTGCAGTATTTCGCCTGTCTGGTGGCGGAGGACCGGGGGCTGAACCTGCTGGAAGCCGCCATCAGCCTCGCGCAGGACGACCAGCCCGGCCTGGATGTGCAGACGGTGCTGGCCGCCGTGGACGGTCTCGCACACCGGCTGCGGGAGCGCGTCACGCCGGGCATGACCGTGGCCGAGCGGCTGCGGCTGTTGACGCGATTCTTCCACGGCGAGCTGGGCTTCGCGGGCAACCTGAACGACTACTACGCGGCAGACAACAGCTTCATCCACCGCGTGCTGGAAACCCGCCGCGGCATCCCCATCACGCTGGCGGTGCTGCTGCTGGAGCTGGGCGAGCAGCTGGGGCTGCGCATGGCGGGCGTGGCCTTCCCCGGGCATTTCCTCGTCAAGTGCCGCCTCGGGCTGGGCGAGGCGGTCGTCGATCCATTCACTGGCGAGACCTTGTCGCCCACGCGGCTGGAGGAGCTGCTGTCGGTCTATCGTCAGGGCAGCGAATTACCGCGCGATCTGGAGTTGCCGCTGGAATTCTTCCTGCAGCCTGCACCGCCGCGGCAGATCCTCGCGCGCATGCTGCGCAACCTGAAGGAAGTGCACCGTACCGCCCGCGACTTGCCTATGCAGCTTGGCGTGCTGCAGCGCCTGGTGGTGCTGCTGCCGGGTGACGCCGCTGAGCGGCGAGACCGCGGGCTGGTGCTGGAGGCGTTGGGGCACCCGGCCGCTGCGGCTGACGATCTGGCCTTCTACCTCGCCCAGCGGGGCGACGCGCCTGACGCGCCAGCCCTGCGCCGGCGCCTGGCGATGCTGCACGGTGCGGGCATGCCGCCGCTTCAGTGACAATCCGCGCCCCTGTCACGCCGTCATGAATTCGCCGTCCCGCCCGATGAGGCAGATCCCGCTCGCGTTGCTGGCGCCGCCCGCACACAGCTTCGACAACTTCCTGCCTGGCGCCAATGCCGAGGCGCTGGCCTATCTGCTGGGCCTGATGCCGGCCGACCCGCCGGTGCTGCTGTGGGGCCCGACAGGCGCTGGCAAGACGCATCTGCTGCAGGCGCTCGCCGAGCGTTGGCACGCGGCCGGCCAACGCGTCGCCTGGTATGACGCCGACACGCCGCTGCCCTGGGAGCTGCCCGCGCACGATAGCTTGCTGCTGCTGGACGACTGCCAGCGTTTCGATGCCGGCCAGCAGCATGCGGCCTTCGCGCTGTTCGTTGCATCCGCGGGGCAGGGCTACACCGTCGTCGCCACGGCCGACGCGCCGGCGGTGGATCTGCGCGTGCGGGAAGACCTGCGCACCCGCCTGGGCTGGGGCCCAAGCTTCCAGCTGAGCCCACTGCGCGAGGCCGAGATGCGCGCTGCACTGCGTCGCGAGGCCGACCGTCGCGGACTGCTGCTCGGGGACGAGGTGCTGGATTACCTGCTGACCCGCTTCGAACGCAACCTGAAGGGCCTGATGGCCTTGCTGGAGCGGCTGGACGAATT
The DNA here is from genome assembly GCF_043555865.1 of Pelomonas dachongensis. Lineage (NCBI taxonomy): Bacteria > Pseudomonadati > Pseudomonadota > Betaproteobacteria > Burkholderiales > Sphaerotilaceae > Roseateles > Pelomonas dachongensis. The sequence continues at coordinate 7,525 of NZ_JBIGHY010000017.1, forward strand.
CGCGATGGCCAACAAGCGCGCACTGACGCTGCCGCTGCTGAAAGCGATGCTGGCAGATCAGCCGGTGGAGAAATTTGAACCCGACCCCAATTTATGAATTTGACGCTGTTTGACCTTGATGGGACGCTGATCCCGGTGGATTCCGACCATTCCTTTGGCGCCTTCATGGTCGAGGTCGGATGGGTGGATGGCGCCGCCTGGGGAGCGCGCAACGACCATTTCTTCGCGCAGTACAACGCCGGCACGCTGGATCTGCCGGCTTACATTGAATTTGCCACCTCCGCCTGGCGCAGCCGGCCGCTGGACGAGGCGCTGGCGATGCGCGAGCGCTTCATGGCCCAGATCGGCACACCGGCATTGCGACCCGAGGCCCGGGCGCTGGTGGAAAAACACCGTGCGGCCGGCGATCTGATCGCACTCGTCACCGCCACCAACGAATTCGTCACTGCGCCGTTCGCCGAGGCCTTCGGCATCGAGCACCTGATCGCTGTGCAGCTGGAGCGCGACGCGCAGGGCCGCTATACCGGCGCCATCCGCGGCGTGCCGAGCTTCCGCGAGGGCAAGATCGCGCGCGTCGACGACTGGCTGCGAGGGCTGGGGGCACAATCGCATGATTTCGAGCGCGTGACGTTCTACAGCGACTCGACCAACGACCTCCCGCTGCTTGAACGCGTCAGCCATCCGGTGGCCACCAATCCCAGCGCCACGCTCGCCCAGATTGCCGCCGAGCGCGGCTGGCCCCAGCTCCAACTCTTCGCATGATCAAGAAGTTCATCGACAAGCTGTTCAGCAAATCCGGCACTGCCAGCGCGCCCAAGCAGACGCCCCTGGGCAAGCGCCTCGAGGTGGCCGCCGAGGTTCACGGCATCAACCCGGACCTGCTGGACGAGCGCGCCGTCAAGGTCGTCAAGACGCTGACGGACGCGGGCTTCGAGGCCTACATCGTCGGCGGCGCTGTGCGCGACCTGCTGCTGGGCATGCGGCCCAAGGACTTCGACGTCGCCACCAATGCGACGCCCGAGCAGGTCAAAGGCCTGTTCCGCCGCGCCTTCATCATCGGCCGGCGCTTCCGCATCGTGCACGTGGTGTATGGCCGTGGGCGCGAGCACGAGGTCATCGAGGTGTCGACCTTCCGCGCGCTGCCGGCGGAGTCCGATGCGGTTGGCGGCAACGAGAAGACGGGCAAGGCCGAGCTGGATGGCAAGCAACACGCGGTGGACGCCAGCGGCCGTGTGTTGCGTGACAACGTCTGGGGCCCGCAGGTCGAGGATGCCGCGCGTCGCGATTTCACCGTCAACGCGATGTACTACGACCCCGTACGCCGACTCGTCGTGGACTACCACGGCGGCCTGGCCGACGCCAAGGCCAAGCTGCTGCGCATGATCGGCGATCCCGACACGCGCTACCGCGAAGACCCTGTGCGCATCGTCCGCGCCGTGCGCTTTGCAGCCAAGCTGGGCTTCGAACTGGAGAAGAAGACGCTGGCGCCGGTGGCGGCCTGCATCCCGCTGATGGCCAACGTGCCGCCCTCGCGGCTGTTCGACGAGATGATCAAGCTGCTGCAGACGGGCCACTCGCTGGCCAGCCTGGTGCAGCTGAAAAAACTCGGCCTGGTGGGGCAGGGCGGCAAGGTCTTCGCCGTGCTGGATGCGATGCTGACGCCGACCGGGGACATGCCCACGGGCGTGCGCGGCAAGTTCATCACACAGGCCTTCGAAGACACCGACCGTCGCGTCAACGAAGGCCGTGGCGTCAGCCCGAGCTTCATGCTGGCCTGCATGCTGTGGCACGAGGTGCTGGATCGCTGGACCAAGATCCGCGACGGCGGCGAGGCGCCCGTTCCGGCACTCGCTCAGGCCATCGACGCGGTGTTCGACGCGCGCATTGGCGACATCTCCGGGCGCGGCAAGCTGGCGGCGGACATGCGCGAGATCTGGATGATGCAGACTCGCTTCGAGCGCCGCAGCGGCTCGGGCGTCTTCAGCCTCATCGAGCAGCCGCGTTACCGCGCCGGCTTCGACTTCCTTCGCCTGCGCGCCGACGCCGGCGAGATCGACCCGGCGCTGGCCGACTGGTGGGAAGACTTCGCGCTGGGCAGCGACGATGACCGTCAGGCGCTGCTGGCCGATGCCCGCGCCGCGCAACAGAAGGCGCCGCGTGCCGTGCGGGCCCCGCGCGCCGAGCGTGCCGGGTACGAGTCTTCGTCTCAGGGCGACAGCGACAGCGAGGCCGGAGCGGATGAACCGGTGGCCGACGCGCCCGCTAGGAAGAGGCGTCGCCGCCGTCGCAAGCCTGGCGGTGGCGACGGTGCCGCCTTGCCTGCCGCCGAGTGAGTGATGCCGCGCGCGCCTACGTCGCGCTGGGCGCCAACCTCGGGGTCGACCTGTTCGACACGCTGGGCCGGGCCGCTACGGCGTTGACCAACCTGCCCGGCACGCGACTGGTCGCGCTGTCCAGCGCATGGCGCAGTGCGCCGGTGGATGCCGGCGGGCCTGATTTCCTGAACGCGGTCGCCGCACTGGACACGACCCTGGCGCCGCTGGCGATGCTGGATGCGCTGCAGGCCATCGAGCACGCTCACGGCCGCGAGCGACCGTTTGCGAACGCACCCCGCACTTTGGACCTGGACCTGCTGCTGCATGGCGACACGCTGCTGCAGACACCGCGCCTGACGCTGCCGCACCCCCGCATCGGCGAGCGCGCGTTCGTACTTCGCCCGCTGTTGGAGATCGCACCGGCGCTGGCGCACCTGGCGTCGGGCAGCGGTTGGCAGTCACAGCGCATCGAGCGGCTGCGGCCGCTGCATGTGGCGGGCCACCCTGGCACCTCCGTCAGCGGGTGAAGGCGCTGTGACCGGTGCATGGGCCGACGCACTGCAGCGGGTGATGCGCGGCCTGCGGGCTGACCGCTTCTTCCTGGTGCTGCTGGCCGCGCTGGTGCCGCTGGCCCTGCTGTCGCCCATCCCGCCTGGGGGCTACACCGCGCTGGTCGATTGGCCCACCATCGCCGCGCTGACCGGCCTGCTGGCGCTGACCAAGGGGCTGGAACTCAGCGGTGCGCTGGACCGGCTGGGCCACTGGCTGGTCGCGTCGCTGCCGACCGAGCGCGCTGCTGCCCTGGGACTGGTGTCCGCCGCCGCGCTGCTGTCCACGGTGCTGACCAACGACGTCGCGCTGTTCGTGATCGTGCCGCTGACGCTGGGGATGTGCCGACTGACGGGCATGCCGGCCACCCGGCTGATCGTGTTCGAGGCGCTGGCCGTCAATGTCGGCTCGGCGCTAACGCCCATCGGCAACCCGCAGAACCTCTTTCTGTGGCAACTGGCCCGGGTTTCGTTCGGTGCGTTCGTGTGGCATCTGCTGCCGTTGGTCGCCGCGCTGATGGCGGCCCTTTTGGCGCTGACCGCAGCCCGCTTCCGCGGGCAGCCGATCCAGGTCATGCCTGCCGATGCCACGCAGCCGCTGGACCGCTCGCTGCTCGCCTGGTCGCTGGCGCTGTACGGACCGTTCCTCATCGCCACGGACTTGCACCAAGCCGGCTGGGCGGTTGCCGGCGTGCTGGTGCTGTTCGTCGTCGTGCGACCGGCGGTGTTGGCGCAACTGGACTGGGGACTGCTGCTGGTGTTCGTGTTGATGTTCATCGACCTGCGCCTGCTGGCCGGCTTGCCGGCCGTGCAGCAGGGCGTGCAGTCGCTGGGGCTCGGTCAGCCGGTGAACCTCTATCTCGCGGCCATCGGCGCGAGCCAGTTGGTCAGCAACGTGCCGGCGGCCATTGCGCTGGCCGAGTATTCACAGGATTGGCGCGTGATGGTCTATGGCGTCAACGTCGGCGGCTTCGGGTGGATGGTCGGCTCGCTGGCCAACCTCATAGCCCTGCGGCTGTCGGGCGACGGCAAGGCCTGGCTGGTGTTCCATCGATACGCGATCCCTGCGCTGGTGGTCGCATCGGTGCTGGGCTACCTGCTGTTGTTCGGCGCTGCATGGTATTGACGGCGCTTGCCAGGGTTGCGCGTCATGTTGATGACGGTTCGGTGACGGTCGCGGCTAAACTGCGCGGCTTCCAGAAAATCGAGGACCGCCATGTTGTTTGGCAAGCTGCTGCCCCGCGAGGGCAATTTTTTTGAGCTGTTCAATGAGCATGGGGGTTTCATCCTGGAGGGCGCGCGTTCCTTCCAGAAAATGATCGAGAACTACGCCAACCCCGCGCTGCGCCAGCAATATGCCGACGAGGTCGACAAGGCCGAGCACGCCGCCGACCGCGTCACCGCCGAGGTGAACCGGCTGCTGCACCGCACCTTCATCACGCCCATCGACCGCGAGCAGATCCACGGGCTCATCAACGCGATGGACGACATCCTGGATCTGCTGCAGGACTCCTCCGAGACGCTGTCGTTGTATGACGTGCGCGCCATTCCCGAGCAGGTGCTGCAGCTGACCACGCTGTCGGTGCGCTGCTGCGAGCGCGTGCAGCACGCCGTGACGCTGCTGCCCAACCTCAGCAAGCCGGCCACCGCCGAGGCCGCGATCAAGACCTGCGAGGAGATCGACCGCCTGGAGTCCGATGCCGACCGCGTCATGCGTTCGGCCATGTCGCGTCTGTTCCGCGAGGAGGCGGACGTGCGCGAGCTGATCAAGCTGAAGGCGATCTACGAGCAGCTCGAATCCATTTCCGACCGTTGCGAGGACGTGGCCAATCTGATCGAGGGCATCGTCCTCGAGAACTCCTGAGCCGCGTCCCATGGCATCCGTAGAGATCGCCTTTTGGGTGGTGGCCCTGCTGGTGGCGCTGGCGCTGCTGTTCGATTTCATGAACGGCTTCCACGACGCTGCCAACTCCATCGCCACCGTCGTCTCCACCGGCGTGCTGAAGCCGCAGCAGGCGGTGCTGTTCGCGGCGTTCTTCAACGTCATCGCGATTGCCTTTTTCCAGCTGAAGGTGGCGGCCACCATCGGCAAGGGAATCGTGGAGCCGGGGATCGTGGATCACCACGTGGTGTTCGGTGCGCTGATCGGCGCCATCGCCTGGAACGTCATCACCTGGTGGTGGGGCATCCCGTCCAGCTCTTCGCACGCGCTGATCGGCGGCATTGCCGGCGCGGTGGTCGCCAAGGCCGGCCCCGAAGCGTTGATCGCGGGCGGCATCTGGAAGACCGTGGCCTTCATCGTCGTCTCGCCGCTGTTGGGTTACCTGCTGGGGTCATTGATGATGGTGATCGTCGCCTGGGTCTGCCGGAACACGTCACCGTTGCGCGTCGACCGGTGGTTCCGGCGGCTGCAGCTGGTGTCGGCCGGCCTTTATAGCCTGGGCCACGGCGGCAACGATGCGCAGAAGACTATTGGCCTGATCTGGATGCTGCTGGTCGCTGCCGGCATGATGGGCGCTGGCGACAGCGCACCGCCGATGTGGGTCATCGTGTCCTGCTACGTGGCCATCGGCATGGGCACCATGTTCGGTGGCTGGCGCATCGTGCAGACCATGGGCCAGCGCATCACTAAGCTGAAGCCGGTGGGCGGCTTCTGCGCCGAAACCGGCGGAGCCATCACGCTGTTCCTGGCCACCGCGCTGGGCATTCCCGTCTCCACCACGCACACCATTACCGGCGCCATCGTCGGCGTGGGCTCGGTGCGCCGCGCGTCCGCCGTGCGCTGGGGTGTGGCCGGCACCATCGTCTGGGCATGGATCTTCACGATCCCTGCCGCAGCGCTGATGGCCGCACTCTGCTACTGGATCAGCTTCATGCTGTATTGATCCGGTCCTGCCCGCCTGGCCGGATCAGGGTTCGGAGGCCTGCGACTCGAAGTAGCGTTGGGCGCTGAAGGCGATGGTCGCCATCAGCGCCGTGCCGCCGATGAACACGCACAGCACGACGCCGATGACCGCCGCCCAGCCGCCGGTGCTGGCCGGCTGGCCGGCATTGAAGCGCTCGTTCCAGCGCTCGTCCGGCATCAGGCCGTAGAGGATGCCGCCCAGCAGCGCCGCCACCAGGCTGGCACCCAGCAGAGGGATCAACAGCCAGGCCAGGCGATCGTCCTGGCCCAGTTGCTCCATGCGCTGCAAACCCACCAGTCCCAGCAGAGTGGGCAGTGGGAACAGCCAGCCCCAGCGATCCTTCAGGCCGTGCAGATAGAAGCGATGCAGGCCGAACACACCCACCGCCAAGGCCAGCCACGTTGCGACGGCCTTGTGTTTGACGGCGCCGCTCATGCCGCGGGCGCTTGCATGTCGCCGCTGCCGAGCTGGCGCTGCATCAGCACGACGTCCAGCCAGCGGCCGAACTTCCAGCCGGCGCTTTTCAGCACGCCGGTGTGCGCAAAGCCCAGCGCCGTGTGCACGCCGAGGGATCCGGCATTGGCCGCGTCGCCGATGACGGCCAGCATCTGGCGCGCGCCGGCTGCTTCGCAGCGAGCGATCAGCTCGGCCAGCAGCAACCGGCCCACGCCCTGGCCCTGAGCCGTTGGCGCCAGGTAGATCGAGTCTTCGACGCAGAACCGATAGGCCAGGCGCGGGCGGAAGTAGTTGGCATAGGCATAGCCCAGCACGACGCCGTCGCGCTCCGCCACGAGCCAGGGCAGGTGGCGGCCCAGCACTTCGGCCCGGCGGCGTCCCATCTCCTCGACGGTGGGCACCTCGGTTTCGAAGGTGCCTGTGCCTTCCAGCACGGCCTGGGCGTAGACAGCCTGGATGGCCGACAGGTCGGCGTCGGTGCTGGGACGTATCGTCAAGGGCTGGGCTGGGGGCTGTGACATCTGTGGGCTCAGGAACTGCAAAAAGTGGTCTCAAGCGAGTTTATAATGCTCGGTTTTGGCGCTGGTCGCAGATGGCTGCGGCGTATCTACAGAGCCTCCCCTGGCAGGGGTTCCTGCTATTCGACTTGCTCGCCCTGAGTGTCTCCTGGTGCGGTGGTCACCCAATTTTTAGGAAACATCATGGTTGTCATTCGTCTCGCCCGCGGCGGTTCCAAGAAGCGCCCGTTCTACAACATCGTCGTTGCCAACAGCCAGCAACGCCGTGACGGCCGCTTCATCGAGCGCGTCGGCTTCTACAACCCCGTCGCTTCCGGCTCGGCCGAAAAGCTGCGCGTCGCCCAGGACCGCGTGTCCTACTGGGTTGGCGTCGGCGCCCAGCTGTCGCCCACGGTCGAGCGCCTGGTCGGCGAGGCCAAGAAGGCCACGCCCGCCGCTTAAGGCAGTGGCAGGCAACAAGCCTCAGCAAGACGGCGCTTCGGCGCCGTCTTTTGCTTCCAAGGGCGCCTCGGCATCCGCTGGTGCGCCGTGGCCCGACGATCTGGTGCCGGTCGGCCGCATCCTGGATGCCTGGGGCATCAAGGGAGGCCTGAAGGTGCAGGCCTATTCGGTCGATGCGGACGCGCTGTTCAGTGCCAAGCACTGGTATCTGAAGTCCACCGGCCCCAAGCCGGGCCAGCTGCTGCTGGCGGTGCGCTCGGTGCGCGAGCAGGGCGAAGGCATCGTCGCAACAGCCGAGGGCGTGGACGATCGCAATGCCGCCGAGGCGCTGCGTGGCCACGAGATCTTCATCCCGCGCAGCGACTTCCCGCGCACGCCGGATGGCGAGTACTACTGGATCGACCTGATCGGGCTGGACGTCGTCAACCGCGAGTCGCAGGCGCTGGGCCGCGTCATCGGCCTCATCGACACCGGCCCGCACGCGGTGCTGCGCATCCTGCCGCCCGGTGTGGAAGAGCCGGCCAAGCCCGACCAGGAGCGGCTGATCCCGTTCGTGGAGGCGTTCATCGATGATGTGAGCCTCGAAGCGAAGCGGATCACGGTGGACTGGGGACTCGACTACTGATGCGTTTCGATGTCCTGACGATTTTCCCGGAGCTGTTCGCGCCGCACCTGACTCATGGCGTCACGCGGCGTGCCTTCGAGAGTCGTCAGGTCGACGTGCGCCTGTGGCCGCTGCGGGACTTCGCTGAGGACAATTACCGTCGCGTCGACGACCGGCCGTATGGCGGTGGGCCGGGCATGGTCATGCTGGCCGAACCGCTCGAACGCGCGCTGGAGGCCGTCAAGGCCGACCGCGCCGAGGCGGCGCCCGCCGTCATTCATTTCTCGCCCACGGGCCGGCGCATGGACCAGGCGCTGGTGCAGTTGCTCGCCTCGGGGCCTGGTGCCGTGCTGCTGTGTGGTCGCTATGAAGGCATCGACCAGCGCGTGCTGGACCGGCACGTGACTCAAGAGGTCAGTCTTGGCGACTTCGTGCTTTCCGGCGGCGAACTGCCCGCGCTGGCGCTGCTGGACGCCTTGGCGCGCCTGCAGGACGGCGTGCTGGGTGATGCGCAGTCGCACCAGCAGGACAGCTTCTCTGATGGTCTGCTCGACTGCCCGCACTACAGCCGGCCGGAAGTGCTGCCCGACGGGCGCGAGGTGCCGGCGGTGCTGATGTCCGGCCACCATGCCGACATCAGACGCTGGCGCCGCGAGCGTTCGCTGGCACTGACCGCGACGCGTCGGCCCGACCTCATCGAGGCGGCCCGCGCGGCCGGTCTGCTCAGCAAGGCCGACGAGGCCTTCCTTGCCAAGCGCTAGGCAAAACCCGCAATCCGGGATACATTAGCGGGCTGTCCGATCCTCTGGCGGTTCGAGTGGCGGTGCCGAATGCAACACAAATGCAAAACGGCAGCGCTGCAAACATCCCGATAAATAGCGTCCCGCCAAGATCCGTAGGAGTACAGATGAATCTGATCCAGACCCTGGAGCAAGAAGAAATTGCTCGCCTGAACAAGACCATCCCGGCCTTCGCCCCTGGCGACACCGTGATCGTCAGCGTCAACGTCGTTGAAGGCACCCGCAAGCGCGTGCAGGCTTACGAAGGCGTCGTCATCGCCAAGCGCAACCGCGGCCTCAACAGCAGCTTCATCGTGCGCAAGATCTCCAGCGGCGAAGGCGTGGAGCGCACGTTCCAGCTGTACAGCCCGCTGATCGCTTCCATCGAAGTCAAGCGCCGCGGTGATGTCCGCCGTGCCAAGCTGTATTACCTGCGCCAGCGCTCGGGCAAGTCGGCGCGTATCAAGGAAAAGCTGGCTTAATCAGCCGGTTCCTGACCGCGAAAGCCGCCTGGAGCAACGCTCTCGGCGGCTTTTGTGTTTGTGCATGAAACAACGTTCCGTCATCACCCAGCCTCAGCTTGTGCCGGTCACAAGCGTCGACAGCCACCTGCCTGCAGTTCCGTCTGAAGCATTGACGGCCGATGCCCTCCGCGCGCAATTGGCTGCCCGGTCGGCCTGGACGCCAGAGTTCGCCGGGGATGGGAGTGCTTTCGGCGACCGCGAACCCGCGGGCGCTGCCGTGCTGGTGCCGCTGGTGCAGCGTGACCAAGGTCTGTCGTTGCTGCTGACGAGGCGTGCCGATCAACTGCGCAACCACGCGGGCCAGATCAGCTTCCCCGGCGGTCGCGCGGAGCCGGTCGACGACGGCCCCGTCGCCACTGCACTGCGAGAGACCGAGGAGGAGATCGGTCTGTCCCGCGACCGCATCGAGGTCATCGGGCAGTTGCCGGTCTACTCGACCGTCACGGCCTTTCAGGTCACACCGGTGGTCGCGTTGGTCGAGCCCGGCTTCACGCTGACGCTGGACCCGTTCGAGGTCGCCGAGGCCTTCGAGGTGCCGCTGGCCTTCCTGATGGACCCGGCCCACCACCGCCATCATGTCGTCGAGTTCGCGGGCGCCGAGCGGCGGTTCCTGTCCATGCCCTGGCAGGGGCCCGAGCGCGAGTACTTCATCTGGGGCGCGACGGCCGCGATGTTGCGCAACCTCTACCGACTTCTGATGGCGGGCTGATCGCGCCACTATCATCCCGGCCCATGAATTTCTTTGCGGTCCTGCTGGCCCTGTTGTGCGAGCAACTCAAGCCCCTGAGGCATGGCAACCGCGTGCATCAGTCCGTCATCGGCTGGGTGCGCTGGACGGGTCGGAACTTCGATGCGGGTGCCGAGCACCATGCCGCCGTCGTCTGGGTCATTACGGTGCTGGTGCCCGGCCTCGCCGTGGCGCTGCTGTACTGGGGCCTGCGCCATTTCAGCGTGCTGCTGGCCCTGGCGCTCAATCTGCTGGTGCTCTACGTGACTCTGGGCTTCCGGCAGTTCAGCCACTACTTCACCGACATCCGCGACGCGCTGGAGCGCGGCGACGACGCGACCGCGCGCCAGCTGCTGGCGGAGTGGCGGCACCTGGATGCCAGCGAGCTGCCGCGCACGGAGCTGATCCGCCACGTGGTCGAGCACTCGTTGCTGGCCGCGCACCGGCATGTGTTCGGCGTGTTCTTCTGGTTCATCGTCTGTTCGACCCTCGGGCTGGGCCCGGCTGGCGCCGTGGTCTACCGCATGGCTGAGTTCGCCAGCCGCTACTGGGCGTTCAAGAGCCGCACGCTGGACGCCCCGACCAACACGCGGCTGCTGGCGCTGTCGCGGCAGGCGTTCGTGTTCATCGACCACGTGCCCGCGCGGCTGACGGCGACCGGCTTCGCCATCGTCGGCAACTTCGAGGAGGCGGTGAACGCTTGGCGTCGCGACGCAAAGCTGTGGCTGCATCCCAACGAAGGCATCATCCTGGCGTCGGCCGCTGGTGCCGTCGGGCTGCAACTGGGCGGGGCGGCCGCGCCGGGCATCACGCCGGATCGCAGCAAGACCTTTGATGCCGGTTCCGAGCCCGAAGCCACCGGCGCTGCCGGCTCCACCGCGGGTGAGCCGCCGCAGCTGGGTCATCTGCAGAGCGTGGTGGGCCTGGTGTGGCGTTCGGTCGTGCTGTGGATGCTGCTGCTGGCATTGCTGACGCTGGCCAACCTCGTCGGCTGAGTCCGCATGAAATTTCCTGATCTGCCGGCGCTCGCCGAGCCCGGCCTCGCGACGCGCGTCCAGCACGCGCTCGACCACAAGACCAAGCCGTTGGGTGCGCTGGGTCGCATCGAGGTGCTGGCGCTGCAGCTGGCGCTGATCCAGGGCGTCGAGCGTCCGGCGCTGCGCGAGCCTCAGCTGGTCGTCTATGCGGCCGACCATGGCCTGTCGCGGCGCGGCGTGTCGGCCTATCCGCGTGAGGTCACGCCGCAGATGGTGACCAACATGCTGGCGGGCGGCGCGGCGGTGTCCGTGCTGGCGCGCCAGCAGGGCCTGGCGCTGAGCATCGCAGACTGCGGTGTCGATGCGCCGCTGGCCGTCGGTGCCGTGGATCTGCGCATTGCTGCAGGCACGGCCGATGCGAGCGCCGGCGCGGCGATGAGGTCCGATCAGGCGCAGCAGGCGCTGCGCAACGGGCTGGCGCTGGTCGAGCGCCTGCCCGGCAACGCGCTACTGCTGGGCGAGATGGGCATCGCCAACACCTCGTCGGCCAGCCTGCTGATGCAGCGGTTCACGGGTTTGCCACTGGCGGACTGCGTGGGCCGTGGCACGGGGCTGGACGACGCCGGCCTGGCGCGCAAGCTCGCCATCCTGGGCGACGCGCTGGCCGCGAATGCGTCGGCCCGCGCTCCGCTGGAGATCGCCGCGGCGCTGGGCGGCTTCGAGATCGTCACGATGGCCGGCAGCATCATCGCCGCCGCGGCACAGCGCCGCGTGGTCGTTGTCGACGGCTTCATCACGACGGCGGCCGTCGCGTTGGCGGAAGCGCTGCGGCCCGGCGTGCTGGCGGCCTGCGTGTTCGCGCATCGCTCGGCGGAAGGCCCGCATGCGCGCTGGCTGCGGCACCTCGACGCACGACCGCTGCTGGATCTGGACCTGCGCCTGGGCGAGGGCACGGGCGCGGCACTGGCCTGGCCGCTGCTGACGGCCGCCTGCGCACTGCTGGCCGACATGGCCAGCTTCGACAGCGCCGGCGTCAGCAACCGGACTTAGGGCGGACGTGCGCCTGTTTCTCGTCGCGCTGCAGTTCTTGACGCGACTGCCGGTGCGCATGAACCGCTTCGAGGCCGCCTGGTTGAATGACTGCGTGCGCCACTTCCCGCTGGTCGGCGCGTTGGTGGGCGCCGTGGGGGCTGCGGTGTTGGTGGGGGCGTCGCAGTTGTGGCCGGCCTGGATCGCGGCTGTGCTGGCGTTGGCGGCGACCATCGCGCTGACCGGTGGCTTCCACGAAGACGGGCTGGCTGACACCTTCGACGCGCTGGGTGGCGTCGTACCGCGCGACAAGGCGCTGGCCATCATGAAGGACTCGCGCATCGGTAGCTACGGCGCGCTGGCGCTGGGCCTGAGCCTGCTGCTGCGCGCCGCGCTGCTGGCCGTGCTGGCCGAGCGGCCGATGGGGGCCGCAGTCGCCGCACTGCTGGTCAGCCACACCTTCGCGCGGGCGGCGGCGGTGGGTGTCATGGTCAGCCTGCCGTACGGCGGTGATGTGGACCATGCCAAGGCCAAGCCGCTGGCACTGGCCGTGGCACCGCGCAATGCCGCGATCGCGTTGGGCTGGTGCGGTCTGCTGGCGCTGGGCCTGGGCATGTGGGGCTTGCCGCCACAGCGGTTGCTGCTGGGACTGCTGGCTGCGGTGCTGGTCGCGTGGATGATGCGCCAATGGCTGAAGCGCCGCCTCCGGGGCTACACCGGCGATGGCCTGGGTGCCACAGAGCAACTGGCCGAGATCGCCGTGCTGCTGGCCTTCACCGCAGCGCTGTGATGGTGGCGTTCACGATCTGGCGCCACCCGCAGCCGCAGGGGGCCGAGGGGCGCTGCATCGGCGGCCGCACGGACCTGCCGGTTGATGCACGCAAGGCCAAGCGGTTGGCGCACCGCATCCGTGCTCACGCGCGCCGCAACGGCCTGCCGCGTGAGGTCGTCACGTCGCCGCTGCGGCGAGCCGCAGACGTGGGGCGATGGTTGAAGCGCTGGGGTTTCGTCTGGCGGGTCGATGCGGCGCTGCGCGAGCTGGACTTCGGCGCCTGGGACGGCAAGTCCTGGCACGACATACCGCACGCTGAGTTCGACCGCTGGATGGCCGGCTTCGACGGCTTCGATTTCGACGGTGGCGAGTCGCTCGTCGCGCTGCTGTGCCGCGCCGCCGTGTGGCAGCCGCTCTGCGCGTTGGCTGTGGGGCATGGCGGCTGGATCACCGCCCGTGCGTGGCAAGGCTCGCAAACGCCGACGCCGGCCACGTGGCCGGCGCCATTGCGTTACGGCGAACGGTTTACTTCAGCACCGTCTGCTGCATGAACAGCACCGTCGCGTAGAACTGGAAGTCCTGGTTGTCCTTCTTTTGGAAGCCATGGCCCTCGTTCTCGCCGCGCAGATACCAGACCGGCGTGCCGCCCTTGCGCACGGTCTCGACGATCTGCTCGGCCTCCGTGTAGGGCACGCGCGGGTCGTTCTTGCCCTGGATGACGAAGAGCGGCTTCTTGATCCTGCCCGCGTTGGTCAGCGGCGAGATCTTCTCCAGGTGCGCCTTCATGGCCGGGTCGCGCTCGTCGCCGTACTCGACGCGGCGCAGGTCGCGGCGGTAGCTCTCGGTGTTGTTCAGGAAGGTCACGAAGTGCGAGATGCCGACCACGTTGATGGCACCGGCAATGCGGTCGGCGTAGTTCGTCGACACGGCCAGCGTCATGTAGCCGCCGTAGCTGCCGCCGGTGACCAGCACGCGTGACGCGTCCAGGTCGGGTTGCGTGGCGATCCAGTCCAGCAGCGCACCGATGTCCTTGACCGAATCCTCGCGCTTGAAGCCGTTGTCCATCGCCAGGAAGCTCTTGCCATAGCCGCTGGAGCCGCGCACGTTGGGCTGGATCAGCGCCATGCCCAACTCCTGCACGTAGTAGGCGTTGCGGCCCAGAAAGCCGAAGGTCGCCTGCGACTCGGGGCCGCCGTGGATGGAGATCAGCACCGGCCGCTTGCCCGTGAACTTCTTGGGCGGCGGTGTCATCAGGCCGGAAATCATCGTGCCGTCAAAGCTCTTCCAGCGCACGATCTTCTGCTCGCTGAAGCCCGACGTGTCCATGCCCGGCGCCGCTGACGCCTTAGTCCACTGTTGCACCTTGCCGTCCGTGCCCACCGAGTAGATCTGGCCCGGGCCCTGCGCATTGCTGATCGAGACGGCCAGGTCGCCGCGACCGCGGTGGTAGCTGGCGCTGCCAATGTTGCCGTCGGGCAGCTTGGCGTTCAGCGGCTGTTCCTTGCCGGTGGCGTCGAACAGGCGCAGCTCATCGCGGCCATCCACGTTGAACTGAGCGGCCAGCTTAGTGCCGTCCTCGGTCAGCGTGACGCCGCTGACGTCCCACGGGATGTGGCTGCTGACGCGGGTGAGGACGCCCGGCTTCGAACCTGCGAGGTCCATCTTCATCAGCTCGCGGAACTCGCCAGCGCGATCACTGGCGATCCACATCGAGCGGCCATCCGGCGCCCAGCCGGCGGGCGAGTAGGTCGCCTTGGGTTCCGTGCTGCCGGGGGCTGGCGCCACCTGGCGTGTGGCGCCGCTGGCCACGTCCAAGAGCCAGATCTGCGATTCGTTGGCCGACAGGTACCGTGTCAGCGACACGGTGCCTTCATCCGGCGACGGCCGGCCAGCTGCCCAGCCGCCACCGTCCAGCTCGGCCAACTTGCGGCGGTCTTTGGGCTTCTCAGGGTCCATCAGCCACAGCGTGGTTGTGATCTTCGTGCGCGTGCCGCCTTGTGCGGTGCGGTCGATGGGCACGGATGAATAGATCAGCTGGCCGCTCTTGCGCAGCCAGGTGTTGACGGCGTGGCGCTCGTCGGGGCTGGTCAGCAGCACGGGCGGGGCGCCGGCAGGCTCCAGCGGCAAGCGGTAGATCTGGCCCACCTCGTTGCCACCCGCCGCACGCTCGAACACGATGTACTTGCCGGTGCGCGGCTCGTAGGTCGCGCGCGTCACCGGGTCGGGGCCGTCGGTGAGCTGCTGGCCTTCGCTCAGCGGCGAGGTCACGCGGAAGATCTGCGCGGTGTTGGCGCCAGCCTTGCGGTGGCTGACCAGCATCTCGTGCTGGGTCGGGTGCCAGTCGGAGAACGCATGGCCGCGGAAGTCGTTGTAGCGGCCAATGGCGTCGGCCAGGGTCTGCGGCACCGGCGGAATGCCTTGCACGACCAGGTTGGCATTCGGCGTGACGAAGGCGGTGGGCGCGGGCGTCGGGGTGGACGCGCAGGCAGCGAGCACGGCGGTGGCCAGCGCGCAAACGGAAAGACGAAGAGTCATGGAAGCCTCAAAAGGAAATGGGCGCTTGAAGCGCCCATTTTGAAGCCGGTCGGACTACGGTCTAACCCGGCGTGTCGTTCGTCACACCTGCTGGCATGTCGTCAGGCGGTCTGCTGGATGCCAGCGATCAGCCAGCCCTGGCCGGACTGCACCAGGTGCCAGACCTCGTCGAAATCCGTGGCCGCCTGCTCGCTCTGCTCGCGCACCAGGCCCCAGAAGCGCACGGAAACGATCTGCTCGCCGTTCTCGGTCGTCACGTCCACGACGCTGGCATCCAGCTGCAGCACCTCGGTGCTCTGCGTCTGGCCGTTGCGCTCCAGCAGGTCGGTCTGGATGCTGGCGTACATCTGCGGCGTCGTGAAGCGGCGCAAGTCGGCCTGGTCGCCGGCATCGTTGGCGGCCTGCAGGCGGATGAACACCTGCTTGGCGATCTTCTCGAAACCGGCGGCGTCGAAGTCGGCGGGCACGGCACCCGCCGCGGCTGCAGTGGCAACGGGCGCGGCACTGCCCTGCGGCTGCCAGGCCGCCTGGGGCTGCGACTGCGGTTCGACAGGCATGCGGAAGTTCGCACCGCCGGCGCCCGCACCGGCACCGGCCAGCTGCGCGCCGGCCTTGGGCTTGGCGAAGCGGCGCACCAGGAAGCCGATGACGACGAAGGCGACGATGCCCAGCAGCAGCATGGTCATGAAGTTGGCCAGCTCAGCACCGAAGCCGAGGTGACTGGCCAGCGCGGCCAGGCCCAAGCCGGCGGCGAGGCCAGCGACGGGGCCCATCCACGAGCGCTTGGGCGCTGCCGCGGCGGCGCCCGCAGCGGGTGCCGCGGCCTGCTTGGGGGCCGCCTGTTGCGGCGCGGCCTGCTGGGCGGGCGGGGTGTTGGGCGTCGTCTGCGTGGGCGTGTTGCGCTTCATGCCGCCACCGCCCAGGCGCTTGGCCTCGGCGTCATGGATGGGCAGGGCGGCAGCCAGCACGGCGGCCAGGCTCATGGCAATGATGCGGTTCACGGCAAGTCTCCAGGGATTCAGGGGTCTGGCCATCAAGGTGACGGCGAGGATCAGGATTTTCAAGTGTCTCGAATGTCGCACACAACGGTTTTTCCGAAGTCTGGCCGCATGAGAAAGCGAACTATGGACTCTGCAGTTGCCTCAGCCGTCTGCAACTGGCCGCCATCCTTCAGCCCCTGGAAGCGCGCCTGCTCCGGGAAGCTCGCCGGGTCGGCGCCGCGCAGTTGCACCTGCATGTCGGTATCGATGACGCCGGGCGCCAGCGACGCGATGCCGACGTCAGGCGCCTCCAGCGCCAGCGCGCGGCTGAGGTGGTCCAGCCCGGCCTTGACGGCGCAGTAGCTGGCGCTGCCGGCCATGGCACGGCGGCCCAGGCCGGACGAGATGTTCAGCAGACGCCGGGTCGGCACGCTGGCCGTTTCGGCCAGGAACACGCGGCTGAGCAGCGCGGGCGCCTCCAGCCCGACGCGCAGCGCCGCCGATAGCTGCGCCAAGTCAGTGGCGGCCAGCGGGCCGGGTTCGCTCAGCAGCGCGGCGTTGTTGATCAGCGTGGCGCTGTGCCAGCCGGTGTGGGCCCGCAGCCAGGCCTGCAGCCGTTCGGCGGCGGGCAGCGGGTCGGCGAGGTCCAGCGCCCATTGCTCGGCGGGCAGCGCTGGGTCGGAGCGGCGCGCGATGCCGATGACCGTGTTGGCGGGTTGTGCGAGCTGGCGGGCGAGTGCGGCGCCGAGACCGCGCGAGCTGCCGGTGATGACGTAGAGATGCATTCAGAACTCCGGTGGCGAAGTGAAGTGATGGCCGGCAACGCGCAGTTCGCTGGCGTGCAGCAGCAGCCGCGGGCTGGCGGTGGCGATGACGGGCGCGGCATACAGCGAGTCGCCCACGATGTCGTGGCCCAGCGACGCCATGTGCACGCGCAGCTGGTGACTGCGGCCAGTCAGCGGCTCCAGCGCGACGCGCGTGTGAGGGCCCGCATGGCCAAAGACGTGCCAGCGAGTCTGCGACGGCTTGCCCTTTTCATGGTCCACCTGCTGGCGTGGACGGTGGGGCCAGTCGGCGGCCAGCGGCAGGTCGATGAGGCCTTCGCCTTCCAGACGGCCGGCCACCACCGCGACGTAGAGCTTGCCCACGCGGCGCTCGGCAAAGTCGGCGCTCAGCTCGCGCTGCGCGACCGGCCCGCGCGCGAACATCAGCAGGCCGGATGTGGCCTGGTCCAGCCGGTGCACGACGAGGGCGTCGGGGTACAGCGCCTGCACCCGTGCGCTGGCGCAGTCGGGCTCGGTGCGTCCCGGCACGCTGAGCAGGCCGGCGGGCTTGTCGACGACGACCAGCCGGTCGTCCGCATGCACGATCTTCATCCGCGCGATGACACCCAGATGCCCGCCGCGATCAGCGCGAACGCCGCACCGTGATACCAGGCCGGCATCTGGCCCAGCAGGGCCGCTGAGATGATGGCGGCGAACACCGGCGTCAGGTTGACGAAGAAGCCCGCCAGCGCCGGCCCGGCCTCGGCCACGCCCAGGCCCCAGCAGCGGTAGGCGATCAGCGACGGGCCCACGGCCACATAGACGAGGGCGGCGACCAGCGCCGGGCTCCAGTGAATGGCCGCAGGCGCGACGACCTGCTCCATGCCTGCCGACACGCTGGAGAACACCACACCGAAGATCAGCTGCGCCATCAGCGCTTCGGCCCAGTTCCAGTCGGGCTTCTCGCCGGGACGCATGCCCGGTGCGGGCCGGGCCAGCATCCACGAGTAGATCGCCCAGGTGAAGATGGCCACCAGCATCAGCAGGTCGCCCGGCACGAAGTGCACGGCCAGCAGCGCGGCTGGGTCGCCGCGCGCGATGACCAGCGCCACGCCGGCCAGCGAAAGCACGGCACCGGCCAGCTGGCGGCGTGTCGCCTTCACGCCGTAGAAGACTGCGCCCACGCCCAGCATCCACACCGGCATGCTGGCGGTGATCAGCGTCACGTTCAGTGGCGACGAGGTATGCAGTGCCAGGTATTGCAGCGCGTTGTAGCAACCCATGCCGAGGAAGCCCAGCCCCGCCAGCCCCCGCCAGCGCGACAGGGCCTCGCGTGGGTTGCGCAGCAGTCGGTGTGCCAGGGGTGCCAGCAGCACGAAAGCCATCCCCCAGCGCAGCGCGTTCAGCGTCAGGGGCGGGATGTCGTGGCGCACCACGCGGCCGACGACCGCATTGCCCGCCCACAGCAGCGGCGGCAGCGTCAGCAGCAGGGACAGGCGGGGAGTCAGCGTCATCGACAACGGCGGGCAGCGCAACGGGCTGGCACGATAGCCGACCTGGCCGCAGGCCTCACGCCAGTTGCATCTCGCGAGCCAGCGCGATCTCGAAGCTAAAGCACGAGCCCACACCCGGCTCGCTTTCGACAGTGATGGTACCGCCCATCAGGTCCACCAGGCGTTGCACGATGGTCAGGCCCAGCCCCGTGCCGCCGTAGCGCCGCGTGATGCTGCCATCGGCCTGCGTGAACGGGTCGAAGATCTGGCCGATCTGGTCGCGCGTCATGCCGATGCCGGTGTCCGTTACAGCCACGCGCAGCCGCAGGCGCTTGGGCTGGTCGCCTTCGCGCATGTCCGCCAGCGTTATCTCGATGCGAACCTCGCCGCGCTCGGTGAACTTCAGCGCGTTGCCTATCAGGTTGATGAAAACCTGGCGCAGCCGCACCGCGTCGCCGACCAGGCGGTGCGGCACGCCGGGCGACACGAAGGCGTGAAGGCGGATGCCCTTGTCGTGGGCCTGCAGCAGCAGTGGCTGCAGCGCTTCGCTCAGGCAGTCGTGCAGCACGAACGGCTGCTCGTCGATGAGGATGCGGCCGGCCTCGATCTTGGCCACGTCCAGCAGGTCGTTGATGATCGTCATCAGGCCCTTGGCGGACTGGTGGGCCATGGAGATGAAGCGGTGCTGGCGATCCGTCAGCTCGGTCGTCTGCAGCACCAGCTCGGTCAGGCCCAGCACGCCGTTCATGGGCGTGCGGATCTCGTGGCTCATGTTGGCCAGGAAGCTGCTCTTGGCCTGACTTGCCGACTCGGCCGCCTCGCGTGCTGCCACCAGCGCGGCCTGGCTGGCTTTTAGGTCGGCGATGTCGTGGGCATTGAGCAGCAGTGTCGTGTCGCCGGTGACCGGGTCGCGCATCGGGCGCGTGTCCAGCGCATGCCAGCGTGGGCCGGCCAGCGTCAGCAGCTCCACATCCTGGCTGCAGGCCTCGCCGCGCTGCACGCGCGACATGATGCTGACGGCGTCGCGCGCATGGGCGAACAGCCGGGTGAACTCATTCTCGCCCGGCGCGGGCGGCGCGTCGCCGAAGGTCAGCGCGGCGGCGGGGTTGCGCATCAGCAGTTCGCCCGCGCTCGCACCGGCCAGGCCGAACACGGCGATGCAAACGGTGGTGTGCTGCAAGGCCTCGACGCCACGCAGCACGGACAGGTCCGCGCCGCCGCCCAGCGAGTCAGCGGCGAACAGCATGACCTGACGGCGGTCCGGCGTACGCATGCCGCGCGACACCAGCATGACGGTGGTGGGCTCACCCTTGGGGTACAGCGTCCACTGCTCGCGGACGATGCGGCCGCGGGCGTGGTCGGCCGCCGTGACGGCCAGGCGCTCGCGCACGGCATCGCCGTGCTCCGTGAAGTCGCGCGACAGGAACTCCTCGGCGCTGTCGGCATGCCAGAAGCGCAGCGCTGCGGCGTTGGCCCACAGGTTGCGCCGTTGGTCGGGGTCAAAGACCCACAAGGGAACGTCGAGCCAGTCGTAGTGGCCCAGGCTGGCGAAGTCGAGGAGCATGGGGGAGGCGTGAGGCGGGCGATTGTCACCGCTGGTCACAGCCTCCCGACCCGGCGCGCGTGAACTAGTGCGCAGCCTCCCGGCGCCGGCGCGCGACGCCTCTAGCGTCAGGCGCGGCGGCGGCGCAGCAGCGCGAACAGGCCCAGGCCGGCGGCCGCCATCAAGCCGGTGGCGGGCTCGGGCACCGGGCTCGCCAGGCTGGCGACCTCGACGGCGCTGAGCGCGCTGTCGTAGATGCGCAGGTAGTCGATGCTGCCGGCGCTGACCTCGCCGCTGACCGCCGTGTCGTCACGGAAAAAATAGGCGATGGCGTTGCCGCTGCTAAAGGTGGCGCGCTGGGCCGCGTCGTCGATCTGGAACTGCTGGGTGCCGTCGACATAGCCCGTCAGCAGGCCGGCGGCATCGCGGGTCAGCGTGACGCGGACTTCCTGGCCCGCCGCGAACGCGCCCGAGGGGCCGGTGGTGACGGGATAGAAGTTCAGACCGGTGTTCAGGTTGTAAAGCCCGGCATCGACGGTGAGGTTCTTGAAGTCGACCAGCCGGCGGTAGCCGCTGACGGCATCGAGGCTGACGGCGAAGTCGAGCGTGTAGACGTTGGCGTTGACCGCGCTTTCCAGCGAGAAACCCTGGTTAGCGCCGAAACTGTAGCGGCCGGCGCTGGTCGTGAAGTTGCCACCGAACGTCGTGAGCGACGAACCGCCGAACAGGTCGGTGCCGTCGTTCATCAGGTAGACATGGGTGGGCGATGCCGCTTGCGCGAGGGCCGCAGTGGAAAGGGCAAGGGCAGTGATCAGCGAGCGCATGGAAAGCCTCCGTGGACAACGGCCGGCAGCGTAACGGCTGCACCTGCCCGGTCGTGTCCCTCGGTCGAGGGGCATTACGCTCGACGTCACCCCCGACGCACCCGTCTTAGCTCGTCGACGATCAACAGCACGGCGCCCACGGTGATGGCGCTGTCGGCGATGTTGAAGGCCGGGAAGTACCAGCCGCCGGCATGCAGCTGGATGAAGTCGACTACATAGCCGTGGATGGCGCGGTCGATGACGTTGCCCAACGCGCCGCCGAGGATCAGCGTCAGCGCCCAGGCGAACAGCCGCTGCTGGCCGTGGCGGCGCAGCATCCAGATGATGAAGGCGGCTGCGGCCAGGCCCAGCACCAGGAAGAACCAGCGCTGCCAGCCCGACGCCGTGTGCAGGAAGCTGAAGGCGGCGCCGTAGTTGTGCGCGCGGACCAGGTTGAAGAAGCCCGTCACCGGGCGCGCGTCACCGAGCTGGAAGGCGCCGATGACGAGGATCTTCGTGAACTGGTCGGCCACGATGATGAGCGTGGCGATCAGCAGCCATTGCGCGAGGCTGGGCGAGGCGGAGGAGCGTGGGGGCATGGTCGTTCTCGGAGTCAGGCGAAGTGGCGCGTCTCGCCGGCGCCGTGCAGGTTGCTGTCGCAGCGGCCGCAGATCGTCGGGTGCGCTGCGATGCTGCCGACATCGGCGCGGTAGTGCCAGCAGCGCTCGCACTTGGCGTGGCTGCTGGGCGTGACGACGACGCCGAACTCCGCTGCCGACAGCAAGTTGACGGCCGAAGTGATGAACACGAAGCGCAGGTCGTCACCCAGGCTGGCCAGCAGCGCCTGGTCCTGCTCGTTGACCTGCAGCACCAGCTCGGCCTGCAGCGAGGCGCCGACGGCGCCGGTCGTGCGCACGGCCTCGATGGCCTTGTTGACCTCGTCGCGGATCTCGTGGATGCGGCTCCACTTGGCCAACAGGCCAGTGTCGGTTGCGCCGAAGTCCCAGTACTGCTCGGTGAAGATGGATTCACCCTCGCCAAAGATCGCCCACGCTTCCTCTGCGGTGAAGCTCAGGAACGGCGCCATCCAGCGCAGCATCGCGTTCGTGATCTGCCACAGCGCGGTCTGCGCCGAGCGGCGGGCCAGCGACTTGGGCGCCGTCGTGTAGAGGCGGTCCTTCAGCACGTCCAGGTAGAACGCGCCGAGGTCTTCGGAACAGTAGACCTGCAGCTTGGCGACCACCGGGTGGAACTCGTAGCGCTCGAAATGGCCGAGGATCTCGGCCTGCAGTTCGGCCGCGCGGGCCAGCGCGTAGCGGTCCACTTCCAGCAGCTGATCGGCCGGCACGGCATCGGTCGTGGGGTCGAAGTCGCTGACGTTGGCGAGCAGGAAGCGCAGCGTGTTGCGCACGCGGCGGTAGCTGTCGACGACGCGGGCGAGGATCTTGTCGTCCAGACCCAGGTCGCCGGAGTAGTCGGTCGCGGCCGTCCACAGGCGCAGGATCTCGGCGCCGTACTTGTCCGACACGGCTTGAGGTGCCACGACGTTGCCGACCGACTTGCTCATCTTGCGGCCTTGGCCGTCCACGACGAAACCATGCGTCAGCAGGCCGCGGTAGGGCGCGCGGCCGTACAGCGCGCAGGCGATCAGCAGCGACGAGTGGAACCAGCCGCGGTGCTGGTCGTGGCCTTCGAGGTACAGGTCGGCTTCGGGGCCGGTCGCGTGCGCAGCGCCCTTGTGGCTGCCCTTGAGTACGTGCTCGAACGTGGAGCCGGAGTCGAACCACACGTCCAGGATGTCGTTGCCCTTGGTGTATTGCTCGGCCTCAGCGCCCAGCCATTCGGAGGCGTCCAGCTTGGACCATGCCTCGATGCCGTTGGACTCCACCAGCTGCGCGGCGCGCTCGATGAATTCCAGCGTGTTCGGGTGCGCCTCGCCCGTGTCCTTGTGCAGGAAGATAGGCAGCGGCACGCCCCAGCTTCGCTGACGTGAGATGCACCAGTCGGGCCGGCCGGCGATCATGTCGTGCAGGCGTGCGCGGCCGTTCTCGGGGTAGAAGCTCGTCGCCTCAATGGCGGCCAGTGCCGTCTTGCGCAGGCTGTCCGGCGCCTTGTCGGTCGTGAACAGACCGTCGCCTTCGTCCATGCGCACGAACCATTGCGCCGCCGCGCGGTAGATGACGGGCGTCTTGTGGCGCCAGCAGTGCGGGTAGCTGTGCGTGATCTTGCTCTGTCCCATCAGGCGGCCGGCATCTGCCAGGGCCTGCGCGATGATCGGATTGGCCTTCCAGATGTGCTGGCCGCCGAACAGCGGCAGGTCGGCGGCATAGGTGCCATTGCCCTGCACGGGGTTCAGGATGTCGTCGAAGGCCAGGCCGTGGGCGACGCAACTCTGGAAGTCGTCCAGGCCATAGGCGGGCGCGGAGTGGACGACGCCAGTGCCGTCGTCGGCAGTCGCGTAGTCGGCCAGGTAGACCGGGCTTTCGCGGTCGTAGCCGGGGTGCACGTGAGCCAATGGGTGCTTGAACTTCAGCAGCTCCAGCGCGCGGCCGGGCACGGTGGCGACGACGCTGCCTTCCAGCTGCCAGCGCGCCAGGCACTTCTCCACCAGCGCCTCGGCGACGACGAAGTAGCCCTTGGGCGTGTCGACCAGCGCGTAAGGCAGCTCAGGGTTCAGGTTCAGCGCCTGGTTGGCCGGGATGGTCCAGGGCGTCGTCGTCCAGATGACGGTGAAAGCTTCCTTGGTCAGCGGCGCGACGCCGAAGGCGGCGGCCAGCTTCTCGCGCTCGGCGCTCAGGAAGGCCACGTCGACCGCGGGCGATTGCTTGTCCCCGTACTCGATCTCGAACTCGGCCAGCGACGAGCCGCAGTCGAAGCACCAGTAGACGGGTTTCAGGCCGCGGTAAACGAAGCCGCGCTCGAACAAGCGCTTCAAGACGCGGATCTCACCGGCCTCGTTGGCGAAGTTCATTGTCTTGTACGGGTTGTGCCACTCGCCCAGTACGCCCAGGCGCTTGAAGTCCGTGCGCTGGCCGTCGATCTGTTCGGTGGCGTAGGCACGGCTCTTGGCCTGCACCTCGTCGCGCGGCAGGCCGCGGCCAAAGGTCTTCTCGATCTGGTTCTCGATCGGCAGGCCGTGGCAGTCCCAGCCGGGGATGTAGGCAGCGTCATAGCCGGCCAACTGGCGCGCCTTGACGATCATGTCCTTCAGGATCTTGTTGGCCGCGTGGCCGATATGGATCTGGCCGTTGGCATAAGGCGGGCCGTCGTGCAGCACGAACTTGGGCGCGCCGCAGCGCGCGTCGCGCAGACGCTTGTACAGGCCTTGCTCATCCCAGGCCTTCACCCAGCCCGGTTCGCGCTTGGGCAGGTCGCCGCGCATCGGGAAGGGCGTGTCGGGCAGGTTGAGCGTGGAGCGGTAGTCCGGGGTGGTCATGGCGTATGGCCAGACGAGAGGTCTGGCGATTCAGAAGGCGGGGAGGGCGACGACGAAGAGCGGCAGGCGCCGCTTCAAATTCGGTCGCGCGTGGTCTGGCGGCTGACCTGGGCGTGCGAGGCGGCGTGGGTGGCCAGGAAGGCGCGCGCTGCCGCCGTGTCGGCCGCGATGGCAGCCGTCAGCGCTTCCAGCCCGTCGTACCGGGCTTCGTCACGAAGTTTGTGCAGCAGTTCCACGCGGGCCAGTTTACCGTAGCCCCCCTCCGCGCCCAGGGGCCAGGCCAGGCAGTGGACCTCCAGCAGCACGCGGCCGGCGTCCTCGATGGTGGGCCGGTTTCCGAGGCTGGCAACGCCAGGCAGCGGCGTCGGTGTCAGGCCATGCACGTGCACGGCGAAGATGCCGTGGGCCGCCGGCTTGTCGTGCGGGAAACGCAGGTTCAGCGTGCGAAAGCCGTCGGCGGCGCCAGGGCTGGATTCGCCGAGTTGCCGGCCCAGCTTGCGGCCGTGCGTGACATGACCCGAGATGGCATACGGCCGGCCCAGCAGCGCGGCCGCCGCAGTCATGTCGCCTGCGGCCAGCGCATCGCGCACGGCCGAGCTGCTGACGCGCAGCCCGTGCACTTCGTAGCTCATCATGCGGGCCACGTCGAAGCCCTGCGCCTGGCCGGCGGCGTCCAGCGTCGCGTAGTCGCCCTGGCGCTTGGCGCCGAAGCGGAAATCGTCGCCGACCAGCACATAGCGCGCCCCCAGGCCTTGTTGCAGCACCTGGCGGATGAAGTCCTGCGGGGGCAGCGAGGCCAGCGCCTCGTCGAACGGCAGGATGACGACCTGGTCGACACCGCAGCGCTCCAGCTCGACGAGCTTGTCGCGCAGCGTGGCGATGCGGGCGGGTGCTAGTTCGGGCTTGCCGGCCTTGGCGGCGAAGAAGTCGCGCGGGTGCGGCTCGAAGGTCATCACGCAGGTCGGCAGGCCGCGGTGACGGGCCTCGGACTGCAGCAGCGCCAGCATGGCCTGGTGGCCGCGGTGAACGCCGTCGAAATTGCCGATGGTCAACGCGCAGGCGCGCGCAATGCTGGGATGGTGGAAACCGCGGAAAACTCGCATGCCGGATTATCGCGGCCCCGCTTTACAGGAAGGCCAGGGCCTCGCGCACGCGCGCCACCAGATCCTCCAGCATGCGCTCCTTGTGCAGCACGCTGCTGACGCCCAGCGCGGCGGCCTGCTGCGCCAGCGCGTCGCTGACGTAGCCGGAGCTGATCAGCACCGGCAATGCCGGATGGTGATCGCGCACGGCGCGGGTCAGCGACAGCCCGTCTGCATCGGGCATGTTGAAGTCCGTCACGAGCAGTGCGACTTCTTCGCCTCGCGCGGACAGCGCCGTCAGTGACTGCAGCGCCTCTGCCGCGCTGCTGCAAAGCTGCACGCGGTAGCCCGCACGGTCGAGCAAGGCCTGCACGGTCAGGCGCATCACGTCGTCGTCGTCAACGTAGACGATCAGCGGGCGACCGAACGCCGGCGTGTCGTCCGGCAGGCCCGCCCATTCGGAACTGGGCGCTTCCGCCGGACTGGTCTGCAGGCAGGGGAGGTCGATGATGAAGCGGGTGCCGCGGCCGAGCCGGCTTTCCACCTGGATGGCGCCTTGGTGCGCCAGCACGATGCCGTGCACGACGGACAGCCCCAGGCCGCTGCCCTGGCCCACCGGCTTGGTGGTGAAGAAAGGTTCGAACACGCGCGCCTGCGTGGCGACGTCCATGCCGCTGCCGTTGTCGGTCACGGTCAGGCGCACGTAGTCGCCTTCGGGCAAGTTCGGCAGGCCAGGTGCGGACGCCCGCAGCTGCAAGCGCCGCAGATCCACCGTCACGCGGCCGCCACCGGGCGGCAGCGCCTGCACGGCGTTGGTGCACAGATTCATCAGCACCTGCTGCATCTGTGCCGCGTCGGCCTTGACCCACAGCGCGGCTTCGTCATGCGTCAGCACCAGTTCGACGCCGGCCTGGCGACTGGCCAGCAGCAGGCCCAGCGCATGGCGGGCCTCTTCCACCAGCTCCACCGGGTGCATCTCGAGTGCCTGGCGACGGCTGAAGGACAGGATCTGCTGCACCATGCGCCGCGCTCGACGCCCACTGCGGCCGATCAGGTCCAGCTGCACCAGCGCCGGGTGGGTGGCGGGCAGGGTCTCGCGGGCGAGGTTGACGTTGGCGAGCACGGCGCCGAGCACGTGGTTGAAGTCGTGCGCGATGCCGCCGGCCATCGTGCCCAGCGCCTCCAGTTTCTGCGCCTCGCGCAGCCGCGCTTCCAGCTGCTGGCGCTCGGCCTCGGCGGCGATGTGTTCGCTGAGGTCCACGTCGACGCAGTAGAGCTGCGCCTCGCCGGACAGGCTGCGCTGCATGGTGTGGCTGGAGAAGACGTGCACCGCCGAGCCATCCTTGTGGCGCAGCACCAGCTCTTCCGCAGGCACCGACACGACACCGGACGCCAGCCACTGCCGCGTGCCCTCGATGACCAGCTCGCGCATCTCGGGCGGGATGATGAGATCCTCCAGCTGGCGACCGATGGCTTCTTCGCGGGTGTAGCCGTACAGCCGCTCGCTCGCGCCGTTCCAGAAGATGACGCGGCGCTGGCTGTCGTAGCCCTGCACGGAAACGCGTTCCAAACCTTCTACCAGCGCCCGAAAGCGCGTCTCTGTCTCTGCAATGGCCTGCTCGGTCTGGCGCGCCGAGGTGATGTCCTGGCAGATGCCGTTCACCCGCACCACCTCGCCGCTGGCGTCGCGCGCGGCCTGGGCGCGCAGGCGCAGCCAGCGCAGCCCCTCGGGCTGCCTGACCCTGAAGCTGTGTTCCATCCAGTCGCGTGACCACAGGCAGGCGGCCAGCGCATGGCGCAGGCCTTGCTGGTCGGCGGGCTCGGTGTGGCTCAGCGCGGCGGACCAGTCCATGCTGCCGCCCGCCGGCAGTCCCAGCATGAGGGCGGCCTGTGGCGACAGCGTCAGCTGCATGTCCGGCGTCGTCAGCGTCCAGGTGCCCAGGTCCAGCATGCCGGTGGCCAGCTGCAGCAGGTGCGCAGCCGGTGAAAGCTCGGCGATCGCCACAGGCGGCGCGCCCTGATCCGGTTCGGCGTGGATGGCCATCTGATTCTCCCTGACGCACAGACTAGACGAAGCCGAGCCCGAAAGCAGCCTCGGGGCCATACCGGCAGCCCGGATTCTGTGAACCCTGACCCGTCAGGACGCAGTGATGCTGGCCGGGTCCACCCAGCGCCAGTGGCCCGGCTCCAGGTCGACCGGCAGCACCAACGCGCCGAACTGGGGGCGGTGCAGGCGCTCCACGCGGTTGCCGACGGCGGCCACCATGCGCTTGACCTGGTGGTACTTGCCTTCAACCAGCGTCAGCCGCAACAGCGTTTCGTCAACGATCTCGGCACCTTCGGCGCAGGTGATTTCGGGTGGTCGCTGGAACTTGCCGGGGAGCTTGCCTTCAGGCTCCTTCAGCTCTACGCCGGCCAGCAACTGCTCGACCATGGCCGCCGTCAGCGGGTGCTTGCAGCGTGCCTCGTAGACCTTGGGTACGTGGTGCTTGGGCGAGGTCAGCTTGTGGATCAGCGCGCCGTCGTCGGTCAGCAGCAGCAGGCCGGTGGTGTCTTCGTCGAGCCGACCGATGGGCTGCACGCCACGCTCGCGCAGCGGCGCGGGCAGCAGGCTCAGCACGCTAGGGTGGTGCTTGGGTTTTTGTGAACACTCGTATCCGGCTGGCTTGCTCAGCATCACCACGGCCTTGTCGTGGAAGGGCCAGACCTGCCCACCCACTTCAAACTGCAGGCCTGCCGTGTCGAACTCGGCCCAGGGCTCGTCGACGACCTGGCCGCCGACCTTGACCTCGCCATGCGCGATCAGGCCGGCACACAGGCGGCGGGTGCCGAAGCCTTGGGAGAAAAGGATCTGGTCGAGTCGGAGCGGTTTGGGCATGCCCCGATTGTCGGTTGTGGCCCGGCGCCTCAGGCGAACACGCCCGCGGTGTCTTGCATGCGCCGGCTGACCTCGCCGAGGTGGTGCAGCGTGTCACCCCACTGCATCTCCATGACGGTCAGGCGTTTGAAGTAGTGGCTGCCGGCGTACTCGTCCGTGACGCCGATGCCGCCGTGCAGCTGCGTGCACTGTTGGCCGACGAACCTCATGGCGTTGCCGAGCTGCACCTTGGCCTGCGACAGCGCGCGGCGGCGCATGGCGGGAGCATCGCCCAGGCGCAGCGTGGCGTAGTAGCTCATGGAGCGGGCCAGCTCCAGCTGCATCTTCACGTCGGCGATGCGGTGCCGTAGCGCCTGGAAGCTGGCGATGACGACGCCGAACTGCTTGCGCGTGTTCATGTACTCGACCGTCATCGCCAGGTACTGCTCCATGACGCCCACGGCTTCGGCCGCTTGCGCGGCGATGCCGATGTCGGCCGCCAGTTCCAGCAGCGCCAGGCCCTCATCGGGGCCGGCAATGAGTTGCGCGGGCGTGTTGTCGAAATGGACCTCAGCGGCCCGTGAGCCGTCGTACAGCGAGTAGGGGCGCGTGTGAACGCCCGTCGCCTCGCGCTCGACGAGGTACAGCGCCACGTCATGCGGCGCGTCTTCGGCGCCCGACACACGGGCCGGCACGATGAAGGCGTCAGTCACGTCGCCGGCCGGCACCAGGCTCTTGACGCCGCTCAGCTTCCCGTCGACGGCGCGGCTAGCCACCTGGTTCAGTCGGTAGCGCGAGCGGGGCTCTTGGTGCGCCAGCACCACCAGAGCTTCGCCGCCGGCGATGCGTGGCAGCCACGCGGACTGCAGCTCAGCGGGTGCGTGCTGCAACACGGCGGGGGCGATCAACGCGCCCTGGACGACGGGCTCCAGCACGAGGCCGCGGCCCAGTTCCTCCATGACGACCATGGCCTCCACCGCGCCGAAACCCAGCCCACCATGCGCCTCCGGCACAGCCAGCGCCGTCAGGCCCAGGCCGGCCAGCCCCTCCCAGGCCGCGCGGTCGAATCCGCCTGTCCGCGTGGTCTGCGTCCGGCGCTCGAACGTGTAGTCCTTGTCGACGAAGCGGCGCACCGCGTCACGCAGGGCCTGCTGGTCTTCCGTGAAATCGAAATCCATGTCTGTCTCCCCGATCAGCCGAGTACGGTCTGCGCGACGATGTTGCGCTGCACTTCGTTGGAACCGCCGTAGATCGTCGTCTTGCGGACGTTGAGGTACGTGCCGGTCAGCGGGATGGCATGCGCCGCACCGCCGGGCCACGCGCCCCCCAGCCATTGATCACCCTGCCAGCCAGCCTCCATCGCCTCATAGATGTGCGGCAGCGCAAGGGGGCCGCCGGCCAGCATCATCAGCTCGGTGTAGCGCTGCTGCAGTTCGCTCCCACGGATCTTCAGCAGGCCGGCCACATCCAGCGGCTGCTTGCCGCTGCGCTCGCCGGACAGCACACGTAGCACCATCATCTCCAGCGCTACGACATCGACCTCGCACAGCGCGATCTGGTCGCGAAAGCGTGTGTCGTCCATCAGTCCCTCGGCGGCGGCGATGCGCTTGAGCCGCTCCAACTCGCGCTTGGCGCGGTTCACGTCCGCGATGTTGGTTCGCTCATGCGACAGCAGGTGCTTGGCGTAGGTCCAGCCCTTGTTCTCCTCGCCGATCAGGTTCTCGGCCGGCACCTCGACGTTGTCGAACCAGACCTCGTTCACCTCGTGCTCGCCGTCCATCATGATGATGGGCTTGACGCTGACGCCGGGCGATTTCATGTCGATTAGCAGGAAGGAGATGCCAGTCTGCGGCTTGCCTTCGGTGGACGTGCGCACGAGGCAGAAGATCCAGTCGCCGTACTGGCCCAGCGTCGTCCAGGTCTTCTGGCCGTTGACGATGTACTTGTCGCCCCCAACGCCACGCTTCAGCTCGGCCCGGCATTTCAATGACGCCAGGTCAGAGCCCGAGCCCGGCTCGCTGTAGCCCTGGCTCCACCAGACCTCGCCGCTCATGATGCCGGGCAGGAAGCGCTGCTGCTGCTCCGGCGTGCCGAAAGCCATGATGACCGGCGCCACCATGACCGGCCCGAACGGCACGATGCGCGGCGCACCGGCAAGCGCGCATTCCTCTTCGAACAGGTGACGCTGCACCGCATTCCAACCTGGGCCGCCGAAGGATTCAGGCCAGGCCCAGCCGTGCCAGCCCTTGGCGCCAAGAATCTTGGCCCAGCGCTGCAGGTCGTCCTTGTTCAGCCGCAGGTCGTTGCGGACCTTGTGGGCGATGTCAGCGGGCAGATGGGTGCGTACCCATTCGCGCACCTCGGTGCGGAAGGCCAGTTCCGCCTCGGTGAAGTTGAGGTTCATGTCGCGCCGTGTCGTGATGGGAATGCCGAACTTTTTAGCACGGTCGTTCGCATCTTCGCTGTCCGGCGTGGGACAAGAAGCGCTGCATCCGACGGGCGCAGAAAAGAAAAAGGCACTCCGAAGAGTGCCTTTCCCGAGCGCCCGCTGGGGCCAGATGACTCAGGCGGGCTTCTAATTCTTGCGGCGCCGCAGGCCGACCATGCCCAGCAATGCGACGCTGGTCAGCGCCAGAGTGGCAGGTTCCGGCAGCTTCTTGGGACCGCAGTCCTGGCCCGTCACGCAGGTGGTGCCGGCGACAGCGAACAGCTTGAAGAAGTCGTTGCTGTTGTCGAGCGAGCCGCGGCTTTCCTTGGCGGTGCCAAAGCCGGTGTTGTACGCGCTGATCAGCCACCAGCTGGAGCCCTTTTGGCCCGCACCCGCCGCGCCGGTGCCGTTGGCGGTGCCGGTGTTGATCTTGTTGTATCCAGGGTCAGCCGTCTTGTCGACGACCATGTCGCCATAGTTGCCCACAAGTTCCCAGCCTGAATTGGCCGTCGCGCTCTTGCCCACCAGGTCAGGAGGAGTGCCCGTACCAACCCAGCGGAACACCGACAGATCAACCGCGACATTCTCTGAGGTGCCATTCGATGTCCAGCCCAGGCCGATGCTGGACAGAATCACGCTGGACGAAAAATTCATCAACACGGCTTCCGTCTTGCCGGAGTTGTCCACCGCATGCTGTGGGTTGCCTTCACCGGCCTGTTGGATGCCTACGCCGCTGCCGCCCCAGGACACAAGACTGGTCGAGCTCCAATTGCCGCCGACCACACCGTTCGTGTTGGTAGCCGTCACGCCGCTGAGCGTGACCGTGGGGTCAGTGCCCGGCACCGAATCGAATGGCGACTTGGCTGTGATGTTGGTGACTTGAGCGTTGGTCAGCGTCGAGCCAGACGTGCCGATGTCGAAGGTCCAAACGGCATGTGCGCTGGTCGACATCAAGGCGGCAAATGCGCCCAGGGCCAGCAGGTTCCAGCGGATGTTTTGAATCTTCATGCTTGTTTTCCTTCGATGCGGGTATCTCAACGATGAGATTTCCGCTTGTTCCTGAGCAAACTTGGTGCCAGCCAAAAAAACCTTTGCGCATCAATGGGTTCTGAGAACCTAGGGATTTCCGGCGAACAAATTGTAAGAAACGTCGACAGCGCGGTGCATCGGCAGCGCCCCCTCAGTTGAGGGTCAATTGAAGGCGTTTCGCGTCCTCGGCCGAGGCAAAAGTCGCACCGCCGCGCAGCGCAGCGTTTAATTCCTCTCGCGCCTCTGCCTTGCGGCCCGCCTGGGCCAGCACCACGGCGAGGTGGTAACGGATGTCGGCGTTCTCCGGTGACCGCAGGCGCGCGTCCCGGAGCAATTGCAGTGCGCGTTCGGCCTTGCCCGCAAGGTGGTTGGCCCATCCGGCCGTGTCCAGATAGACAGCATTGCGGGGATCGACCTTCAAAGCGCGCTCGGCCACCTCCATGGCGCCGGGATCCTTTTGCTCGAGGAGCACGTTGGCCAGATTGTTCAGCGCCGAGCCGTCGCTGGGACGGCTCTTGAGCAGCGTCTCGTACTGGCGACGCGCGCCGGCCAGGTCGCCGGCGCGGATCTGCAACTCCGCCAGCGCGCTGCGAACCGTCGCGTCGTTGGGCTTCTTGCGCAGCCAGGCCTCGGCGGCATCGGAGGCCGCCTTGAAGCCGCCCTGCGCGGCCTGGGCGCGCATCAGCCGCGTCAGCGTCTGTGGCGACTGGTCGATGTCGTGCGCCTTGCGCAAGGCGTCCAGCGCCGGGCCGGGCTGCCCGCGGCGCAGCGCGACCTCAGCCAGCAGGTTGTGGCCGAGTGCCGACTTAGGGCTGGCTGCCAGCACCTGTCGCGCGTGCTGCTCGGCCAGCGGCAGGTTGCCCTGGGCCAGCTCGACGCTGGACAGCATCGCCGTCGCCGCCAGGTCGTTGGGCGAACCGTTGAGCGCCTTCTCCAGCGAATAGGCGGCGCCCTTCAGATCCTGGCTGACGACCTGCTGGCGGGCGATCTCGACCAGGCGCGGCGTATCGAAGCCGGCGCGGCGCGAGGCATTGGTCAGCGTGGATCTGGCGCCAGCCGGGTCACCGTTGGCCAATTGCGCCGCCGCGTAGGCCTGCAGCGCCTCGACATCTTCCGGCAGCTTGGCCAGCAACTGCTTGGCGGCTTCGACCGCACGGGCCGGTTGTCCTTTGCGCAGATGCCAGGCGACGAGAGCGAAATTGACGCGGGTCTCGCGCGGGCCGCTGACCGCGGCGGTGCTTTCCAGCCACTTCAGAGCCTCGGCATCTCGGCCGCGCAGCTCGTTGATGAGCGCCAGCTCGAACAGCACGTTGACGTTGTTCTCCTGCGTCTTCAACGCCGCCCGCAGCCGCTGCTCGGCCGCATCGAAGTTGCCGGTCTGCGCGTCGATGCGGGCCAGGCCTAGCTTGGCTTCTAGGTGGTTGGGGTCGAGCTTCAGCGCCTTCTCGTAACTGACGCGGCTGCCGGCGAAGTCGCGCGCCTGAGCCTTGGCATAGGCCTGCACGGTCAGCACCGTCGGGTTGTTGGGGTTGGCGCGCGCGAGCGAATCGGCGACCGTGAGGGCTTTGGTCAGTTGCTGGTCGCGCAGATGCACGGTGACCAGCGCCAGCCCCGCATAGATCTGCCGCGGGTCGGCCTTGTAGGCCTTGGTCAGTTCGCCCTCGGCCATCGGGGCCTGGCCGGACTGCAGCAGCGACAGGCCCAGCGCGGTGCGGTACTCCGGCGAGTCCTTGGTCTTCAACGCATCCTGCATCAGCTGGGTGGCGCGGGCGTGCCGACCCTGGCGCATGTGGGCGGTGGCCAGCATCAGGAGCGCCTGGCCGTCGCCCGGCTGGGCCTTCACGTAGCCATCCAGCAGCTCAATGGCGCGGTTCAGGTTGGGCTCACCCATTGCGATTTGCGCGAGCAGCTTGACCAGCGGGCTGCCGGGCTGCTGCCGGGCCGCCAGCTCCAGAAAGGGCTTGGCCTTCTCCAGTTCTCCCAGGCTGAAATGAGCCAAGCCGTTGAGCATCAACAGCTGCGTGCGGAAGCGGATGTACTCAATAGGGACCGGGTCCAGCAGGTCGGTCACCTTCTTCAGCGAGGCCTTGGCGGCGGCTTGGTCGCCTGTGCGTTCGGCGATCAGGGCACGCAGGTAGGCGCCGCGCGGGTCGTTGGGCTTGAGCGCTTGCAACGCGTCGACGGCGGCGAGCGCCTCGGCGTCCTTGTTCCGGTCCAGCAGCAGGCCGGCGCGGGCCAGGTGAGCCTCCGCATGCTTGGGCTGCAGCTTCAATGCCTGGTCATAGCCGGCCATGGCGAGTGCCGGCTCGCCGCTGGCGTGAAAGATGGCGGCCTTCTGGTAGAGCGCCTCGGCGTCCTCGGGCGCCAGCTTCAGCGCCTGATCAGCGGCGGCATGGGCCTCGGCGAACTGCCGGTTGCGCACCCGCAGCGGCACCTCGGCCAGCCAGCTGGCGGCGTCGTTGGCGTTGATCGCGCGTGCCTGGTTGACCGACGCCAGTGCGGCCTTGGCGTCACCGAGGTCTGACTGCGCCAGCGCGCGCTCCAGCAACAACTGCTGCTGGATGCCGCGGGGCAGGCCGGCGATCTGCAGGCGGGGGTCTTCCAGCATCTGCGGCTGCTTGCCCTGGGCGTTCATCGCAATCGCCAGCGACACGACGACCTCGGCGCGGTTGACGCCCAGGCGCAGAGCCTCGGTGAACTCGAATTCCGCTGCCGAGGGCTGACTGTCGGCCAGCAGTGCCTTGCCCAGCAACACGTGCACGGGCAACTGGTTCTTGTCGGCCTGCAGCGCGTTCTTCAGTTGCACGATGGCGCCGGCGATGTCGCGCTTTTCGTAGCGCTGCAGCGCGTCTTCGTAGAAGCGCGAAGCCTTGGCGGCATCCTGGGCGAGCACTGCGGGGCTCGCGGCAATCAGCAGGGTCGCCAGCAGGCGGGAAAGAGCAGCGGAGGAGCGTGGCATCGGGCGACCCGGCAGACGAAGGCCGCGGATTCTTGCAGACGGGCGGCCCGCCAGCACATGCCGTGTCAGTAGCGCAGCTCCAGCGTCATGACATCGTGCTCACGTCGCATCTGAAAACGGTTGAGGAAGCTGTTGCCCAACAGCACATGGCTCATCTGGCTGGGGATCACGATGGCCGTCACGTCGCGCACTTCGACCTCGCCGATCCGCACGCTGGTCAGCTCGATCAAGTACGCGGGAATGATGCCGTTGGCAGTCTGCGTGACGATGCGCCGGCCCTGGAGGAAGCGCAGCCCCAACTTCTCGGCCTCCGCCTGGCCGATGGAGATGCTTGTCGCGCCGGTGTCGACGAGGAAGCTGGTGACCCGGCCATTGATCATGCCCATGGTCGTGTAGTGGCCACCCGGGCCCATGGGCAGATGGATCTGCCGGGGCGCGTTGGAGGGGGTGGACGTCACACGTGCCGGCGCGGCACCCAGCGTCAGCGTTTGCCTTCTGCCGCCCATGTCCACGGTCGCGCGGTCGTCGTCCAGCGATACCAGGCGCACACCCTTGACGCTGTCGCCCACGCGCACGGTCTGCGGTTCGCCGTCGATGAGCAGCAGCGCCGCGCGCGAACCCAGCATGCCGTTGAGCTGCACCTGCACCTGTGCCGGCGTCTGGGCCATGGCCTGGCCCAGCGCCAGCGCGCACAGCGAGACGGCGAGACGCTGCATGCTCAATCGCGGAAGTTGTTGTAAGTCAGCGGCGTGTCGCTGAAGCTCTTCTTCAGGTGCGCGATGGCCGTCTGCAGGTCGTCGCGGTTCTTGCCGGTCACGCGCACGGCGTCGCCCTGGATGCTGGCCTGGACCTTGAGCTTGCTCTCCTTCAGCGAGTTCACGATCTTCTTGGCCAGCGTCGCCTCGATGCCTTCCTTGATCTTGTAGACCTGGCGCACCTTGTCGCCGCCCAGCTTCTCGACCTTCTCCTGCTTGTCGAGGAAGCTGATGACCACGTCCTGCTTGGTCAGCTTGCCGTACAGCACGGCCTCGATCTGTTCCAGCTGGAACTCGCTGTCGCCCGAGCTGTGGATCTCCTTGTCCTTCAACTCAAGCTTGGCGCCCGTGCCTTTGAAGTCGAACCGGGTGCCGATTTCCTTGATGCTGTTGTCCACGCCATTGCGGATCTTGACGTGGTCGGGTTCGAGAACGGTGTCGAAGCTGGGCATCGTGGAAAAACTGTTGGATGAATAAGCGAAAATTTTCCCATGTCCACGCCTTCCCAGACCCCCTCGAACGCAGTGCCGATTTCCCTGCGGATCGAGAACGACGTCAATCTGAAGCCTTACAACACCTTCGGCCTGCCGGCCGTGGCGAAGCGGCTGGTCCGCATCCGCGAGGCTGCCGACGTGCGTCGCATCGTGGATCACCCGGCGCTGGGCCGCGCGCCCAAGTTCGTATTGGGCGGCGGCAGCAACCTCGTGCTGACCAAGGATGTGGAGGCGGTCGTGCTGAAGGTCGAGATCCCCGGCATCCGGCTGCTGGAGGAGCGCGCCGATGCCTGGATCGTCGAGGCGGGTGCCGGCGTGGTCTGGCACGAGCTGGTGCAGTGGACACTGGACCACGGCTATCCCGGCTTGGAGAACATGGCTTTGATCCCGGGCACGGTGGGCGCCGCCCCGGTGCAGAATATCGGCGCCTATGGCATCGAGGTGAAGGATCGGCTGGAGGCGGTGGAGGTCATGGACCTGGTAACCGGCCGCCCGGCGCTGCTGCCAGCGGACGTGTGCCGCTTCGGCTACCGCGACAGCGTTTTCAAGCAGAGCGACTTCGGCGGGCTGGCCGGCAAGAGCGTCATCACGCAGGTGCGCTTTCGGCTGCCGAAGCCGTGGCAGCCGGTGCTGGGCTACCTGGAACTGGAGCGCAAGATGGCCGAGACGGGCATCACGGCGCCTGATGCGCGGCAGATCTTCGATTGGATCGTCGCGGTGCGCCGCGCCAAGCTGCCGGACCCGGCGGTCATCGGCAACGCGGGCAGCTTCTTCAAGAACCCGGTGGTCACCGCTGAGCAATGTAAGGACATCATTGGCCGCGACCCCGGCATTGTTCACTACCCGATGCCAGACGGCAGCGTGAAGCTGGCAGCGGGCTGGATGATCGACGCCTGCGGCTGGAAGGGGAAGACGGTGGGCGGCGCGGCGGTGTACGACAAGCAGGCGCTGGTGCTCGTCAACAAGGGCGAAGCGCGCGGCGCCGAGGTCGTCACGCTGGCGCGGGCCATCCAGGAGAGCGTCTACGGACGCTTCGGCATCCGGCTGGAACCGGAGCCGGTGGTCGTCTGAAGGGGAATCCTGCCGCCCGCGCGTCGTAGGCGGGCTGGATGATTGTCGCCCTCGATCCCTGTGGGAGGGCGGCGATGAGCGGGAAGGCATGGAGCCGACGCGTGCTGCTGGCCTGGCTGGGCAGCCTGGGCGTGCCGGCGCTGGCACTGGAGCAGCTGATGGCGAAGAGCGCGTCGGCGGGCATCGACCCGACGCCGTATCTCGTCAGCGAAAAGCTGGATGGTGTGCGGGCGCTGTGGGACGGCAACACGTTGAGGTTCCGCAGTTGCCGTACCGTGGCGGCGCCGGCCTGGTTCCTGGCCGCGCTGCCGAAGACGCCGCTGGACGGCGAGCTGTGCATGGGGCGGCGCCGTTTCGACGAACTGTCGGGCGCAGTGAGGCGGGCCTAACCGGTCGACGTCGAGTGGCGTCGCATCACTTACCGCGTCTTCAGATTGCCGGCCGGTGCCGGCAGCTTCGAACAACGCGCCGAACAGCTCAAGACGTTGGCGAGCGACGTCGTCGTACCCGTCGAGCAGCATCGCTTCAGATCTAACGCCGCGTTGCGCGCGAAGCTGAAGCAGGTGGTGGACGCGGGCGGCGAAGAGCTGATGCTGCACCGAGCGGATGCACCGCTGGCATCGGGCCGCAGCGACCTGCTGCAGAAGCCGAAGCCCGAGGCGGACGCGGAAGCTGTGGTGGTAGGCCATCAGCCGGGCAAGGGCCGCTTTGCCGGCATGCTGGGCGCACTGGAGGTCCAGACGCCGGGCGGCGTCCGCTTCCAGTTGGGCACGGGCTTCAGTGAGGCCCAGCGCCGCGATCCGCCGCCGGTCGGCGCGACCGTGACCTACCGCTATCGACACGTGACGCCGGCTGGCAAGCCGCGATTCGCGAGCTCTCTGCGCTCGGTGGACGAGTTCTGAGGACTCAGAGCCAGCGCAGGATGTGCTGCAACCAGCGGGGCAGCGGGCGGCCGGGGACGTAGTTCTGGCGGTAGGGGCTGTGCATGGTTGGGCTCCTTAAGCGAATGCTGTAATTTTACACAGTACTCGTGGCGCCTGACCAGCCCTTTGCGGGTTTACTCCAGGCGGGGCAGACCACCGCCTGCGAGCAGGCCCGCGCCGGTGTAGATGCCCAGCTTGCCGCGCGTGTCGGTGATGTCCAGGTTGCGCATGGTCAGCTGGCCGATGCGGTCGGCCGGGCTGAACGGCGCGTCCTCGACCTTTTCCATCGACAGGCGCTCGGGCGCGTAGGTCAGGTTGGGGCTGCGGGTGTCGAGGATGGAGTAGTCGTTACCGCGGCGTAGTTCGACGGCCACCTCGCCGGTCACGGCGCGAGCGATCCAGCGCTGGGCCGCCTCGCGCAGCATGATGGCCTGCGGGTCGAACCAGCGGCCCTGGTAAAGCAGGCGGCCCAGCTTCATGCCGTTGATGCGGTACTGCTCGATGGTGTCCTCGTTGTGGATGCCGGTGACCAGGCGCTCGTAGGCGATGTGCAGCAGCGCCAGGCCCGGGGCCTCGTAGATGCCGCGGCTCTTGGCCTCGATGATGCGGTTCTCGATCTGGTCGCTCATGCCCAAGCCGTGGCGGCCGCCGATGCTGTTGGCCTCGGCCAGCAGCGCCACCGGGTCGCGGTACTCGACGCCGTTCAGCGCGACAGGCATGCCTTCCTCGAAGCGCACCGTGACCTCTTCGGCCTTTACGACGACGTCGTCGCGCCAGAACGCCACACCCATGATGGGGTTGACGATCTTGATGCCGCTGTTCAGGTGCTCCAGATCCTTGGCCTCGTGCGTGGCACCCAGCATGTTGGAGTCGGTCGAGTACGCCTTCTCGGCGCTCATCTTGTAGGCGAAGCCCTTCTCCGTCATGAAGGCCGACATCTCGGCGCGGCCGCCCAGCTCGTCGATGAAAGTCTGGTCCAGCCAGGGCTTGTAGATCTTCAGCGCCGGGTTGGTCAGCAGGCCGTAGCGGTAGAAGCGCTCGATGTCGTTGCCCTTGAAGGTCGAGCCGTCGCCCCAGATGTTGACGCCGTCGGCCTTCATGGCGGCCACCAGCATCGTGCCGGTCACTGCACGGCCGATGGGCGTGGTGTTGAAGTAGGTCACGCCCGCGGTGCTGATGTGAAAGGCGCCGGCCTGCAGCGCAGCGATGCCTTCGGCGACCAATTGCGCGCGGCAGTCCACCAGCACGGCCTTCTCGGCGCCGTACAGCATGGCCTTGCGCGGGATCTCGTCGTAGTCGGGCTCGTCCGGCTGGCCCAGGTTGGCCGTGTAGGCATAGGGCAGGGCGCCCTTGAGCTTCATCCAGTGCAGCGCGGCCGACGTGTCGAGGCCGCCAGAGAAAGCGATGCCGACCTTCTGGCCGACGGGAACGGATTGCAGGATCGTGGACATGGTGTCGGTCTTCTTGGTGATGCGGTTAATCGGTGGGAGTCTTCAGCGCGACTGGATGAATTTCGACCGATGCGTCGGTGGTCGACACGTAGACGCTGCCGTCCTGGATGCTGATCTGCAATTGCATGCTGCGCGCAGCCAGCGCAGCGAGCGCTTGGGATTGATCG
This sequence comes from Pelomonas dachongensis, assembly GCF_043555865.1. NCBI lineage: Bacteria > Pseudomonadati > Pseudomonadota > Betaproteobacteria > Burkholderiales > Sphaerotilaceae > Roseateles > Pelomonas dachongensis. Next base: position 46,891 of record NZ_JBIGHY010000017.1, read on the forward strand.
GCGGGAATCTGCCAGACGGCGAGCCGAGGCGCGCGTGTCAGCTTGGTCTCGATGCCGCTCCACCACACCGGCGTGCTGGAGGCGAAGCTGTAGACGCTGACGCGACGGGCGCGGCCATGCGCCTTCAGCAGGCGGCGGTCGTCGGGCTGGCCGAGGTCGATCCAGTGCTGTACCTCGCCGGTCAGGTCGAGTTGCCACAGATCGGGCTCGTCGACATCGGACAAGCCCTTGGTGAACTCGAGCCGGCCGTTGAGGTCATCGGCCGTGACGTTCAACGCGTACGCCAGCACGCGGATCATCAGCCGCTCTTCGGTCTCGCTCGGATGGCAGGCGAGCGTGAGAGCGTGGTCGCCGTAGACATGGCGGTCCATGTCGGCGATCTGGAGCTGGGCTTTGTAGATGGTGGCTTTGAGTGCCATGCGGACTTGGTAACGAAGGGCAGCCGGGGATTATCGTGGGGAAGCCTCATGGCATGATGCCGCCTCCCGTTTGGAACCTTCGCAACCCGAGTTGCGCCCTCGCCATGAAACGCATTCTTCTCCCGCTGACCCTGGTGCTCGCCGTTTCCGCCCAGGCACAGATCACCAACAACACCAAGGCCAAGGTCGACCCGAAGAACAACAAGGTCAGCAACCCGGTCGTCGAGAAGCCCAAGGCGCCTCAGCCAAAGCTGATGTCGCGCGAAGAACTGCGCGCCTGCATCGACCGCCAGGAAGCCAACACGGCGGAAGCCGCGGCGATCAAGAACGAGCAGGCTTCGTACAAGGCCAACGCCGAGAGCCTGAAGACCGAGAAGGCCAATGTCGAGGCCGGTGAAAACGCGTTGGGGGAGAAGATCAAGGCGGTGAAGGCTGAGAAGGAAGCCATCCTGGCCGAGCACGCCGCCATCGCTGCCGAGGCTTCCAAGCTCAAGAAGGAAGAGCTGAAGGCGCGCAACGAGGCCTACCTGAAGCGCACCACCGACTTCAACGCCATGTTCGAAGGCGTCAAGACCGCCGATGCCGAGCAGGCCACCAAGCGCAAGGCCTTCAGCGACAAGGTCGATGCGCTGGACGCGCAGTTCAAGTCCATCGAGGAGCGCACCGAGAAGCATTTCGATGCCAACGACCAGTGGAAGGCCGAGTGCAGCAACAAGGCCTACGACGAGAACGACGAGAAGGCCATCCGCAAGGAAAGGGCCGCTGCCGCCGGCAAGTGATCACCTGAACCGCTGACCCTTCAGCCCCGCAAGGCCGCTTCCTACCGGATGCGGCCTTTCGCTTTTGAGAGGAGCTTCGCATGAGCAACCCGCTGCTGCAGGACTGGGCCGGCCCGCACGGCCTGCCGCCTTTTGCCGACATCGCGCCGGCGCATTTCCAGCCGGCGTTCGACGCCGCCCTGGCGGCCCACCGCGCCGAGATCGACGCCATTGCCAACCAAGCCGAGGCGCCCAGCTTTGCCAATACCGTCGCGGCGTTCGACGCCAGCGGCCGGCTGCTGACGCGGCTGGAACACCTGTTCTATTCGCTGGCCGCGTCGGCGACGTCGCCCGAGCTGCAGGCCGTGCAGCGCGCGCTGGCCGGACCGCTGGCCGCGCACAACAGCGCCGTCTACATGCATGCGGGCCTGTTCGGCCGCGTGGCGGCGCTGTTCGAGCGGCGCGAAACGCTGGGTTTGAATGTCGAGTCGCTTCGGCTGCTGGAGCGTGTGCATCTGGACTTCCTGCGGGCCGGCGCACGCCTGGCGCCCGAGGCCCAGGCGCGCTACGCAGCCATCATGGCCAAGCTCGCCGAGCTGAACACGCGCTTCGCGCAGAACGTGCTGGCCGCCGAGAGCGGCTACCAGCTGTTGCTGAAGACCGAGGACGAACTCGCCGGCCTGCCGGGTTTCGTGCGTGCCGCCGCACGTCAGGCGGCCCTTGACCGCGGGCTGGACGATGGCATCCATGTCATCACGCTGTCGCGCTCGCTGATCGTGCCGTTCCTGAGCTTCAGCGCGCGGCGCGACCTGCGCGAGCAGGCCTGGCGGGCGTGGGTGGGCCGCGGCGACGACACCGGTGACACGGACAACCGCGCCATCTGCCGCCAGATCCTGGAGTTGCGCGCCGAGCAGGCCAAGCTGCACGGCCATGCCTGCTATGCCGACTACGCGCTGGAGGACACCATGGCGCGCACGCAGGGTGCGGTGATGACGCTGCTGGAGCGTGTCTGGCACCCTGCGCTGACCGCGCAGGCGCGCGAGCGCGACGCCGTGCTGGGCGCGATGGCTGCGGCCGGCGCCACGCATGCATTGGAAGCGTGGGACTGGCGCTTCTATGCCGAGCAGGCGAAGCGCGCCCGCTTCGAGCTGGACGAGGCCGAGGTCAAGCCATATTTCTCGCTGGACCGCATGGTGGCGGCGATGTTCGACTGCGCCACCCGCCTGTTCGGGCTGCAGTTCAAGCCCCGGCCCGACATCGCCGGTTACCACGCCGACGTGCGCGCCTACGAGGTCTTCAGCGCCGACGGTCGCTTGAGCGGGCTGTTCCTGCAGGACAACTTCGCGCGCCCCACCAAGCGCAGCGGCGCCTGGATGAACCCGATGCGCAACCAGAGCCGCGCGCTGGGCGCCACGCCCGTCATCCTCAACAACAACAACTTCGCGCGTGGCGCGGCGGGTGAGCCCACGCTGCTGAGCTTCGACGACGTGCGAACGCTGTTCCACGAGTTCGGTCACGGCCTGCACGGCCTGCTCAGCGATGTCGAGTACGAACGCCTGGCCGGCACGCAGGTGCTGCGCGACTTCGTCGAGCTGCCGTCGCAGCTGTACGAGCACTGGATGGCCGAGCCGCAGGTGCTGAAGAAATTTGCCCGCCACTGGCAGACCAACGAGCCGCTGCCCGATGCGCTGCTGGCCAAGCTGCAGGCCGCGCGCCAGTTCGGCCAGGGCTACGAGACGCTGCGCTACACGGCCAGCGCGCTGGTGGACATGGCCGCGCACGCGCTGCCGCAGCCGCCGGCCGACGTGGTGGCCTTCGAGCGCGACACCATGGCGCAGTGGCAGTTGCCGGTCGAGGTGGGCATGAACCACCGGCTGACGCACTTCCAGCATCTGTTCAGCAGCGCCGGCTATGCGGCCGGCTACTACGTCTACCTATGGGCCGAGGTGCTGGACTGCGACGCGTTTGACGCCTTCGTCGAAGCCGGCAACGTGTTCGATGCAGGCGTGGCCGCGCGGCTGCGCGAGTGCATCCTGTCGGCCGGCAACAGCCGCGAGCCTGGCGAGGCCTTCCGCGCGTTCCGCGGGCGCGACCCGGTCGTGGAGCCGATGCTGAAGGACCGCGGGCTGCTGCCGGTGTAGCAGCGGCTAAGGTTCAGGCCGCCGCCACAGCCACACGGCCACGGCGGCCATCACGGCTGGCACGCCGATGCGCACATACAGCGGCAACGGCGTGAACTGCATCATCGTGGCGCTGCCCATCATCATCACCGTGGCCAGCCACTTCGCTCGGCGCGGCACGGCGCCGCGTGCGCGCCAGTCGCGGATGTGCGGCCCGAAGTGCGCATGCTCCAGCAGCCAGGTTTCCAGCGCCGGCCAACCTTTGCCGCCCGCCCAAGCAGCCATGATGAGGAAGGGCACCGTGGGCATGACCGGCAGCACGGTGCCCAGCACTGCCAGCACCACGCTCAGCACCGCGAGCGCTCGCCACAGCAGCCGCACTGCTGCTTTTCTCATGGGTTACTTGAGCCCGCCGGACAGGAACTGCTGCAGCCGCTCGCACTGCGGGCGCAGCAGCATCTCCTTCGGGTTGCCTTCTTCCTCGACCTTGCCCTGATGCAGGAACAGGCAGTGGTTGGACACCTCGCGCGCAAAGCCCATCTCGTGCGTGACGACCACCATGGTCCGACCCTCGGCCGCCAGGTCGCGCATCACCTTCAGCACCTCGCCCACCAGCTCCGGGTCGAGCGCCGACGTGGGCTCGTCGAACAGCATGACCTCGGGGTCCACCGCCAGCGCGCGGGCGATCGCCACGCGCTGCTGTTCGCCGCCGGACAACTGCGCGGGGTAGACGTCGGCGCGGTGCGATACGCCCACGCGCGCCAGCAGCGCCTGTGCCCGCTCCGTGGCCTCGGCCTTGGATTTGCCCAGCACGTGCACCGGTGCCTCGATGACGTTCTGCAGCACCGTCATGTGCGCCCAGAGGTTGAAGTTCTGGAACACCATGGCCAGCCGTGCGCGCCAACGCTGCAGTTGCGGCGCGACGGCTGCCTTCAGGCTGCCGTCGCGGTCGCGTACCAGCTTCAGCGCCTCGCCGCCCAGGCTCAGTTCGCCTTCGTGCGGCTGTTCCAGCAGGTTCAGACAGCGCAGGAAGGTGCTCTTGCCGGAGCCCGACGAGCCGATCAGCGTGACGACGTCGCCGCGTCTCGCGGCCAGCGAGATGCCCTTCAGCACCTCGCGCTCGCCGAAGCGCTTGTGGATGTTGGTGGCTTGCAGTTGGAGGTCGCTCATGCTCAAGCCCCGAGCAGCTTGCCGGTGCGCAGCGCGTCCTTGCCGGCAACCTTGGCGACGCGCATGCCGGCGTTGGCAAAGCGCAGGAAGTCGCGCGCGAAGAACAGACCGTCCACCGGGCTCTTCAGCTCGGTGATCTGGGCCGTGATGGGATCGATGACATGGGCCAGCACGTCGCCCGCCTTCACCTCGGCGCCGACAGGCGCGAGGAAGGTCAGCACGCCGGCCACCGGCGACTTGATGGGCATGCTGCCAGCCAGCGGGCGGGCGTCACCGACCGGCGCGGGCAGCGCGGGCTTGTCACCCGCGATCAGGCCGCGCCAGCGCAGGAAGTCGACGATGTGCTTCGCGTCGGCCGCCGCCAGCTCATGCGTCACATCGGTGGCGCCGCGCAGCTCCACGGTGACGGACAGGCAGGCCTGCGGGATCGGGAAGCGGTCGCCGAAACGCGCCTTCCACTTCCACCAGACCTGCGAGCAGGCCTCGTCGAAGGGGTTGTCGCCGGATTCCTGCGCCAGCAGCGTCAGGCGCGAGCCGAGGAAGCGCGCCAGCGGCTCGCAGTCGGGCCAGCACTGCGGGTCGGTGTATAGGTGCATGACGGCCTGGGCGTCGCAGTGCAGGTCCAGCACGATGTCGGCATCGCAGGACAGGCTCAGCAGCTGGCGGCGCTGCGATTGCAGTTCGGTGTCGGCCGGCGAGGCGTCGACGGCGGCCTTCAGTGCGCGGCGCAGCAGCGCCACGTTGGCGTCAGCGTCCGACCCCAGCTGCGGCTCGACGGTGGCGGCCACCGTGGCGATCAGGTCGGGGTAGTGGCGGTTGAAGTTCTCGCCCGACATCAGCTCGAAGCGGCCCAGGTGGGCATGCAGCAGGAACTGGCTCAGGCCGATGGGGTTGGCCATCGGCACCAGCACGATCTCGCCGCTGATCTGGCCCGTGGCCTCCAGCGCGTCCAGCTGCAAGCGCAGGTGGTGTGCGACCAGCATGCCGGGCAGTTCGTCGCCGTGCAGCGAGGCCTGGATGTACGCCTTCTGGCCGCCGCTGGGCATTGCCTCCGGGCCGTAGTGCAGCGAGACGAGTTCGCGTTGCGTGCCGGGCGCGGGACAGAGCAGGGGGTGGTGGATGACTTGCATGTTCAGCGGGACATCATGGGCTTCAGCCAGCGGTTCTCCGCCCAGCGGAACAGCCCGACCAGGCAGAGCGTCAGCGCGAAGTAGAAGACGCCGGCGGTGATGAAGGCCTCGAAAGGCAGGTAGTACTTGGCGTTGACGGCGCGCGCCGCGCCGGTGATGTCCAGCAGCGTGACGATGCTGGCGAGCGAGGTGCCGTGCAGCATGAAGATGGCTTCGTTGCCATACACCGGCAGCGCGCGGCGAAGCGCGGCGGGCACCACGATGCGGCGCAGCATCAGGCCTCGGCTCATGCCCAGCGCCTTCGCCGCCTCGATCTCGCCGGCCGGCAGCGCGCGGATGCTGCCGACGATGATCTCGGTCGTGTAGGCCGTCGTGTTCAGCGCGAAGGTCAGCCAGGCGCAGAACGTGGCCGACGACAGCCAGGGCCAGACCCAGCTGTCGCGCACCGCGTCGAACTGCGCGAGCCCGTAGTAGATGAGGAACAACTGGACCAGCATCGGTGTGCCGCGGAATGCGTAGGTGTAGACCCAGACCAGTCGTGACGGCCAACCCTTGAACACGGAGCGCACGACGGCCAGCGGCAGGGCGAGCGCCAGGCCGGCGCCGAGCGACAGCACCAGCAACCGCAACGTGACCCCGAGACCTTCCAGGTACATCGGCAGGTTCTCGACGATGGCGTCGAAGTTCACAGTTGTCCTTCCTTCACCCCGATCGCCAGTTTCCGGTTCGCCCAGGCAAAGCACAGCTCCGACGCGCTGGTGAACAGCAGGTAGATGGCGGCGACGGCCAAGTAGAAGCTGAACGGCTCGCGCGTGGTGCCCGCGGCCTGCTGGCCGCGAGTCATCAGGTCCGACAGGCCGATGACCGACACGATAGCTGTGCTCTTGATCAGCACCAGCCAGTTGTTGGACACGCCCGGCAGTGCGTGGCGCAGCATCTGCGGTAGCGTGATGCGCCACAGCACCTGGCGCCGGCTCATGCCGAACGCCATGCCGGCCTCGCGCTGGCCCGGCGGCACGGCCAGGAAGGCGCCGCGGAAGGCCTCGGTCAGGTAAGCGCCGAAGATGAAGCCGATGGTCAGCACGCCCGCCACGAACGGGTCGATGTCGATGTAGTCCTCGTGGCCCAGCATGGGCGCGAGCGTGTTCACCGCCAGTTGGCCGCCGTAGAAGATCAGCAGCATCAGCACCAGGTCGGGTACACCGCGGATCAGCGTCGTGTAGACGGCTGCCAGCCCTTGCGCCACGCGCGAGCGCGACAGCTTGGCCAGTGCGCCGAGCAGACCCAGCAGCAATGCGACGGCCAGCGACGACAGCGCCACGGCCAGCGTGACCGAGGCGCCTTCGAGCAGGCTGGGGAGGAATCCGTGAAGCATGGGTGTCAGTGAACGGCGGACCGACGCCGGGCCGCTCGCAAGCCGGCCCGCAGGCGATGTGCTCGCGGCTCAATGCCGCGGGCATCGCCGTCCCCTCGGGGGACCGACCGGACTCGCCCGCGTCCAGCGTGGCGAGACTGGGCGAGGGGCCTCATTTCTTAGGCGCAATGTCGTAGTCGAAGTACTTGTCGGCCAGCTTCTTGAACGTGCCGTTAGACTGCAGCGCGTCGATGGCGGCGTTGAACTTCTTGCCCAGCGTGGCCTCGTCGGCCTTGCGCATGCCAACGCCGGTGCCGACGCCGAATACCTTGTCGTCGTTGATGTTGCCGCCGGCGAACGCGAAGCCTTTGCCTTCGGGCTTCTTCAGGAAACCGAAGTCGGCCGCGGGCGAGTCCATCAGCGTGGCCTCGATGCGGCCGCTCTTCAGATCCAGGAATACCTGGTCCTGTGTCGCGTAGCGCACCAGTTCGCTCTGCTTGAAGGTGGCGGCTGCATAGGCCTCGTGCGTGGTGCCGCGCTGCACACCGATCTTCTTGCCCTTCAGGCCGGCGGCGGTAGCCTCCAGCTGGGCGCCGGCCTTTGCGACCAAGCGGGCGGGAGTGTTGTAGTAGGGCTTGGAGAAGGCGATGACCTTGCGGCGCTCGTCGGTGATGGAGACGCTGGCGAAGATGGCGTCCACCTTGCGCGACTGCAGCGCCGGGATCAGGCCGTCGAACTCCTGCTGCACCAGCGTGCACTGCGCCTGCATCTGCGCACAGTAGGCCTGCACCAGCTCGATCTCGAAGCCCTTGAGCTTGCCGTCCGGGCCGATCTCGGAGAAGGGCGGGTAGGCGCCCTCGACGCCGATGCGGATCTTCTTCCACTCGGGCGCCTGGGCGAAGGCGGTGGTGCCGGCGGCCAGCAGGGCCAGGGCGATCAAGGAGCGTTTTTTCATGTCGAACCTCTTCGTGAGACGGTGGGACGGAATTCAGCGGGCGACCTCAGGTAGCCAGTCGCGCAAGGCCGCAAGGGTAGCAGCCGGGTCCTCCTCCTGCGGCACATGGCCCAGCGCCGGAAACTTGACGAGCCGGCTGCCCGGGATGGCCGCATGGAAGCGCTCGCCCCAGATCGGTGGGATCAGCCGGTCCTTGCCGCCCCACAGGATCAGCGTGGGGACTTGGATCTCGGGCAGGCGCTCGACCGGGCCGGGCGCCAGCTGGTCCATGCGCTGCATCAGCGCGACGCGGTTGCCCGCGCGCAGCGTCAGCTCGTAGTAGCGGTCCACCAGCGCGGCGCTGACGCGGGTCGGGTCGCCGTAGACGCTGATCACGCTGTTCTCGACGGCGCGGCGCGGCAGCACCCAGCGCATGCCCTCGCGCAGCACCGGGATGCGGGCAATGCGAAAACCCAGCGGCAGCGACTCGGGCACGAAGTCGTGGCCCGCGGCATCCAACAGCACCAGCCCTGCCACGCGCGCCGGCTCGGCTAGCGCCAGCTGCCAGGCGATCTCGCCGCCCAGCGAGTTGCCCGCCACGATGACCCGGCCCACGCCCAGCCGCGCGAGCAGATTGCGCACGAAGGTCACGTAGCGAGCGTCGCGGTAGTCGCCGTCGGCATTGGGGCCCGTCAGGCCGAAGCCGGGCAGGTCGAAGCTGATGACGCGGCGCGTGCGCGCCAGCTCCGTCGCCCAGCCCTCCCAGGTGTGCAGGCTGGCGCTGGTGCCGTGGATCAGCACCAGCGGCAGCGGGTCGCTGCTCGGCCCCTGGTCGCGGTAATGCACCAGCAGGCCGTCCAGCTCAATGAAGTCGGACGGTGGCGGCGCCCAGCGCGGCACCAGGCTTTCCAGCGAACGGTCCGGCGCCTTGCCGATGGCGAAGCCCAGTGCGGACAGCATCAGCAGGATGCCGATGACCTTCAACGCAAGGTCGCCGAATCGACTGTTCACGTCGGGGTCAGGTCCGCGTTGACGCCTCGGCGATCGTCGAAGACGAAGCAGTTGCCGTGGTAGTGCTTGCCGCCGGTGTCCTCGAAATACTTCAGGATGCCGCCGTCCAGTTGCCAGGCGTGCAGGCCCTGCTCGGCCAGCACCATGGCAGCCTTCTCGCAGCGGATGCCGCCAGTGCAGTAGCTCACCACCGTCTTGCCGGCGAGTTCGTCGCGGTGGGCGGCGAGCGCGTCGGGGAAGTCGCTGAACTTGTCGAGCCGCCAGTCGACGGCGCCGTCGAAGGCCCCCTGGTCGACCTCGAAGCCGTTGCGCGTGTCCAGCAGCACGACCTCGCGGCCGTCGTCGTCGTGCCCCTGGTCCAGCCAGCGCAACAGCGTGGCCGGTGCCAGGGCCGGGGCACGCGGCGCCTGGTCGGGGCGGATGGCCGGGCGGTTCATGCGGATGATTTCCGGCTTGACCTTGACCTTCAGGCGTTGGAAGGGTTGCATCGCGCTCCAGCTCTCCTTGGGCGTCAGCGGGGCGAAGCGCGGGTCGGCCCGCAGCCCGTCGACCCAAGCGTTGACGGCGTCGGCCGGGCCGGCCAGGAACAGGTTGATGCCTTCCTCGGCGATCAGCACGGTGCCCTTGAGGTTCAGCGCCAGTGCGTGCGACTCCAGGCGGTCACGCAGCGCTGCCGTGTCGGCCAGTGAGACGAAGAGGTAGCAGGAGATGTTGAGGATGGGACCGGACTGCATGGGGCCGCGATTATCGCGGGGCTCAGTCCGCCCATCGCGCGGCGATGTCGCGCATCTGGTCGACGCACGATTCCAGCGCCTGCACCACGCGCGGATCGAAGTGCGCGCCGCTGCCGTCGCGGATGTAGGCCAGCGCGTCGTCGTGCGTCATCGCCGGCTTGTAGGGGCGTGCGCTGATCAGCGCGTCGTAGACGTCAGCCACGGCCATCAGCCGCGCGGCCAGCGGGATGTCGGTGCCGGCCAGGCCGTCGGGATAGCCGCTTCCATCCCACTTCTCGTGGTGGTGGCGGGCGATCTGCTTGCCGAAGGTCAGCATCAGGCCGGCGTCGTCGCCGAGCCGGTCGATGGCGCGCTGCAGCAGGTCGCCGCCCTGTTCGGCGTGCGTCTTCATGATGCGCCACTCCTCTTCGGACAGCCGACCCGGCTTCAGCAGGATGCCGTCGGGGATGGCCACCTTGCCGATGTCGTGCAGCGGTGCAGCCTTGGCCAGTTCGTCGATGACCGTGTCGCTGAGGCCGGCCGGTGCGTCCGGCTGGGTGGCCAGCCAGCGCGCCAGCGTGCGCACGTACTCCTGCGTGCGCTGGATGTGGTTGCCGGTGTCGGCGTCGCGGAACTCGGCCAGCCCGACCATGACGAACAGCGTCGTGTCGCGCAGCCGCTCGACCTCGCGCCGGCGCGCGGCCAGCTCGCCGCTGAGCTGGGCGTTGTGGCTCAGCAGCTGATCTTCGGCCAGCTTCAGCTGCAGGTGGGTGCGCACGCGGGCCAGCACGGTCGCGGGGTTGAACGGCTTGTGGATGAAGTCCGCGCCGCCGGCCTCGAAGCCGTTGCTCTCGTCCTCGGGCCGTGTCAGCGCGGTCAGGAAGATGACTGGCACGCGCCGCGTGGCCGGGTTGGCCTTCAGCCGGCGGCAGACCTCGTAGCCGTCCAGCTCCGGCATCATGACGTCCAGCACGATGAGGTCGGGCGGCTGGCGCTGGCAGATCTCCAGCGCCTTGATGCCGCTGACCGCCAGCTGCACGCGGTACTCGGGCTTGAGCACCTGGGCCATCAGCGTCAGGTTGGCGGGCGTGTCGTCCACCACCAGGATGGTGGCCTGCGACACGCTGGCCTCGATGATCATGCGTGGGCTCGCGTTCATCGCTTGTGGTCCTCCCCGCGCAGGGCTGCCTGCGCCTCGTCGAAGTCGTAGCGCTGCAGCGCGCCGGCCAGCGCGCCAGCCCGCGTCGCCGGCAGCAGCTCCACGAAGGCCGACGCGTGCCGTTCCCACAGCGTCAGCGCGTGGGCGTCGGACTCGGCCAGCAGGTGGTCCAGCTCGCTGAGCAGCGTGGCCGGGTCGGTGCCCGGGCCCGGGGTGTCCTCGAAAGCCGGCGCCTGCGGCGCGGCGGCCAGCGGGCGCTCCAGGTCCAGCAGCCGGTGCAGCGTGTGCGGCAGCAGCGGCTTGGCGCACAGCGCATGCGCGCCGTGGCGCAGTGCCCGCTCGCGCAGCAGCGGCGTGTCGAAGGCGCTCAGCAGCACGATGCGCGTGGCACCAAGCACGCCGCGGGCTGACAGCCGCTCCAGCAGCAGGCTGCCCTCCATGTCAGGCAGGACCCCGTCCACGATGAGCAGGTCGTGGCGCGGGCCGGCGGCGCTCCCCAGCTGCTCCAGCGCCTGGCTGCCTTGCGGCAGCAGCTGCAGCCGCGCAGCGGGCGCCAGCGCCTGGAGCAGCTTCAGCAAGGCCTCGTGCCCGCTGCTGTGCGCGGCCTGCACCAGCACGATGCTGGCGATGCGGGCTTCGGCCGGCGGTGACAGTTCCGGGCAGGGCCGCAGCGGCAGCACCAGCTCGAACTCGCTGCCGCGCCCCGGGCGGCTCTGCGCCGTCAGCGTGCCGCCCATGCGCTCGGCCAGTGCGCGGCAGATGGCCAGGCCCAGGCCGGTGCCGCCGAAGCGCCGTGTCGCGCCCGCCTCGGCCTGCGCGAACGGCAGGAACAGCCGCTCCAGCTGCTCGGGCGCCATGCCGACGCCGCTGTCGCGCACGCGCAGCCGCCAGGCGCCGATGCCGTCCAGCCCGACGCTCAGGCGCACCTGGCCGGCCGGCGTGAACTTGACGGCATTGACCAGCAGCTCGCTGAGCAACTGGATCAGCCGCGCCGCGTCGCCACGGCGCGAGCCGGCCGAGCCCAGCAACTCCGGCGCGATGTCGCACTGCAGCTCCAGCTGCTTGGCCTGCGCGGCGGCGCGGATCGCGTCGAAGGCGCTGGCCAGGATGGGCTCGATGCGCAGCGGCTCGGCGGCTAACGGCATGCGGCCGGCGTCCAGGTCCGCGTAGTCCAGCAGGCCGTCAATGAGCCGCACCAGCGACTCGCCGGCGCGCGCCACGTCCAGCAGCCGGTCGCGCTGCTCGGGCGGCAGCCGCTCGCCCAGCAGCATGCGCGTCTGGCCCAGCACGGTGCTCATGGGCGTGCGGATCTCGTGGCCGATGGTGGCGAGGAAGTCCGACTTGGCGCGCGACGCGGCCTCTGCCGCGGCACGCGAGCGCTCCAGCTCGGCCAGCCGTGCCTTGACCAGCTCGCTCGACGTCGTGGGCGCCCCGGCAGGCGGTGCCAGCTGGCTCAGCGGCGCCAGTTGGCGCGACAAGCCCCACAGGGCCAGGCTGAACAAGACTTGGCACAGCGCCAGGTTCGCCACCAGCGGCCAGGCCTGCAGCAGCCAGGGCGGTGCCTCGCCCGAGAAGCGCAGCAGCGTGGGTGGCGCGATCATCAGCAGCATCAGCGCCAGCGACAGTCGCAGCGCGCGGCCGGCTGGCCACGTCGTGAACAGCAGAAGGCAACCGCCCAGCGTCCACGGCGCGATGCTGCCCAGCGTGTACAAGCTGGGGCCGTGGTCGGGCCGCAGCGTGAAGGCCAGCATGCTGCCGCTGAAGTACAGCCCCAGCAGCACGGCGCCGCAGCGCTGCCAGGTGCTGACGGCCTGCGGGCGGCGCCGGCACAGCACGGCCAGCCCGGAGAAAGCCGCCGCCAGCAGCGGGTAGGCGAAGCGGTCGCTGGGTTCGATGATGCCCAGCGCCATCTCGGTGCTCCATGCGCCCAACGCCGCCAGCACGATGAGACCGAACAGCCAGGCAGTGCCCTTGGGGCCCAGCAGCAACAGGCGCGTTACTGCCATCAGGTCGCGTCCCCCAAGGCGCGCGCGGCGCCGTCGAAGTCCATCACGGCCAGTGCCGCCTCCACGCGCCGCCGCGTTGCCGCTTGCAGGCCGGTGTGCGCGCCGTGCAGCTCCCACCAGTCCAGCGCGCTGCTGTCGCTCTGGTTCAGCAGCAGGCGCAGCTCGGCCAGGTCGGTCGGAACGGCGCCCGCCGCGGGCGCTGGCAGCGATTCGTCGCGTGGCGACAGCGCGCCGCGGATCTCGTCGCGCACGGTCAGCAGCGCCGCCTCCACGCGGCTTAGCAGGTGGCCGGCGCCTGCCATGTCACCCGTTGCGGCGCAGCGCTCGAGCGCCAGCGCGGCGCGGTGCAGCGGCTGCGCGCCCAGCGTCGCGGCCAGACCTTGCAGCGTGTGCGCGGCGCGCCGCAGCTCGCTCCAGTCGCCGCGGCGCAGCCAGTCGACCCAGCTGGCCAAGCCCTGGGCGTACTGGTCGGCGAAGCCCCGCAGGGTGCGGTGGTACAGCGCGCTCTGACCGGAGAACTGGCGCAGGCCGGCGGCCAGGTCCAGCGCCGGGCCGTCGCCCAGCGTGCCTGGCTGGCGGTAGCGCTGCAGCTCGCGCACGAGGTGGGCCACGTCCAGCGGCTTGGCAATGTGGCCCTGCATGCCGGCGACCAGGCACTGCGCGCGCTCCTCGGCCAGCGCATGCGCCGTCATCGCGAGCACGGGCAGGCTCTCGAAGCCCGGCATGGCGCGCAGGCGGCGCGTGGCTTCCAGACCGTCCAGCACAGGCATGCGCAGGTCCATCAGGACCAGGTCGTAGGCGTCGGCGCCGCGCGCACGCAATTGGTCCAGGCCCAACTGGCCGTTGGCCGCCACGTCGACCAGCGCGCCGCGGCTGGACAGCAGGCGAACCGCGATGTCCTGGTTGACGGGGTGGTCCTCCACCAGCAGCACGCGCAGCCCGGTCAGCGACTCTCCGTCGACCACCGCTGGCGCGGGCGCGGGCGCGTCGTCCAGCAGGCGCCGCAGCTCGGCAGGCTGCAGCGGCTTGTCGCAGACGGCGCGCGCACCGAACGCGCGCGCCTGCGCCGGGCCCTCGCCCGGGGCCGGCTGGCCCAGCACGGCGATGCGCAGCGACGGATGCTCGCGCCGCAGCCGCGCCAGCAGCTCGGCCCCGCTGGGCCCCGGGCCGGGCAGGCGCCAGTCCAGCAACAGCCATTCGGCGGCGGTGGCGTTGGTGCGGGCCTCGTCCAGTGCCAGCAGCAGCGTAGCCACGTCGTCGCAGACAGTCAGCGTCTCGCCCAGTCCCAGATGCAGCAGCAGGTTCAGCGTGGCCGTGCGGCTGGCGCCGGGCGCCTCGGCCAGCAGCAGGCGGCGGGGGCGGGGGAGGG
>NZ_JBIGHY010000018.1:0-50267 GCF_043555865.1 Pelomonas dachongensis
ACCTACAACCACCACATCCCGCAACGCTCGCTCGACCACCGCTCACCCGTGCAAGCCCTTCAAGCTTGGCAGGTCGCCAAGCCCCATTTGTTCAAGCGCGCTGTATACAAACAGGCGGGTCTTGACACGTAGTCACTCAGCTGAGCACGAAATTCTCGACTGCAATATTGGCTGCCACGGTCGCTGTGAAGGATCAGTCCGGCGCCGGTTGCCGCCTGAACCAGGCCATGCACAGCGCGTCTGTGATCAGGCTGGTCTGCATGTGCGGCTGCATGCTCCAGCCCACCACCTGGCGGCTATGTAGATCGAGGATCGCTGCCAGGTACAGCCATCCTTCTGCCGTCTCGATGTACGTTATGTCGCTGGTCCACTTCAGATTCGGTGCCTCGGCGGAGAAGTCCCGCTGCAGCAGATTCGGCGCCAGCGGCAGGCTGTGCTCGCTGTCTGTGGTCACAACAAACCTGCGTTTGCCTCTGGCACGGATGCCGTGACGCTGCATCAGCTGACGCACACGCTCCTTGCCGACCCGGTGACCACGAGCGACCAGCTCCTTGGCCATGCGCGGCCAGCCGTATTCCTGGCCGACTCAGCATGCACTGCCCGAATGTGGGTCAGCACAGCTTCATCACTCAGCCGGCGACCGGTACTTGCCTTGCTGGGAAGCGCAGCCGCCTTGCGGCGTCGGTGCTCAAAATATCCGCTCACACTCACGTCTAGCACTTCGCAGCTCACGCTGACCGGCCAGTGCGAACTCACTTCTTGAATCCAGGCGTACTTTGCAGAATGTCCTGCGCAAAGTACGCCGCCGCTTTTTTTGCGATGTCACGCTCCATCGTCATGCGGGCGAGCTCGGCACGCAGCCGGGCCAACTCCATCTGGTCGGGCGTCACTGGCTTGTCGCCAGCCCCGGTGAGCGTTCCGGCCTCGCTCAAACGCACCCAATTGCTCAGACTCGCCTTGGGCATGCCCAGAACCTTCGCCGTCACCGCCACCGACTGTCCGCCCTTGACCAGCCTCACGGCCTCGAGCTTGAATTCCTGGGTGTACTTGCCTCGAACCTGCTTCGTCATCTCTCGTTCCTTGCTGTGATTTCACCATCAGCAAAGAACTACGTTTCTCGGGGACAAGGTCAGTCCACGCTGCTGGCCGCGCTCTGGTCGGCATAGACGCGCAGGAACACCCAGCGCGTGGCCCGGTCGATGGCCACGAACAGGTAGCGCCGGGCCACCTCGTCAGGCATCTGCGGCAGGTACTTGATGTCGATGTGAACGAAGCCCGGCT
The DNA here is from genome assembly GCF_043555865.1 of Pelomonas dachongensis. NCBI lineage: Bacteria > Pseudomonadati > Pseudomonadota > Betaproteobacteria > Burkholderiales > Sphaerotilaceae > Roseateles > Pelomonas dachongensis. Next base: position 1,282 of record NZ_JBIGHY010000018.1, read on the forward strand.
CGTAGTCCTTGAAGGTCTTGGTGGGCGGCGCCGCCTCGCCAGCGGCCTCACGGGCTGCGGCTTGCAGCTCGCGCAGGCTGCCCACCCCGTGGCGTCGCAGGCACCGATCCAGCCCCGAGCGAGAGACGGCCGGGTTGATGAACTCACGCACTACCACCAAGAGGTCGTCCAGCGGAATCAGCGTCAGGCGGCGCACCTCGGCCACGATGGCTTCTTGCCCCTCAGTCAGCGTGGTGCTGAGCTTGTGCGGGCGGTGCGAGCGGTCCTGCACGTCCTCCCGGTTCCTCCACTTCCTGGCCGTTTGGCGGCTGATGTTGTAGCGCTCGGCCAGGTCTGCCAGGCTGGATTCGGACTCTCGAATCTCTGTGCGGGTCAGAGGGGTGGTGCGGGCTCGGGCGTGGACTCGGCTCATGCGACTTTGCCGACCGCCTGCTCGGCCTTGAGGGTTCGGATCAACTCTCGCAGCACGTCACTGGCTTTGAACAAAGCGCTGCTGCGAACGGGAACATGATCACATGGGACCCAACACCTATCTGCGCGCCCAGGGGCCCTGATCTCAACAGAGGCAGGTACAGAGCTCCAGCAAAAGCACCCTGGCGGCCTTTGGTCTGAATCGCTCCGGGATCAGTAGACACCTTCTAGCCTCAAACTGAGGCCCAATCGGAGGTGCCATGCAAAGCAAGCAACCCTACCCAGAAGAATTCAAGATCGAGGCGGTCAATCAGATCACGGAGCGAGGGCATCGGGTGACGCAGTCAAGCGGCAGCGGCAGCGGCAGCGGCTTGCGCTTGGGCTGGCGTTGCTTGTCCTTGCCCGGGCATCTTGCTCAGCGCTGCCTTCGGTGGTGCTGCCCTTGGCGTCGTTGAGTTGCTGCCTCTTGCTCCTCGTCGCTGGCATGCGGACTTCAGGCTTCGTGCTGCCCTCATCGCGTCCACTCTTGGCCGTCGCGAACGACCATCGTGCCAGTCTGTCGCGATGCTTGCTCCCTGAAAGCCTGCGCCACCTGCCGTTCACGGTGCGCCACGACTTCCTGGAAGAACGGCGTCTCACGGACAAACCGGTGAATGCCCTCGGCGAGCTTGCGATCCTCGGGGCTCGGCGATTGCTGGAGTGCCGTCATCAGGCCGGACCAGCAAGTCATTGCCTCTGCGCAATTTCGGAGGTAGGCCTCGCCTGACTTTGTCTTGCTGCCCTTGTTCCGCAGGGTCCCCCGCTGCTCGGCCTTGACCTGCCAGATGGGTATCGACATGCGGCTCTCGCCCCTCGTGGACTGCCCAGTCGCTTCGACGTCCACGCCCAGCGCTCGCAGCCGCTCGGCGAACTCTGACCGCCATCTCTCCTGCGGAGACCAGGTTTGCAAACGGCGGCCTGACATCGAGTGCGCTCGAACAGTCAGGTGGACGTGGGGGTGTGCTCTGTCCTCATGAAGCACCATCACGTAGCGGTGTTCACTCAGCGTGGCTCGGGCAAAGTCGCGAACAGCCAGTCTGAGCGGGTGTGGATCCGAACCTGGTGCTGTGGCCAAGACAAAGTTCATCGCCTCTCGTCGAGCCGAAACGTCGGGTATGAATGCCCCGCCGTAGCGCCACTGTTGCAGCAGCTCACGGATCTCCTCCTTGGAGGAGTGAGTCAGACCCCGATCGTCTTCAAGGGCGAGTTGGCCGCCCCTGCTGATATAGGCGAAGTGCTTGGCGATGGCTGCCATGCCTTTGCCGCCACCGGTGATCTTGAAGAAGGCCTGCGGCGCGCGACGGACGACGGTGGCCTCAATACGACTGCGGATTGCCTGAGCCTGGCGGCCCAGGCTGCCGTCAAGCCGAGGCGTTCTGTCCGTCCTGACCCTCCGATTGCCCGGATAGAAGAGTCGATCGCCCCACTGGACCAGGGCTGCATTTACGTCCGCGTACGAGATCATCGCTTGGTCCTCGTGTGGGTGAGTTGCTGCAATGTCTCGGAGACCAGGACCATGTGGCCCCTGGTCTCCTGGCGCATGGCGTCCAAAGCCAGTGGGAGGCCCTGCAGCTCAGTTGAGCCAGCGACCTCCAGATGTCGCGCGAAGCGGTTGAGATCAACCGAGAACGCTGCCAACCGGTCCGCCACCGACATGAGGGCGCGGATCAGGCCCGCCGAATCGGCGGGCGGCGGGACACCATCCATCAAGGACGCCAGGTATTGGCCTTTGGCCAGTACGGCTGCCCGCGCGCGAGCCGTCAGTGTCAATGCTTGGGCCGGAGTGAGGCTCACTTTCATCGTCTTTCGAGCAGCGCTCTGCGGGCCCGCATCAGGCATCGGAGGTTCCTCTGCTTCGATCGGTAAGTCACGCAGATGCGACATCAACGCTGACCTGACGATGTGCGACATGCTGGTGCCTCTCGCGGCAGCCAGTGCCCGCAGGCGGCCTTCGAGTTCGCCCAAGCAGAACGTGTTCTGCTTCTGCGTTCTCTTCAAGCGAGATGCCGCAAGTGTGTCCAGCGTGGGACTCAGCTTCGTTGCATGGGGCATGGGACCTCCGAGATACGGCTGAATGTGGCGGCGTGTTCACCTGCCCGGTCGCGGCAGGGCCGTGGTGACGGGCGCAGTCCGATAGATCTCGATCTCAACGCGGCGGTTGAGCGCTCGCCCCACCGCATCGCTGTTGTCGGCAAGGTGGTCTCCGGTCGGCTGGTAGGAGGTGCGAATCCGCGCAGGATCGATGCCCGCGGCCACGAGGAATTCCCGCACCGCACTGGCGCGCTGGCTCGCGATCCGACGCTCCGCCGCGGTGTCGACCGTGCCGTCCGTTCGGCCTCGCACAGCCACGAACGGCGCGGATCTGGCCTCGTTGACCAGCCGCTGTGCCTCCGATGTTGGCAGCCAGAACGTGGTGCTGGCGAAGTCGAAGCTCACGATGTACACGCTGTTGCCCGCCGGCTGGGGCTCAGCCGCCGTCCTCGTGGCGAGCCACTGCCGTTGCGCGGTCACGCTGGCCAACACAGCTGTCGTTCGCTGAGCCAGCCGTTCGTTCTCGGAGATCAACAGCTGCGCGTTCTTCAAGGCGCTGCTGCACTTTTGCATTTCGATGCCCAGCGCCGTGTTTGCCGGCCTCCTGGACGAGGGGTCAACGCTGGGTGGGCGTGGCGGCGCCGCGCATGAAGCGATGAGCGTCAGGGAGGTCAGAAGGCAGAGCAGAGGTCGAGACGGCTGCATGGGGCGCTCCTAGAAGGACGGACGGATGAATCGCTAGCGAGCAGGCTTGGGCTCTTGGAGGGGCTGCACGTTCATGGGCCGGCCTTTCGTGGTGCGGCCGCTGCGCTGCGACGGTGCCGGCGCCGGGGCAGCAAGCTCAGGGAACATGTCGGACATCACTGCACCCAGCTCGGCCTTTCTTGCATCCAACGCTCCCTCCAGGGATGTCGTGCGCGCGTCGCGGTGATCCGGTCGCTCGTCGACTGATGGACTCGGCATGTCCGACAGGTCCTCTGCGGCGTCCTCTTGGTTCGGCGGCAGCTGTTGCAGGCCCTTGAGCTCGATGACCGGCACGGCGGGTGCGAGGCGCAGGCGAGACAGGAGCGCCTCATCGCGGTGGTAGCGGATCTTGTCGGCCAGAATGGGCTTGCAGTTCTCCAGGATGATCACGAGCCGCTCTTGGCCCAGTTCCTTGATCTCCTGCGGCAGCAGGACGGCGCGAGGCTGGTCGCTGTCGCTGGTGCTGATGCTGCTGGAGCCTCGCGCGCCAACCGTGCGGCTGCGCCCGCGTGAGGTCGCGCGCTCCGTGAACTGGCCGAGCATGGCGCTGTACTCCTGCGCGTCACGCTGCTCCCGGGGCGCGTACAGGATCTGCAGCGCGTGGTTCGTCGTGAAGGTGCGGGCTTCCTTGTCGCCGTAGACCGCATCGAGCTGTGACATCGCCTGGACGATCGTCAGCAGCCTCAGGTTGTAGCCACCGAGGAAAGCCGCGGCGTGGGTGATCACGCCCACATGGCCCATGGCGGTGAACTCGTCATTGACGAGCAGGCACTGGAACCGCAGCGACGGATCGTCTCTGGGCAGCACCTCAGTGTTCATGCTGACGAGCTGGGAGAAGAAGAGATTCAGCAGTGGCCGGGCTTCCTCCAGGCGGTTGGGCGGTATGCGTACGTAGATGGACATGCGCTGGCGGCGCACGTCTTCCAGATGAAAGTCGTCGCCGCTGGTCGCCGCGTCCACCATGTCGTCCGCGAAGATGGTCAGTGGCGCGCAGAACGTAGCGACGATGCTGGACAGGGTGCCATCGCCGTTGGCCAGCAGTCGATTCAGCGCGTCCTGGCAGGCGCGGCTGAAGGGGCGACCCTGCCGGTGACGTGCCGTGATCAGCTGCTTGATGTGGTCTCGAATCGGGCGGCCGTTGCCCGACGACTGTCGGAGCATCTCGCCCACGGTGTGGGGCAGGTCGTGCGACTCCAGCACCAGCAGACCCAGCCCGAGGAACATGCTGCGGGCCTGCGCATTGAAAAAGATGTCGGACGGGGATCCACGAGCGTCGGGGAAGAACGACTGGCTGATGTGAAGCAGGTCGGTCACGCGCTGCGAGCCGTCTCGAACCGCGGTCAGCGGGTTCCAGCGGTGGCTTTGGCGTTGACGGTCAAAGGGGGAGAAGGCGTAGACCAACTGCCCGCGCTCGCTGCGGTAGCCGGCGGTGATGTCGTAGTTCTCGCCCTTGATGTCCAGCACGACCACCGAGTCGGGCCAGTTGAGCAGGTTCGGGATGACGACCCCCACGCCCTTGCCGCTTCGCGTGGGCGCCGCCAGCATCACGGAAAGCTGGCCTGGCAGTGAAAGGTACTGACCACGGTGGCGTCCGACCAGGATGGCCGGACCGCCGTCGCGGCGCGTCAGGCCGGCGGCTTCAACCTCGGCCGGGGTGGCGAAGCGCGCGTCGCCATGGAGGAAGCGACGCGGCCTGGCGGCCGCGACGAGGGCGGCCGGCAGCAGGATCAGCAGGCCAACGCCTGACGTGCCGGTCGCTAGCGCCAGCGGCTTGCGCAACTTGGGATGATTCCAGCAAAGCTGCCAGTACTGCACGACGCTGAGGACCCGGGCCTGTGCCGGGTTGACCTTGATCATCACCAGGAACAGCACGCCGGCGATGTACATCGCGGCCATGGTCAGGGCCGTGTACGCGGCCAAGCCGAAGACAGCTGCAGCGACCTTGCGACCTGTGGACCAGGCCGGCTGCGGTAGGACGCCGCGCTGGCTCATGTGGATACCCTCGAGGCGGCGTCCAAACGCAGACGCTGTCCACGCGGCTCATACTGGATCTCCGAGATGAAGCGTCCGCGCTCGTCCCGGTCGAACTGCACCACCACGTCGACAACGATGTTGAGCAGCCGGCGTATCTCATCCATGCGCAGGCCGCTACCCGCGCCGGTCTCCCGGATCATCAACGCCATCTGCTCGAAGGCGAGGGCGCAACTGCCGGCGTGCACGCTGGTGATGCTGCCGGGATGCCCGGATGCGGCCAGCCGGACGAAATGGAAGCACTCATCGCCGCGAACCTCGGCGAGGAAGATGCGGTCTGGCCGCATGCGAAGGCATGCCTCGAGCAGCGATTTCGCCGTGATCCGAGCCGCGCCTTGCGCGTCCTTGCTGTAGAACAGGTGGACCGCGTTGGGATGGTTGGGCAGGGTCAGCTCGGCCGCGTCCTGAATCGTGACCAGGCGCTCATGACGCGGCACCTCTTCGATCAAGCCTTTCATGAAGGTCGTCTTGCCGGAGCCGGTCTTTCCGCTGACGACGATGGTCTGGCAGCTGCAGACGGCCAGACGCAGGAAGTCCGCGTACCGAGCGGCATCCTTGAGCTCGACCAATTGGGCCTCGTGCGGCTGGATCCCGTTGGCGGATGGCGGCACCGTGCGCTCGAACAGACCCTCGCGCTCAAAGTCGGCCAGACCCCTGACGACGCTGGAAGGCTTGCGAACCGTGATCGACACGGTGCCGCGAGGCACTGCCGGGGGGATGATGAACTGGACGCGCTCGCCGGTGGGCAGCGTCGCGGACAGCAGGGGGCGTTCCTGGTTGATCTGCTGGTCGCTGTACGTGGCGACGGCCGTGGCCAGGGACAGGCAGCGCTCGATTCCCATGTCGGGAGACGCCACCCTGCGCCATCCCCAGGCGTCCTCCACCATCAGCTCGCCGGGTCGGTTGACGCAGACCTCGAGCACGTCGGGTGCGTCCAGCTGCATACGCAGCGGCCGCAGGAACTCAACGACCGACGTGGCGTCGCCGCACCAGCCCTCGGCCAGCGAGTCATGATCGGCGTTGCACGTGTTCATGACATTCACCGCACGGTGGGCCGAAGCTCGTACACGTGCGAGAAGTCCACGTCGCGCGCGACGTAGATGCCGACGATGCCACCCTGGTTCTGGTAGAGCAGCGGCGGGATGTTGATCGTGCTGTCCAGCACCTTCTCGGCCAGCTTGCTGGTGTTGGCCGTTGTCGAAGGCATGACGATGGTGTCGCCCTGACTGTCATTGGCCTGGTTCTGGACGATCAGCTTGACCGAGTCGTCGATCAGCGAGAGCAGCATTGCCGCGCCGATACGCTCGGGCCAGCGGTTGTCGACATGGCCACCGACGCCGGACTCGCCCAGCGGCCCGGTGGCGGGTGAGTCGATGTCCACGGTCACGCCGAGTGGCGTTCGGATGCGGGTCCACAGCACGGGGATGCGGACCGTCCCAGGCCGCACGGACGCGGCGCGGTACTCGCCGTCCAGGTGTGAGCCGCGCTCGATGAGCAGGACGCGCCCGTCGTCGCTGTAGACATGGCGCTGGACCTGGCAGCCAACCAGTCCGGATGCGCCGCTGATCAGCTTCGTCTTGAGCGCACAGGTGAACGCCGTCCCTTTGGGAAGCGTCAGGCTGCGATGGCCCAGGGACCTGGCCGCTGCGGTGGGTGTCGCCGAACCCTGGAGCTGGCCACCGAACAAGCCGTTCGTCTGCGGCTGGCTGATTTGCCCTGCGGGGCCGGCAGCGGGCGGGATGCCCAGCAGCGGACCGCTCGGGTGCCGGGTATCGCTTGGCCCCTCCGCAAGGTCTGCTGTCTTGGTCAGGTCGTTGAGCAGGCCCTGCAGCTGCCGTTGGTAGGTTTGGAGATTGCGCGACGTCGCTGCCAGGGCGTCGGCAGGCTCGGCATCTCCCACAGGCTCGACCCCTGCAACGCCGCCATGGCCGGCCTGGTGGCCCTGCTGCCTTGAATGCTGCTGGCTTGTCGGCCGAGACGAGACCAGAAGGATCGGCGCATCCTCCGGTGCCATCGGTCTTCTGCCCGCGTTGGCGGGTGCGCCGGTGCCCGTCGGGCGAACGCCGATCGCTCGTGCGACTTCATCCTCCTCCGACTGCAGCGCTGGAATTCGCGGGGCGGCGCTTGCCGCCATCGCTGGCGCCTGCTGTACGGCTTCCAGCCGCCGAGGCTCTACGGTGGCCGCGCTGGGCTTGTCACCTGCGCGCGTCACCTCTGGTTCAGCCTTTTTGCTGGTGGCTGCGAACCGCTGGATGCCGAACGCGCTGAGACCCACCAGCGCGCCCAGCAGCAAGACCAGGGCGACGAGGCCCTTCCTGGAAACCGCAGTTCCCTGAGCGGCGGCGATGTGGGGAATGCCCGGCTCGCCGGGCAATGGCGACAGCGTGTTGCCGTCGAGCGCCGCACCGGTGTCGGGCCTTTGCGAGGGCTGGGCAGGAACCGTCATGGCGTCGCTCCTCGTTGTGTGCTGCCGTTGGCGGGCAGGGCTTTGACGACGCGCTCAACACCCGGCACCGTCGTTCCGTCGCCAGGAGGCACGCCTTCCATTTCGAACGCTTCGTTCCAGAGCCCGACCACCGAGGTCCCGGCGCGCAGCATGAGCCTGCGGCTGACGCGGTCCACGACGAGCAGGTCATCTTCCATGCGCGCATTCACCAGCGTTTCGCTGCCGTCGCTGCGCACGTGGAAGACGGCGGGCACTTCTCGATTGCCCGGGAATCGCAGGTAGGTGAACCGCCCGTCGTCGAACACCAGGGTCGGAACAATTTCCTCTGAGTCGCGGCCCTCAGCCATCGAGTACAGCGTGTTGACCACCTGCGGCTTGGCCTGCAGGCGTTGCGCCACCAGCTCTTGCGGTGGAACGAGTGGCAATATGGGCAGCGGTGGCAGCTGCGCAAGAGCGGATGGCGTCGTGGCCTGAGCCCGCAGCGCTGGCCGAACCGGTGCCTTCACTTCGAGGCGGTAAACCGGGGGCTTGGGGTCGTCGTCGGCAAGCACTACGAGCCTGAAGGCGTGGGTGCGGCGGTCGGTCACGACCGCCAGATTGTTGGCCGCGCTGGCGGTGCTCTTGGCCTTGACGAACAGATGGCGGCCGCCGGGCTGGGCCATGACGCACCAGGGTGCGTCGGGCTTGGCGCAGTCGCCGCCGAGACCCGCGGCGACCTCTGTGATGGCCTCGTCAGCATCCAGAGAGATCAGCGCAACGACACCGCGCTTGACGGGGATGGTGACCACAGTCTTCGCGTCGTAGATCACTTCGCGAAGCCGGGTTTCCGGCGCATCACGACTGGCGGCCGCTGCGGGCAGGGCGATGAGGAGCAGCAGAGAAGCAGCGTTCATGGCTTGGCTCCAGGTGCGGCCGCGCTGATCTCCGGGTCGGAGCGGTAGGCGGTCACGACGAAACCGAACGGGTTCTCCAGGCGGTCGCGCTCCTTCGCCAGCACCTTCGGCTGGTACTTGAAGACGATGCTCGCCACGTGCCGTGTGGTGACGTCGGGCAGGTTGCGGTCCGCGAGGTGAACGACCTTGTCGTAGGTGACAGTGGCCTCGCCCTGGTTGCCGCTGCGGCCTGTGGCTGCGAGCCGCACCCCGACCACGTTGATGCGCCAGTCCTGCGTCGCAGCCAGCTTCTTCTGCAGAGCCATCTCGCCCTCGAACTGGCGGTTGTACTCAGCGAAGACGGCAGGGACCGCCATGCGCGCAACCTGGTCGAAGTCGCGCTGCAGGAACATCCAGTTGTAGCCTTCCCGAGCCCGAACGAAGGCTGCGGCGTTGTGCTTGTCCAGCGCTTCCAGCGGGGGAATGGTCTCGACCGCCAACCGCTGCTGGACGGTCGTCTCACCCGTCACCCGGTCCACGACGATGGGGATTTCGACGACGCTGCGAAGTGGCCCCTGCACGAGGACGGCGACCATGCCGATCAGGCCCAGAGCGGCGCCGCCAACGGCCACGCGCCAGGCCCGGCGTTCCGATCGCTCCATGAGCAAGGACCGGTCGAGTTCCCAGGACTGGTTCGACTCGATCACCTCTTCGACGCTGATGGCCGGCGTGACCTCGGAAGTTCGTTCAGGCAATGCGGCGGCCTCGCCTGGTGTCAGGACTGCGCTCATGGGGTACCTCGGGTTGCTGGTGGGGAGGGCGCTTGCGCGTCAGTGCAGGTAGTCCGAGACCTTGCCGCTGCGGGTCAGCATCTGGTACTGCCGCTCTCGGTCACGAGCCCTTGCGATGCGCTCTTCGCTATCGGCCAGGCCTTGCAGCATCTGGATCTGGGACGTCTCGTGGGCCAGCAGTGCGTTCTCTGCGCCGATACGTGCCTGGATCTCCTGCACGGACTTCTGGTCGGTGGTCGCGTTGATCTGGCCCATCAACGCCTGGATCTGTGAGAGCCGGCCTGAGGCCGCCTTCATGGCGTCCTGCAGCAGCCCCTTGTGCTGGTAAGGCTGGGAGAGGGCGGCTTGGCACGCGATGCGGGCGGAGCCGGCGCGGTCGACGCAGTTGTAGACCATGCTGGCGTCCCGCAGCGCCCTCGCGGTCGGGTTCAGGCCGGTGTAGCCCGTCGAGTTCACGTCGTTGAAGTAGGTGTAGACCTCGGCTGGCACATAGTTGGTTAGCGCCGGGTTGTGAAACACCTTGCCCAGGTTGCGCACCCCGTTGATGCTGTCCAGCTGAGCAGTCAACTGTCTGATCTGCTGGACCTGGTTGGTGATCTCGGTGATGTCGTTCATCACCTGCTGCACCGTCTGGACCAGGTTGGCCACATCGACGACCGGAATGCCGCTGGCGCGCGTCGCACCTGTGGCTCCGAAGACGAGTGCTGCTGCGGCGATCTTCAGTCGTGAGTGCATGACCAGCTCCTTCAGAGTGCTTCAGGACCTGCCGCGCATGGCGGCGAGCTTGTAGGCGGCGGTGCGGACGGCGCCAGCGCCACGGCGGGCGATGCGGCCAGCCGCGGCTGCAGCCGCGCCAGTTGCGTGCCCGGAGAGGTAGGGGAGTCCAGCACCGGTATAGGCGGTGCCGCCGCCGGTTGCACCCCGTGCACCACTCCCCGACCGATTCGAAGACCGCAGGCCGGCGACCATCATGGCGTTCTGAACCATCTGGATGCCTTGCTGCATCGCGGCCCCGCCGGTGAGGGCCGAAGCCAGGCTCGGGGCCTGGAAGCAGATGATGGCCATGAGGATCATGACGACGCAGTACTTCAACGACTCGGTGACTGCGTTAAAGGTGGGACCTGCGAGACCGCCTTGATCTTGAATGACTCTTACAAGGGCTCCGCCTATCGATGCACTGAGACCAAGTGCGAAGAATGCGAACCAGGTCAGAACAACTGCGTTCAGGAGCATCGAGAGCCAACTGTCGAAGAACCTGGCTGTCGGCTTCCAGGCGAGGGACAGCACAAACAAAGGACCCACCGCGATTACGAAGGTCAGGAGGACCTTCGATAGGGTCACGATGAATAGCGCGACACACAAGAAGAACACGTTTCCGAACGCGGTCACAACGGCGGCGAGCAGCAGGTCGAGCCTGGTGATCCCCGCCTCCTTCATGAGGTCGACAACCAACTTGCTCGCGTTGTCGTTGAAGTCGTCGAGCACCGCGTATGGCGAAGTGAGCGTAGTTGAACTGGCCGTGGGTGGGAGGAATGCTGTGGCGACGCCCGTGGCCAGCGCGTTGGCCGTACCGGCAATGGAGGAAATGTAGAAGCCGGATTGAAGTGCGATCGCGAGGACGAGGCCGATCTTGAAGATCTTCCAGACGAAGTTGGGCACCGTATCGGAGACCTCGTTGCGAAGAACCGCCCAGCCGTAGAGTCCCACCCAGAGCGTCATCGCGGACAGCGCGATTGGCGTGATGCCAGCCATCAGCGATGTGACGACGCCCACGACGTACGTGTCGAGAACGCTGTCGAACTGGGATCCGATCCAGGTGAACATGGCTTGCTCCGATCTATTGCATAACTGCGTGGGGTAGCGCCTTCGTGCTGACGCACTTGCTCGTGATGTCGGGGTGCTGGCACTGCATCCAGACGCCCTTGAGCTTCACGATCCACAGGCGCGGCCGCTTCTCCGTTCCGAACGTCGATGCACGGCAAGTGCCTGGGCGCGCGTAGTACTCCGTGCACTCGCGGAGGCCTTCCGTTGTCTCGACCATTAGCCATCCACTCGGCGTGCACGAAGGCCTTTCGGCTGGGCACGGGGTGCCAAGCGAGGCTGTGGGCAGCGGTGGCGTCTCGACCTTCTTCGTTCCGTCGGGCATCACGGATACAGCCTCGTTGCCCTTCACGAACTGCGCACTGGCCGAGCCAGCGGCGAGGGAAAGCATCACTGCATTGATCAGAAGTGCGATGGGCTTCATGCAACTCTCCGAAGGGTTAGGGTTGTGCGATCTTGAACCTCTCGCAGCAGCACGGGGAGCCACTGGGATGGATCGTTTCCGTGCCGCGCCCTGATGGCGTCCAGCAGCGCCACGTTGTCGGTGGTGGCGGACAGCACGGTGATGAAATCATCTAGGCCGGCCAGGTCGAGTTCGCAGATCGCGCTGCCGCTTGGCTGCTTGACGAGGAAGCGGCGTCCCCCGTGGGAGCCCAGCGACCTGACGATCTCGTACTCGGCCTCGCTGAGGCCGAAGCCTTCCACGTACTCGTTGCGAATCGCCTCGGGGTTGGCGAGAAAGATCTTCGTCACGCTCTGCTCGACCATCGTGCGACCGATCGGATGGCGAAGGATGTCTGACGGGCTCTGCGTGTCGAAGATGCCCAGGCCGTTCTGCTTGCGGATGGTCTTCTGCTTCTTCTTGGCGAAGTCGCTGAAGATCTCGTGGTCCAGCGCCTTCCAGAACTCGGAAATCACGTAGATCAGCCGCTCGCCGTTGACGAGTTCGTCCATGACCTGGAGCAGGTACATCATGACCGGCGTGCGGACCTCGGGCAGGTCGAGGAATTCGGTGGTGTCGAACCCGATCACGGGCGCGGCTCTGAGGTCGAGCAGTCGGTCGTCTTCCTCGTCGAACACCCAGCCCAGCGCACCGCCCTCGCACCAGCGGCCAAGGCGCTCGTGGAGGCTGTTCTCACCGGCCTTGGGCAGGTTCTGGCGCACCGTCGAGAAGCGGCGCAGTGCCGCCGGCATCATGGCGACCGCTTTGATCGCGTCCGCGATGGCCCTCTCGTCCGCGGGCATCAGGGGCAGGGCATTGGAGGAGATGCAGACCTTGATCAGTTGCTCCCAGAACTGGATGCGGCTGGGCGTTGGATCGCGCTGCAGCGGGTTGCAGCCGGTGGGGCGTCCTGCTTCGAGCGTCAGGTAGCGGCCACCCAGTGCGCGGATGGCGATCTCGCAGCCGCGGTCCAGGTCGAACAGCACCAGCCGCGGCGCCGGCTGCCACTTGCGGGTCAGCGTGAGCAAGAACATCTCCAGCGTGGTCTTGCCGACGCCGGTGGAGCCGATGATGAGCGTGTTGCCGGGCAGCTTCTTGTCCTCCGAGTCTTCGTCGATCGGGCTGCTGTGCAGGTTCAGATAGAACGGCTGACCTGCCGGCGTCCTCAGCAAGGTCAAGGCCTCGCCCCACGGGTTGCCGTTGCGCTTGCCCTGCGGGAAGTTGTGGGCGCTGGCCAGCGCGGCGAATGCGCGTGATGACAGCTTGGCGTCTCTGGGCCGCCACTGCCAGTTGCCGGGCCACTGCGCGAACCATGCGGCGTCAGCCACCAGGTCGACCGGCGACATCTGCAGGCTGCTGGACTCGCCCACGGCGCCGATGGCTTGGGCCGCCCGCCGTCCCGCGTCAGAGACGCTGTCGCCGAAAACGACCAGTGAGTAGTGGTACTCGCCCATGCAGAACTGTCCATCGCCCAGCTCGTTGAGTGCGAGGTCCATGTCGGCGATCTGGCTGGCGACGACGTCGTCGCTGGCAAGCAGCTGGTCGCGCTGCAGTTCCAACGCACGCATGGCCTCCCGGCGGGGCAGGGGGGAGAAGCTCTGGGTCTCGATGAACTCGCTGGCCTCGTACAGCAGCGCGTCGAGGACGCCAGGCTGCACCTCGTCGGCGTACTCCTTGATGTCGACGAGCGCGGCGTACTGCCGGTGCTCCCCATGGCGGATCTCCAGCTTGTCGCCGCCGAAGGACAAGCGCGAAGACGGTAGCGTCCGGTAGAGCGGTCCGCTGGTGAAAGGAATGGTTCGCCATTGGCCGTTGACCAGGTAGCCCAGGAACTCGGCGACCTCGGAGTAGCAGCGGCCTTCTTGCTCGCGGGCGCCCAGCAGCTCCGGGCCGAAGCGGCGCAGCACGCGGCCGACCAGGGCGGAGCGCTCCTCCATGGCCCTGAGGGCTTCAGCCTGGGCCTGCTCTATGGATTCGCGGGTCTTGCGGGTCGACTGCAGCGCTCGCCCCAAGCGGGAATTCGTCGGGCGATACACCAACGTCAGGTAAAGCTCGTTGCTCATCAGGCGGTGTTGCCCGAGCCTGGCCTGGTAGGCCCGCGACAGTTCTTGCGCGAAGCCGGCCACCTGCGGGTGCTGCAAGGTGTCCCGGACGACGCGGTGCAGGCGATGGGTCCAGACGGCCCAGTGGCCGCCGGCCAGGTTGCGCAGCAGGCTGCACAGGGCTTCGTGCCGATCAGTGATCTGGCTCTCGTCGGCGCACTCGAAGGCGATGCCGTTCAGCCGCCAGACGCGGAAGTAGTCACCGCCCCGGGTGATGACGTCGTGCTCGCTGACCAGCGAGGAGAACGGGACGAAGCGGGCGATCGGGTTCTCCGCCTGCGCCTGCGTCCAGTGGCGAGGCCGAACGATGTCGCGGCGGAGCTGACAGGCGATCCCGTCGCGATCAGACGTGCCAGGCATCACTTGCTCCTCGGTACAGGGTGGGGGTGTAGCTGCGGGCCTGCCAGAGCCGGTGGTTGCGGTCATGCAGGCGCAGCTTCAGGGCCAGGAACATCTGCCAAAAGCGCTGATCGTCCTGTGCGGTGACGAACCGCATCCAGGCCAGCGCCGGTGCGATGGCCAGCAGCACGCCGAGTGAGACCCACCAGCTCAACAGGACGCCGCCCCACATGACGAGCAGCATCCCGACGCCGAAAAGCACCACCAGCGGCACGAGCGGGATCCCCAGCTTCATGGCCGGACGCGTGGCACCTTTGTAGATGGCATCGGCTTGCATGGCGGTCTCGCTGCGTCAGGCCACGAGGTAGGTGGCCATGGCGCTGGCGCCGCCGATCAAGGTGGCGCCGATCAACACGTTGGCGACGTCGGCCAGTCGGGCACCCTGGAAGATCATCTTGAAGCCCGCCCAGATGATGGCGATGGTGACCACCGCGATCGATATCGTCACCAGGATGGTGTTGACGTTGACAACCGTGTCGTTGATCTTGTCGAAGCCCTGGGCTTCGACGGATTGATGAACTGTGAGGATCATGGCCGTCGAGAGTGCAGCAATGCGGCTCAAGGGTTGTTCGATGCGAATCATGTCTATTCCTTGGATGCGGTTGATGGGTGCGCAGAAGGACGCGCAGGCGATGCTGCGGAAACGACCTTCTGCACGTACCCGTGCTGGAACCCGGTGGTGAAGTTGCCGCTGTAGTAGCAAGACAGGGCACGTTGCAGCGCCGCCTGAGGCGGCCCCCGCTGACCAGCGCTGGCGCGGTCGAAACAGGCGCCCAGCACCGCCTGCATCGCAGTCAGGTTTGAGCATGGGTCGAACGCTGCGTCGAGGCTCAGGCCGAGCCAGGCAAAGTTGCGGACGTTGATCTGTCCCAGGCCTGCGCTGAAGTTCCAGCCGTTGGCCTGCAGGGCCCTTGCGGTGGCGACTGCTTCTTGCCGACTGCGGGGCTGCCGCTCCAGGCGGCCGCCGACGACGCCGATGGCCCATGGGTTGAACGAGCTTTCGATGGCGACGAGTGCCCGTGCGGTCGTTGCGTGCACCTGGGGTGCACAGGTGTGGACGAGCGAGATGAAAACGGTCGAGTCCATGGGCTCCTCAGCGTGTGAGGTCAACGGGTGTGGTGGACCGGGTCGTCAGCCAGGCAGCGAGATCGGTGTCGAATTGGCCATCCCAGCTACCGAGTTGGGCTTTGGCAGCAGGGCTGAAGTCGGTGACGGCATCGCCGCCGATGGACCACCAGGTCCGTGCAAACGGCAAGCCATTGACGGTCACGGAGATGGCACCGTCGTAGTCGCACGTGTAGGTCAGGCCGTTCGGCCCGTCATGACTGCGCGTGTACTGCGGCGGGCAGTAGTGGGGTGCGTGAGACCAGTCGTGGCGCGCAGTGTTTGAGCTGCCGGACATGGCGCAGTTGGGAAACGACTTTCCCCTGGCGAGATCCCTGAACAACTGCTGGACTGGCGGAACGCACTGCGGGATGGCACGCCAACTTGGGGCCGCGAGGCACAGGAGGACGGTACAACCGTCGGCTGCGTGTGCAGGGCGAGTGCCGGCCACTGTCAGGCAGATGATGAGCCCACCAAGCCGGCACAGCAGCGTGTCGAAACGGCGGGTTCTCCTGGAACTAACCTTCAATCTAGGTGGTGTGTATCGTTGAAGGAGTTGAGAGCACATGAGCTTGATCTCCTGACGTGCGCCGTACTTGGCGCTTGCGGCGGCTCGTCCAGAGCCATGAGATCAAGATAGGCCACGCCTGGCCGGAATTCGTCTCTGCATTTGGCCTCGAATTACATTGCAGGCTCAGATGAGTCCATACAGGCGCGCTATTCGCATCGCCGTTCTTCGATCCGGTGCGTTCAGCTTGGTGGTCACACGTTGGAACCAGCAGTCCACAGTTCTCGGTTTCGTGTTCAGCGCTGCGGCGATCATCTTGCTGGTGTGACCGGCTGCCTCATATCGAAGCAGTTCGACTTCTTCGGGCTTGATCTGAGATCGTTCCAGCAGGTCATCGCGGATGGCCTTCAACAGCCATTCGTGGAGCTCCATCGCGAGTTCCCTCGCTACGAGCTTGATCATGGGGAACGCGTCGCCAGCAAAGAACCCAGGGTTGGGCGATCCCAGGATCAGCACCCCGACACGCGAGGCGCCGAAGCAACTGGGCGCGGGCACCACAACTGAAGAAGAGAAGCCGACTGCTGCGGCGCGACGGATGAACTCCTGCTCGTCTGGACGCAACTTCAGCTCATCGCCGAGGACCGGGCTCTGGCTGTCCATCGCATAGCGCAGCCATGGGTCGTGCTCCGGCCAGTCGAGCCGCGAATACTCGACTGTCCAGTTCAGGTCGCAGGCCGTAAGCGAGCGAACGGAGGTTCGCGTCGCGTGGTCCCTGATGGCGCTGACAAACACGCCGGAGCCAGCGCCGATCATGCGCAGAACCTGCCAGAACAGATCGATGACGGATTCCTGGCAGTCGGCGGCGCCTATGCGGGGCAACAGCTCCAGCAGGCGCAGCGCGTTGGCCGGTGCGTCCGGTAGCGTCGCCAGCCCGAACAAGTCAGCTGTGCGAGGCGAAGAGTTCACGGCCGCGGCAGCTCAGTTCATCGCAAAGTATCGGATCGTGGAAGCGCGTGGGCTCCAGGTGGCACCAACGCTCGAATGCCGACTGGCTCTCGAAGATCATCGCGATCGAAGTGCGTACGCCCGTGGGCGGGCAGTACCGCTTCTCGACGAACAGGCCGGAGCCGGTTCGTCGGATGGCGAAGGCCACCAGACCGCTTGAAGAGATCAGGACACATGCGCGCTCGTCGTCCCTCGTTCTGAGCAGCCCAACGTGTTGGTTGGTCACGTCATGGCGGCGTCTCTGCGCCTGGAGCGCCGAGCGCTTTGCTCCAAGAGCGCGAGGCCCGTCGATCGGGTCAAGCTTTCTGCGTGCAGATTGGAAGGTCTCGGTTCGCCACGCTTGCTGGGTGGCATCATCATCGGTGTCGACTGGTTCCATCCCTGGTCTCCCAATGGCAGCGTCCGGCTGCAGTCCGCTCTGTTGGCCGTTTTGCAGCGACGCCTATTGCGCCCCGAACGCATTGCAGACTGTTCGTGGCCTGATGTCTAGACCGCTGTTCCTGCCACCGATCGCATCAGACAAGCTTCCCCTGAAAGGCCACATCGTCCTGCGGTGTCCCAGTCGGGGGCGAAAGCCGAACGACCGGCGTTGCGTTCCGGCGTTGCTCCATGGGAGATAGGGTTTTCGATAGGTCGGTTGCTTCCAAAATTTCTCTGGCTCAAACGTCCTGTGCACCGATGGGCAAGTTAGCGTTCCGTGCCTTTTACGAATTGTTTCCGCTTCATGCGTGCACGGCGCGGTTTGCCGATTCCATAGCCTGTGCGCGCCGGTCGACTCGGTGCGAACAGATCGGAAATCACAATCGCGCTGGTTCAGCGACCGCCCGGCCCGGCCGCTGCCTACTCCTCGGGACGCGGTCTACTTGGCGCCATTAGTCCACTGAAGTGTCGAGATCGGATGCTTGGGCCCTCGGCGGCAACGCTTCCAACTTCTCTGATTCGGCGGACTGGTCGATGACGGTCAGGCATTTGAGTTGCTGGCCGGTTGGCAGTGGTGTCAAAGACGAAGTCGTGGGCCTAGACGATGTTGGGCTCGAATGGCGCGTGCACGCGCTCCACGGTAGAGGCTCAGGGGAAGAGCGCGTCCAGAGGCACGTGGTCCCATTCTTCGCTCGCCTCGCTACGAAATCTTCTTCAGCACGGGAGCCAACGCTTCGACTATGCGGACGAGGAGCTTCTGCTCGGAGCTTGAGAGCTTGGACAGCTGGCGCTCAACAGCCTCGACCTGTTGTGAAGGACTGCGGTTGGCTTCCGTGAAGAACGCTTCGACTTCGCAGCCGAACAGCTCGGCCAAGGCATACAGCTTCGCAACGCTCGCGCCAGTGATCCCGCGCTCTATGCGCGAATAGGCTTCCCTGCCTATGTCGAGGTGCAGAGAAACGTCGTCCTGCGTGTACCCGACTGCCTTTCGCTTTCTCGCTATCGACCTACCCAGCTTCTTATTGATCTCTTCTTCCGACTGCACTGCACATCTCCAGTCAAGGCAACCAGAAATCGTGTGTGGTGGATCAAAAAGCCTGTACACATCAAAAGAACGCAAATTCAGCTTGGAAGAACTTGATGCAACTAATAAAGTTGAATTTGGCTGGGTGGTTGTAGCGAGCAACCGGCCTTAACTCGATTCCAGGAGAAGGCAATGAAGATTCATGGCCCCATAAAGCCGCGCGAAAGATGGCTGACCCGCGCGCTGTGTCGACGATATGCAGCCGTTGTTTTCAGCACCCTTGCTGTCCCGGCGCTTGCTGATGGGTCGACCAGTAACCGAACAATTTGCTGGGCGTTCGGTTGTCTCGTCAAAGGCGAGTCCGAGATATTGGGTGCGTGGGTTTTGCCGGAGAGTCCAGCAACGATGGCCGAAGTGTTCGGCGACCTCCATAACCGCGGCGTGGAATTCGTCCGGTGCGGAGTTGGCCCGCTGGACGGCGCCGAGGCTGAGTTTCTGGCCACCTTCAAGATGGCGGCGATGTATCCCTCCATCGAGCAGCCGCTGGCAGCTCTTCTGGATCGGGTGAGGCCCTTTCATCGGCCGGCCATCGTCATGCACCTGCGCGCCATGGCCGGTGATTTGCCGGACGGGCGTGCCACCGTCGCGATGCTGCGTTTTTCAAGTGAAGATTTGCGCCAAAAGTACCCGGGGATGCTGGAGCAGTGGGGCGAGGCTGTATCAGGATTCCACGCACTCCTTTCGCTACCCGAACCGTATCGACACTTGGTTCGTTCGGTCGACCGAACTGCCATCGGGATGCAGGAGCGTTTGAGGAAGGCGGTCCTTCACCATGGCCCATTCGAAGATGCAGCCCAGGCGTTCGACTTCGTTGTCGACTGGCTGGTGCGCGCTGATCTTCGGCATATGCAACAAGCCGAGGTGCAGGAGCTGGCTCGCTTGGCACAGGTATCGAAGTCCGGCCGCATTGCGCCGGTGTCAGGTGGCGCCGCAGGCGCACCTGCGTTGGTCTAGGGGTATTGACATGGACATGGATTGGCGCAAGCTGTTCTCCGAAACGAAGGCCATGCTGATGAGGCAAGGGCGTTCGGCCCAGGACGCGGACGACTTCATGCAGGAGGCCTACCTCCGCTTGCGGGAGTTTGGTAAAAGGAATCGCGTCACCAGCCCCAAGGCCCTGTTCATGAGAACGGCGTACAACTTGTCCATCGATGCGCACCGGTCCAAGGCAACCCGTGGCGACGAGGTGCAGCCCGAGGACGTGGACATTGTTGACCCCCGACCCAGCCCCGAGGCGGGCGTGTTGGGGCGGGAGTGCATCAAGCGGATGGATGTGTGTCTCGGACGCCTCGACGACCGGACGCGGCAGATGGTGCTGGAGTACCACGTGCATGGGCTGACGTTCGAGCAGATCGGACGCAAGCATGGTGTGAACGCGAGCACCGTGCACCACCAGGTATCGACGGCCATGTTCAAGGTCTATTCGTGGATGCGGGGCTGGTACCCATGAGCGGTTCGGCACCAGGTGCTGACGAGCCGCGGGGCTCACATGGGGGCGTCACGGTGACGCCCGAGATCGCCGCTGAAGCTGCCGCGTGGATCGCGAGTCTTCACTCTCCGGAACGTAGCCAGGACATGGAAGATGACTTCCATGCCTGGCAGCGGGCGTCGCCGGCACACCGCGAGGCCTTTGAGCAGATGACCGACATCTGGCAGGCCATCCCCGGCACCGAGGCGGCGCGCGCGTTCGCGCAAGCCTCAGAGCGTGAGGAGCGCAACGTCAAGCGCGCGCACAGCGCGGCGTGGCGATGGGCTGGCGCGGCGTCGCTGGGCGTGCTCGTGACGGCCGGCGTCGTGGGGGTCCAGCAGTGGCACGATCGAAATCTCTATGTCACACCGGTCGGCGAGCAGCGTTCGGTCATGTTGGCTGATGGCACGCGGATGCTGCTCAACACGGCAAGCCAGGCGCGCGTTGACTTCAGTCCTCAGCAAAGAATCGTCGAAGTCAGTGCGGGCGAAGCGCTGTTCGAAGTGGCAAAGGATGCGTCGCGGCCTTTCGTGGTTCGCATTGCCGGCAGCGAGGTCGTGGCCGTTGGCACCGTGTTTTCAGTCCGGTACTCCGATGGCCCTCAGCTAGACGATGCCCTGATGGTGACCTTGCTGGAGGGCCTGGTGAACGTGCGGCCGGCGAGCGGGGGGGACGGCAACTTGCGCGTTCAACGGGCCGTGGCGCTCAAGCCAGGCGATCGCCTGACTGTCCAGCGCGAGGCTCCCGCATCCCCGGCGGTCGAAGCCAAGATGGATCGCCCGAACATCGACCGTGCTCTTGCGTGGCAACGGCATGAGGCGTCATTCGACGCCACGCCGCTCTCCGATGCGATCGCCGAGATCAATCGCTACAGCCGAACAAGAATCGCGATGTCCAGCGAGGTGCAAGAAGCGCACTACCTCATCAGCGGGGTCTACCGCACGGGCGACAGCGCCGCTTTTGCCAATGCTGTCGCAATGTTGTACGGCCTGAATGTCAGAGAAGTCGACGGACGGATCGAACTGCAGAAAATCCGATAGGGCAACCACGGGGCGATATCGCTCTCGACAAACCCGTCTTTATGTTGTCACTCCGACGACAACAGGAAAAGGGTACGAGATGCTCACAAAGCCGAATGCCAGAGACCGCCGACACGCGTGCTGGCTTCCCCTCCCGATCGCGATCTCACTGCTGATGGGATGCAGTGGAGTCGATGCCGCGGACCTCACGCTTGCCGCGCGCTACCAGATTGAGCAGCCGTCGCAGGACATGGGCGATGCACTGCGCGCGATCTCTCGCGTGACGGGTGTGTCCGTCATCGTGGACGCTCGCGTGATCGCGGGGCGAACAGCGAGGGCCGTGTCCGGGCACCTGTCGGGCGCCGAGGCCATCGCCGCCGCCATTCAAGGGTCAGGTCTGGAGTCGCAACGCGCGCCCGACGGCGCTGTGGTGGTGCGACCTGCCACCTCCCCAGCGGCGGTGCCTGCCGCAGCGGCGGGCAGCACGCCAGCGTCCTTCCGTACGAATGCGGTTTTCCCACCCGAGACAGTGCAGACTTCCGCGGATGACGATGTGGCCATCGCGACCGCCGACGCTGCGATCGGTGGCGATGGCCGCATTGAGACGATCACGCGGGTCGAGGTCACTGGATCGCGGCTGCGGCGTGTCGATGCGGAAGGCCCAGCACCCGTCAACGTGTACACGGCCAGGGACATCGAGAAGAGCGGCCAGCCCAACCTGCAGCGCTTCCTGGCCAGCCTCACAGAAGTCTCGGCAACGGCCGGGGAGGGGGCCGTCAGTCGCACGTTCGGGCAAGGCACGGTGCAGCTGCGCGGCCTGCCGCTGGGCTCCACACTCGTGCTGGTCAACGGGCGCAAGGTCCAGGCCGTGGGATCTTCGACGGGCGCCGTCTTCAACCTCAACCTCATCCCGATGGCCGCCATCGAGAGGATCGAAGTCTTGCCGTCGGGGTCCTCCGCCGTGTACGGCGGGGACGCCCTGGCAGGCGTCGTCAACGTGATTCTGAAGAAGGCCTTGGACGGGCAGTCGCTCACGTTGCGCCTGGGCGCCGGCAAGGGCTTCGAAGACGGCAGCGTCTCCCTGGCAACGGGCGGTCGCTTCGCGGACGGCAGCTACCTCGTGATGGGCTCGTACAGCCGGACCTCGCCACTGACCATGCTGGACCGCGCCTTCTTCAAGGATGCCGACTACCGACGGTTTGGCGGCGGCGACGAGCGGCTGAACTACTGCGCGCCTGGCTCGGTGCGCAGCACCAACGGATCGAACCTGCCCGGGCTGACCGCGAGCGTGGCGGGTATTCCGGCCGTCGCGGCAGGGCAGCCGCTGCGCATCTCGGACTTCCAGGCGACTGCGGGCACGGAGAACCTCTGCAATCTCTACGCGACGGGCGGCGGGGTCGCGCTCGTCCACGGCGTCCAGACGTACGCGCTGCACTCGCAGGTCGAGCACCGGCTGGCTGGCACCTGGTCGGCTTTTGGCGAGCTGATGCTCACAGAGGACCGCATGCGCGCTCCCGGGAATGGCTTGCCGCTGACGAACGTGCTGGTGCCTGCCGCGAATCCTTTCAACCCTTTCGGCGCGGACGTGCGGGTGACTGCGGTCCTGGGCGCAGAGAACGGCACACAGGGCTATGCACGCCAGAGTCGATTCACGCGCGCCCTGGTGGGCGTGAAAGGCGAACTGGCCGGCGACTGGGAGGCCGAGATGACGGTCTCCACCAGCCGGGACCATGGCAGCGCGCGCAGCAAGATGGACAACCGCAACGCAACCGCGCTGGATGCCGCGCTGGCGTCGACCAACCCCGCCTCAGGCATCAACCTGTTCACGGCGGGACGTGCCGCCAATGACGATGTGCTTCACGGCATCTGGTCCGATACGGTCCGTCGTGATCGTGGCCGCAAGGACCAGGTCAGCGGCATTGTTCGTGGCAGCGTGGGCCAGTTGTGGGCCGGGTCGGTGGACGCGATTGTTGGCGCGGAGGCGGTTCGCGACTGGTACGACATGTCCATTCCGGTCCAGTCGTCCGAGGCCCACGGAACCCGGACCAGCTCTGCGGTCTATGGCGAAGCCCGTGTGCCGCTGCTGCGTGGCGGCGACGGTGGACGCAACAGTTGGGACATGGCCGCCGTCACGCTGGCTGGGCGCCGCGATCGGTACAGCGACTTCGGCGCGGCCAGCACCTTCCAGGGGGGCATCGAAGTCCGCCCATCTCGCGGCCTGCTGATCCGCGGCTCGGCAGCCGGTTCGTTCAAGCCGCCGACCCTCTTGCAGACCCATGTCGTGGATGTCACCAGATCTGCCGTGACCTCCCGCCTGACGGACCCGGCGCGCAACAACGAGCCGATCACTTCTGGCACCGTGGTGCGCACGACGAACACGGAACTGCGACCCGAGCGCGGCCAGTCCCGCAACATCGGCGCAGTCTGGGAGCCGGAAGGTGGGCTGGGTACCCGGTTCAGCGCCACCTACTGGCAGCTGCGCATCCACGGCATGATCACCGTGCTGACTTCCCAGGCAGCGCTCAATTACGAGAGCCTCTTTCCGTACCTGGTCACCCGCGGGCCTTCCGTGAATGGGCAGCCCGGCCCGGTGCTCAGCGTCAAGAACACCGAAGTGAACATCGGCCGTGTCGACACGGCCGGGACCGACGCCGACTTCGCCTACGTCTGGAAATCCGCGCTCGGGCGCGTGACGGCCGGCGCCGGGGCCACCCGCGTCAACAAGTACCGCGTCGTGGTGACGGCAGGTGCCCCGGAAGTGGATCGCCTCGGGCGTCGCTTCACCGATTACTGGGCGCCGCAGTGGAAGGGGCGGCTGTCGCTGGGTGTCGACGAAGGCGCCTGGAGCTTGGGGCTGACGAGCCGCTACCTCGGCAGCTACCTGGACGCCGGCACCAGCACGAGGCGACTCGGCGACTTCTGGCAGCACGACCTCGCCGGGAGTTTGAACCTGAAGAAGCTGCTGCCGAACGTCCTTCCGGGCTTCAAGGTCGCGACGTTTTCGCTGAGCGTCGCCAACGCCACGGCCCGCGAACCGCAGTTCGTGCCCGGCTCGCCGAACTTCGACGTCACCCAGGGTGACTGGCGCGGCCGCTACGCCGCGGCCCGACTCTCTCTGGACTGGTAGCCGCCCGGCTCCTCGGCCGGCGGCTTGCCGGCCAATCCCCCCACGTTCTGCCCTGCCGCCAGTCGGTGGGTGGGCAGCGCCTTGCCCGAAAGTTCCTATGCAGTTTCGTCTTCTCGCCCCGCTGCTTGCGGGCCTCCTCGCCCTGCTCCCCGCAGCGTGCGTGCAAGCGGCCGATGGGCCGACGGTTCGGGAGGTCGTGGAGTTCACGGCGTTCGTCCAACCTCGCAACAACAACTCGGAGTCGCTGCGCCAGCAGATCTCCCCGGACGGCACCCGCGCCTTCATCGTGACCCGCAAGGCCAGCGTCGCCAGCGACCGCAACAGGTACGAGATCCGCCTGCTGCACATCTCGCCTGACGAGTTGGCGTCAGGGAAGCCGCCGGCCCCCGAGTTGGTGTTCGCGTTCGAGTCCGACCAGGACTTCAACTACGGCGACCCAGCCATCAGTCGCGTTCGCTGGTGGGACGACAAGACGCTGTTGTTCACGGGACGCCTGAAAGACGGCCAGGAACAGGTCTACCGTTTCGACGTCGGGACTCGAGACCTTCGCCAGCTCACGCACGCGACGACACCCATCGTGTCGTTCGCGGCGTCGGCCGATCTGAGGCGTGTGTTGTACGCGGCGCAGGTCCCCAACCCGCCGCTGAAGGCCGGCGCGCGCAGCTTCGTGATGGCGGGTCAGTCAGTGTGGAGCGCCAAGTTCGGCCAGAACCGCCTGCAAGGGCAGATCCGCAAATACGGCTTCTACATCGCCGACGCGGGGACGCTGCAGCCCCGCGCGTTGGGCGAGCCTTTTCTCATGGAGAACATGGCACCTCCGCAGGTGAGCATCTCGCCCGATGGCCACTGGGCCCTCTTGCCGCGCTACGAGCCGCAGCGAACTCTCGACTGGAGCCGGCAGTACCCCATGGTCGAGGAGATCGTCACGAAGTTCGGGCCTGCGGTACGCGGCGATCCACTGCGCTACTACTCCGGCACCAGGGTGCAGTCCGCCCGGCGCAAGACGGTCTGGCGGTTGGATGATGGCCTGGAGCAGACCGTCGTGGATGCTCCGGACGATTCGCGGACGGCCGGTTTCCAGGAACGGCCCGACCACGTCTGGCAGGGGGATGGCACGTCGGTCGTGCTGGCCGGCACCCATCTACCTCTGGTTCCGGGCGGCAACACATCGACGGCGTCCCACATCATCGAGTACTGGCCGGACACCGGGCGCTGGGTGATCATCGCGCAACTGGCCAGCAGGCTGGATCGGCTGCTGCCGGGCCGCGATGGCTTTGCGGTGATTGATGGGGATCGGCATCGGGAGTTCCGGCGTGACGGGGCCGGATGGCGGGAGGTCGCGGCGCAGGATGTCGAAGCGCCATCGTCAGCATGGACCTTGCGTGTCCGCGAGAGCCTCAACGAGCCGCCCGATGTGGTCGCGCAGGGACCCGCGGGCCGGACCGTTCGCCTGACCACGCTGAACCCGCAGTTCGATGCGGCGACGTGGGGCGTGATGAAGACCTACACCTGGCGCGACGCCAAAGGGCGCGCATGGCGGGGGGGCTTGATGGGCGGCGAGGGTGCCAGCCCGTCGAAGCCACTGCCGCTGATCATCGAGACGTATGCCTACTCGCCCGACAACTTCTACCTGCATGGGCCGAATGCCGCATCGCGCAACGGTACCAGTGCCTTCGCCGGCCGGGCGTTCTTGCGGGAGGGGTTCCTCGTGCTGGCCATGGGGAAGAGCTCCCCGGACGCCAGCATCACGCATGACCAGACGCTGCTGCAGCTGTTCAATGAAGGCGTGCGTGGCGCTGTCGACGCCTTGGTCAAGGAGGGGCGTGTCGATCCTGCTCGCGTCGGGATCATTGGCTGGAGCACGACGGGCGAGCGTGTGCTCAACCTGGTGACGTTCTCCGATCTGCCTATCCGTGCGGCCACGCTGGCAGACGGTGACGCCAACACGCAGTTCTTCTTCACGATGACCTATGGATTCGCGGACTCCGCCTGGGCGTGGTTCGACAGCATCAACGAAGGCCTGCCGTTTGGCCCGGGGCGCGCAAACTGGTTGCGCAACGATCCAGCGCTGAACACCGACTGCGTGAACACGGCCCTGCGGATCGAGTCGTATGGTGTGCCGATCTACAGCAACTACGACATCCACGCGTTGCTCAGGCGCCAGTACAAGCCGGTTGAGATGGTGCTGATCCCCGGTGGCGCGCATTCGTTGTCCACGCCCAGCGAACGCATGGTCTCATTGCAGGGCAATGTGGACTGGTACCGGTTCTGGCTCAAGGGCGAGACTCGCACCGAGCCGTTCCTGGCGGGCGAGACCGCCGCTTCGCTGAAGGCGCAGTACGACGCGTGGCGGCAGATGGAGAAGATGAAGGCGGCCAACGACAAGTTGCCGCGATGTGAGCGCGAACGCAGTCGGGGCTAGTCGTCTGCACAGGCGGTCTGTTGATGCCACAGCTGGGCATACAGGCCGCCCTTGCCGACGAGGTCGTCATGCCGCCCGCGCTCCCGTAGCCGGCCCCCGTCCAGTACGACGATCTCATCCGCATGCATCACCGTCGTGAGGCGGTGGGCAACAAGGATCGTCGTGCACCCGGACGTCACCTGCCGCAATGTCCGCATGACGGCAGCCTCCGTTGCACTGTCCAGCATTGAGGTCGGCTCATCCAGCAGGTAGATCATGGGGCGTCGTATCACGGCGCGGGCTATGGCCAGGCGTTGGCGTTCGCCGCCAGAAAGCGTCTGACCCCGTTCACCCAGGACGGTGTCGTATCCCGATGGCAGCGCCGTGATCACACCGTGGAGCTCAGCGCGACGGGCGGCTTCCTCAACATCTTCTCGCGTGGCCCCAGGCAGACCGAGCGCGATGTTGCGGGCCGCTGTCGTGTGCAGCAACGCGCACTCCTGCGCCACCAGCCCAATGTGGGCTCGCAGGTCTGCCGCAGGTATCGCATCGATCGGATGGCCGTCCAGCAGGATCCTCCCTCCTTGGGGCGCATACAGGCGTTCGATCAGCCGGATCAGCGAGGACTTGCCGGCGCCACTGCGGCTGACGATGGCGGTGGTGCGGCCGGCGGCAAACTCGACGTCGAGGCCTTGCAGCACGGGCTGGGCGGCGACGTAGCTGAAGTGGACGTTCTCGAGCCGGATCGACGGCGCCGCTGCCCAGGTTGGGGATGGTGCTGCCAACTCCCGGTCCGTTGCCGCCTCGGGCGGCTCGGCCAGCATGTCGAGCAGCGGCCGCATGAAGCCGAGCGCCCGTGACAAGTCCCTGCTGGCGCAGCCGAGGACTTCAAGCGGGCGGATCATCTGCAGCAGGTAGACGTTGGCCAGCACAAACCCACCGACGGTCATGGTTCCTGTCGCTACGGCTTGCGTGGTGACGAAAAGGCATCCCGCCATCGCCAGGGCGAAGATCAGCGTGGCCGCGATCGCCGTGCCGCCGGCGAGTCGATGGAACCTGAACCATCGGAACGTCAGACGCATGGATGCGTCCTTGAGCGCCTGCTCGGCCTGGGGACCTGCAGAGAAGCACCGAAGCGTCTCGACGTTGCCAATGGCCTCGCCGAGCTGCGCGTGCACGTCCAGGCTGGCCTCCGACACCTCGCGCGCATGCTTGCTGTGCCAGCGTGCGCTCAGTGAGAACACGATCAGGTACATGGCTGCGATCACGCCGAAGCCGATGACAAGCGCGGGTTGCTCAAGACTAGCCAGGATCACTGCCATGCCGGCGAGTTCGACGAGGACGGGCGTGAGGCTGTTCGCGACGTGGGAGATGATCAACTGGCTGCCGGCGGTTGCCAGATCGACGCTGTGCTGGACCTCGCCACTGCGGCGGTGGACCAGGTAGGCCGTCGGCAGCCGCAGCAGATGCTCGAGGAAGCGCTGCCTCAGCGCCGCCGCCACGTGCTGCTCGATCTTCCCGGCAACCAGAGGCCGAACGTCGACGGCCAGGCGACCTCCGAACAGGACCAGCAGGTACATGGCGCCTTCACGCAGGACTCCTTCAGCGTTGTCGACGATCTCGGTGGGCGCCGTGGCCGCCGCGGCGTCGATCAGGTGCTTCAGCGCGAGGGGTGATGCCGCGGCCAGCGCGCCCGAGAAGCCCACCAGGAGCAGCGTGATGCCCAGGTTCAGGAGGAGCGCGCGGTCGACCTGCGAGCTGATGAGCCGCAGCGCAGACCGAAGCGTGGCAGGACGCTGCATGTTGGCGGGCGATGCCTGCGCTGTGGTCAGCAGGCCGTCATGCGCCGCACCCAGAGCTCGGTGGCGATGCACGTATGGACTTCTGCGACGCAGGCATTGGCGGAAGGTCGATCGCACAGCGCCGCCGACACGCGCTCGCGATCCAGGATTCCACGCTGGACCAGCTGACCGTCCAACAGCAGCTCGCGTGCGAAGGCCAGGTTGCGCTGAAGCGCCGCCACGGCATAGGCCTCCATGCCGCCTTTTGAGCGCCGAGTCGCGATGGCCGGCGCAAGGACGTCTGCGAAGGCCCGGCGCGCAAGCGCCCGGCCTCGGCCGCCCTGGGTCAGCACATAGGTTGGCGTCCCCAGGCTCACCTCCAGCAAAGGCTGGGACGCCAGGGGATGGACGGTCTCTGGTGATGCCCGGTGCCGGTAGGGGTTGTGATAGTCGAGCGAATTGATCAGCGCGCTCACCTGATGAAACTTGCCGATGGGCAGGTCGGCGGCATCGAGCAGGCTGGGATGCACGAATCGGTGTGCCATCTGGGCACCCTGCTCCTTGGCCTGCGCAGTCATCAGCGTCAGGAAGTTTCCGGCGCCTTCTCCCGGTTGCCAGCGATACGAGCGGTCCCTGATGGCCTGACGCACGGATGCCCAGAGCGACACGCGGCCCAGGTGGGCCGAGTCGAGCGCCGCCTGGAAGAAGCCACGGCCCCAGCCCCGCGTCTTCAGGTAGTCCGCCGCCGGCCATGTGTGATGGAACTCGTAGAAGATCAGGTCACCGGCGGCGCCGGTGAAGATGGCACTTGCGCCATGGGCCACTGCCACCTCGACATCTGTGTTTCGTGATCCCATGCCGCCGATGTAGTGAGCAGGGCAGGGCGTGCGAACGGCGTGCAGCAAGTCAGCCAGCGAGAAGTCTTCGTCAAGCGGACGCTCAACGAGGGCAGCGCCGGCGCGCTGCGCGGCCAGTCGGGCGTAGGCGCGTTCGTCGCTGTCGGAGCCCGGTGAGTGGTAGTTCAGGCAGGTGATGCGCTCTGGCGCGGCAGCCGGGCACAAATTCCCCAGCAGAATTGAGGAGTCCAGACCGCCCGACAGGCGCAGGAGAATGGACGGGTAGCAAGCCGCCCAGCTCTGCACGCAACGCGCTGTCGCCTCACGAAGCGCTCGCTCGGCGTCCGCTGGATCGGCCATGCCAGCGCGACGCGCGACGTTGACCGCCTCCCACAGTGGCAGCGGCTTGCCGCTGGCCGGCAGCATCGAGACGAGCTCGCCGCCCAGCTGATGGGAGATGCCTTCCACGGCAGTCCCGCGGCCGCCGAGGCGACCAAGCAGGAGGTAAGCCGTGACGGCATCCCAATCAACCGGCGGGAGCGGCATGTCCAGCAGCGAGAGCACGTCCTCCAGCGCCGAGAACACGATGCTCAGCCCCCGCGCCTCGATGCGAAAGCAGGGCAGGGTGCCTGTGGGGTCGCAGAGCACGCGGGGCTCGCCGGTCCAGGATGGAAGAAAAGCGACGTAGCGCCCCCAGAAGTCATCGACGAGGGACTGTCCGTCCGAGTGCACGATGCGTTGGGCTTCGAGCGTTGTGAGCTCGAGCTCAGCCGGTTCCTGGAGCAGCTCACCATGGCGCCGGAACAGGTGGCCAAGGATGACGCCCTGGTCATGCGGCAGCAAGTAGACGTCGTTGACCCCATGCACACTGCCCGTCACGTAGACGTGCAGGTTGGATCGCTTGAATGCGATCTTCCAGCGGGGGTCGGCGCCGATCATCTGTTCGAGGTGCCATGCGGCCTCTGACTGTTTCTGGCTGGTCAGGTTCCAGCTGAAGGCGACGTAGCGAAACATGACCAGGTCCTGCTCAGACGACCAGGATGGGGTGGAAGGCTCGGACGTTTTCGTGCAGGTCGTTCAACACCATGTCGCCGCTCTGCACCCAAGAGTGCGCGGCAAAGGGCCGTGTCCGCACGCCGATGACCCAGCGCGGGAACAAAGACCGCATGGCGAGAAATCGGATCAGGGTCAACGAGTCGTGTAGGCACTGGTCGCGTGCCGTCAAAACGAAGGGCCGCGCACGCATGTACGCCGACACCTCGTGATCCAGCGCGTCGGCGTTCGGCATGTCGGTGCCCGGGGCGCGGCCGCGCAGTTGCACGACGTTGCCGGCGATCTCTGCCAGGGAGTGCCGCCGGAGCCAGTACGCCGTTGTTGCGCCCGACCAGCCGAGGCGCAACGCGTCTCGCCAGGTGGCGCTCGGCAGGATTGCGTTATCGCTGGGGCGCCAGCTTTCAAGCGGTTCGCTGAGTTGCGGCCGGGGCGGCGGCACACCATCCGCGGTGCACAGCATGGCGTTCCTGCTCAGCATCGAGACCAGGGTGTCCACCGAGGCGGTGTGCTCGGGCGATGCCTGCTGGGGAGGCTGAACTTCGCCGCCAGGCCAGTCGATGATGACGTCAGACATGAAGGCCGGCCTTGCGCCGCCCACGCTCTGGTACGTGTTGCGCCGCAGGTCCAGCAGGATCACCTGCTCGTCGACCCGACATGCGCGCACGTGGTCTGCGAGCCTGAACCTTGGGGGCTGGACGGCGTTCAGCGGCACGTCGATGTCCTCTTGCGCCGCGGGCGGTCAGGGCCGACGCAGGAGCATGACCTCGCTTGACTCAACCAGCGGGCCTCGCACGTCCTCGGGGATGAGCAGTTTGGCGTCTCCAAGCTCCGCGATCTCGCGCGGAAGGTCGTTGTTCATGGGGCTCACCTGCAACGATCTGGTGTGTTGAAGGGGCGGTGCAGTCTTGTGGGTCTCTGCACCGCCCCGGCGCTGGCGCGCGGCTCAGGGCCGCGCGCCAGGCTGGCTCAGGGCGTTTCCCGGAACGGCAGGATCTCGTTCGGCTCGAGATACTGGGCCTTGTCGACGCCCTTCGTTTCTTCCTTCGCGTCGCCCAGGTCGACCACTTCCAGTTGCACTTCGTCGTTCATGACGATCTCCTTGAGTTGAGTTGAGGACACAGATGCCATCGGTGTTCACCTTTGGCGGCTCAAAGATAGAGAGCGCAGGCACGCGATCAAAGCGTTCTGCCGAAGATCGATTTCTAGTTCGGTCGGGCGCGGCGGCGAACAACCGGCCTCAGGTCTGGCGCTGCGGCGGGTTCGCCGCTGTGCGCTGAAGGGGGCAACGCGGACGTATGCGTTCGGAGTGGTAGTTAGTGCTTCGGAAGCCGAACGGACCTGGACTCGTTGAAAGTAGGGGGGGAAATTTCGTCGGGCCATTCGTCTTAGAGGTATGGATCGCTCCATCTCTGAAGACGAGGCACCGAAGGTCTGGCACATCTACTGGCAGGTGGTGGTCGGCCGCGACCTCATCGCCAACGCGTTGCTCGCCCGCCAGATTCGGAAGCGTCTGCTTGGCGCTCATGACGCGCCGGGTCGTGAACTTCTGTACTACCTCATCCTGTCCAGGGAGATCCACCTGCTGTCACTGCTTCCGAAAGGCGACTCGGCTGCGTCGCTCGGCAATGGCTTGTCAAACGTGATCGCCAAGCGCGTTCGGCAGGCGGACGGCGCGCACGGAGCAGTGTTCAGGGACCGGTACCACGCGCATTGCATCGGTGGCAGCGAGGCGCTGCGCGAAGAGGTTCGAATGCTGGCCTGGCGGCCGGTTGCCGCGGGAGTCAGCGCCACCCCGTCGAACTTCAAGCACGCTGCATTGAGGTCGATCCTCGGAATGAGCTTGGGGGAGGAGTTGCACGTAACGGCACTGCTTGAGCATCTTGGGGGCACTTTGCCGCTGGGGCGCGTCAGACTTCGTCAAGCTTTGACCGCCCGGCCGTCTGACCTCGAGGTGCTGCAGTGGGAACTGAGCAAAGGACTGGTGTCAGCAAGAGGAGCTGTGGGACCCGCCGGCTCCGTGGCAAGGCATGTCAGCGGTCCGGCAGCGACGCTGGTCGCGGCGAGCGCTGGCAAGAGCATCGACGGTGGCCTGCAGCTTCTGGAGCTCTGGGTGGCAACGCGCCTGCGGCTGCCTGCTCCGCCGCTCGCTCCCCAACGCGGCTTGCTGGCTGCGAAGGCCAGGGCGTTGGTCGCGAGCCTTGCAGTCCAGATGGGGCTCTGCCCAGCGTCTTACGCGGCAAGCTACTTCGGGCGAGCGAGGGCAACACTGAGCGAGCAGATGAAGTCTCTACGAAGTCGGCTCGCGGACCGCGCCATCCTCGCGATACCGGCGGACAGGATCGTGCGCGAAGCTGTTGATCTCATGGCGAACGCTTCGGCCTCAGAGGGCAAATGATGCCGGTGCCCGACGTCGTCCAGTGGCAGCGTGGCGCTTTGACGTGCCTTGGCTTTCACCTGGATCCGTGACGTCGACTGCCTGTGGTCGGCATTGGATGCCAATGGCATGAATGCGGGCAGCGAATCGATGGTCTTTGGCATGCTTGGGCGACACAAGCCGGCTGTTGCATTGCCGCTGCGCGACGTCTGCTTGCGAGTTCGGCGGTGACGCCCGCGATCCGCGCATGCTGCGCCCGCGCTGGCCCGCTTGGACGCACCTTGGCGGCGCTGCACGCCTGAAGCTGGGCCGTCGCGGCTTCCTGACGCGGCTACGCCGTTGCGGCGAACTTCGCGTGCAGCCGCAGGAACACCACCGCCGCCCGGTCGTTGCCCCAGAGCCCGAACGCCAACTGCTGGGCATGCTCGATCAAACGGCCCGCGCGGTAGATCAACTCCTGCATCACCGTCTTGATGCGTCGGCGCTTGGCTGAGTGGCGCACCGGCGCATCCGGCCCGAGCAGGCCGCGCTGGCCCATCAGCCGCAGGATGTTCATCGCCAGCGCCGCAAGACGGCACACCAGCGCGTGCGTGTCGAACCTCCCCCGAGGGCAGCCTCGTGAGGTCCCGGTCGGTCTTGAACCCCGCGTGGAACTGCTCGTGCGTGCCGTGGTCGGCGTACAGCGCCATCACTTGGCTGACGTCGATGCGCGTAGGTGGTGTGGTCGTACAGCCGTCAAGCCAAGGGTGCAGGCCTACAGAGGGGAGGTCACGGCTTCAGGAGACAGATTGAGGTGTCCCACGCCTACCAACTGGTCCATCAGCCGCCCACTTCCAACTGCCCACCGCCCGGCGCGTGCCCCGTCTGGCGCGGCTCCGCAATACCGGCGAGCCGCAGAGCTGCGATAGCGTGCAGGGGGGCTACCAGCGATCAACTACGGCACGAAGGCCGGCGCGATCCCGTGGGGTGGCGCGCTTCCATCCATCGGCAATGCCGCGGTACGCCTCGCCCGTCTCCAGGTCGACGGGTAGCCACGTGGAAGGGCATTTCGTGGACAGCGTCAACGCCTGTGCTTGGGCCAGATCTGCAGTTGTAGAGCCATCAATCAGCTGTCGGCTCGCACTCACCCTCACCCTCACTTTCACCCTCACCCAGTGCTGATGTCCTTCGCGGGCTATGGTGCCCCTGGCGGCCGCGTCACGCAGCAGGCGATCGCTGATCGCGTCTGCGCTCTCGCGGTTGCGCGGGTTCGTCATCGAATAGATCAGGTCGGAAAGATCCGACCGCCGGAACCGGCTCAGTCAAGATTGGTCCAGCACCATGGCGCGCGCCTGACAATGTCGAGGTGTGACGGCAACGATCTTGGAAGCCATGCGGCGGTCCCTTGTCAGTGCTCGCCGTTCACGCAAAGGTTTCAGAGATCGTGCGCATCGGACTTGCGGTACCAACCCCGGATGCGTTGGCCGTCCCACGACAACGTCACATGGGGTCCCTGCGTCACCGGC
Source organism: Pelomonas dachongensis (assembly GCF_043555865.1). Lineage (NCBI taxonomy): Bacteria > Pseudomonadati > Pseudomonadota > Betaproteobacteria > Burkholderiales > Sphaerotilaceae > Roseateles > Pelomonas dachongensis. The sequence continues at coordinate 35,096 of NZ_JBIGHY010000018.1, forward strand.
ACCTTGATGGCGTTCGGTCGAAAGACCGCGACGCACTCGCGTCCGGGATCGCGCACCGAGTTGTAAAGCAAGCCGGCCGCCCCAGCCGTGCGCTGCTCCTTCGCCAACTCGCGCGAGGCTGCGTAGCTGTCCGGCTCGTGGACGTCCGTGACGCTTCGAACGTCCACCAGCGGGGTCTGGACCGTGGCGACATAGCAGCGCAGGTCTACGTCGATTGGCAGTTGGTCAGTCGCGGCCAGGAACTTGGCGCGGTGGTAGCTCACTTCGGCGACCGCAGTCTCAAGAGACTGTGCGCCGTAGTAGACGCCCCAGGTGCCGTCGGCGAATCGAGATCCTTCCGGGTTCAGGTGGCAGAAAGCCGCCATGATGGGCGAGCTGCCCGCGCCGAACACCCGATCAGCCTTCGGCACCAGGTCGATCTGCCCGACCTGCTGGCGGACGCGCGGGTTCACCAGGGCCTGGACCGCGAAGATTGCGTCGAAATCCTCGGGTGAGGCGACCGCCTCGAAGAGCGAGATCGGAGGAAACCTGCTGGGCACCAGGCGATAGGTCGGATTCCACTGCGGGGCTATGGCCGTCAGCCCGGTCATGCGAACTCGCCGCCGCGCGCTGCATCGAGATAGTCAGCGACCACCTTCAGATCGCCCACCTGGCCACCGAGCATTCGCTTCAAAGCAGGCTCGCCTGCGAACAGCGGTGCCTTGTTGGGCACCCGCAGCCAGGTGTCGGCCCGCTCTTGAACCGGCAACAGGATCTGCAACGCGGCGTAGATGTTCATGAGGTACCCCAGCCGCTCAAGCGTGTCGCCAGACAGCGACGATGCAATCTGGCCGTTGCGCCAGCGGTAGCAGGTGGGCTGGCTCACACCCAACAGCACCTCTTGCTCGCTTGGCGACAAGCCCCACGCCTTCGCGATGTTGAAGAAGGCACGCAGGATGGAACGGGCCGCCTCGACGGTGCCAAGATCCTTGGAAGAAGGGGAGCTTTGAACGGCGGGCATGGCGCTGGTCACGAGAATGAATCTAGATATTTTGAATTCACATGAACGAAAATGCAACGCCGGAACTGCGGTTCCCCCATGTCAGTCCACCAGCTCGGCTGGCACTGCTGGATTCAGTCGCTGCGTGATCGAGCGGCGGGAGCGCAACGGGTAGGGCAAGCCGCAGACGTTCAACTTCGTGGGATTCACTTCATTTGTGGCCGCTTGCGGCGCGGAGCATTCCTGCTTCGGCGCCACACGCGATACCACCGCATGCGTGCGGCCCTGGGGGAGATCAAGAACGAGATGCGGCGACGACGCCACGACAGCCTAGCCGACCAAGGTCGATGGCTGCGGTCAGTGGTTGCCGGCTACTTCGCGTACCACGCGGTGCCGACCAACGCCCCTGCTCTTGGGGCGTACCGGCACCATGTCCTGGACCTGTGGCGGCGGTCGCTGAAGCGGCGCAGTCAGAAGGGCCATGTGACCTGCGCGCAGATGGACCGGCTCGCCGCGGAGTGGCCGCCACCACCCCATGTGCTCCGTCCCTCTCTTCTTATGACGATTCAGCCAGCGAAAAGATCAGTAGGGTTTTCCCGCGGCTGACCTTGTCCCCGAGAAACGGAGTTTTAGCTGTGGCGGCGCATCGAGCACTACGGGAGTCAGGCCCGCAAGAAGCAGGACATGAGCCAGGTGCGCATCGTCGGCATTGACGAGACGAGTCTGCGGCGCGGTCAAGACTACGTCACCGTGGTGCGCGACCTGGACGCCAAGCGGCTGCTGTTCTGCACCGAGGGGCGCGACCACCTCACAGTCCAGGCCTTCGCCCAGGACCGGCACGACCACGGAGGCGAGCCCACCGAGATCGCCCACGCCTGCATGGACATGAGCGCGGCCTACCGCAAAGGCGCCACGGCCTACCTGCCCAACGCGCAGGTCAGCTATCACCGCTTTCCTGGGACGGGGCTGGATGTCTTTATCCTGTTATCTATTAACAACGTTTGCCCTATTGATGTTCTCGAATGACAACAGCTCGCGGGCGGGTGTGTATTGTTTCAATAACATAAGCATCCTACGAGTTAACGAGTGGCAACATGAACGTCGCATCCAAAGCCGGTTCCCCGCTGCAATCCGAGTACGGCATCGGTGAGCAACTGGCCGCCGTTTTTCGGCATGCCTCGGCGAGCCAAGTGCAGGTTGCGGATCGCACCGGGCTATCCCGCCAGGCGATAGCCAAGGCCCTGGAGGGCAACGGCAACACTCGCGTGTCGACGCTCGATCTGATTCTGGACGCGCTGGGCTATTCCCTCGTAGCCGTGCCCAAGGGCTACAAGGCGGAAGTGATCGCCTTCATCAACAACGGCGCGCGCGTAGCCTCTCTGCCTGCCGGCACAGTCGCCCCGCTTGGCATGGCCCAACAGGCCTATGCCGACCACGTGGCCATGGGCAAGGAGTTCGGCAAGTGAGGTACGACCCCATCGTCATGGGTGAGGTGCTGCTGCACGTACCCGGCGGCGGCGCGTCGCGCCGGATCGGCTGGCTTTCCAAGGTTGGAGACAACCTGCGCGTGTCCTTCGCCAAGGAGTACGTGCAGGATCCTCAGCGGCCGACTCTTTCGACCGTGTACCGGCTCGAATCTGACGAGGCTACGCGGCAGGTCCTAACAGCCATCAACGATGAGCGGCTGGTGCGCATCGGCAAGCTCCCAAGCTACTTTCAGAACCTTTTACCTGAGGGCATCAACCGCCAGCGCCTGGCCGAGCGCCGGGGCGTTGCAGTGTCCGACGAATTCGAACTGTTGGCGGCCGCCGGCCACGATCTGATCGGCGGCGTGGAGGTGGTTCCTGCCCACAGCGTTCCGCACGACGTGACAAAGCTGCACGCTACGAAGGGCCTGGAGCCCTTGGAGCCCTCCGCAGTCGCTTCACCGCTGGACGATGGCTGGTCGCTGGGTGGCTATGTGACGAAGTTCAGCATGGTGTACACCGGCCGCCGCTATGTCGTGCGCCGCGGCACGGACGCCGGCCAGATCATCGCGAAGCTGCCCAGCACCGACTACCCGGACATGGTCCACAACGAGGCCGCCTGCTACCGGCTCGCAGCGGCAGTTGGCATGGAGCATGCCGGCGCGACGGCCAGGCCCATCGCTGAGCTGGCCATCGACGCCGACCTCCCCCACGAGTTCACCCACTACCTGCACGTGCCCCGCTTCGACCGTGAGCTGCTTGCCGACGGACGGGTGCAGCGCATTCACTTCGAGGAGCTGATACAGGCCCTCGGCATGGATGCCGGCCACAAGTACCGAAACCTGGGTTCTGGCATCGTGGCCTTGAACCGGATGCTGGTGCGTTCGCCGGCCTCGGGCTATCACCAGGTGCTGGAGGTGTTCCGCCGGTGGACGGCGTTTGCGCTCATGGGCGGTGCGGATGCCCACCTCAAGAACTGGGCAGTGATCTACCGCGACGGCATCAATCCCGCGCTTGCGCCCGCCTACGACCTGGTTTGCGTGTCCTGCTACTTCAACCAGGCGGACCCGAACCAGCTGAGCATGAACAAGGCCATGGATGGGGTGCTGCGTCGATGGACACCAGACGCCGCGGTCGCAGTGGCGCGGGACTCGGGTCTGCTTCAAGTGAACCAGGTTCGCAAGATGGTGTTCGACACGGCAGCGCAGGCTCTGGAAGCCTGGCCGCAGCTGCTGAAGGATGCACCACCCCGCTTGCGCAAGGAAGTCACAGCCCGCCTTGCGGCTCTGGTACCGCAGCTCAGTCGCCCCGATTCGCCGAAGCCGCGAGGCAAAGCCTCCGCGCAAGCCACACCGACTCCCGCAGCACGACCCCGGACCGGGCAGGAGGATCAGCTCCCGTCCGTGGCAAAGCATGGTCCAAGCCGCAGACGTCCTTGATGCAGTGGGCGTCTTGGTGGTAAGCGGCTAGCCGTGCCACCTTGATCTCGCCAAATCTACAAGGATGCTTTGCTCCACTCAACTTCAGGTGGACGGCACTCGCACTGCCGAAGCGCTCCTTGGGCAGCGCCTTCCATTGGCAGCCAGTGCGCAGCACGTAGACGATGGCCTCGAACACCAATCGAGCCGGCTTGGACGGCCGACCAGCACCCGGCTTTCGCAGGTAGATCTTGTCCGCAGCCGAGCGCACTGGAATCAGCGGCTCTACACGCTGCCAAAACTCATCCGTCATCACCTACGACTCGACACGTTTCGCCAAAATCTCGATCCAGCACCGCGTCCAATACGGTTCGATTCGTAGCTTATCTATTTACGGATAATTTCTTAGTCCGGTGGACGCGGGCATCCAGTTCATCACGACAACCGCGCGATCCATTGTCACTGAGCGCCAGTGGCGTTCTCGCGTGAGCGACATCTCTGCAGCGTTCTCGGTCGGTCGCTAGCGTCCTTCACGCTCACGTTGACGGACGCATTCCGGTCATCAAGGCGTGAACCAGGCCTGATTTGTCACCGACCGGTCTACGAGCTGTAGCTGCCGCTCACATGGAATCAGCGGGCCTGGTCGACATGAGCGTGCGTCGGACGGCCGGTTTTGGCGATCACGAACTCACGCAATCGACCCCAAGAAGACATGCTCCATCTCGATTGCGCCACCCTTGAGCTGCCGGTAGTGTTTTCATGCGCGGTTGGAGCCGTCGGGCGGGACCCGGTTGAGCACTAACCGCTGGCAAAACTGCGGGCGCGGGGAGATTGAAGCTCACCGCGGCGACTCTCGGGCAGCCGGCATCAGACATCGAAACCGACACACTCCTGACCGGTGGGCCGATGTAGCAGCGGGGCCTTATAGGCTGAGCTCGTGGCCAAAGGCGGTGCCGGGAGTTGCCTCCCGGCACCGCAAAGACTGCAACCAGGGCCCTTCAGTCCGTCGGGGGCGCGCCACGCTCGCGCGCCAGCGCCTTGAACCACGCGTCGATGGCCTCGCGCAGCGAGCCGACGCGGCGCAGCCGGCCGGCGGCCGGGTCCCGCAGCGAGGGCGAGAATTCGTAGGCCGCGTTCATCCAGCCGAAGCGATGGAGCTTGAGCGCCGGGCGCACGCCGATGTGGTGCGCGTCGTGATGCGAGAGGTCCCCCGGCCAGGCACCGACCCTCACCGCCATCGCGCCCGCCATCGATGCAGCCCAACGGGCCCAGGCGTGCGGCTGCCGCATGGGCGAGTCCACAGGCGGCGGCGCGCCCAGAAGCCGCGCATGGCTTAGCAGTGCCTGCCGCTCGCGGCCCTTTGTCGCAGGCTCGACGTTGAAGCGGTGCTCGCTGGCCAGTTCCAGGATCGCGCCGATGTTGCCGAACAGCAGCACCGGCATCACAAAGCCCAACAGCCAGGGCAACAGCAGCCCAGCCGCCGCGAAGCCCGCGGCCAGCGCACCCCAGAAGCTCCAGGCCAGCACGATGCGCCAGGCCGGCCCGAGCACGAATGCACCCGCGAGGCGCGCCTTCGAGAGTTGCCAATGGAAAACCGGCGAAGCCAGGGTCCAGGTGAAACGCCGCCACAGTGCGCGCTCGTCCATGCCGGGCACAAGGCCCAGCGCGTCGAGCAGCGTTGCGTCCGGGTCCCGGCCCGCACGTGCAAAGGTGGCCAGGCCGTGGTGGTCCTCGTGGTCGACCCTGTAGGCCTCGACGCTGATGTTCAGCGTGGCCACGCCCACGACCTCGGCCGCGATGCGGGTGGCGCGCGGGTTCTCGAAGCCCATGCGATGGCTGCCGAAGTGCACGAGCACGCTTGAGCCCTTCACCTTGAGGTGCATGGCGCCGAGAGCCGCCAGCGGCAACGCCGCGGCGGGGAAGAGAAAGTCGGTGAGATTCATGATGGAGTTCCTGTCGAAGTGGGGTGAGTCAGCCGGGTTCTCGGGGTGGGCGGCGGCCGTGCTCAAGGGCACTTCGGCCGCCGTTCAGGCGGTGCCGAAGACCAGTCGCAGCAAGGCAGCAACGGCCCAGGTGCCGAGCGCAAGCGTCGCGAGCCACGCGAACAGCAGCGCACCGAGGTGTGTGCCGAAGGTCCAGCGGTGCAGCGGCTTGGCGTCCGGCATCGCGATGCCCGTGAGCCAAGTCCAGAAGGGCTGGGTCCAGCGCGGGAAGCGCTCCGCCAGCTTGCTACGGGTTTCCAGGGGGTCAGGTTTGCGGTCCATATCGCTCTCTCTCTTCAGCTTCGCCCTCCCGTTCTGCCCTGCGGCAAAATCGCCGCGGGTCCGGGAGGCCGGCCGTCGGTTCCAAGACGGCGATACGGACTGTTTGCGGGGACGCGATGGAAGCGAGCGGAAGTCTTCCGAACACTTCCGGGGAGTTCGATGCCGAAAACCGGACGTGGAGACGCTGTGAACCAGGTGAGAGAGCTTCCAGATTCCTGGCAAGTGCTTTTGAAAGCGCTGGACGACCCTGGCCTTTCGCTGGGAGAAGTTCTTCAGCGCTATATGGACGCGGGATCGGGGAACGAGAAGAGTGCCGCATGGAAACCAACGTCCCTCGCTTCACGTTTAGGCATGGACCGCAGGTCGATAACCGACTACATGAAGGACCGGTCCACCCCGCCCCTGAAATTCAACACGTTCGGAAAGATCACCGACTGCACCTTTGGACGCTTGATGCAGACGCTGGGCATCGCTTCCTTCAATGGTGGGGTGTTCGAGCCGATCGAAAGGCGCGAGGCTGAATTCAAGGGCTTCCTTGAAAAGCATCGACGTGCCACGGAATCTACGCCCGAGGCAGAAGACGGCCTCAGCAGGTTCCTGGCGTGGCGGCGAATGGATTTCGAGGGTGGCACCCTCTGGAACTTCGTCCCCCTCAGGTTGATGCCAGCGGTGTCATACGACTCCCCGCAGCAGACGACCGACCAGCGACCAAGCGCTTCGACCTTCGATTCCGTGTCTGCACTGCTCGATTCGGACAAGGCGGCCCCCTTCTGGATCCTGCTTGGAGAGCCCGGCTCCGGAAAGTCAACGCTGCTGCGCGCGCACGAGTACCGCTGCCTGAGCGAGCGCGCGGCCGCCAAACCCGAGCTCTGCCTGCTGTTCGGGCTGAATGCGTACACGGCCGAGAGCCGGCTGGATCCTTGGGACTGGGTGCAGCATCGATGGGCACAGCAGTGGTCCTCCAAGTGGGGTTTACAGCCATCGTTGCCAGAACTGCAGACCAGCTACCGCCTTCGCCTGCTGTTCGACGGATTGAACGAAATCGCGGCGGACAACCCAGAGGCCCGACATGGCGCCGTCGCACGCTTCATGGAGTTCGCAGAGGATGCTGTCCCGAAGCGGGGGCTATTGCCGCCGGTGTTCACGGTGCGAACCCTGAACTACACGACCACGTCAAGTCAGCACCACAGGGCTCCGCGCCACGCCATGGTCGACTCCCTCGATCGGGAAAGAATCCAGCGGTTCATAGAACAACATTTCTCGACGAAGAACCATCCACTCTGGATCGCGCTCAGCAACGACGAGTCACTGCGGCACCTGAAACTCCAGGAATTGTTCGGCAACCCGTTCAATCTGAGAACCCAGTGCACGATTTACACCCGCCGCACGAGCGGCGAAAAGGCGGAAGAGCAAATCGCTCGCCACGCCACGTTGAGGAATCGCGCCGACTTGATCGCGGCCATGCTCTGGGACCGCATCCGTGACCAGATCTCGCGCCGTCCTCCGCCTCATTGGGCATTTGTGGACACATTGCTGACTGAGGACGATCGGTATCTGGTTGCAAGCCTGGCATTCGGGGAGATCGCCCTGGGTCGCTCGATGCGGATGAACTGCGGGCTCATCGATGGCATCGACCGGCTTGCGTATGGCGTGCACCTGCGCCACTCCGGGAGCCGTGGTCGATTCAGCCCGACCGACGCGAAAAACGCCCTCGGCCATCCGCTCGCGGCGGAACTATGGTGGGAAGCACTCAAGGCGCTCAACGTCGTCAGGCGCGTGGCCGACACCCCTGGCCAGAACGAGTTCGAGTTCACCCATCAGCTCGTACAGGAGTTCTTTGCGGCGCGTTGGCTTGCCAACGGCGCGTCGGACGAAAAGCTGAAGACCGAGCTCAACGCGTCGGTCGACCTGCTCGGTGGTACCGCTTCTCCGTGGGAAGAATGCGTCAAGATGGCCGCCCAGTTGTCCGCCGACCCTGCGAAGGTCATCGCTACCTTGATCGAGGCGAACAGCTTTGCATTGGCGGCCAGAACCATAAAGCACCTCGACGATTTTGTTGACACGCGCTCGTACCGGGCGGTGGTCGCAGGACAGCTCTTCAAGAAGATGCAGCATGCGTCGCCGCCGCATCCCGGCAGCTTCAGCGCGGCCGAGGCGCTCGGGACCTTGGGCGACTCCATCAGGTACCAGGACGCCGCTGGAGAACACGGCCGCTTCCTCGTTCCAAAGGCGCAGTACTGGGGGTGGATCGAACCGGGCACCTATCCGCTCGGGCAAATCCCTACACCTACGGTCATCGAGGCCGGCTTTCGAATTGCATACGCCAGCGTCACTAACGCGGAGTTCGCCTGCTTTGTCGAGTCGGGTGGCTACGGATTGGAAGCCGGTGGCATTGCGCCCGCTTCACCGCCTGCATGGTGGCAAGGAGATGCGGCGGTCACGTATTGGCGCGAGCAATGGCGCTCCAATTCGCACGACGGTCGAAGCAAGGCGGGAAGACTGAGTTCCCCAGATTCGTGGGGCAGCGCAGGAAATTCCAACGGCCTCTATCCCGTGACAGGCGTGAGTTTTTACGAGGCGCAGGCGTACTGCTGCTGGCTGTCTGCGCAAACAGGAAAGACAGTCAGGCTGCCGACGGATGTGGAGTGGGAGGCGGCAGCCCGAGGTATTGAAGGGCGGCCATGGCCTTGGGGCGATGGTGCTCCTTCGGACGGTGCGATCGATTCCCGCCGTTTGGGACTTCCATCTTTTCCCGCCTCGCCCGTCGCCCTCGACGTCGCGAGGTCGACACCCGGCGGTCTGTTCGATCTGTCCGGCTTCATGTGGCAGTGGACCAATTCGGTCTTCGACCCGTCGGAGAAATTTATCGATCCGGACATGAAGGTCTGCGGAGCCCGGCCCGATGTACGCCGGCGTGAGAATCCGGGCCGACGGCACGGTCAGCTGGGTTTCAGAATTGTCATGATTGATTGATCGCTCCCATGAGCCAAGACCGCTCCAATGAGCTTGCAGGCCCGGCCTCAAGCGCATCGCCTTTGCTGGTCAACGCGCAAGCGCCTGTGCACGGTGCATGGGACGAGATGCGCCACGCCGATTGCGCATTGCGCCCAACTTGGGCGCGCTTCGCTGCCAAGTTCGAAGGTGCTGGCATCCCGGCCGGTACGGCCGGCGCGGCGGCGCTAGCGCAGCGCAAGGTGCGCTTGGCTGACCAGCTGCAATGCGATGGCATCACATACAACCAGTACGGCAAGGATCGAAGAGACGCGCGGCCCTGGTCGCTTGAATTGCTGCCGCTGCTGATTGATTACCCCGAGTGGACGCAGATTGAAGCCGGTGTGGTGCAGCGGGCAGAGCTGATCGAGGCGCTGCTCGCCGATTGCTATGGCGCGCGGCGTTTGCAGGCCGAAGGCCTGTTGCCGGATCAGTTCCTGTCGCGCCACCCTGGCTGGATGCGCAGCCTGATCGGTCATCCGCCAGCCGGCGGACGACACGTCTACGTCCTTGCGTTCGACCTCGGGCGCGAACCGGATGGCGTTTGGAGCGTGCTTGCGCAGTCGACCCACAGGTTCTCGGGCTTAGCCTACGCTCTGCACAACCGAACGCTGATCTCAAGCCAGTTCCCCGACGCCCTGCGTGAGCTCGCAGTACGGCCTGTGGCCGACGCGTTGCGCTCAGTTGTCAGGGTACTGCAGGACGCCGCCACGGTGCTCGCCGATCGCGCCGGCCATGGCGCGCCGCGGCTGGTGCTCCTGGCGCCGGGGCCGGCCAACGAAGCCTATTTTGAGCACGCCTACACCGCGAGCCAGTTCGGCTTGACGCTAACCGATGGCCGCGACCTCACGATTCTCGGCAACCAGCTGTTCCTTCAGACAGTCGAAGGGCTTGAACCGGTACATGGCGTGCTGCGGCGGCTCGACGATGCATTCTGCGATCCGCTCGAACTTCGAGCCGATTCCGTGCTGGGTGTGCCCGGCATGATGGCGGCGGCGCGCGCCGGCACGTTCGTGATGGCAAATGCGTTCGGCTCGTCTTTCGTCGAGTCGCCCACGTTGCTGGCATTCCTGCCGCCGATCTCCGAGAGACTGCTGGGCCAGCCATTGCTAATGCGCTCGCTGTCCACTTGGTGGTGCGGCCAGCCTTCGTCGTGGGCCGCAGTTCGTGGGAACTTGTGCGGCAAGGCCTTGCGAGCGACCTTCGATTCTGGCCATCGCACTCCGCCAACTCTGCAAGACCCTTCTTTGGTCGAGGCGGTCGTCAGTGCCGATCCCGCTGCCTGGACAGTGCAGGATCAACCGCGCCTTTCGCGCGCACCGGTCTACAGCGATGACGGTTTGGTCACGCGCCCGGCGGTCTTGCGCGTGTACGCGAGCGTCGACCACAACGGCCTTTGGCAGGTGATGCCCGGCGGCCTGACGCGCGTCGCCACGCGCGAAGGAGCCTCCTTCTCCTCGCACGAGGGAGGTTCCAGCCTGGACACCTGGGTACTCGGCGAGCCAGGATCGCCGCGTCCTGCGACCACGGTGAAACCGCAGCCCTTGGGCGCACACCAGCGCCGATGTCTGGTGACGCATGACACCGGCGAGAAGCTGTTCTGGCTCGGCCGCTACACCGAACGCTGCCAGCAACAATTGCGTCTGGTCCAGGCCGCGTTGACCGGCTTGGGCGCCGGGCCACTGGGTTCCGCTTTGACATTGCTCGCGTTGTCGCACGGGCTGTTGCGCGACGAGGCGCAGCCGACTGGGCAAGCGGTGCTGGCTGGCCTGATCGATTCCCAAGGCGGTGGCCTTGCGCAAACACTCACCGCTCTTGAGGGATTGGGGGGCGATCTGCGTCAATGCTTGGCCGACGACCATTGGCGATGGCTGACCCGCCTGCACCGGGACTTCATGACGGCGCAGGTCCCGCACGGCGCCGATCCTGCCGGCGCATTGGCGGCACTCGAAACACTCGGCACGAAGCTCGAACTGGTGTTGGCCGCACAGACCGCAGCGGCGAACCGCGACGACGGATGGCGTTTGACGACCTGCGGGCGCCTTGTCGAGCGCCTGAATTGCCAGGCGCTGACGTTGCGTGCGCTACTGGATCCCACCGATCCCAGCACGGTGGCCGGCGGCGGCCCCGGCATCGTCGTGCTGCTTGCGCTGTTTGAAAGCCGCCAATCGTGCCCAGCACAGATCCGACGCCACGACGGCGCATTCGCGATTGGGAAACTGTTGGCGCTGGACGAGACTCACCCATATTCGCTAGCAAGCACGCTGGCCCAGTTGCGCTCCGAGCTCGCTCTGCTTCCGGCCGTCCTCAGGCCCGAAGCCGTTCTCGCGTTGCTGCCGCCGAGCGGTGTCGGTCTCAACACGCTGGACGCCGCCACAAGCGCCGACGCATTTGCGGGCATGCTCGTCCGCCTTGCCTGCGACTTGGAGCAGCGAAGCGCGACTGTTTCCGACCGCCTGGGCGAAATTTTCGCCAGGTCCCCCGAGTGGAGTCTGAGGTGCGACTGAGCGCGCCGCCGAGGCTGTTCGGTGCGATTGGCACTATCTTGTATCGCAACCGGCCCTGCGACCCGACCTCGTCCTCCGCGCCGCCTTCCTGTGGAGCATCGCCCGACGCCAGGCCATGTGGGCAGCGCCGACCGTTCGCTTTTGTGAGTGCAGCGGTCGCTGGTGATGAAGGTCAAGAAGGACATGTTCTTCAACGAGGCCGAGACTCTCGGCGCGCAGGCCGAGCCCGCGGTTGAGGAGCTTGACGACGACAAGATCGACGTGCCCGCCCACAAGCGCGTCAAGCGTGGTCGCAAGCCGCTGGACCCGGCGCTGCCGCGCGAGGTGATCCGCCATGAGCTGCCCGAAGACCAGCGCGTGTGCCCGCACGACGGCGCGGAGCTTCGCGAGATCGGCGTGGAGTCCAGCGAGCAGCTGGACATCATCCCGCAGCAGGTGCGCGTCATCCGGCACGAGCGCGTCAAGTACGCCTGCCCCTGCTGCGACGGCGGCATGCGCCTGGCCCCGCGCCCTGCGCAGATCATCCCCAGAGGCCTCTTCACCGAGAGCGCCTTGGCCTGGATCGCCACCTCCAAGTACTTGGACGGCCTGCCGCTGTACCGCCAAGCGGTGCTGCTTGGGCGCTTCGGCGGCACCGACATCGCGCGCAACACCGTGGCCAGCAGCATGGTGCGCGCAGGAATCTCCGTCCAGCCGGTGATCAACCTGCTACGCGACTTGTTGCTGGACGCACCGCTGGTGTTCGGCGACGAGACCGAACTGCAGGTGCTCAAGGAGCCCGGGCGAACGGCGCAGGCCAAGAGCTACATCTGGGCGCAGATGACCGACGGCCGCGGCCGAGAGGGCACGGGGCCACCGATCCGGCTGTTCGCTTACTCGCCCAGCCGCTCGACGAAGACGGCGATGGTGCTGTATGCCGGCATCCGCCCCGGGGCCGTGCTGATGACCGACGGCTACGAGGTCTACGACACCGTGGCTGAGTCGCACCAACTCGTGCACTTGGCCTGCTGGACGCACTGCCGGAGGTACTTCTTCGAAGCGCTGCAGGGCTTGCCCAAGGACCAGCGCGGGCCGAACCAGCTCGCGGCGCGCTTCATCGCGCTCATCGGCCAGTGGTACCACGTCGAGGCGCAGGCCAAGCGCGACGGCGTCGACACGGATGAGCTCAAGCGTCGGCGCCAGCAGGACAGCGTCCCCGTGTTGGCCGACATCGAGGCGCCGCTGCTGGCCCACCTGCACGGCGTGCTGCCCAAGAGCCTGCTGGGGCAGGCACTGCACTACCTCTCTTCGCAGTGGAGCAAGCTCAAGCGTTACGTCGAGGACGGCCGCTACAGCATCGACAGCAACGTGCAGGAGAACGCCATCCGGCCGTTCTGTGTCGGTCGCCGCAACTGGCTGTTCGCCGACACGGTGCATGGCGCCAACGCCAGCGCCAACCTGTACTCGCTGCTGCAGACCTGCCGGGTCAACGGCATCGATGGCTACCGCTACCTGCGAGCGTTGTTCGCTGCGCTGCCCAACGCCCAGACCGTCGACGACTACGCCGCGCTGCTGCCCTGGTCCATCGACCTCAGCAACGTCTGACGCCCACTTGCCCGAGTGCCTCGGGCGAGGCATGGACGTGGTTTATTGAGCGCTTACGCCCTAAAAGCCGCGCCACCGCGCGGTTTTGAGGGCAGCAACGACAATTGCGTGGTGTGTGACCGGTTCCAAGGGGTGGCGGGCTCTCCCGCCGTGCCAGGCCGTGATCGACGACCGAAGGAATTTGCCGCAGGCAGTGGACGCGAGCCGTTGCGCTCACGCGGGGGCATAAAGCCGCCGGGCCAGCGGCGGCTGCTCGGCGATCACGGCCTCGATTTGCGCGGCATCGCGCGGGTCGAGGTCGTGGCGGAGAGTGCGCAATTTGCGCTGCTCGGCGTCGATCTCAGCCAGGCGGGCGGGATCGGGGTTGGCAGCGTCCAGCGCCTGGGCCGCCGCTTCGGCCCAGTGCGCGATCAGCGCGCCCAGCACGTCCTGGGCGACTTCGAGGCGGATGCCGTGGGTGAGCATGGTGGTCATTTCTTGCAGTGCTCGCCGGGACTTAAAACTTGAGGCCTGCCTCCAGGAACGCCGAGGGCGTTGGGCTTCGCTGGCTCAGCCCAACCTACCGGGCTGGACGCTCACGACCGAGGTGCACCACAAGACGTATGACCAGCGCAAGCATCAGATATGCGACGCAAGAGACCAAGAGCACGGACAGTGCTTTGCCCAGGTGCTGCCAGGTGAAGAGACCAATGTCTTTCACTAGCCCGGGGAACAGCGTGAAGCCCAGAGCCTGGTAGATCACGACGCTTCCGGCTGCAAGCCCCCCGCAGCAGAGCAGCAGATCTCGCCATAGCCCCTGGGCTGCGATCTTGAATAGCGCGGCAAAGGACGCGGCAAGAAAGAACCCAACGAGGCTCCATTTTTCCCACTGGGGCGCATTCTGCTTACCGAGCATGATCCAGCCGAGAACAAAGATCAGTTGTGCGGCGCAGCCAGCCGCGATCACTGCACCGGGACGCCGAACCAGCAGCGAAATCATGGCCGACCAACGAACACGGGAATTACACCTCCGATGCTCTTCAGTTGAGGGAATAAATTGACGTCTGATTGGCCAACGTCAATACATCCCTTTGAGCCAGGTTTACTGCCACCGTGAAGGAAAAATCCGTCTCGTCCAAACGTGTTCGTAGCTGCGTCAGGGTGGAGAGGTGCACGGTAAGTTCCCCAATCGCCAAGCAGACTCCTCACCCAACCGCCCTCGGAAATCTCGGCGGTATTGAGCGTGTATCCGCCGGATGGAATAGGCCCAACATTTCTGGCAGTTGGATCTGTCGAGCCGCCGACACCGGAGGTGTACCCATACGAACCGATGATCGACGTTCCGCCATTGCCGTAAAGGGTAACCGTCCCGCCTGATGCCACGATAAGACTGCCAGTCGAACCGGCCCAGCGATCCAAGCCCTTTGGATCGACGAAGCTAATCGGATTCCCCCCCACATATGCGTAGGTATTGATGCCTCCCGCCAGACCGATGGGGTCAGATTGGACATAACGCCCAATCTGCGCATCGTAGTAACGATTCCAGTTGTACCAAAGCCCGCTCTCCACATCGTAGTATTGGCCCGGAAAACCGACATTCAGCCCCCCGATGCTGTCAGAGGCAATCTCACGATCAAACGCAGCATTCTTTGCCCGCCAGACCACACCAGCGCCAGCGTCGGTGAGCACCTCGGGACGTCCAAGATGATCGTTGTGGCTCGCATAGAACTGCGCATTGCGGGCCAAGCCTAACTGTCAAGACCCGCCTGTTTGTATACAGCGCGCTTGAACAAATGGGGCTTGGCGACCTGCCAAGCTTGAAGGGCTTGCACGGGTGAGCGGTGGTCGAGCGAGCGCTGCGGGATGTGGTGGTTGTAGGTCTTGCAGTACGCCGTGAGCGTGGCTTCCAACTCGGCGCCCGAATTGAATCGGGTCTGCTGCACGACCTCGCTGATGCGGCCATTGAAGCGCTCCACCAGGCCGT
>NZ_JBIGHY010000019.1:0-50256 GCF_043555865.1 Pelomonas dachongensis
GCTGGGTCGTCGAGGTGTGCCACAGCTGGTTCAACCGCTTCCGCAAGCTGCTCGTGCGCTACGAGAAGCTTGAACGCAGTTTCCTCGCGCTGAACCATCTGGCTGCCGCCATCATTGCCTTCCGCAATGCCAACGGCTACAAACATAATTTACGGATAAGTTCTTAGTCGAAGAGGTCAGGGCACATCTGGCCGACGGCACCTGACGTCCAGTCCTCGGCGCGCGAGATGCTCGGTCGCCTCGGTCAGACGAAGCTGTCGTCTGAAGGCGTTGGGCGCGCGGCCCACCCCATTCTTTGCGCACTGCTGACATAGATAAGCCCATCGGCGGCCTCGTCAAAATCGTGGCTGAGGTCCACATCGTCTCGGCAAAACGAGACGACCGCGCGACCGTTCGCCTCTGGAAACACTTCCAACTTCTGCATGGTGCCGCCGATGGTGACCTCTGCCGCGGCCACCAGCAGGTTCACGACGTCTTGCTCCAGGGTCATGCTGTCTGCGTGCAGAAGCCTGACTCGCTCGAGGTCCGGCTCAAAGCCGGCCATTTGCAGCTCCGCCACATTCATCTTCTTCCCTGCCTGGTTCTGGATCAGCCGGCGCAGCTTTTCCGCAAAGGGCCCCGCTGTAGGAACGGTGTGAGCGCCGATCACAAAGATGCTGGCGTCGAAGAGCGGATTTTCGAATTGATTCCCACCGGGCGCCGGGCGCTCCGGCCAGATCAACCTGCCGGCCCAGGGCTTGCTGTCCACAGGGGAATAGCCGAACAGCAGGAAGTGCACGCTTGCGTCCGTGGGCTTCTTGTAGGTCGAGAGCCAGTGGTTGCCGGCAGCCTCCAGCATTTGATACAGCTTGATTGGCTCCGGCCTAGGTCTTGTTGTTCCAGTGGCCACCAACTGCGACACCCCGCGCATGAACGCGTTGGCGATGCAGAGCGCCTCCACGCAGTCGCCTGCGAAAGCAAGGCCCAACTCAGTTTCGAAGTACGGGTCCTTCCACGCACCTGTGTTCAAGTCGAAGCCCTCCTGGCCGTAGCACTTCACGGGCACCCTGAAGAGCTTGATTGTCTCCTCCTGCATGGGTACCCAAGCCCCGCCGGCCGTTTGCCGCGAGATGCGGCTGTCAGAGACGGCCGTGATGCGCTCCCTCGAGAGCGACATGTCGAGCCAGCAATAGGCGATCGTCATCTTTTTCTCCTTGAAAGGCGCGCCGCTCGAAGAGCGAGGCCGCCCAATCGATGAAGACCCGCACGGTCGCGTTCAGGTATCTGAACTGGCGGGAGCGCCAACGGCCGGCGTCGACATCTTCAGGTTCGATGAGCAGGGCCACATCGTTGAGCATTGGGACGTTCTGCAGCCCATCCCGGCCACGGTGAACAATGAGAACACAATGTTCTAAGCCACCAGCCCGTCCTGCCGCCGGATATAAAGTTCGGCGCGGGGCATGCTCGGCTCTAGGAAGACTGAGCGTTCAAAAGTGCATTGCCGTGCTTGTGCAGAAGTTCGGTGCCGACGCCTTCCTGAGGCAGCCATTGCCCGTCTTTCCACATCGTTTCCACCTCCGTCGCCAGCGAGGGCAGCCAGCTGTGAAGCGTGACGACGTCGTCTGACGTTCGGCGAACGCCGTCTCGCCGACGACCGTGCGCCAGGACGAGTTTGTACAGGGGCACGTCCGGCTGGATCTCGCCGGCGCCATCGTTGCGAAGGCGCAGCGGGATGCCAACGCCAGCCGGGTCGAGATCTCCGAAGTACAAGACACCGACGCCCTGCACTTCCCGCAGCACCTCATCGAGTGCGCGACCGGTTGACGACACGGCGTGGCCCGCCCCGTAGATCACGGTCGCGTAGCGCTTGGCGCTGAAGTTCCATTGTCCGAGGGACCAGTAGGTGTGGTGGTTCTCGACTATGACCACGGGCCGGCCGGGTGCGTCAGCCTTGCGGTGCGGCAGGGGTGCAGCAACCATGAACGCGCCGATGGCGCTCAACGGCAGGCGACCAGAAAAGAGCGCGTCGCTGCGGACTCGCAGGTCCAGGAATTTTTCGTCGCCGAAGATTTCCAGCGACCGCTCCTTGAGCGGGACCATCATGAAGTCGCCTTTTCGCCGGCGCATCCACTCGTTGATGGCAAAGGCGGCCTGCTTTTCCGACGTAGTCAGGCGCGGCCAGAAACCCAGCGCTGGCAGCCAGGGAAGCTGGCCCCATTCAGTCGGTGGCTCCCGCTGCTCGTCGACGGTGATCGTCACGAACTTGGGCATCGGCTGCCGGCCGACCCGCTCGAAGCTGCTGGCGGAGGGCAAGGCGACCTGTCCCGCCGCGGCCATCGACGCCAGCGCCTCAAGCATCAAGCCGTCTCGCTCAGGATGCTGCACCTGCTCCGGGTAGACGTTGAGCCAGGACTGGCGCAACTCCACCAGCAGCATGCGCTTGCGCGGATGGGCTTTCAGCTGGTTCAGAAAGGCGTCGCTCACGCTGACATCTCGGTGAGGTCCTCGAACGTCGCCGAGGCCATCTCGATGTGGGACCGCTGCGACTTCGAGTTCATGTGGGACTTGCGCAGGCGCACGACCCTGCGGAAACCCGCCAGGATGTTGGCGTCGGCGTTGGCCGTGAAGAAGATGAGCTGCACACCGATCTCCTTGGCCAGCAAGCGTTGCGCGTCTATCAGCGCACGGGTCTGCACCTTGGCAAAGGGGTTGTCCAGGATCAACGGCCCGCCGCCAGCTCGCTTGGCGGTGGCTTGGGTGTCCGCACGCAGCTGGCTGATGAGGAGGTACAGGAACATCGCGATCACGGTGCCCTGCCCCTTCGACCCCTTGAGCTCGCTGGCCAGCTGGTACTGGTGCGCTTCGTTCTGCTCCATCTTCAGCACCTCAACGCCGAGGTCCTGACGCCCGCTGATGGCCACAAGGCTCCTGGCCACGAGGTCGGCTCCCTTGGCGGGAACCACGCCGGCATCGATGAGTTCGGTGAAGTACTTGCGGATGGCGGCCTTGCGGACCTCGATCGTGATCCCCTGGAACTTCGCCTTCATCCTGATGATGTGCTTGCCGCCCACGTACGGCGCGGCAAGGGGCATCGTCTTGCCGCAGGCCCGGGACAGCATGGACATGCCCTCGAAGGTCAGGTTGTAGAGCTCGCCGACCGAGTTCTGCAGGTCCGGCTCCATAGTGTCCAGCGTGTCCTGGACGGCCGCCAGCCGGTCGGTGATGAGCGCCAGCACCCGCAGGCGATCCGAACAGGCCAAGTCGAACCTGCTCTCGGAGATGTCCCGGGCCAGCTCGGCTTCGACCTCGACCAGGTCTTTCGAGGTCGCGGCCGACGACAAGGCCTGGAAGGCGTTGCGCGCCTTCTCGCGCTGTGCGTCCACGCGCTCCTTCTGGTCACGATGGCGCTCGATGAGCCCATGGGTGTAGGTATCCGGATCCGCCGGCAGCTCGAACGGGTCGTGGTCGGGCGCGAGATTGGCCACCGCAGCGACCAGCGATGAATGCAAGCTGGCAAGTCGCGTTGCGACCGTCTCGAGCTCCGAGGCGCGGCCCCGCGATTCAACCGCCTGGGCACGGGCACGACTCGCCATGTCCGCAGCGGCCAGCGCTTCCTGATCGGTGGTCGCGACAAGCTCATCCAGCGCCGCATCGTCCAGCTCTTGCACGTCGGGCGTCAGGCGCATGAGCTGCTTGTGAGTTTTCAGGTACAGCTTGCGTTCGGTATCGATGGCGACGTGCGCAAAAGTTGCCGCGTCCTTTGCCGCGGCCCAGCGCTGGTTGGCGGCCAGCTGATCTCGTACCTCCGCTTCGAAGTCCAACGCAAGTAGTTCGCGCAGCAATGTCTCGTCGAAGCTGGCGTACTGCCGGAATGCGAGCTCCGCCTCGCTCTTTGCAACCTGTGCGGTCTTGAGCTTCTCAGCCAGTTGAGGGTCGCGATTGGCCTGGAGATCGCGCAGCACGTCGACGGCTCGGCCGTAGGTGATCCGAAGCGCCTCCAGGGACACGGCCCGCGCGCGAAGGTGCTGCTCCGCCGGGTACTTCCTGTCGACGTAGGCGATAACCGCGCGGTCGTCCCCGTGCCTCGTCGCGGCCGTCTCGTGCCGGACTAGATCCAGGTTGGCGTTCTGGCGACGGATGTCGATCTCGATGCGCTGACCGCTCAACTCGGCCAGCCGATCAACCTGGACGTGCGCCAAACCAGCAAGCTGGACCAGGCGCCGCTGCTTCTCCGCGCTGCAGTCTTCGTATTCACGCTGGAAGGTCTTAAGCAGGCGCTGGCCGCCCTCGGCACGTGCGATGGCCGCCGGCAAGGGCTTTCGCTGCAGCACGACCTGCTCCGCGGCGTTCTTGCTGGTTGTCGCTTGCGCAAGGAGTTCTTGCTGGCGCGCTGTCGCCGCCGTCGCCTCGGCCTTCCTGTCCTCGAGATCGATGTCCGCTTGTCGCAGCCGGGCGGCTCCGAATTCACGCTGGTAGCGCTGCAGCTTGGCCCGACCGATGTTGCCGTCGTTCCTGCGTTGCACGTAGGCGCCACGTTGGTCGCGGGTGGCGGCAATGCGCTGGTCGAGATGAACCAGCGCTGCCTGCGCCGCGGCCTTGTTGAACAGCGCGGCGTCCTCGGGCGCGAGGACCAGTCGGTCGCCGCCGGGCGCCTGCGCGTCCAGGGTCTGGGTGGCCACCGTGACCGGGGCCCTGAGCTTGACCTTCAGGTCCGCCAGCCTCTTCTGGAGTGTTTCCCAGTCGCCGTGCGCGACCGACACCCCCAGGAACCGGGAAGGGTCGGAAAGCACGACAGGCGTCGCTTCCGCTGCATCGGGCAGCATCTCCGCCAGATATGAGCTCGCGGCCCTGGCTGAGCGCACGCCGACGGCGAGCAGCTGCTTCACGGCCGCGTCAACGTCGGCGTTGCGGCCTGCCAGCCCGGTCTCCATGATGGAGTTCCGTTCGTTGGCAAACTGCGCCAGCAGGACGTCGAAATCGCTGATCTCCTCATCGGCGGCGGTCAATAGCGCGTCCAACTGCTCGAGGAGCAGCGGCTCGTCCGGGTCGGCAAGCTCAGCGTCCGCCGCGGTGCGCATGACTTCCATTTGCGCGAGCTCGTCACGCAAGGTGTAGCCCGTGGAAAGCAGGCGCGAGAGGGGTTCCTGCGCCGCCAGCGCCTGCGCAGATTTGGTCGCCTGGGTTGCCGCCCGCTCGCGATGCCCGCGCTCCTCGTCTTGGAACATCTCCAACTGGTCATCCAGCGCCTGGACCTTTGCCGTCAGCTCCACCTCCGATCCGGCCAGCCGATCGATGGCTGCCGAAATGGATCCTCCGTCGGCCTCCGTCAGCACGCCCTCGGCAATGAGCTGCTCGCGCTGGGTCTTATAGGCGGCCTGAAATCCCTCCAGCTGACCGCGCTCGGCCGCGATGGCCTGAAGCGCATCGTTCGCTCGCTTCTCATCCTGCTGAATCGCATCGAGCAGCGACCTGGCGGCTTGTTCGGCGTCTCTCGCAGCGCGAGCCTTGCGCGTCTCGTCCGCCTGCGCCGCCGCCAGCGCGCTGTCCAGCAGCGCCCCCTGGATCTCGGCCTCCTGTTGCGCCGGCTTCAAACCTTCCTCTTCGAGTTCCATCAGCGCCTGCAGCGAATCGGCGTCCGCAATCCGGGCGGTCAGGTGGCCCATTGCCTTGGCGCCGTGCAGCATCTTCAGTCGGTTATCGCCGGTCGCGAGGCCTTCCGTCGCAGCGTTCTTGGCCCGCTCGGCAATCACGACCTTGCGGTCGATCTGCAACCCTTTCATGGCCACCGAGTGGGCGGCGTGATGCTCGGCGTTCTTCTCCGACGTCTGGGCAACCCCGTCTTGGGTTGACGCGAAGTCCTGCTCCCTATTGGCCGCATCCAACCTCTCGTGCTTGGTACGTCGCAGAGCGGCGGCCAGGCGGGCCGCATCGCGCCGGGTCGCCTCATGTTCGCGCTGGGTGGACTCGTACTCGGCGGCTGCATCGACGAAGGGAAGCATCACGCCATGCAGCTTGGTCAGCTGGGTCTTCTGCTTCTCGTACCGCGGCCGTGCCTTGAGCTTGTCCGCCGTCTGTGCCAGCCCTTCCCGCACGGTGGCCGATCGCTCCGGATTGAGGGTGAGCATCAGGAACCGCCGCAGCAGGTCGGCTTCGGTGTTGAAGGTGAGGAAGCCCTCCTCCATGCCGCCTTCGTTGCTGTTGAAGTCGACCTGCATGCGCAGCAGATCCATGTCCAGCATCCGCACGTTGCCCAGGTGCTTGACCCAGTCTTCCTGCGTCTTGGTGCGGAAGAAGTCGCCCCGCGAGCGCGAGCTCGCTTCATGCATCCACTGCTGGAACTCCGGCATGGAGCGGGCAGGCGTGTCGGTCAGGCCAGGTGCCGGCACGTCATCGAGCGACAGGCCGTTCGTGACTTCAAAGGCAAAGAACGACCGGTCGACATCGGCGCTGCGCTCGACGGTGTCCTTGATCGTGACCACCTGGCCGATCAGCAGCTTGTAGTCGGGAGCGCCCGCGGCGCGCCCCGGCATGTGCCATTCGATCAGGATGAAGGACGGGCGACCGTCCCGCGCGAAGTACTCGTGGAAGCGGTGGTTGCGCTTTTGCAGGTGCTGCAGCCAGCGGTCGAGCTTCGGTTCGAAGCAGCTGAAGATGTACGACAGCAGCGACGTCTTGCCCCCGGCGTTCTCGAGGTTGAAGACCGTGTCCGTGGGCTCATCGGTGTCTGGGTCAATCAGGTCGAAGACATGGTTGTCGTACCAGGCCGTCGGGCTGCCGAAGTGGCTAACGTGGATTCGCGAAATGCGCTGCATGTCAGTGGTCTCCAGCGGCCCGAGCCGCGTCGCGGGTCACGTGGAACAGGCGCGGCAATGTGAGCTCGCGCAGATGCACGCGCAGCCGGTACGTCGGGCCGTACAAGGACTGCGCCTCGTCCTCGCTGCCCCTGACCAGACGAAGCAGGCCGTACTCGAGCATCTTGTTGACGGCGATTCGCACGATCCCGTCGACCGACGATGCGGCAGCACGCTCGGCCTTCGGGTTCACCGCGGGCAGGCTTTTCAGGTACTGCCACCCAGCGACAAACTCTTCCGCCTGGTCGCCACCCTCTTCTGCCTCGTGGCTGTCCGAAAGGCGTCCCACCACGGCGAGAAGGGTGTCCCGAAAGCGCGCCAGCGTGGCCGGCAGCGGCGCTTTCACGTCGTCGTCCAGACGGTCGGTGGTCGGAAAGAATACGGCGGCGATCGCCAGGTGGGCCATCGCGAGCGCCACCCGCTGCTCGGATGTGAACAGGGTGCGCAGGTCGGACATCCGCATTGAAAACCGGCTCTCCTTGGACGACGGGGCGACGATCAGCCCGCGCTCGCTGACGTCAAGGATCGACAGCTGCAGGCCGATGGCGGCTTCCTGCACCGCGCTGGCGAATGCCGTGTCCGCCCGATACCTGGACAGGAGCTCGCGGTACTCGACGTCGCGAGACGGAGACGCCGTCAAGTTGATCGCCTTGTAGAGCAAGGCGTTGGCGTCGCGGTGAGTGCTGCTCATCGGATCTCCACAGAATCAAAGCGAAGGTTGTCGCCCGCAGCGACATCCGAATCAAAGGTGCCATCGGTCCGGGCCTTCATGCCCTTGAACAGGTTCTCGCTGTCGGGGAAGCTGCGATACAGCGCATAGACGATGCACTGGCGCTCCAGCAGCGACATGTCTTCGTCCTCAGCAGCGGCGAGAAGCTCGTCGATCGTCCAGCTGCCGCCGATGGCGAACTTCCGGCCGATCCAGGCCTGTATCGCCTGCGCCATCTCTTCCGGGAATGGATCCTCGTAGACCACGAACGGCACCATTTCGCCGAACTCACCTATCTCGTCACCTGGCGCGTCGAACTCACGCTTGGTGAGGAGCAAGGCCAGCAGGTCGGACAGGTCCGGCGCTTTCGGGAACACGGCGGGGTACAGGCTCAGCATCACCTCGTCGACGTGCTTCACGAGTTCCTGCTGCGAGGTGGCCAGCGCGTCGGGCAGCAGGCCGGTCTCGAGATCAGGAAACGATGACGGCCTGCGTGACCGGAACGCGCCGGCCTGTGCGCTCATGAACTTGTCGCCGGCGCCGGTGACGTCGACCTGCAGGTGGGCGCGCACGCTGCTGGCGCTCTTCAAGACCTCGTCCAGACGCCCCAGTTGCTGGCGGGCCTGCGGATCGGTGACCTGGATGAGTTGCTCCCGGACCGACTCCTCCATGCGCCGGTCTTCTTCTTGCCGGGCATGGATGTGCTGACGCGCCTCGTTCAGGCGCGGCGCGATGTCTCGCGCCCAGGCCACCGATCCCGGGGCTCGCCACGCCTGATGGATGAAGTCCCGGATCTGTTGCCGATGCTCGATCGAGAGCATGCGCGCCCTGCGGGCGAACTCGTAGGCTTGGTCGAACCGACCGCGCTCGATGAGCAGCTGCAGCATCCGCTCGACAAGGATCTGGTGGTCTTCGACCTTCAAGTCCAGCATGCCCATCAACACCAGGTAACCCTCGGCCGTCGGCCGATACCGCCAGATGTCCTCGAGGTCCGGTTCGTGTGCTGTCAGCCGGAAGCTGACCACACGAAACTCACCGGAAGGGCCATGGAAGTAGTCGTAGGTGTGCGCAAGGTAGTTGTTGGACGCGTTGTCCACGGCGTCCAGAACGATCTCGGCGATGCGGCGACATTGGCCGGCATCGGCCGCTGGCTTCATTCGCTGCACGATGGAAACGAGGTGATGAAGCACCTCTTCTAGGGTGTACCCCACAGCGACCGCCGTGCCCTCCATCATGTAGGTCAGGGCTGCCAGGGTGAGGTAATGGGTGTCGACGCCTTCGAAGAGGCCTCGTCCATCGGCGGTCGAGTCCGAGAACTTGTTCTTCGTCAGCTCGAGTTGGTACAGCGGCCTCATCAACAGCAGGTTTCGCTGTTGAGGCGTCAGATCCAGGAGAGTATCCAAAGATGCCGGGCGCGCTGTCATGTCGCGCCGCCTATGAACCGCCCCAGGCCAATCAATAGCGGCGGCGCACGCTTACGCTCACTCCTGCCAAGAGGTACGTGCATTGTTCTAGTCCTCCCCTTGAGACCATTCTGAAGCGCGGCGTCTAAGGCGTCCAGGCACGTGACGCGACGAATGCGCCACTCAACCTCGGAGTTACCCCCATAGGTCCGGGAAGATGGTGGGCGAGCGGTGCAAGCTTGGCTATCCGGCATGCGCTGAGTCCAGTGGCCAGGCTGGCCCAGGGATCAGATTTCAGCGTAGGCGGCGCATAGGTCACCAACTGACCTAACAGGAGCGCCGTATTAGAAATTTGGATATCGTGAGAGCCCGGCCACGCCGCCTTGACCCGGGCGAGGCGCGAAGCTACCTGACTGCAGCGCCCGATTCGACGAAGGTGACGCACTCCACGAAATTGAGCGTAGCCAGCAGGATGTACTTTTCTGCCTCCGTACGTGCGGCCAGCAGCTCGTGGTCGCCGCTGCGAGCAAGGGCGTGGTGCGGGCGGCAGCCATCTCCTGCGCGCTGGGTGCATCGCGCTTTTCCCCGACCGGAACATCACTGAGTCGGCACCGTCGTTCCGCCAGGTATCCCAAGCCCCGCAGCAAAAGGCCTACCCACTTGTCCGACCAGGCCCATCGAAAACGCATTGCCGAGCGACTCAGTGGTTCTCCGCCGCAAGTGCTGCCCGCACTTCCTGTTCAACCTGCGTAAGCAATCTGCCGACCTGTCCGCTGGAACCATCCGAGTAGGCCAGCACCAGCAGCGTCAGCGGATGAACGGCCATCACCGCAGCCAACTGCTCGACCTTGCCTACCGTAGGGTCCTTCAAGCCTCGCTCGAGGCTGCTTATGTACGTACGGCTAGAAACCACATCGAAGGCCTCTTGGGCCAGCCCGAGGGCTTGCCGTAACCGACGCAATGCTCGCGGAAAGTTGGACTTGACTGTGGTTTTCATGGCAGCTCTCTAGCCGCCAATTTCGTCGGAATGTATCCTTTAGGGCTACAACCTATAGGACTCATTTTGCTTGAATACCTTCCGTCATGGCGCACCCTAGGTTCGCGCCTCGCCAGCGTCCGCAGCAACGTCCGGCGCCAAGCCCGCACCAAGCTCGCCAGGATCCTGGCCTGGTTGGCGCTGTTCTCCAGCCTGTTTGCGCTGGAGCTTGCTCATGCAGGGCCGCCACAAGCCGATGACGCGCTCGCCTACAAGACTTCCGCGCTCTTCAGCCTCCTGTTGTTTCTTTTCCTGCCGGACTGGATGCTCACCACACTGCTGGCCGCACTTGCCTGCTACATGGGCTGGCATGCAATGACGTCCACCGCCCTGACGGCCGGAGCCGCCATGGTCGTGATTGGCATCTCACCCATCCTCGCCTTTGTGTTTGCATGCTTCGCGCAACCGCAAGCTGCGGGGCGTCGCGGTCGGCCCAACTGGCTGGCCGAGGACCCATTTTTTGACTTCTGTGGCCGTCGTCGATGAGGCGGGGCGGGTCCAACAACATGTCCTTTGATCTCCGCCTTTCCGAAGGCACTGGAACCCTCCACCCCGCGATCTACGTAGGAGCGGTGCCCAATGACGAACCGATTCTGAGTGGGTTGATTCATTTCGACGTTACGGAGCGATGGCACGCCTCACTGCTGCGAGTGCGTGCCGACGCATGGCTGGACATAAGCGGCGCAAGGCTGCGCTATCGCGTATCCGTGGGCGGGATCACAGGATGGATGAGCCATCGCATGCGAATTGCAGGCGTCGGGCCCAACTACGTAGGCGTTCTCGGCCCCCATCGGGAGCTGCAGATTGCCGGGTGGCGGAACCGCGTGCAAGCAGCGGAAAGCCCGAGCGTGACGCTGATGATTTATTCGAGTGAGCTGGGCAGCCATCTACTTGAACGCCTTCTGGCTCGAAGCCTTGGCTCGCAAGGCTGAGAGAGAGCCGTCTATTACTGCAAACGACCTCAAAGCATGGAATTCCAATCTGGCAACGGCCTCCTACTCCGATACTGGTTCACGGCCGGCGACGTGGTCGGCACACGATCGTGGATCTACCGGGGCGAGTGGTACCACGAGACCTGGATCCGCGCTGACGATGGGCGGGAATGGCGGTCCACCGCTGGACTGCTCGGCATCGCAGTGAACCGAGGCCAGAGACTGGCTTTTGCGTGGTGCGCTGCGAACGATGCTGCTGCCGGCGACCTCGTCGCGGTCCGGAACTGCACAACCGGCGAATCTCGCGCGATTAGCCAAGCCATTGCAACCGCGTACGACCGTCGGGCCTATGGCCGCTGGGGGATGCTCCTCGCTTTGCTGGCGGCTTGCGCCATGGGGCAAGGCGGTTACACGGACACCCTTCCTGCCTTCGTAGTGGCTCACTGGCTTCCTTGTTCGCTAATACTCGTACTGGTGGCAGGATTGCTCGGGTTTGTTCTCAGCGCACAGGTCGATCCGGACCCCGAGCGGGAGGTCGACCGAAAGATTCAGCTGGCACTGGCAGGCATGGAGTACGCATGGCGGGCGACCGCTGATGTACCGCTGGTGACGATTCGCCATCAGCTCGCCGCTTGAGACCGCCGGTGCACCACCCATTTCGTCTACTTCGAGTTTCAGCAGGTGGTTTTGGCGTCGTCAACGCAAGCGCCAGGATCCCTCGGCTTCTAGCGTGCTGCCTTCTGGTTTCACTCTCGATGCTTGTCTGGGCGGACACCGTCTTGCACGGGCGGGTGGTCAGCGTGACAGGCGGAGACGTCCTGACGCTGGTTGACGCGCAGCAGCACGAGTACAAGCTCTGCCTCGCCTACATTGATGCACCCGAGCTAGGGCAGACCTTCGGTGACGAGGCACAGGCTGCGCTTGCCGCCGCCGTTCTCAACAGAGCCGTCACAGTCCAAACGGAGGGGAAGGCTGGCGACGGATGCATGCTGGCCGAGGTGTTCAGTCCAGACGGAACGAACGTGAATCTGGAGCTGGTTCGACGCGGACTGGCTTGGCACAACTATCTCGACAAACACGCCTCAGCAATGCGTGATCGCTATGGAGCGGCGTCCATGGAGGCCCAGCTCGAACGCCGTGGGATGTGGGCCCTCGACAGGCTCGAGCCGCCAAAAGACTACCGTGCTCGCTTCGAGCGAGTAATGCGCTGGTGGTTCTATGCCATCGCGACGTGTGCAGCGCTCGCCGCAGTGGCTGGAATCTATGCCGCATATGGCCCTCGCATTGATGCCTGGCTGGCGAAGCAAGATGAGCCTGAGAAGTCGCGAGCGGAAGACTAGCCTCCTCTACTGGCCCAAGGTGCGCAGCTTCGTGTTCCTGGAACTGAACCGCCACAACTGAACCTGCGGTAGAAAGTCGCGGTCAGCTTGGCGGCAGCTCGCCGAAGCGCTCCCACACCGCTTGACCTACACGCGAGCAGTCCTCCAGCTTCATCAGGCCGATCTTGCATTCCTCGCGCGACATGGTCAGCGCCTGTGCCAGCCAGTCGTAGGCCTCGCGCTTGGTCATCAGCCCCTGCTCCCAGATCGGGTCGAATGCCTTGTGTGCGGCGATGCGCGCGGCGCGTAGCGCTTCGTCGGCCAACTCGCCAAAAGGTTCGTCGGATTCCTTCATGCACCCGACCCACGCATCGCAACTCCAGCACACCCAAAACTGCCGCTGCGCGAGATCCCTGCGGTCTGGGTACACGTCAAGGCCACCATGCAGGTCCGCGTGCCTGCCGCAGTAGTTGCAGATCACGGTCCGGTCTGAAGCGAGAGCCACTGGCCCGGCCACGGGCCGGCCTTCCGCTTCACGGGTCCGTTTCAGGTAGTCCAGCAGGCTGGTGAAGCCGATGCCGTTGGCCGGGCCATCGGGACCGTCAACGACGGTCTTCCAGGTCTGGGATCCCGGCCAGAAGTCCACCCGGTCGTCGAGCCGCATGCGCTTTCCGCCGTCCAGCTTGACGACGCTTCCGTCGCCGAAGCCGCCCAGGCCCATCTGGCCTGGGGCACCCTTCATCGGCTTGCTCATGCGATTGCGCCTTCGCTTCGCTACGCAGCCAGGCGATGCTCGTAGTAGGCCGGCGCGCGGTCATCAAAGATGTCGTACAGGGCCTTGAGGTTCTTCGGATCCGGGTTCAGCCAGGCATCCACGTGCTCAGGCTTGATGCGAATGATCATGCGGTCGTGCCCCGCATCCCGCACCTCCGGCGGGGGCTCGTCGGTGATGGCCGCGAAGGACAGCAAGTCCGGTTCGCCGTCCTTCGTCCAATGCGACCACAGGCACGCGATGTACATCAGCTCCGGCGGATTGGGCTGGAACTGAAGGATCACGTTCTCAGGCTTCTCGTCGGGCCCGAGCGGGCGATGCTCCATGTCGTGGCGCTTGACGTTCTCGTAGAACGTGTCCACCAGCAGGATGCCGTGCGTGTAGCCGAACTGGCCTTTCCAGAACCGTTCCAGGTTGTCGCGGCGGGCGTTGTAGGTCCCGGGGTATTCGATGTCATACGCGGCCGGCCGACCGGCGGGCCGGCACTGGTAACGCATGGGCAGCACGACGCGCTTGCCGTCGCGGACGACCATCACGGGCGCATACACGCCAGGGAAGATGCGCGAGTCGCGATCACGCAGATCCGTTCTGCGCAGATCCTCCAGATCCAGCCGCGCCTTGGAAATCTTCGACGGCGCGATACGCAGACTGTCCAGCACGGTCTTGGCCGGCTTGGGGTTCGTCTCTGCGATGCGCTCGGCATCGGCCAGACGCTTGCGCTGAGCAAACAACTCCTTCTCCAACGTCATCGCCCGGTCGGCCATGAAGGCCTCGATGAGGCGCTTAACCTCCTGCTCCTCGGGCGTGGTGGCCTCACCCTCGAACGCCGCTTCCACGGCCTTCGGAACCTTCAGCTTCGCCTCCTGTCGGTTGAAGAAGAGCTGGACGAACTCCTTGATGCTGAGGTGGGCGCCGAACAGGCGGACGTAGTCACGGTAGTTGGCGCGAACTTGGGCTGAGTAGCACATGGATGAACTGTCCCTGCTGATGGGGAGACGCCGTTATCGCACATCAATGCACGGAGGGCGCGTGACGTGACGGACGACCGCCTGCACCCGTGTCGGTGGCCCGCCTGCTGGACGCGTGCCGCCTTGTGGTGTACTGTATAAATAAACAGTCTTTCAACACAAGCTTGAGCCGCGCCAACCCCGCTGACGCCACATCCCCATGTCTGCCCACCCGGTGCAGGAGGACTTGCTGTCCTCGCTGCAAAGTCCTTCTGTTGCCTGCGAAAAGCACGACGCGGCCCTCGAGCCCGTCGCGCTGCCTGCGCCTGCACAGAACGCTGCCGGGCCAGCCTGCCATCTTCCCGACGCGCTGATCGATTCGGTCTGGCGGGCGGACCAACTGGGCCACGCGAGGACGACGGCCGTCAGCACCGGTTTTGCGGCGCTGGACGCGGAGATCCCTGAAGGAGGCTGGCCCTGCGGCTGCCTGATCGAGATCCTGCAGCCCCAACCGTCGGTCCAGGAATGGCGCCTCATCGGGCCTTCGCTGCGCCCGCTACTCACCGGGGGCCGGGCCGTTGTGGTCGTGGGTCCACCCAAGCCCCCGCACCTGCCCGGCCTGCGGCACCTCGGGATCGACGAGCAGCAGCTCAAGTGGGTGGCGGCAGCGGCGCCGTCGCAACGGCTTTGGGCGACGGAACAGTTGCTCAGGGCCAATGCCGCTGCCGCCGTCGTGGCATGGATGCCGCAAGCCCGGCCGGAGCAGCTCAGGCGTCTGCAGGTGCTGGCGCAGGCCTGCGAAGGCCTGGTCTTCATCTGCAGGCCCCTGGTCGCCCGCCATGATCCCTCGCCGGCTCCGCTTCGCATCGTGTCCAGGCCATTGGTGGACTGGCAGATCGAAGTGCAGATCGTGAAGCGCAGGGGGCCGGCTCAGGAGGTGCCACTGCAGCTGAGCTCGGTGCCTGGCGGCATCGAACACGTCCTGACCCCTCGCACGCGCCGGCCCAGCGCCCTGACGCCAACCAAGGAGAACCACGTTGTTGTGGGTCGTTCTGCTTACCTCGATCCCAGCGATCTCACCCGAGAAGTCCTCGAGCGCGTCGCCAGCCTCTGACGGCGTGCGCGGCCTGGTGCTGTGGTCACTGCAGTTCACGCCCCGCGTGGCTGTCGTGGAGGGCTGCGCCGTCGCGATGGAAGTGGAATCTAGCCTGCGGCTGTTCAAGGGGCTGGAATCCCTGAAGGAGCGCGTCAGTGCGGAAGCGCCAGACCTGGGCGTCGTCGGCATCGGGTGGGCGCCGACGGCGATGGCGGCCCTCGTGATGGCGCGATGCGGGGTGCTCGACCTGGGGCGCCGCCTGCTGCTGCCTGTGATGGACGAGTTACCGCTAGCTGCCTTGACCGCCGCCGTTTCCCATGAGGAAACGCTGTCCTGTGCGGGCATCACCTTGCTCGGTGAACTGCGCCGGCTGCCGCGCGCGCAGGTCAGCCGCCGGTTCGGGACCGCATTGCTCGCCACCCTGGACCAGGCCTACGGACAGCGTGCCGAGGTCTTCAGGTACGAGACGATCCCGGAGGATTTCTCGGCTCGGATCGAGCTGCCTGCCCGTGAGGACCACGCGCCGGCACTGCTGATGTACGCGCGGCCCTTGCTCATGCAGATGTGCGGCTGGCTGGCCTCCAGGCATGCCGGTGCCGTGGGCTTTCGGTTCCGCTGGATTCATGATTCGATGCGTGCCAAGGACGCAGGGGACGGCGGCGAAGTGACGATCCGCTCGGCCGAGGTGCTGCGAGACCTGGAACACTTCGTGAGGTTGCTGGCCGAGCACCTAGCCAAGCAGGAGCTGCTGGCGCCAGTCGGTGAGCTGCAGATCGATGCGATCGGCGTCCAAGCCCTCACCGAGCAAAGCGCATCGCTGCTGCCGGAGAGCATGGGTTCGGGTGAATCGCTGTATCTCGTCCTCGAACGCATCGCCGCACGCCTCGGGCCGAAGAGCGTGCTGCAGCCGGTGCTGGTCGATGACCACCGCCTGGAGTGGATGACCCATTGGACGCCGCTGGCCAAGCAGAAGAGGCGCACACCTGCGCCAGTTCCCGAGCAGCCCGAGCCCACCTTTGTCCTTGAGACACCGCTAGAGCTGGCGGTCATAAACAACCGGCCGCATTACGAGGGGCCGTTGACATTGCTGGTCGGCCCAGACCGCGTTGAAGGGGGGTGGTGGGACCGGCTGCCCGGCACCTCGTCCACGCGCAATGTGGTGCGGGACTACTGGATCGCCCAGTCCGACAACGCAGGCGTGCTGTCGGTCTTCAACACGCAGGACGCCGATGGCCGTATCGCGTGGTTCCTCCATGGCCACTTCGCCTGAGCGCGACCATGACGACGCTGCCGGGCTACGCGGAGCTGAGGGTCCTCAGCAACTTCTCCTTCCTCAAGGCGGCCAGCTGGCCGGAAGAGCTGGTGCAGCGCGCCAAGGCCCTGGGCTACACCGCCATCGCGATCACCGATGAGTGCTCGATGGCCGGCATCGTCCGCGCCCATGTTGCCGCCAAGGAGCACGAGATCCAGCTGCTCGTCGGCAGCCAGTTCCAGGTGGACGGCGCTTTCCCCCACACCATCGTCGTCTACGCCTGCAGCCTCAATGGCTACGGCAACCTCTGCCAGCTGATCTCCAAGCTGAGACGCAGCTCGGAGAAGGGCACGTACTCGGCCACGCCCGACGACTTCGGGCCCAGCGATCTTGACGACTGCGTCGTGGTCGCTTGTCCGGAACGCCGTGCCAAGCCTGAGGCGCTGATCACGCTGGCGCGCTGGCTGCTGAGCCGTTTCATGGGGCGGGTCTGGCTGGGGCTGGACCTGCTCAAGCTCAGCGATGACGAGGTGCGGCTGGCGCGCTTGCGCGACGTCAGCGCGCTGACCGAGATCCCGCTGGTGGCCGTCGGCGACGTGACGATGCATGTGCGCAGCCGCAAGCCGCTGATGGACGTCATGACGGCCACCCGGCTGGGCAAACCGCTGACCGAGTGCGGTCGGGCACTGGATCGCAATGCCGAGCGCCACCTGCGCACGCGGGGGCGGCTCGCCCGGACCTTCCCCGCCGATCTGATGGCGCAGACGCTGCGGGTTGCCGCACGGTGCGAGTTCTCCCTTGACGAGATCCGCTATCACTACCCGTCGGAGGTGGTGCCCGACGGCGAGACGCCGGGCAGCTATCTGCGGCGCATCACCTACGAAGGAGCCGGCCGGCGCTGGCCCGACGGCATCCCGGCCTCCGTCACCGAGCAGATCGAGCGCGAACTGACGCTGATCGCCGAGATGCACTACGAGCACTACTTCCTGACCGTCGCGGACATCGTCCAGTTCGCGCGCAGCCAGCACATCCTCTGCCAGGGGCGGGGATCGGCTGCGAACTCGGTGGTCTGCTACTGCACCGGCGTGACCGAGGTGGACCCGGCCCGCATGAGCGTGCTTTTCGAGCGTTTCATGTCCAAGGAGCGCAATGAGCCGCCCGACATCGACATCGACTTCGAGCACGAGCGGCGCGAAGAGGTCATCCAGTACCTGTACGGCAAGTACACACGCGACCGTGCGGCTCTCGCTGCGGTGGTGATCTCCTACCGGGTCAAGAGCGCCATCAAGGATGTGGGCAAGGCCCTGGGTTTCGGCATGGACGAACTGGAGCGCCTGGCTGCTTCGCACCAATGGTGGGATGGCAACGTGATCGACGCCGATCGGCTTCGGGAAGCCGGCCTCGACATCGAAGACCTCGCGGTGCGGCAGCTGCTTGAACTCACCAAGGACCTCATTGGCATGCCCCGACACCTCTCCCAGCATCCCGGCGGCTTTGTGTTGACCAACGGCCCGCTGACGCGACTCGTGCCGATCGAGAACGCCAGCATGCCGGATCGCACCGTCATCCAGTGGGACAAGGACGACCTGGACGCCGCCGGCCTCCTGAAAGTCGATGTGCTGGGCCTCGGCATGCTGACGGCCATCCGCAAGGCGCTCGACTTCGTGAGCCAGACGCGCGGCTTCGATTTCCAGATGCAAGACATCCCTGCCGAGGACCCGGCCACCTACGACATGATCTGCAAGGCCGACACCATCGGCGTGTTCCAGATCGAGTCGCGCGCCCAGCGGTCGATGCTGCCCCGACTGCAACCCCGCTGCTTTTACGACTTGGTCGTGGAAGTCGCCATAGTCCGACCCGGGCCCATCCAGGGGCAGATGGTGCATCCCTACCTGCGGCGACGGCAGAGGTATGAGGCGGTGACCTACCCCAGCAAAGAGCTTGAGGCCGTGCTCGGCCGCACGCTCGGCGTACCGTTGTTCCAGGAGCAAGTCATGCAGGTCGCGATGGTTGCCGCAGGCTACTCTGGCGGCGAGGCCGACAGGCTGCGCCGCGACATGGCGGCCTGGAAGCGCAAAGGCGGCTTGCAGCAGCACTACGACAAGATCGTTGACGGCATGACAGCGCGCGGCTACCAGCGCGAGTTCGCCGAGGCCATCTTCAATCAGATCAAGGGCTTCAGCGAATACGGTTTCCCGGAGAGCCATGCGGCCAGCTTTGCGCTGCTCGTCTACGCCTCATGTTGGCTGAAATGCCATCACCCGATGGAGTTCCTGGCGGCGATGGTGAACGCGCAGCCGCTGGGCTTTTATTCGCCGAGCCAGCTGGTGCAGGACGCCAAGCGTCACGGCGTCACGGTCCTGCCCCCGGATGTGATGCTGAGCGACTGGGACTGCAAGCTCGAAGAGACCGGGTCGGGAACCGCTGTACGCCTGGGCCTGCGGCTCGTGAAGAGCCTGCAGGAAGCCTCGGCGCTGGCGATCTCGAAGGCCCGGGACGAAGCACCGTTCGAGAGTGCCGAGGACCTGTCGCTGCGTGCGGGGCTCAACCATCAGCAGATGACGGCGCTTGCCGCCGGCGACGCGTTGATGGGCCTCAGCGGGCACCGGCGACAGCAGGCCTGGGACGCAGCAGCCCTGCGTGCGGCGCCGCCCCTGCTGGAAGGCGCGCCGGTCAACGAGGACTACCTGGAGTTGCCCGAGGCTCCCGAAGGCGAGGCCGTCGTCAAGGACTACGCGTCGCTGGGCCTGACGCTCAGGCGCCATCCGTTGGCGCTGCTGCGGCCGCAGTTGCAGGAGCGGCAGTTGATGACTGCGGCGGAACTGGATGCCGCTCCCAACCGGCGCGCCGTGAAAGCGTGCGGGATCGTGACGACGCGACAGCAACCCGAGACCGCAAACGGGACGATCTTCATTTCTCTGGAGGATGAGACCGGGGAGGTGCAGGTGATCGTGCACAAGGCCATCTGGGAACGACAGCGGCAGGAGACGCTGAGCTCACGGCTGCTGGCGGTGAGGGGAACCTGGCAGCGAGTGGGTGGCGTGAGCAACCTGATTGCGGGGCATCTGGAAGACCTGACGCCGCTGCTCGGGGGCTTGAAGACAAAGCGGCGCGAATTTCGATAGTTTTGATGGCGCCCGTTGGCCCCGCGCCTGAACACGAAGTCAGCCGTCGGGTTGGATCAACGTCATTCAAGTAGATCGCATGGCCGTCTGACAAGATCACGCGAGGAAAAGATGCATCGGCCCGACCTGGGACACATCCCAGAAAACTACCCGCTCCGGGCAGATGCGCGCATTCACACGACTCCTCGCCTCGAACCGAGGACGTGCACGTCTTCACAACGCATGTTCTGCATCTCCACGGACCAGGACAAACGCCCAAGGGCACCTGGCATCAACCCAATGGAGAACCTATGAACATCACTCTCTCACTTAGAACCGGGACGGGAAAGCTCTTCGTCGATCTCGACTCGGCTGTCCCTCCAATGACTCCCAACCCCCTGCATGGCTTCATCGTTTTTGGAAGCGTTGGAAAACTCGGATGCATGTCCGTTCAGCTGGACGGAACAGCGCACCCTGACACTATTGATGGGGCGCCTGCATACCGACTGACATTTGGAGACTATGAAGGCGTAATGCGTCCAAATGGGCAGAACATTGACGGCCAGCGGCAGTATGCAGGCCATCTTGGTTCAAACAACGAACTTCATGTCACCGGAACGTTGGAAGGCGCCGACGACATGTTGCCGGCTCACATCCACCTCACCATTACTTCGAACAGCCAAACGCCGGAGCGCGCAGAGCCGACTATTGAGATCTAGGCTGAACCGATCCATGAGGCCCCATGTCTACGACGTGGGGCCTTTTCATCGTTGCCGGCTGCCGAGTATGGCTGTCCGAATGCGGCCTCGACCCTTGCGCTGGCCTGGGTCACATACGTTGATTCAAGACGCCAGTTGTCAGATCAGCGTCGCGTCCTCGGCCACGCCGTAGACGATGTTGCGCAGCTGCGAGGCCGTACCCATTGCGGCCGGCAGAGTCGGGCCGTCGGCTCGGGCGATGACGACGGAGGTGCCGACCAGCGCTTCGAATCGGCCACCGGCTCGGTCATGCCCACCGGAGTGACGCCATAGTCGGTCAGGCACTGGACGCAGGCAGCGACGTCGTCGACGCCGAAGACCAGCGAGTCCGGTCGGATTATGTTCATGAAGATCCTTGTGTGAGTCATTCCGCAAACGGACGCATCAGCCGGGAGATGCAGACGGCCGTTGAAGCGGACTACGCCCTGCGCAGTCGGCCAGATTCGCTGCAAAGGGAAGCGCAGGCGACGACGTGCATGAAGCGGCGGACAAGCACCACAGCTCCAGCGGCCGTGCCGACGCGGCGACCCGCGCTGCGGTACAGCTCGCGTTGAAGTTGGCGCAGCAGGTCGCCGCATTCGTCGATTGATAGGCCGCGCGTCTCCCGCGCCAGATCGATGCAAGGATGCGGATTGAACGCCACCGGCTCATTGCGACGACGGCGCGGCGCTTCAACTGAACATTCGAAGCGCCAATGGAGCGCAGGGCCTGCGGCCTCCATCGGCGAGTTTCAAAGCTCCCGCGCAGGCTTGTGGCCCGTGATGAAGGTGTGATATTTGCCAGCGTCACGATCCTTGCAGATCGTGTCGATGCGCTGCCGATAGGCCGTTCCTTCGGTCGGATGGACTTCAGCCTCTGGCTAGCACTCATCTGCATATGCGTGATGGACTTGATCAGATCGGAGCGCATTTGCATAACTTCAGCGGCTTGAGACAGAAGCGTTGTCACCACCTCGTGCGTGTCCCAGAAGATGGTGGGCTTGGTGCCGTTTGTGAGTTGAGCAGGCATAGAACGCTGAATCGAACTGGTGTCGTGCGATGCAGCGGGCCGCATCGGCACTTTGAACGCGGCGGCTGTGACCGCAGGACATTACTGACTGCTCTGGCCCCGAGCGGCCATCAGTTGTGTGATCCAGTCTGAAATCTCAACATCGATCCAGAGGCTGGCGCTTCCGACCTTCACAGGCCTTGGGAATGTGTTGAGCTTGATCATTTGATAGATCGAGGTTCGACCTATGGCCGTTCGCCGCATCACTTCGGCCAGGCGCAGCAAGTTGTGCCGCGGCTGATTAAAGACCTGCACGGGAGCCAAGTCGTCCAAGGCGGGACGTGTGTGTCCGGTTTGCGCTTCGGCTGAGTTGATCGGGTGGTTTTGCGGGTTGATGTCCCGCTGGTTCATGTGTCTCATGGGCATCTCTCTGCTGAATGGCTACGTGGCCGAGCGAGAGATGAAGAACGCGCACCAGTAAGACGCCAGCGGGAAGATCAGCCCCTTCGCCAACAGATTCCTTCTGCGGCCAGGCATAAATGCTTAGGCCGCCACCACCAGCGGCCGAGATCCGCAGCTGTCACGACATAAATGTTTAGGACGACGGGCTCGCAAAGGCGCCATTCAGGATCAGATCCAGTCGGTCACCGAGCTTGGTCCATGCATCGCGCTTCTCGTCCGCATACTCGTAATGCAGGTAGTGCCGACGCACACGACTGCCGGCCAGGACGTGGTTTTGACATCGGTCAATGACGTCCGGCGGCACCTTTAAGGACTGCATCAGCGTGGCGCCAGTGCGCCGCAGATCATGCGACGTCCACTCTCCATTCGCACCCCCGGCGAGCACAAGACTGTTGTCATGACACCGATTCTTCAACGGCCCCTTGCGTTGCTTGAATTGCGCCTGTCGATCGCCGACTTGTTTGGACACGCTTTTGACGCACACGTGCTGGTCGGGCTCTTCACCTTTTGCTGCGCGTGCCGGAAAACAGTAAGGCGTGTCTCCGGTCAACGCCTTCAGCGCCTTGAACTGACGCAGCGCGAATGGTGAGAGGAAGACCAACCAGTCGCTGCCGGTCTTGGTGTTTTCCGCGGGCACAAACCACTCGCCAGCTTCAAGGTTTACGTGCTCCCACCTGGACATCAACAGCTCACCGATCCGACATGTCGTGCTGAGGCAAATCCACAGAGCTAGGCGACTTTCCTTCTTGAGTGGCCGCGCAGTTTCATACTTCTTGCCTGCAGGCGCAGCCGCATACGCAGACTCTGCGTTTTCAAAGTTGCTGCGCAATTCACGCAACTCGTTGTCCGACAAAATCCGCTCACGGGGCTTCTCTGTGTCAACCCCGACAGGCAATATCTTGTCGATTTCGAGCAACTCTGCCGCGTTGCCATCGACCATCAGCGTGCGCCACGGCTTGCGCTTCTCAGCCCAGGCGAACATCTGCACGAGGTCGTTGTAGGTACGCACTGTCATGCGATACACGCCGCGTTTGACCATCGCACGCAGCAGCGCACGAAGATCATGCTCGGTGATCTCTTTCACCGGCTTGGCGCCAATTGACGGCAGCACATCCTTTTCGAAGCTCCTGCGCAACTCCGCGTTTCCGTCTGCACGCGCTACGCCGTCAGCAATCCATGCATCGAACATCGCGCGCACGGACAGATTCTCGGCTTCCTGGCGGGTAGCTGCAGCTATTACCGCCTCCACCTGGGCCTGAGCTTCGATGCGCTGGGCTTTGCGTTGGTCATTGGGATTGATGCCTTGTCCGACCAGGTCCCTGGCTTGGTCGCGCGCGGCTCGCACCGCCTCGAGACTCACAGTGGGCCACGTGCCGCACTGATACCAAACCACCTTCTCGGACCATCGGAACGCGTACTTGAAACGAACCGACACTGCCCCGTCCGCAGCGACTCGAACCTCACCACTTAGACCTTCGCCATCGCTCAGCGTGTCGCCCTTCCAGGCGCCCGAGATCGCCTCCAGTTCTTTGATAGTCCACTTCCGGCCTTTGCCTTGCTTTGGATAGCGAGTCACAGTCACCTCAACTCAAGGGGTAAACAAAGGGGTAAACCAAGAACCGGCAAGGCGCGAACGCCGGCGAACTGATTCGCCCCATGAATAAACTATAACATGTTGATTTAAATGGGAAAATTCAATTCGTACATGTTCGCCAGCATCCGCCGTTGTTCAACCTTTAATTCCATGGGGTGCAAGGGGTAGCGAGTTCGAATCCCGCCGTCCCGACCAAATAACAAGAAGAGAATCAACGGCTTAGCAGCTTCGGCAGCTAGGCCGTTTTCCTTTGTGCGGTCGATTCCTGAAGTCCGGCAACAGAATGGGCAACAGAATTCCGTGCCCAAGGCGTCGACGACCGTTCACGCTGAACGCAGCCCGTCAACGGCGTCTTGCGGGGCGCTGCTTCGTGGCGCAGGGCTGATTTCCTGCGAGGCGTCAGAGTTATTCGCCCTGCGAAGAAGAGGCCGGGTGAGATGGTGCAGATGTCGGCGGTTGTAGTACCCGAGTCATCTGCGGCGCTGAGGGTGTCCGCTCCCACACCTCGACCCAGGACGTCGTCAGCGCCGCAGGCACACCACCTCGGGTGCCCGGCTGGAATCTGCAAGTTTTTGCCGCAGCCACCAAGGCGTTGTCTAGCGCGCTGGTGCCGCTGGGGATCAACAACTTGACGTCTGTGACGGCGCCGTCCTTGTCCACAGCGATATCGACGATGGTGCGCGCTTTGAAGCCGGCTGGAAGAAGGTCGCGCACGAATGCGGGTCGGCGGCATGTGCCCCCTATGGCGATGGGCCAAGTGATGCGCACGAAGCCATCCTCGCAGCCCGCTTCAGTCGGACTGACACAACGCTCCTTGGTCGCAGGGCTCACAACCGGCCCGGACACGAACTGTGCATGGGCCGCAGCGGTGGTGAGGGCGAGCGCCAGCGTGATGACGTTGCGAAGGGTAGTAGAGCCGCTAGGCATGAAGTGTTGGAGCGTGAGGGCTTGAGGCGTTTTGGATTGGGCGCAGTCGTGGCAGTCAGCGCCAGCCGCCAAGGCCTAGACGTTCAGTGCCGCCAGCGAATTGTGGCCGCAAGCCGCTAATGCACTGAGGCGCACATGCAGGCGCCAAGCAGTGTCGGGACTGCCCGCTTCCGCAACACCGATCAAGTTCGTGCAAGCGAGGGGCGACTCGCTACAAACCCAGGTCGCGAAGCAGCCCGAAGCGTTGGGCAAAGGCCATCAGCGCCGCGTCCCTCGCCTCCTCGCACGCCATGATCCCGCCGACGATCCGTTCATAGGTGGCGCGGTGCATTCCCTTCGGCCGGCGCCAGTGCTCACCTAGACGGCGCTCAAGCTTGCGCTGCTTGATCCAGGCCCGGCCCATGTCGTCCTCGGACTGGCTGGCGTACGCGACGCGTCCGCAGTGCCTGCACATGAAGTTGCCGGACCGCAGGAACAGCACGCCGACTCGCCGCCTGTCAGGCGACATCCAATACTGCCCCCCGGGGATGCGGACAATTTCTTGGACTACCTGGAGGCAGCGGTCAGTCGTTTGCGTGAGTCAGCATTTTTTTGTGCTTCGACCGTCCCGCCCCAGCGGCCACCCGACGCGACGCTTCAGCCGGCCGGCGCAACCTGGATTGGCAGAGCTCAACGTTTCCATCGTCGCCGTCTTCCGTGGGTTTGCTGCTCAATACGTCCGTTTGGTCGGCCTTGCGGACGCGGCCCAAGGCATCTTGATGATCGCGAGCCCCTTTTGACTGCGTCCTCGTTCCATCCAGGATCATCGCGATGGGCCGTACCGATCACCCATCAGACATCTTTCCGTCATCAAGTTCGCGTGCGATGTCAGCGCTCAACTTGCCGGTACCAGCATGCCGCCGCTGTCGATCATGCGATCGCCCGAGCGCCGATTCCAACGCGTTCGTCAGCTTGCCAGCAGCGCCTTCGATTGCCAGATGCAGGCTGCCTGCCTGGTGTTTGACGACGATGTCCTTGACGCCCGAGACGCGTGCTTGCAGCAAGCAGCGCATGTCGGCGTCACCTCCTTTGTCGCTGCCGTTCACGTCGCCCAGGTGCGCATCGACATGCGTGACCTCGCCCGCATATCGGTCCACCGCATCCAGGATCACGCCCTCGACATGCTCAATCAGCTTTTCCCGACCATCGATATGGCTGTCGGTCTGTACTTGCACTTGCATAAATGTCCTTTCGCCCATGCGAAACGCGCATGTCGCCCGCGTCACGGCAATCGCCGTGCCGACAGCCCAGCCGGCCCCTTCATGGGATTCTCCGCACTGGCACTCCGCTGAAAACCCCACTGCCTCGCGCGCGGGTTTTCTCTTTACCGTTCGAGGTGCATGCGATGGACGCTCCTGCGTCGTCCATGCCTTCATCGCGCGCGACCAAGGACCTCGCGTGGATTCAGCCGCGGCAGTCCTGCTGCCGCCGCGCTACTCGTCGTTCGGGTGGTTGGCGGACTCGGTGTTCCGGTCTGAGTCCGGGTCCTCATCGGTGCCTTTGGCAGGTTCCACCGGAGGCGCCTTGGGGCGCGGCGGTGCTCCAGGGGTGTCGGACACCTGTTCGGTGTCCACGGGGTACACCGGGCGTCGTCCGGGCATCGGTTGAATCGGGTCGGTGGCCATTGCGTCTCCGGGAAGGCTGGGAGCAGAACGGGGGGCAATCGGCGCGCCCCACGAGATTGGCCACCAGGTTGAGCAGTCGTCCGACACGCAACGAACGCGGCACCGACTACGGTCAAGCGCCAGTTGATGGAGCAAACCATGTCCGACGACAAGACGAAATCCGGCGGTCAAGACCGCAAGCGCATCAGCCTGAGCGAGGACTACGAGGTGCGCGATTGGTCCCAGACGTTCGGTGTCACGGCAGACGAGTTGCGCGCGGCGGTTCAGGCCGTCGGCAACGATGCCGCCGCCGTTGAGGCACACCTCAAGGGGAAGCGGTGATTCAGCAGCACCCCTACGGCGGCCTGATGGTGCTCGTGGATGCCCGGCCCGAGGGAGAGCTCTACCGTCCGGCCTTCGCCGTGGCCGAGCGCGCCGATGCCCAGCCCATGCACAGCGACCTGCTCGACATGACCTGCGAGACCGCAACGGCCGCGTTCGCGCGGGGCCGCGAAGCGGGGGAGCTTTGGATCGATGCGCACCAGAACGCGAGCACCGGCCCGTAGACCGTGCGCCACACCATGCGGGTCGCGACCTGGAACATCAACAACGTGGTCCGGCGCCTCGATCTGCTCCTGGATTGGCTGGACCGCACGAAGCCGGATGTCGTTGCGCTGCAAGAGCTCAAAGTCGTCACGGAGCGCTTCCCTGGGGACGCGCTGCGCGAGGCAGGGTATGCGTCCCTCGTTGTTGGCCAGAAAACCTGGAACGGCGTCGCCCTTCTCGCACGCGGCCATGAAATCGTCGAGGTCGCCACCAGGCTGCCCGGCGATGCGAAGGACCTCGAAGCGAGGTACGTCGAGGCTGCCATCAATGGCGTGCTGTTCGGATGCCTGTACCTCCCGAACGGCAACCCGCAGCCCGGCCCCAAGTTCACCTACAAGCTGAAGTGGTTCGAAAGGCTGCGACAGCGGGCCGAAGCCCTGTGGGCTTCAGGCGAACCCGTCGTGCTGCTTGGCGACTGGAACGTTGTCCCAACCGACGCTGACATCTACCGAACCGAGTCGTACCGTGACAACGCGCTCGTTCAGCCGGAGGCACGTGAAGCCTTCGCAGACGTCCTCGCTCAGGGCTGGACCGACGCGCTTAAGCACGTCTTCCCCACCAACACCCCCTACACATTCTGGGACTACATGCGCAAGCGCTGGGAGCGCGACGCAGGCCTGCGGATTGACCACATTCTCGTCAGCTCCAAGCTCAAGGTACTGGACGCCGGCGTTGACAAGGACGAGCGCGGCAAGGACGGACCCAGCGACCACGCTCCTGTCTGGGCGGAGCTCAGATCCACCCGTGGCAGGAAAACCCCATCGATGAAAGTCGCTGCCAAGACGGTAAAGCCGGCCGCCACCGCCAAAGCCCGCAAGGCCCAGCCCGCACCTCCCGACGCACCTGCGCCGCTTGAACACTACAACGCCAAGCGCAACTTCGACATCACTGGCGAGCCGGCAGGTGTCGTCCCACGCAAGAGGGTGAAGACCACGGACCAGTTGCAGTTCGTCATCCAAAAGCACTGGGCCAGCCATCTGCACTACGACTTCCGCCTGGAGCTCGGCGGCGTGATGGTCAGCTGGGCCCTGCCCAAGGGGCCGTCCTTCGACCCCGCCATCAAGCGGATGGGCATCCACGTCGAGGACCACCCCATCAGCTACAACGCCTTCGAGGGCGAAATCCCGAAGGGCCAGTACGGCGGCGGCACCGTCATCATCTGGGACCGCGGCACCTGGGAGCCTGTCGGGGACGCGAAGGAAGGACTCGCCAAGGGCAAGCTCATGTTCCACATGCACGGCGAGAAGCTGGCCGGCCTGTGGGAGCTCGTGCGCATCGGC
Source organism: Pelomonas dachongensis (assembly GCF_043555865.1). NCBI lineage: Bacteria > Pseudomonadati > Pseudomonadota > Betaproteobacteria > Burkholderiales > Sphaerotilaceae > Roseateles > Pelomonas dachongensis. The sequence continues at coordinate 27,658 of NZ_JBIGHY010000019.1, forward strand.
AAGCCCGGCGACAAGAAGCCGCCCTGGTTGCTGTTGAAGAAGCGCGGCGACGCCTGGGCGCGGCCTTTGGCCGAGTACGACGTCATCACGGCGCTCCCGGACAGCGTCGTCGCCCATCCTCTGGGGCCGGTCGAGGAACGCGAGCCGCGCGCCGCGCCGGCAGCTGCCTCCTCTTTTCGCAACAGCCAGGAACCTGACCTGGCAAGCGCGAGGAAGGCCGCACTCCCCGCCAAGCTCGAGCCCCAGTTGGCCACGCTGGCAAGCGCCGCGCCAGCGGAGGCTGGGTGGCTGGCGGAAAGCAAGTACGACGGCTACCGAGTTCTTGCGCGCATCTCCAAAGGCAAAGTTCAGCTCTTCACGCGCAACGGCAACGACTGGACCGGCAAGCTGCGCAGCGTTGCGGACGCTGTCGAGGCCCTGGGCATCGACGCCGCATGGCTCGACGGCGAAATCGTCGTCATGAACGACCGCGGGGTGCCGGACTTCAACGCCTTGCAGACCGCCATCGACAAGGCCGCGAGCGAGAACATCGTCTACTACGTCTTCGACGTGCCCTACCTCGCCCAACAGGACCTGCGTGCGGTTCCTTTTGACAGCCGGCGCAAGGTCCTCGAAGCGCTCCTTGAAGACCGCGCGTCAGACCGCGTCCGGCTGAGCCAGACCTTTGATGCGCCGCCGTCACAGCTCCTGGCAGCCGCGTGCCAGATCGGTCTGGAAGGCGTCATGCTCAAGCGAGCCGATGCGCCCTATGCCTGCGGCAGAACGCAGACCTGGCTCAAGCTGAAGTGTCAGCACCGGCAAGAGTTTGTCGTCGTGGGCTTCACGGACCGTTCCAACGCGAGTGGCGAGGTCGGCAATCTCACCCTCGGCTACTACGACGACGGCGTGCTCATGCACGCTGGCGCGGTCGGCACGGGTTGGAGTTCCACCGCCGGTCGCGAGATTTACGCGCAGCTGAAGAAGCTCGAAGTGAAGACACCCACCGTCGACCCGGCCGCGGCCAAGCCCGGTCGCTGGTCAAAGCGCTCCGCCGGCGCCCAGCGTTGGGTCAAACCCGAGATGGTGGTCGAAGTGGCCTTTGCAGAGTGGACGCCCGATGGCTCCGTGCGACATGCGACGTTTCGCGGCGTCCGCACCGACAAACCCGCATCCAGCATCAGGCGAGAGGACACCCCCCCGATGAACCGCACGGTCAAAGCATCCAAGAGCGCCAAGAACGGTGCGGCGCTCAGCGTCAAGGTGAGCCACCCGGAGCGCGTCATCGACAAGTCCACCGGCATCACGAAAGTCGAGCTCGTTCGCTACTACGAGAGCATTGCCGACTGGATGCTGCCGCACCTCAAGGACCGTCCGGTGTCCTTGGTCCGTGCACCTCAGGGCATCGAGGGCCAGCTCTTCTTCCAGAAGCACTCCGAGGCCAAGATCCCCGGCATGACGGACTTGGACGCATCGCTGTGGCCCGGCCACGACGCCTTGCTCGCCGTGAACTCCGCCGAAGCGCTGGTCAACGCTGCCCAGTTCAACACCATCGAATTCCACACCTGGAACGCCAGGTCCGCCCGGATCAATCGACCGGATAGGGTCATCTTCGACCTCGACCCAGGCGAAGGCGTGACCTGGGCGCACCTGCAGGAAGCTGCGGTTCTGACCAAAGGGTTCCTTGAGCAACTCGGTCTGCAGGCGTGGCTCAAAACCTCCGGCGGCAAGGGCTTGCACGTCGTCGTGCCACTGGCGCCCAAGCTCGAGTACGACGCCGTGAAGGCGTTCTCTCAGGCCGTCGTGCAGCACATGGCCAAAGTGATACCCAGCCGGTTCGTCGCCAAATCGGGAGGCTCGAACCGCGTCGGGAAGATATTCATCGACTACCTGCGCAACGGGCACGGCCAGACGACCGCCGCGGCGTTCTCCGCGCGCGCTCGACCCGGGCTCGGCGTCTCGATGCCGGTGTCGTGGGAGCAGCTGGCCGAACTCAAGAGCGGCTCGCAATGGACCATCGCCACGGCGCGTGAGTACCTGACCTTCCAGAAGAACGACCCGTGGGCGGACTACTGGAAGACCAAGCAGACCCTCATCAAGGCCACCAAGTTGCTCAAGGCGACCTAGGCCGCGCACCCTCATTCATCAACCGGAACCCACCATGGCCACCAAGAAGGCAGCAGCATCCGAGAAACCCAAGTCCAGCTCACGGTCCATCTGGAAGGGGGCCATTTCATTTGGCTTGGTCCACGTTCCGGTGTCGCTGCACTCTGCGACTGATGAACAGGAAATCGACTTCGACTGGCTGGACAAGCGCACGATGGACCCGGTCGGCTACAAGCGCATCAACAAGCGCACCGGCAAGGAAATCGACAAGGACAACATCGTCAAAGGTGTGAAGCTCGAGGACGACAAGTACGTCGTGCTGTCCGACGATGAAATCAAGGCGGCGTACCCCAAGCGCACCCAGACCATCGCCATCGAGACCTTCGTCAAGGCGACTGACGTCTCGTTCGTCTATACCGAGCGGCCGTACTACCTGGCGCCGCAAGGCAAGGCCGACCGCGTCTACGCACTGCTGCGCGAGGCGCTGACGAAAGCCGGCGTCATCGGCATCGCCCGCTTCGTGCTGCACAACAAGGAGCATCTGGCAGCGCTCATCCCAGCCGGACCGGCCCTCATGCTGGGCACGCTTCGCTGGGCAAACGAGGTTCGCTCCCCTGATGCTCTGTCATTGCCAAAGGAAGGTGCGACTGCCAACAGCTTGAAGCCGGCCGAACTCAAGATGGCGCAGCAGCTCATCGAGGAGATGACCTCCACCTGGAAGCCGGACGAGTTCACAGACGACTTCACCAGTGCCATCCGCGCGCTCATCCAGAAGAAGGCGAAGGCCGGCAAGACAGCGACGGTTGAGCCCTTCGAAGAAGCGCCAGACCTCAGCGGCTCGAACGTCGTGGACCTGAGCGAACTGCTGCGGCAGAGCCTGGGAAGCAGGTCCAAGGGTTCGAAGGCCGCTGCTGATGATGCAGCAGCCAAGAAGCCGACCGCTAAGAAGGCTCCCGCGACCAAGAAGGCTGCGACCGCCAAGAGCCCGGCCAAAAAGGCGGCCTGACCAAGTACCGGCCACAAAGGAACCGCCATGAACGTCGACCTTGCCATCCGCGGCGCGCTAGCCTCACTTCCCGACACCTTCAACCACGCCCAGTTCATCCAGGCCCTCGCGCTGCACGACATGACCGCGCAGGACGCAGGGCTCGCGTTGGAGCGGGCCGTCATGGAGGGCTACGTCGCACGCGCGCCCAGCTCCGTGCTTTCCAAGTTACCCAAGGCTGCCGTCGTCGCGGCGACGGGCCACTTGCCACAGCCATAGCTGCCTCTGCCGACACGCAGGTGACTTCGTCAGTCCTGCTCTGTGTCATCGAGGGCCTGGCCCCGCATGGCCCGGCGCACGGCATCCTCGATGGCATCCAGCACATCCGGCTGCACTCGCTCGGCGTAGCGCTTGCGCCGATTGTTTGAAAGCGTGCCACCGTTCTGAAAAACGGTAACGATCAACGTCGCCAGGTCGCTGCCTCGCAAGTCGTGCCGGGCATCTATGAAGCGCTTCACTTGGTCGAACAGGCCGAGGAAAGCCACCTTTTGCCGCATATGCGTTTCCAGGGAGGCCTCAGCCATGTCCAGCATAAACACTGCCGCCTCGGTCAGGTCCATGCAGCCGAACCAGACTTCCGCATCAGCCGCCCACGCATAGTCGTAGTGCTCGTCCCCCGCCCACGTCACCTCGCAAAGCCCACGCGCCGGCTTGCTGAAGGCGGTGAGAGCCTTGATGTAGTCTGCCTCCTGCCTCTTCATTGCCACCGAAATGGGCAACAGGAACTGCGGCGGTAGCAGGCCAGATTGGCCCGGGCAGTGATGGATCAGGAAGCGCGTCCTTTTGGAGCGCGGTTGTCTTGGACATGGTGATCCTGGTGGACGGGCGGCTGCAGCTGCCTGCAGCCGCCTGCCCTGGCTCAGGGCCGGTAGAAGACGGTCTGGTTGTCTTCCAGGACGTCACCCTGGATCGTGCCCTTGGTCTCCTCCTTCGCGTCGCCCAGGTCGACGATCTCCAGTTGCGGTGCTTCGCTCATGACGTTCTCCTTCAGTGGTTGAGGTCAGGATTGCCTTCGGCGAAATTGCCTCTGGCGAACCAAAGATAGGAGCGGTGGGCTCGTCGGTGCAATGGGTTCTTCCGGTGAATTGCAGCGTTCGGTTGCCGACTGTTCAGACTCGCTCAATGAACGCATGGCGTTCTCAAATCACAGTTTTCTTTGCCACTCCGATCCGCTTGTTCGGCTCAAGTCCTCTACCGAGGCCGGTCGCACAGGATCGCGGTGTACTGCACTGAATTTTTCCGTTGGTAGCACCGACACCAGATCGGATGCCGCTCGACCCGTCAGGTCGTGAGCGCATCGGATCTCAGTCGGTCAAAGCGAGACCGACGCCTGCGAGGCGTCGACCCGGAAAAGCGGGGCGTCGCCAGAGACGGCGACCGAACGATGCAGCCGTTGGTGTGAGATTTTTACTATGGATTTCCGGGGCTCAAACGTTATATAGGTATGGAGACCAGGAACCTCTCTCACGAAGCGCAGGTCGTCTGGCACATATGTTGGCAGGCCGCGAAGAGCCGCAGCCTGCTCGTCAATCTCTCCGTGGCCGAGATGATCCAGACCCGGATCAGAGCGGCTCACGCCCCTCCGGGGCGGCAGCTGCTGTACTACCTGTTGATGCCGTCAGAGATCCATGTGCTCTCTGCATTGCCAGAAGGGGACAGCCCTCAACTGTTGGCTCGCGAGATCGGGAGCCTTGTTTCCAGGTGGGTGCGTGAAGTCGACCACACGCGGGGACCGGTGTTCGCCGCGCGGTACCGGGCCCACGCGGTGAAATCCTCTGCGGAGTTGAAGCACGAGCTGCGCATGTTGGCCTGGCGTCCCGTTGCGGTGGGGCTCTGTGCCAGGCCGTCGTACTACCTGAACTCGTCACTGCGAGCCACCGTGGGCATGAGCGCGTGCCACGGCTTCGAGCCGAAGGCATTGCTCAGCAGATTCGACAGTGCGAGCCTCGAGGCGAGACTGGCGATTCGCGAGGTGGTTCGTGGTCGACCGCCCAAGGTTGAACTTCGGGAGTGGGAGTTGAACCACGGCCTGGCGCTTGCAACTGGGACGATCGGGCCCCAGGCTTCGGTTGCTCGCGAGGTCGCAGACATTACAGCGACGCTCGTCGCGGCTGGCGGCGACGACGGAATCGATGGCGCCATCACCTTGTTGGAGCTGTGGGTCGCCCACAAGCTCAGGATCGCACCAGGACGGTGTCTCTGCACGCTGTCAGGCCCCGTAGGAGTTCGGGCGAGAGCCTTGGTCGCCGGGTTGGCAGTCCAGTCGAAGCTTTGTTCCGCAGCCGCGATGGCACGTAGATTCAAGCGCGCCAAGGCGACCCTCTGCGAGCAGATGGCTGCGTCGCGTGCAAGTGCAGAGGACCGGCATTTGCTGGAAACCCCGGTCGCTACCATACTCAAGGAGACGATGAGCCTTGGTCGACGGCGTCAGCATGTAGCTTGCTGAAGCCGCCTCGCGGCGATGTGCCGGACGACGCATGCCCGGAATTTATGAGCAACATAGGGTTCGATAGAGACGATGGTCAAGGCTCTGGCAGGCGCCAGCAGGTGACGCCCCAGATCGCCGCGGAAGCAGCTGTCTGGGTTGTGAGCCTCCACGGGCCTGACAGAGACGGCGCCATGGAAGAGGGTCTGCGTGCTTGGCTCAATCTTTCGCCCGCGCATAGGGAGGCGTTCGAGGAGATGACCGACATCTGGCAGGCAATCCCGGGGACGAGAACTGCACAGGCCTATGCAGCCGCAATTGAGGCGTCCAAGCGACGCGCCAGGCGCCGGCGCTATGTAGCACTCCAGTGGGTGGCGCTGGGGGTGGTTGCTGTTTGTATCGGGGCAGTGCTCGTCGCGCTATGAAGACGCGTCTGCAAAGCGGGGGCGCGCTCGCCGTCCTTGCTCTTGAACGAGCTGGGCGCGGAAATGATGGTGGCGTCGACCACAGAACCTGCCTTCAGCAGCAGGCCTTGCTGGGCCAAGTCAGCATTGATCCCGCAAGCATCGGGGGGCGCGAGCTTGTGCTTCTTCAGCGGCGAGCGGAAACGGAGGATGGTGGCTTCGTCGGGCATGCGCGGGGCGCATTGCAGGCCGGCAATGCGGTGGTACAGCGGCCGCTCGTGCAGCTGAGCTTCCATCGCCGTGTCGCTGAGGTTTCACCACAACCCCAAACTGCACCCTGAGCGCGAACTCTGGCCCGTGGTTCAGACCTGCCTGAGCTGGCGGTGGTCGCCCCAGCAGATCAGCGCCACACTGCGCCGCATGTTCCCCGACCAGCCCGACATGCACGTCAGCCACGAGACCATCTACACGGCGATCTACGCCCAGCCGGCCGGCGAGTTGCGCCGCGAACTCGTCAAGTGCCTGCGCCAGGCCAAGAACACGCGCGCCGGCCTCGCAGCGCCGGCGACGACCGCCGAGGCCAGATCCCGGACATGGTCAGCATCCACGTGCGCCCGCCCCAGGTATGCCGGATGCCTCGGCAGCCAGTGCGCTGGCGGCGTTCACTGACAAGCTCAGCCACATCGCAGAGCCGGTGCGCCGCTCGATGACCTACGACCAGGGGCGCGAGATGGTGCGCCACGCCGAGCTGACGCGCAGGACCGGGGTGAAGGTCTACTTCTGCGACCCGCACAGCCCTTGGCAGCGGGCCGCCTGCGAGAACACCAATGGACTGATCCGCCAGTACCTGCTCAAGGGCACGGACTGGTCGGTTCACAGCCAGGAACAACTCGACTTCATCGCCGACGAGATCAACAACCGACCTCGCAACCGCTTGGGCTGGGACAGCCCGATCCAGCGCTTCCGGGCGATCATGCAGGCGCTGCAAGAATCTCCTTCCTCACCACTTCACTGACCGCTACGCCTGTGTTGCAGTTGGGATTTGAAACCACCCTGGTTACCACCTACGCGATGCGTCGCGAATACCGGCCTCGTTTCGTCGACCTGAGCGATGCCAGGACTGCAACAAGGGGCCCTGGCGGCGAAGCGTGGAAGGCAACTCGCTTCTTCTCTACAGATGCTAACCAGGGTTGAACCGGGTGTGGGACCTGGATCGCACGGCTTTGATTCGGCGCTCAGCCATCAATACTCTTTGAACACTTCGGCCGCCGGTCGTCGACCTCCTTCATGACGGCCATCTGATCCCAGGCCTCGTACCTCGTCCGCAAGGACGCCTTCGTCTCAGTCGCGAGGAGTGGCTCAAAGCGCTTCTCTCCTCGCAACCAGAACTTGAACCAATCGACGTTGCCCTGTAGAGAAATCATGCGATGGCTCGGTGTCGACAGCATGTGAGCGCCATCCGGGATGAGGATCAGCTCCGCTGGCTTGTACTGCCGGCGCATGAGCGCATAGACGTCCCAGTAATTGGTCACCGGCGCGCCATAGCTTTCGAAGCGCAGCGCCGTCTTCACGCAGTCGGTATTCAGCGCGGGGTCGCGAGCGATCCACGTGGCCAGATCCGGTCTTACGGGCAGACCACCGTTGACGCTTTCTTTGTACCCCCACGTGGCATCCGTTGACGAGTAGGTGATGGCGTAGGAAAACAGTGTGTCCGCGTCGCCATCAGCAATCGTCGCGGCGCGCACCGGCAGTTCAGAGAAGGTGATGAGGTTCATCACTTTCGCGCCCGTGGCACTGAAGCCGATGATCCCCACGCGCGCGGGGTCAACGAGCCCCTGTTTGACCAAGGCCTGGACTGCGCTCTTCACCCCCTGGTTGAAGACGAGGTTCTCCCCCGACTTGATGATCGCCGGAGCATTCGCCGGGCGAAACTTCATCCCAAGCACAAGCACACCCTCGCGCATGAGCGCGCGCCCCGGATAGGCGCTGGTAAAGCCCAGTCCCGCCGGATTCGGCCCGTCCAGATAGAAGTTGCCTGCGTCGTACGTGTAGGCCTGAATGACAAGCGGCAGTCGCTTGCCAGCCACCGCGTCACTCGGCACCAGCAGTCCGCCTTCCCATGGCCTGCCCTGGTCGTCCTGCCATTTGAAGGTCGACGCCACGCCCCAAGAGTTGGCGTCGAATTGGGGATTGAGGTTGGTCAATGGGACGGTCTGGCCCGCAGGCCCCTTGGCAACCACGTCAGCGGGCTGATTCAGGCTCTCCTCCACGTTCAGCGCCCAATCCGTCTTGGCTACTGCCGCAACGGGATCGACCTCGCGCCACCCACCGCGCTCCAGACGCTCAAACTGCCGCGTCTTGCCGTCGTCATCGACCTCGATGCGATCGCCGATGGCGGTGGCCTCGTTCATGCGCCCCGCCAACCGGGCGACGATGACCCATCTGCCGCTGTCCGGCCAGTACTCGATGACGTGAGAGGCGGTCGACACCTGGCTGTCGACCAGTGGCAGATGCGTGCCGGCCAGGACCACGGACTCGCCGGTGGGACTCCACACCCTGTCATGGCGGGTCTGTCCGCCGCCGATGCGAGCATCGTCCGGCGCATCCAGGATGTCCTGCGCACGTCCGTCGTCGAGTCGCCAGGCAACCATGCGCCGCGCGGCGAAGGCCAGCGGGCCGCTGTAGTACCGCAACGGGTCCCGCGTCAGCGATGGACCGTAGACCTGCGCAGCCTGGCGCAGCAGCGGATATTGCGTGCGCCAGTCGCGCACGCGCTCGACCTCGAACTTCGGAAGAATCGCCCATCGACCGTCCGGGGAGATGTCGACCACTGGCAGCCCGCCGTTGGACTGCAGGAAGGGCTCGCCCAACGGCCTGGGTTGGCTGTTTGAGCCGACGTCTTCCACGTAGAAGCTGTACTTGGGCACTTGATGTGCCGGCGATTGCTGCCCGTACAGCGCGGCTCGGATCCACTGGTTGCCCACGACGATGCTGTGCTCGCCGGACCTCATCGGCGGGTTCGGCACCCGCGCGGCATAGACCAGCCGCTTCAGGTCCCGCGACATTGCAAACGAGACGATCGGCATCGACGCATGGCTCAACTGGACCACCTGCCGGGTCTTCAGGTCCAGGCTGTAGACCTGAAAGACCTCGTCGCGGACCTTCGCGCGAAAGACGAGCGTCTGGTCGCCCGCCCATTGGACCTGCGCGAGCGCTGGATAGCCGCCAATGCCGTCGACAGCCGCATCAAGCTTGAAGACAACCTCTGGAGGCGCCGGGCGGCCTTGTGCCAAGCGGCGTGAATCAAGATCCAGCATCAGGATCTCGTAGCGGTTGATGTCTGTCGCCACGTCAGACCTGCGGGTGACGATGAACGCCCGCGTGCCGTCCGCCGATGTCTGCTTGCTCATCGCCTCAGCGTCATGAACGGCGGGCTGGGTGATCTTCTTGAACTCCACGACATCCCGGACGGAAGGGCCGACCGAGCCATGGACGGTGTCCGGCGACAGGGCCGCCGCGAGCATTGCAATCAGCGAGGCGAGTAGGTAGATGCGCATGACAAATACTTAAAAATGGCGCGGCCCAACGCCCCGCGTTCGAAGCGCGGGCCGCGCAAAGCGGAGCTCAGGGACAGAGCTCCGGGAGGAATGTCAAAGGAAGTACACGCCAGCAGGAAGGCCGGTGCGTGTTGCCGGCGTGCTACCAGTCCAGGGTCAGGCGCACGGTGGTGTAGCGACCACGCCAGTCCGCCTGCGTGAGGTCGTAGTAAGGCGCGCCCTGCGCATACTGCGGCTGCCGGTCGGCGAGGTTGGCCACGCTCACGCCAACCGACGCGTTCTTGAAACCAGGCAGCAGCCCCGGCCACAGCTTCTTCAGGTCCAGCGTGCCGGACAGGTCATGCAGCCAGAAGTTGCCGAGGCGCCGGTCGCTCGCGCCGGAGTCCACGTAGCGCCCGAGGTAGCGGCTCGTCACGCCGAGGTTCCAAGTGCCGTGATCGATGCCCACCCCAACCTGCCCTTTCCAGGGCGGCGACCAGTAGTCGCTGAAGCGGCGGCCCAGGCGGTCCACGACCGCAGCGCCTGGAGCGAGCTGGACGTCATACCGGCTCGTGCGTGTCGCCCGCCCCGAGGCCGTCACCTTTCCCACCGCTGTCTTCCAGACGTAGGCCAGGTCCACGTCCGTGCCTGAGGTGTCCAGGCGACCGAAGTTGACTTCGGTCGAGCGAACGCTGGTCACGATGCCGGGCTGACCATTCACGCTCGGCGCTCGCGTCACGAGTTCGGGGAACAGGGCCTCGGCGTTCAAGACCGCCTGGGGCGTGAGGAATCCGATCATGTCCCGGATGCGCATCTGCCAGTGCGTGATGCCTACACGCGTGCCCAACCCGCCCTCGATCTCCCACACCGCGCCGATGCTGCGCGACTGCCCGTGCTCTGGCTTCAGCCACGGGTTGGTCCCTCTGATGATCGTGCCGGATGTGAGCAATGCCCCACCCCGCGCGGGATCGGTCAGGTCAAGCCCCGCGGCGTTGGAGGATGTCGAGGTCGTGTTCGTCTGCGTGAGTGTCGGCGGCTTGAACGAGGTCGCCACGGAAGCTCGCACGAGCACACTTCGCGCCGGCCGCAGCTCGAGGCCGCCTTGATAGGTGTTGGCCGAGCCGAAGTCGCTGTAGTGATCGCGTCGCGCGGCCACCGTCAGCGCCGCCAGGTCCCACCTGCCGCCAGCTTCGTTCGCGGAGCGGAGCAGCGGCGCCCTCGCCTCCGCATATGCCGCATAGCTGCGACGCTTGCCGTGGGTCTCGTTCAAGTTGGTGACCACGTCGAAATGATCTTCGGCCGCTTCAGCGCCCACGACCGTCTCGACCGGGCCAGCGGGTAGATCGAGCACGGCGCCTCGCGCAAGGGCCGTGACTTGATCCTTGCGACCCACACTGCGCCTGAGCGCATCAGACCAAATCTGGCGCAGGACGCCATTGCTCGCCGCTCGTCCCGTCGTGAAGGGATTCAGCGCGGTGGCCGGGTTCGACGACGCGAGCGCTGCGGCCATGGCCGTCGCGTTGATGGAGCCGAGCCAGGTTTGCGAGCCTCCACGGTCACTGGCCGTGGAGACCGTCACCTCGGCATCCCATCGTGCGCCGAGTTCGCCTTTGACGCCCAGCAACGCCCGCGTGAAGTTGGTTTGCCGCGAGATCCCCTGCAGGCCGTTCTCGGGACCGAGAACGGTCGACACTGTGACGGCCACGCCAAATGGATTGAATGGGTTGGAGGCGGGCACGGTCGCGTCGTACAGCACGCTGCCACGTTCGGCCCCCTGCATGCGGTCCCTGACATGCGTCAGCTCGGTGAAGGCTGTCCAGTCCCCGAACAGTTTTCTCTCGCCCAGCACATGAAGCGACGCCGTCTCGTAGCCATAGACGAGGGGCATGCCAACGCCTGTGAAGTACTGGTTGCAAAGGGTCGGCGAGCCGGCGGTAGCCTGGAAGTCAGAGATGCTCAAGGCCTGGCCAGAGGCGCTCGCCGGAATGCCTGCGACATTCGAATTCAGACCTGGTAGGTTGCCCGAAACGCTGCGCACGGTGCCTGGCGTGCAGTACTCGCGTCGTGAATCGATGCTGCCCAAGGGGCGGAAGTCGACGTTCCGAAAGAACTCACGCTCCCGCATGGTCAGGGGCGATGAATGGCTGCGTCCCGCGATCACCAGAAATTGCCCGTCGTCGTCCTGCCTTCCGACCGCCACCGACACGCTGTTGTCATCAATGCCGCGCCCCTTGCCCGCGCTCGCCGAGAAGCTCTGGCCGTTGATCGACTTTTTCAGGATCACGTTGACGACACCGGCCAACGCGTCGCCACCGTACACGGCTGACGACCCCAGTGGCAACACCTCGACCCGCTCGATTGCAGCAGCGGGGATGAGGTTCAGATTGAACACCGCCCCAGTGGACGAGCCCACGCCCTGCACCTTGCGTCCATTGATGAGCACCAGCGTCCCGCCTTGCGGCATGCCACGCAACTGGACGGTGCCGTGGCCCAGCATCGAGCTGAAGGTGCCTTCGCCGGCGGATGCCGAGACCTCGGACAGCGAAGCCAGGAAACGCTGCAGGCTGGGTTGGCCGCTCTTGGCGATGTCATCTCGCGTGTAGACGTTCACCGGCGCCGGGCCTTCAGCATCGAGACGGCGCAGTCGCGAACCGGTGATCTCGACGCGGGTCAACTCCTCATGACGTGCCTCGTCTCGAGGTTCAGCGCTGCTGGCCGCAGCCTCGGCTTCTGCAATGCCCATCGTTGCTACGCCAGATGGCTCGATGCGAGTACCGGTCGGAACTCCGGAGGGACTTCTGCCGGGTGTTGCGGGCCGTTCCGCGGCAGGCGGGGCAGCAGGCTTCACCACCACGGTGCCGTTCGGCATCATCTCCGCCGTCAAGCCAGTACCCCGAAGCGCGGCGCTGATGGCGTCGATCGGTGACATGCGCCCAGACACGGGCTTGGCCACGCGACCCGCTACCGTTCCCGGGTCATACAGCACCGCCGTGTTGGTCTGACGACCAATCGCAACCAGGGCCTCGGCCAAGCCCTGCGAAGGCTGCTCGATCGCGTACCGCGCTGCCTGGGGTGGCTCGGCCCCGGCGGCAACACCGGCGCCAAGACAAAGCGAAATCCACGCACTGATCTGCAGCGCTTCGCGTGGGCTGAGATTGCGGAGACTGAGGATGTGTCTCATCTGAAGTCCTTGTTGTTGGAGGTCACAACAAGATGACGTTTCAGTCGAGGGCCTGGCGGCCAGGACATGCCCTACTCTGCTTTTTCGAGCGTCAACCGTCCAGCCTCATTCTTCAGCCGCAGGCCGTGCAAGTGCGCGACAGCATTGGCGAATCCGACGTTGTCTCCGGTGGGATAGAGACCGCTCACGCGCATGTTTGTACGAGCCAACTCGTCCACCAACACGATGGACGTTCGGCTGTAGCGGTTCATCTCGGCAACAGCCTCGGGTAGCGTGGCGGCGTCGAACACCACCTCGCTCTGCTTCCATGCGGTGACCGCCTCCACATTGGGCCGATCGACCTGCGGCGCAGACGCGACCTTGCTGCCCGCCTCACGACTCAGGCGCAGTCGATCACCCGCTTTCATCGCAACGAGCCTCGCGGGCGCTATGGCGTCCGAGGGTGATTCCGCCGCAGGCCTGACATTGACCTGCCCCTCGATGAGCGTGACGAGCACTTCATTCGATTTGCCCTCAGTGGTTGTTCCGTACCGCACCGCAAACGCGGTGCCGACGGCAACAACCTCGCTGCCCGACGCACGAACGACGAACGGACGAGCCGGGTCCTTCGACACCTCAAAGATCGCCTCCCCGTTCTTGACGGTGACCGTGCGCTGGCTGTCATTGAAGCTCACGCGTACCCGTGTGTCGGTGTTCAGTCGCATGCGGGATCCGTCGTCCAGCATCACAACGCGCTGTTCGCCCACGGCTGTCCGATACAGGCCGCGCTCCCACCAGTGCTGACCCGCAAAAAGTCCGACGGCGACGAGAACGGCCACGACGCCACCGGCCGCCAACCGCGAGAACCCGCCATACACCCCCCCCGGGTGCCTCACGTTCTGAGCCGCGAGGGCCTTGTAGGCGTCTGCAAACTTGATGTTGCCGGCGGCTACCCAGGCATCCGTTGTCTTCTCAAATGCATCCCGATGCTCGGCGGACTGCGCCTGCCATTTCCGGAACTCCCGTTCCATCTCGGGCGACCGGTCCTCGCTGTGCAGCTTGGTCACCCAAACCGCCGCCTGAGCACGGACGGCGGGCGACGGCTTGGGCCGGCGTTGTGCGCCGTCCGCGGCGCCGGCCTCTGGCCGCTCCATGGCTACCAGCCCTCCATCCAGTCCGAAAGCTGCATCACCGCCTTGGAGATGTGCCACTCGACCCCGCTGCGGGTCATGCCGAACTTGGCTGCGATCTCGTTGTACTTCATCCCGTCCAGCTTACTCGCCAGGAAGATGGCGCGGGTCTTGTCGTCCATCTGGGCCAGGCACGCAATCACCCGACCGGCCAGCTCCCGTGAGAGAACGACGTCCTCGGCGCTGGGCGAACCATCGAAGATGACTTCATCCTCGGGCTGCACTTGTTCCCCGCGCGTCAAAGACATGCGGTGAGCATCAATCGCCATGTTCAAGGCCACCTTCATCACGAAGGCCTCCGGGCTTTTCACTTCCTGCGTCTGCTGGGTAGTTTGGAACTGAAGCCAGGCGTCATGCAAGATGTCTTCCGCATCGCATTCGGACTGGCCACGCCTCATCAGCGCTGACTTGACGCGCGAGAATAGACCCGGCAAGTCGGCAAACATGGCAATGCCCTTCATGCTAGTGTCAGTACGCGAGCAACGCCGGGCGCTGAAGCGGCGCTTCGGCGGAAGGACAAGCGAGCGCGACCAGTGGCAAGCGCTGCTGCCCGGTCGCGGTCCAACCCACGCTCGGCCTTCTCGAGGCAAGCAACAACGAAATCGAGTGCTGTCGTGGAATCGGAGAATTGACCATGGCGCTTGATCACACGCGTCAGGCACTCACTCACGTCCGCAGCCATTCGGTCCGCCGAGCGAACCAGCTCACGCAGAGGTGCGTCAAGCGCGTAGAACGCTTCGGATCGTGACAGCGCCTCATCCCACTGATGGACGATTTCTGGGTATCTTTCACCCAGTGCCGAACCTTGAAATTCCCGGAACTTCGCACGCGCAGCCTGCGAATTATCTAACTCAGCCACCGTGCGCAGCATTCTTGCGACTTTGACACGGTGGCGAGGCCTGACCAGAGTGTCTGCGGAGGAAATCAGCTCCTGCATGGACGGGACGATGGCCGCATGCCGAAGGGTCTCTCTAAACACCATCTCGGCGCCACCGATGTTCCCGATGCAGAACCGTATCGAAAGCACCCCGCGCTCGCACAACTGACCGAACACATCGGGCGGTAGTCCGGCGTTTCCATCGGCGTTTTTCCAGGCCCCGAGGAACTCTGAGCCTCCGTCGTTGAGCGTTCCAAGCGCCCACCAAGTCGGTCCGTTTTCTTCGATTGCCGTTCTGAGCTTCACCTTCGAGGCTCGGAACACAACGTACGCATAACGGCGACATAGTGGCCGGCTCACCCAAGTCTCAGTTGTGGAACCTATGAAAGTCGACATTTCTCGGACCTCCGCACTGTTTATAAACAGTGGTCCGATTGTAGCGAGAGACAAAGCATCTGGGAATGCCAAATCACTCGCCGCGCTCTGGTGGCCGTCCTGCAGGTGCAACATCTTTTGATCCAATTCCAGCCACAGCTTTCGGCCAGGCAGTACGGGAATTTCGGATGGAACGCGGCCTTACCCAGGAGGGACTGGCGTTAGTCGCTGGTGTAGATCGCGGCTTCATGGGACACCTTGAGCGCGGGGAGCGCCAGGCATCTTTGACAGTGCTGCTCAAGATCGCGAAAGCCCTTGGCTGTCGCCCGTCTGCCCTGCTCGCAGCCGTCGAGGCACAGCTTCCGGCAAGCTACCTCTCAGTGGAGTAGCGCTAGACGCATCACTCGTCGCCCGCGACCTGACCAAATCTCTCCCACACAATTTGGCTGACTCTGCAGCAGTCCTCCAGCTTCATCCGGCCGATCTGGCACTCCCGACGAGGAATGCCCAGCGCGTTTGACAGCCATTCGTAGGCCTCGTGCTTGGTCATGAGCCCGTGGCTCCAAACCGGATCGAAGGCCTTGTGCGCCGAGGTGCGCACGGCACGGAGCTCCTCATTGGCCAAGTCACCGAACGGTTCGTCTCCGCCGCTCTTGCAACCAACCCACGCATCGCAGGCCCAGCACACCCAGAACTGCCTGTCCTGCAGGTCCTTGCGGTCCGGGTAGACCGCCAGACCGCCATGGAGTTCGGCGCGCTGGCCGCAGTAGTTGCAGACCACGTCCCGGTCGGACTCGCGCTGCGGCGGGGACGGGACCGGGCGTCCTGCCAGTTCTCGCATGCGCTTCAGATAGGTGAGCAGGCTGGTCATGCCGATACCGGTGGCAGGACCATCCGGCCCGTCGGCAATCGTCTGCCAAGCCTGGTTGCCCGGCCAGAAGTCCACCCTGTCATCCATCCGGATCCGCTTGCCGCCGTCTAGCGACACGACATTGCCCTCGCCGAAAACGCCCAGCCCGGCCTGCCCGTCGGAACCTTGTCTGTACGCAACCACGTTGGAGGCTCCACGCCTATGCGGCAATGCGGTGCTCGTAGAACACCGGCGTACGGTCATCGAAGATCTCGTACAGCGCCTTCAGGTTGGTCGGGTCGGGATTCAGCCAGGCGTCGACGTGCTCCGGCTTGATGCGGATGATCATCCGGTCGTGACCCGCGGCCGCAACTTCCGCCGGCGGCTCGTCGGTGATGGCGGCGAATGACAACAGGTCAGGCTCGCCGTCCTGCTTCCAGTGCGACCAGAGGCAGGCGATGAGCATCAGCTCCGGCGGATTGGGCTGGAACTGCAGGATCACGTTCTCGGGCTTTTCATCCGGTGCCAGCGCGCGGTGTTCCATGTCGTGCCGCTTGACGTTCTCGTAGAACGTGTCGACCAGCAGGATGCCGTGGCTGACCCCGAACTGGCCCCGCCAGAAGCCTTCCAGGTTGTCGCGGCGGGCGTTGTAGGTGCCGGGGAACTTGATGTCGTAGTTGGCCGGCTTGCCTGCGGGCCGGCATTGGTAGCGCATGGGCAGGACGACGCGCTGGCCGTCGCGCACGACCATCACGGGCGCGAAGCCGCCCGGGAAGATGCGCGAGTCCCGGTCCAGCAGCTCGGTGCGACGGAGATCGTCCAGGTCCAGCCGGGCCTTGGAGATCTTGGACGGAGCGATACGAAGGCTGTCCAGCACGGTCGTGGCCGGCTTGGGGTTGGTCTGCACGATGCGCTCGGCATCCGCCAGGCGCTTGCGCTGCGCGAACAGCTCCTGCTCCAGCGCCATCGTCCGGTCGGCCTTGTAGGCGGCGATCAGCCGCTGGATTTCCAGCGCTTCAGGCGAGGTCGCCTCACCGTCGAAAGCCGCCTCCATGGCCTTGGGGATCTTCAGCTTGGCTTGCTGCCGGCCGTAGAAGACCTGCACGAACTCCTTGATGCTGATGTGCGCGCCAAACATCCGCGTGTAGTCACGGTAGTCGGCGCGGATCTGAGCTGAATAGCACATCGCGGTCTGTTCCTGGCAAGGGGGATGGGGCAGTTATCTCACGGCGCGGCCGGCAGCTCCAGCAGCCGCCAACTCCTCCCGCGATCCAGCGTCTTGTCTGACTGGACGCCGAACCCGCTTGCATATACTGTATGTGCATACAGTCTTTTGCCCATCTCCATGCTTCCCGCCACCCCCGGGCTGGTTGGGGCGTCGCCGCCCCACGGTCTGCCCTCGCCTGCTCAAAACGCCGCCCTCGGCGCGCATGAGCCCCTGCCTCACGAGGTGGAGGCGGCGCTGTGGCGCGGCGATCAGCTGGGGGGTCCGGTGGCCGACGTGCTGTCCAGCGGGTTTCCCGAGCTGGACGTCCATCTGCCGGGTGGCGGCTGGCCCTGCGGCGCGCTGACGGAAGTCCTGGTCAGTCAGTTCTCCATCGCCGAGCTGCGCCTGCTGTCCCCCGTCATCGCGCACCAGACCCGCGCCGGCCGCAGCGTGGCGCTCATTGGCCCCTCGCTGTCCCCACACGCTCCGGGCCTGCGCCACGATGGCATCGACGAGCGTCACCTGGTCTGGATCGATGTGGACACCCCGCGCGACCGGCTGTGGGCCACCGAACAAGTCGTCAAGGCCGGCAGTTTCGGCGCCGTCATCGCCTGGCTGCCGCTGGTGCGCGCGGAGCAGATCCGCCGTCTGCAGGTGCTGGCAAGCCGCTGCAAGGGTCCCCTCTTCCTGTGCCGGCCTGAAGTCGCCGCACAGGACTCGTCCGCCGCGCCGCTGCGCGTCATGGTTCGCGTCGCCACCGACTGGCAGATCGCCGTGGACGTGCTCAAGCGCAAGGGCGTGCCGCTGGAGCAGACGCTGCACCTGACGTCGATGCCCGGCGGCCTCGCCAGCATCATGACCCCGAGGCTGCGCTATCCCAGCCGCCTCACTCCCATCGAGCCGAGCCATGCTGTGGTCAGCCCTGCTGTTGCCGCCGTGCGCCAACGATCCGAACTCGCCGAGTCCTCCAAGTCCTGACGCGCTCCGAGCCGTGGCCACCTGGGCGTTGCAATTCACGCCCCGCGTCGCGGTCTTCGAGGATGCCGTCCTGATGGAGGTCCAGGGCAGCACGCGGCTGTTTGGCGGCAAACGTGCGCTGCGCGACCGCGTCGTGGCCGAAGCCGAGGAACTGGCGGTCCAGAAGGTCGCCTGGGCCCCCACCAGCCTGGGCGCACTCGCCCTGGCGCGCAACCA
This sequence comes from Pelomonas dachongensis, assembly GCF_043555865.1. Lineage (NCBI taxonomy): Bacteria > Pseudomonadati > Pseudomonadota > Betaproteobacteria > Burkholderiales > Sphaerotilaceae > Roseateles > Pelomonas dachongensis. The sequence continues at coordinate 46,003 of NZ_JBIGHY010000019.1, forward strand.
CCGCGAAGACGGCATCCGCCGCCCCTTGCAGGACATCCTTGACGCGCTGCCCATGGAAAGCTTGAGCGCTGTGCGGCCCCACGCAACGACGCTGGCTCAGACCGGCTGCCGGACCCTGGGCGACGTGCGTGCCTTGCCCCGCGCCGGCCTCGCGCGCCGTTTCGGCAAGGAGTTGCGGCAGGCGATGGACCGCGCCTACGGTCACGAGCCGGAGGGCTACGTCTGGGAAGTCCTGCCTGATCAGTTCAACGCGCGGCTGGAGCTGCCATTCCGGGTGGAACACGCGCCCGCCCTGCTGCAGGGTGCACGCCGGCTGCTGGTGCAGATGTGCGGGTGGCTGGCCGCGCGGCATGCAGGCACCACCGCCTTCACGCTGCGCTGGTGCCATGACGCCATGCGATCGCGCGATGCCGGCGACGGCGGGGCCTTGACGGTGGGGACGGCAGACCCGAGTCGGGACGTCGAGCACCTGTGCCGGCTGCTGGCGGAACACCTGGCCAAGGTCGAGCTCCTCGCGCCGGTGGGCGACCTGATGCTGAGCGCGGAAGAGGTCCACGACCAGGCAGGCAGCAATGGCTCGCTGCTGCTGGACGACACCGACGTCACCGAGTCGCCGCATCTCGTGCTGGAGCGCATGGCTGCGCGCCTTGGGCCTGACGCCGTGCGCCGCTGCGTCGTGCACGCGGACCACCGACAGGAGTGGATGGCGCACTGGCAGGCCGCCGCCGAACCCTTGTCCAGGCAGACAGAGCCGAGCACCGATCTACCCCAGCCGACGTGGGTGCTGAGGGAGCCGCTGAAGCTCAGTGTTCGCAACCACCGCCCCGTTTATCAGGGCGAGCTCCAACTGCTGGCCGGGCCGCAATGCGTCGAAGGCGGCTGGTGGGACCGCGACGAGGCGGCCGGGTCCGGGCGCCTCGTGATGCGCGACTACTGGCTCGCAGAGTCCCGCCATGCCGGCCTGCTGTGGATCTTCCAGGCCAAGCTGGACGATGGTGTCGGCTGGTTCCTGCACGGCATCTTCGGGTGAGGTCCGGCCATGATCCCGCCCTATGCCGAGCTGCGCTGCGTCTCGAACTTCACCTTCCTGCGCGGCGCCAGCAAGCCCGAGGAGCTGGTGCAGCGCGCCAAGGCGCTGGGCTATGCCGCCATTGCGATTGCCGACGAGTGCAGCATGGCCGGCATCGTGCGGGCGCACACGGCCTCCAAGGAGGCCGGCATCAAGCTGCTGGTGGGCTCGCAGTTCGAGGTGCGCTCGGACACGCCGTTCAGCTTCGTCGTGCTGGCCACCAACCGCAACGGCTACGGCAACCTGTGCGAGTTCATCACGCACCTGCGCCGCCGCTCCGAGAAGGGCAGCTACTACCTGGATCTGGCCGAGATCGACAGCCGCACGCTCGCCGACTGCGTCGTCATCGCGGTGCCGGACCGGCGCTGCACCCTGGAACAGATGGAGGTCATCGCGCGGTGGCTGCTGCGGCACTGGACAGGCTGCTGCTGGCTGGGGTGGGAGCAGTTGCGTCGTCTTGACGACGAGGTGCAGCTTCACAAGCTGCGTGAATGCAGCGAACTCACGGCCGTGCCCATCGTCGCGGTCGGCGACGTGCACATGCATGTGCGCTCACGCAAGCCGCTGCAGGACGTGCTCACTGCCACCCGGCTGCGCATGCCGATCACGGCATGCGGGCTGAAGCTGCGCCAGAACGCCGAGCAGCACCTGCGCACGCGCCGGCGCATTGCAGAGCGCTGCCCGCCCGAGCTGATGCTGGAGACCCTGCGCGTTGCCGATCGCTGCGACTTCAGCCTCGATGAGCTGAAATACCAGTACCCCGACGAGGTCGTGCCTGCGGGCGAGACGCCAACGACCTACCTTCGGCGCATCGTGTATGAGGGAGCCGGCCGGCGCTGGCCCAGCGGCATCCCCGCGGAGGCCCAGACCCAGATCGAGCATGAGCTGGCCCTGATCGCCGAGATGCAGTACGAGCACTACTTCCTCACGGTCTACGACATCGTCGCGTTCGCGCGCAGCCGCGGCATCCTCTGCCAGGGCCGAGGTTCGGCCGCCAACTCCGTCGTCTGCTACTGCGCGGGAGTGACCGAGGTGGATCCGCTGCGCAGCTCGATGCTGTTCGAACGCTTCATCAGCAAGGAACGCGGTGAGCCGCCAGACATCGATGTGGACTTCGAGCACGAGCGGCGCGAGGAGGTCATCCAGTACCTCTACCGCAAGTACGGACGCGATCGCGCGGCGCTGACAGCCACCGTCGCGAGCTACCGGCCGCGCAGCACGCTGCGCGATGTCGGCAAGGCACTCGGCATTGCCGACGAAGCCATGGAGGTGCTGCGCAGCGGCACCAGCGCCTGGGAGCTGGATCTCAACGACGAACTCATCACCGAGGCTGGACTGAACAAGGACAGCCTGCTGGTGCGTCAACTGCGCGAGTTGACGGGCCAGTTGCTGTCCTTCCCGCGTCACCTCGGACAGCACACCGGCGGCTTCGTGCTGACCAACGGGCCGTTGAGCCGGCTGGTGCCCATCGAAAACGCTGCCATGCCGGATCGCAGCATCATCCAGTGGGACAAGGACGACCTGGACCTGATGGGCCTGCTCAAAGTCGATGTGCTGGCCCTGGGCATGTTGACGGCCTTGCGCAAGGCGTTGGACCTGATCGGGCAACGCAAGGGCCACATGATGGAGATGCAGGACATCCCCGCCGAGGATCCGGTCACCTACGACATGATCTGCCGGGCCGACACCGTCGGCACGTTCCAGGTGGAGAGCCGCGCGCAGATGAGCATGCTGCCCCGGCACCGCCCACGCCGCTTCTATGACCTGGTCGTGCAGGTGGCCATCGTGAGGCCCGGCCCCATCCAGGGCGGCTCGGTGCACCCGTACCTGGATCGCCGCAGTGGTCGCGTGCCCGTGAGCTATCCCAGCCCCGAGATCGAGAAGGCCCTGGGACGAACATTGGGCGTGCCGCTGTTCCAGGAACAGTGCATGCAGCTGGCCATCCTCTGCGCGGGCTTCACGCCCGGCGAGGCCGATGGGCTGCGTCGTGCGATGGCGGCCTGGCGTCGCACGGGGAGCCTGGACAAGTACGAGCCGCGGATCATCCAGGGCATGCTGGAGCGCGGCTATACCGACGCGTTCGCACGCAACGTCTTCGAGCAGATGAAAGGCTTCAGCAGCTATGGCTTCCCAGAGAGCCACGCAGCCAGCTTCGCGATCCTGGTCTATGCGTCCTGCTGGGTGAAGTGCCATCACCCGGCCGAGTTCCTGTGCGCAATCCTGAACTCACAGCCCATGGGGTTCTATTCACCCAGCCAACTGGTGCAGGACGCCAAGCGACACGGCGTTGACGTGCGGCCCATCGACGTGCTGCACAGCGACTGGGACTGCACGCTGGAGAACATCGAGCATCAGCCCGCCGTCCGGCTGGGCCTGCGGCTCGTGAAGGGATTCAAGGAAGCGTCCGCCGACCGCATCACCGCTGCCCGTGCTGGCACCTTCTTCGAGAGCGCCGAGGAACTGGCGCGTCTGGCGAGGCTTGAGCACCTGGACATGCAGCAGCTCGCAGCGAGCGACGCGCTGCGCAGCCTCAGCGGCCATCGCCGACAGCAGGTCTGGGACGCCGCCGCACTGCGCCGGCCGCCGGAGCTGCTGCGCGACGCACCGGTTGACGAACCCGTCCTGGAACTCGCGGCCGCAGCAGAAGGTGAAGAGGTGATCTGGGACTACCGCACGCTCGGGCTGACGCTACGCAGCCATCCGCTACAGCTGCTTCGCCACCGACTCGATGAGCGGCGATTCCTGACCGCCGAGGAGCTGTCGCTCACGGATGACGGGGAGACCGTGGACTACTGCGGCATCGTCACCCTGCGCCAGCAACCCGAAACCGCCAAGGGCGTGGTCTTCGTCAGCCTCGAGGACGAGACCGGCAACGTGCAGGTCATCGTCTGGCCCAGCGTTCGTCAAGACCAGCCCAAGGAGTTGCTGCAGTCTCGGCTGCTGGCCGTGCAGGGTCGGTGGCAGCGACAAGGCGATGCCTGCAGCCTGATCGCCAGAAGCCTTGAGGACCTCACACCACTGCTGGGCGAACTGGAAACGAGCAGTCGGGATTTCCGCTTGTGAACGGCGATCAGGATCCGCTTCTATTCGGCGGTGAGATGGCGGTTCCGCTCCAAGCTCTGTAAAGGGCTGTTTGCGTGCTGGGTGCGGGTCGACGGCGATCTGTGGTGATCGTCGTGGGGAAT